>CAXXFT010000024.1:0-77610 GCA_963675125.2 uncultured Sedimentibacter sp.
GTTGTTTTAGAGGATGCATACATATTAGATACAATTATTTATGGATTATCTCAGCCAATTATGAATGTAGGAAATTCTTTGGCACTTGTTGCAATGTTTATTATTCAATCGTTAATTAACTTTTTTATAGGTTCTGGTAGCGGACAAGCAGCAGCAACAATGCCAATTATGATACCTTTAAGTGATATAGTTGGAATAACAAGACAATCAACTGTACTAGCTTTCCAATTCGGAGATGGTATTACAAATATGCTTTGGCCTGGTATGATTTATTATCTATCGTTCGCAGATATTCCATATGATAGGTGGTTTAAACATATATTGAAACTTGTGCTTATACTTTCTTTAGCAGCTGCTATACTTGTAGCTATATCGGGTGTAATTAATTATCGACCTTTTTAGAGTGCAAAAATTTACTGAAAAATAGACTATCTAACACTAAAGAATCTTCCAACAGTTTTATACATTTTTGCCCGAACAAAAAAACAGTAAAATTATTACTGTTCTTTGTTCGGGTAAAAATGTGGATAAATCCACAACCACTATGTTAAATTCGTTTAAATTTCATTTGGTAAGTAAACATATAAGCCGAGTTCTGTATCAAACAATCATCTATCTACATTTACTGTTGCCAGTAAATTTTAGCGACCTACCATTTGGACTGTGACGAGCAGCCACTCCAAGGTCCGTTCTTGGTCTTGCTCCAGGTGGGGTTTACATAGCCAATTAGTCGCCTAATTGCTGGTGAGCTCTTACTTCACCTTTCCATCCTTACCACTATAAGTGGCGGTATCTCTCTGTTGCACTATCCTTGAGGTTGCCCTCACTGGGTGTTATCCAGCACCTTTGCTCTATGGAGCTCGGACTTTCCTCATGTATTTCTACATGCGATTGTATAATTTACTCTATGATATAATACAATATAAAATTAAAAATGTCAACTTACATTTTATATCTAATTTGTGAATCATTGTATAATAATTTTGTTCTACTTAATTTAAATTTTCTAAATATTATCAGTATTGTTATAAATATTATTGAAGCTGCGATTATCCATAATATAGGTATTGAAATATAATTTATTATAATGCTATTTGTGAAAGATCCAGATAGAGCACCTAGTTGAAATATTAAAGAGTTGACTGATAGTGTTGATGCTCTTATTTCGTTAGGTATTTCACTATTTAAAATAACACTTTCAGGAATATTAGCCATTCCTAAAAATAAATATATGAATGAATAAAATACTATAAACGAAGGTACATTTACTTGAAATGCCAAAATAATTAAAAAAGAAGCTAATATGAAACGAAGTATCAAATACATTTTTTTGACATTCCATTTAAATTTGTCAATGATTTTTTCAGATAGAATGCTACCTAAAATACTAGCTGCAAAATATAAAAATGTTATAACCCCAAGAAGCCAAAACATACTACTATCAGGAAGCAATGAAATAAAATGTGGCTGCCAATAAGTTTCAATAGATAGTAAGAAATATCCTGTTGAAAAAGCCGATATAAAAATGCATTTTATGGTTTCGTTTCTTAAGACAATATATGAGCTGTTTTTAAAATGCTGTTTTATAGATATTTGTTTTTTTATTTCATAGTTTGCTTTTTCTTTAATAAACATAATAGAAGATATCGCAACAATTAAAGTTATCAATATTCTAATAATTACATTTAAATCAAATGTTGCTAAATTTGGAAAAAAGGCGACTGAAATTTTAGGAATAAAACCTCCTGTTAAAGCTCCCACGGATAATCCTAATGAATCTAAAACAGATAAACGCGCAGTAATATTATGCAACTTATCTTTTCCATATGTATCAATATAAGAATCAATGAACAAAGCATCAAAAGAACCAGAAGATAGAGCCCTACTTATTCCATATAGTATTATCCCAACGCACAAAACAATCATGCCAGTGCCAATAAAAATAATAGAAAAACCTATCATTGAAATAACTAGAGAAATACAAAATGTTTTCTTCCTACCTACTACATCAGCAAATATTCCAGTAGGTAGCTCTAGTACTACTACAGTTAAAGAATAAATACCCATTATTATAGATATATTACTTAATGAAGCACCCTTATCAATAAGCAATAAACTTAATACAGGTATAATTATCCCCATAGAAAAGGAGTTAAGAAAGACTATTAGAGAATATATTTTTACTTTCATTATTTTAACTCATTTATTGAACTATCTTTTAAATCTGCCCTGTATGCAATTAAGGCATATTCAAATGGGTGAGTAACAGTTGATGATTTTGAGTGCTTTTCAATAAAATCATTAATTAAGTTAAACAACTCATTAGATTCTTCTTTCGTTAAATGTACAACTCCATATAAAGCATCTGCATATTTATTACCTTTATTAAACTCATCTATTAATAAAGTCCTATTATCCTTAATTAAATTATGGTAACCGTTGTATGTTTCATTTATCATATTTCTTACTATAATGTCACGTTCCTCAGATAAATTATCACTAATATTTTGACCTAAACTAATGGTTTTATCAGTTAACTTAAGATATTTTGCAGTTATGCCATTTATAACTTTACTATGATCATTTTCAACAATATTTAAAAATTCAAGTTGCTTTATATGATGTCTAGCAGAAGATGGAGATATGTTTAATTTATCTGCAATATGTTTTGATGTAATTGGTTTACCCTCAATACTCATAATTTTAATTATTTTTTGCCTTATTGGCGACATAATAATTTTAAGTTCCTTATCTGTTGCAATTACAATTTTATTATTTTCCATAAAAAAACCTCCTAATATACATTACAATAATTGTAACATTACACAAACTGTAATGTCAAGAAAAACATTAACTTACTGAGCACTCACATTAGCAGTAAGGACGTCCAGTCCTTTGAAATCCACGTTTATATATACTAAGAAGAGAATTTTACTAGCATATAAAAAAAGAACGCATAATGATATGATGCGTTCTACATATAAGTTCATTTATAAATTTAAATTAAGCTTCTATTTGTGTAGTATAGGTGATATTCTTTTATATATTAATAAAGTTATAGCTGAAACAACAACACCTTTTAAAATATTAAAAGGTACCACTGCATATAATATAAATGTTTTTAAATCTATAATTAATGGATTTAAAATATTTCCCATATCTACAAATGCTTGAATTGGCATACCGAATACTTTTGCATATACTGGCAACAGCAAATAGTAGTTTAATATTGCACCAATTACTGTAAGTGTAAGTGTCCCAACCGCCATTCCAATGACAGCAGTTTTACTACTTTTATGATGTTTGTAAATGAATCCTGCTGGCATAATTAAAGCACATCCAATTAAAAAGTTTGCTAATTCTCCTATACCACCTGTAACAGTACCATTTAAAACGAAATTCAACAGAATTTTAATGAATTCAATTATCATTCCTGCAATAGGTCCCATAGCGAATGCTCCAATTAAAACAGGGATTTCACTTAAATCAAGTTTGTAAAAATTGGGTGCAAACCACAATGGCATTTCAATCAGCATTAGCACTCCAGCTACTGCAGATAGTGCCGCAATTTTTGTTAAAGTTTTAACATAACTTCTTTCTTTTAAAACTAATTCATTTTTCATTTTTTCCTCCTTGTGCTATAGCACTATTTAAAGATTTACAAGAGGCAATGTATAGTCGTTGGTAGATAGTTGCGTAGTTTCGTTCACCAATTTGGGTTAGGACATACAAAATGCCTCTGAAATCTTCAGAGGCATAATATCGATAGAGTAATCAATTGCTTTATTAAGTAAAAGCTCTTCTACCATCCAGACTTTACTGTCGGTATTGGAATTTCACCAATTCAACCTTTCGGCTCGCGGACTATGACCGCCGGTAGGGAATTTCGCCCTGCCCTGAAGAATTTACTCTTTTATTATAACACGAATTAATAATTTGTAAAGGTATTTTTATAAAAAAATATACTTTGATATAAAATTATCATTTCTTGAAAATTATAATTAATTTAATTATTAGATTTAAAAATATTATCATATTTTTCTATATTCATAATATTATAGATTAAGAGGACAAGATATTTATATATTTAAACAAAGGGGATGAAAAAATAATGGACAATATATTAAAGCTTTTGTGTAACAATACTAAAAATATTGTATCAAGCCACATGAGCTTTTTTAGAGATAATGCATATGAAATAAGGTTAAGAATAAACAGCCCTGTTGAAATCAAAAATATAAATGGCAATTATTTTCTTGATGTAAATAAAAAATCTAGAAATATTCAAGATGATTATTATTTAATTAAGAAAAGTGATATTGATGATACGATTGCGAAACTAACATTAAATTCAATTCATGCTTTTGAAAAAGAAATGCAAAGCGGTTATATAACGATCGAGGGTGGGCATAGAGTAGGGTTAGGTGGAGATTGTATATATAACAAGGATGAGTTCATAGGATTTAAAAATATTACTTCCTTAAACATAAGAATTGCTAGAGAATTTAAAGGTTGCTCTGAGAAATATTTAAAATACATTATTAGCAATCATGACAGAATTTATAATACTCTTATAGTTGGTCCTCCATTATCTGGAAAAACAACTTTAATACGAGATATTGCATGCTATTTAAGCAATGGAATTAAAGAGCTTAATTTTAGTGGTTGTGACATTACGATAGTAGATGAAAGGGGCGAAATTTCATCTGTATATAATGGAACCCCTCAGATGCATGTAGGTAAACGAACTGATATATTAGCATATTGTATGAAGCGGGAAGGTTTTGCAATGAGTATTAGAGCACTATCTCCAAGGGTTATAATTTCAGATGAACTAGGTTCAAAGGATGATTTTGAAGTTATACAATACGCTCTTAAAAGTGGTGTTAATATAGTTACTACCGCACATGGATATGATATGGAAGATTTAAAAAGGAACATATATTTAAAAGATATTATAGAAAATAATTTCTTTGAAAGGATTGTAATATTAAACAGTAGCAAATGTCCCTCTAAAATAAAACAAATTTATGATACTACTAAGGATAGGGTGATTTTTGATGATAAAATTTAAAATTGTTATATTTTTTTCTTATTGTCATTTCTGTAAAATTTATTTTTAAATATATAGTTGATGTAGGAGATAAAAAAATATATAAAATGAAAGAACTTATTGAGTTTACAGACTATTTAAGAATTTATTCATGCGATATGAAAATGTCTCTAGACGAAATAATGCTTAAATATAATTTTAAAAGTGAATCTCTTAAAAATATTTGTCAAAAACTTTCAAATGAAATAAAAAATGAAAGTATTGTTACAAATAGTAGGAAAGATTTATTGAATTTTATTGAGAAAATTATACTGACTCCAACAGATTTTAATTATAGTTTTATTGAAATTATAGATTATTATGGGAATACATACTCTGAGGTTTTAAATAAAAAATTAAGTTTTACAATAGATGATATGTCGAAAAAATTGAGAAAATACGAAGACAGCCACAAAGAAAAAAAAGAACTATGCAATAAAGTCTCTGTTTTGCTAGGATGTCTGACGGCTATTATATTAATTTAGAGAGGAGCATGAGGGAATGAATATGGACATTGATATTATTTTTAAAGTAGGTGCAATTGGTATACTAGTTGCAGTTTTTAATCAGATTTTATCTAGGACAGGCAGAGATGAGCAAGCTATGTTTATTACATTAGCAGGAGTTATTGTTGTTATGGCTTTAATTATAAATATGATGAACGACTTGTTTATGGAGGTAAAAACGATATTTAACTTATATTGATAAAGGGGATAGATATGATACTTACTAAAATAATATTTATTGCTGTAATAACCATAATTTTAAGCATTACAATCTCAAAAATCAATCCTGAATTCAAAGTTTATATCACTGTAATATTTGGGCTTTTAGTTATATTTATTTTATTTGGTGAAATAAAGAATAATTTAGCAGGGTTTACTAGTATTTTTAATAAATATGATATAAAAATTGAAAATTTTAATATTATTATAAAAATTGTAGGGATAGCTTACATTTGTGACTTTATTTCACTTCTTTGTAAAGATTTAAATTACGAATCAATAGGAAAAAAAATTGAGATGGCAGGAAAAGTAATAATTTTAATTTATTCTTTTGACGTTATAAAAATATTCATAGATCAAATTCTGCTGCTCGTGAACGGGTGATAAAATGAAAACAAAAATGAAAACAGAAGTTAAAACTAAGATAGTTGTATTTTTAATTGTTTTCATGCTTTTAAGCTTAACTTATGCATTTGGAGATGAGACAAACTACATAAATAAAGCTGTAGATGAAATTCCAACAGATGATTTAGAAAATTATCTCAAATACAACAACTCATATTTTAGTGATAAAAATATTAATATAAAAAGTTTGATTCAAAATGCTTTTAAAGGGAGGCTTGATATTAGTTTAAAGGATTATGTATTGTATGAAATACAAAGGGAACAAGGATTTTTTAAAGATATTTTTAAAACCTGTATAAATGTTCTGGTTATCTGTTTGCTTTTAACCATTATTAATTACTTCTCAGACGAAATAAATAATCAGAGCGTTTCAGATATAGTTACATTTTTCTCTGTAATAATTATTTTCACAATTATTTTAAAGGATGTTAATAATTTGAAGTACATATTAAAAACTGATTTTGTTAAATTTAGAACAGTTACAGAGAATATAAACGGATTATTTTTAGCAGCAATGCTTACATTTGGAAAATTGAGCATTTTGCAATTCTTTCAGACATATATGAATTACATAATAGGAATTACAACACAGCTTGTATATAATTTCACTGATATTATGACAGTAATAATTATATCAGTAGTTTTAATAAATAATGTGAGCAAATTAGTTAATGCAAAACTACTTTTTAAATTATTAAAAAAGGGAACTTTAATAATTTTAAGTGGATATATAATTATTGTTGTCATAAATTTTTCCGTACAAGGATATATATTATATAAAACAGATAATATTTTCATTAGTTCTGTAAAGGCTTTATCTCCATCGTCAATCCCATTTATAGGGAGTGCAGTAACAAGTTTCTTTGGTGTCTTTTTCAAGAGTTTGCTTATGATTAAAGATATTTTAGGAATTATACTAATAGTATTTATATTTTCTGCATTTGGGGGATCTCTAATAAAAATTTTTGCGGTTTTTATTATGTACAAAGTTACTTCAGTTTTAATTGAACCAATAAACGAGAGCGTCTCTAAACTAATATACGAAATGTCGGATATATTTTATATTTACTTAATATGTATGATAACTCCGATTGTTATTGTTACTGTATATTATTCGATTCTTTTAAATTATTTAAATAACATTTTTGGGTAGCCTATGAAAAATACTATTATAAACATCTTAATATTTATATTAATGTTCAATTTAATAATGATAATCTTCCCAGAGGGGAAAACACAGAAATATTGTAAGTTAACTATAAAAATATTTATTATTATTTATATTATAAACAATATTTTCTTTAAAGGCAGCATTATGTTTGATGAATTCATGAAAAGCATGCCTGAAAATACATATACATACGAAAGAGAAATCAATATAAAAAATGTTGATGATGAACTAATAAATTCAATTAATGAAGATATTTTTATGGGAGAGGATGTGATTAAAAATATTGTAATTAATTTTACAGATGAATTAAATATAAAAGCAATTATCACTACAAATAAGTTTTTGGATAATGATGAAATTAATAATTTAAAAAGTGATATAGCTATAATTTTTAAAATTGATACGGAAAATGTAGAAATAAACATATGATGTGTTGGAAATAACTTAAGACAGGAGGGTTTTATGTTTAAAAACATAACAAACTTTTTAAACATACTTAAAGATAACAAAAAATTGTTTTATGCTATAAATGTCTTTATTCTATTAGTAATAATATCATTAATGTTGAAGTTTGATACTACTAAGTTTTCAAGTAAAATTGATGAGGTATCACCATCATTAAATACCTCACAAAAAACTGAATCTACAGATAGCTACGTATATTCATTAGAAAGAAAAACGGAAGAGATAATTAAACAAATTAATGGTATTAATAGTGTAAAGGTAATGCTATATACAAAAAATACTCCAAAGCTAGAGCCAGTATATGATGAAAATACAACTAGTGAAACAAATATCGAAATAGGAAGTGATGGAATAAAAAGAGAGGTTAAAAGAGATACTAAGCAAAATCAAGTTGTAATGGGGAGTAATAATCAGGTTGTTGAAAAGTACTATCAATACCCTGAAATAACCGGAGTACTAATTGTTGTGAATTACTCTGGAGAAAAAAATATAAATACAATTTTAATGAATTCAGTTAAAACTTTATTCAATATTGCAGTTAATGATATTGAAATAATTAAAGCAAATTAGGGGGTAATGTAATGATTATGAAAAAAGAAACATTAGTATTTTTAGCGTCTTTGGCAATTATATTTATTATAGGATATGTAAATATGAGTTTGGCGCCCAAAGATGTATTTAATCCAGATGAAAATGAAATAGTGCAAGATGGGAGTGCTACTGAAAATGAAAATGAAATTTTTGGGGATATAACAGACATAACAGATTTAACAGATTTAGCAAACAATGAAAATGAAGAGAATAGTGGTGTGCCAGTAATTCAAACTAATGAAATGAACATTAGTTTTGCAAATTTCAAATTAACAAAGGAAAAAAGTAATTTGGATATAGTAGACCAACTAGAAGAAAGTTTGAGTAACAGCCTTATTTCTGAAGCTACAAAGGAAAAATTTGAGAGCTTTTTGTTGAACAAAAATAATTACATTGAAAAAGAAAAAGATATAGAATTAATGCTTCAATCAAAGGGCTATAACGAATCTATTGTAGTTGTAGATGCAGAATTTATAAAAGTCATTACAAATGATACAATTGAACAAGCTGACGCAGTTAAGATTTTGGACGTAATAGTATCTGAAACTAATTATGAACCTTCACAAATTAAAATTGTAAAATTTGATAATATTGATTTGTAAAATTTTACACTCTCTGATATAATTATTAAAAGGAGGTGCTAGATATGGAAAATGAAAATTTTGAAAATGGTCAAGTGAAAATATCTGATGATGTTGTTATGATAATTGCCGGTATAGCAACAAATGGAGTTAAAGGTGTTTACAGTGCTAAAACTGGTATGACAGATGGAATTGCTAATTTATTTAATAAGAACAACTATTCAAAAGGAATTAAAGTCGAAATAAATGAAAACACTGTTGTCTTAGATATTTTCATCAACGTTGAGTATGGCTGTAAGATAAATGAAGTTGCAAAAGAAGTGCAATCTACAGTTAAAAAGGAAATAGAAACTATGACCGATTTAATTGTGTCTAGTGTTAATGTACATGTACTTAATATCGTTACAGAAAAGGAAAAAGATAAAGATAAAGATAAAGATAAGGATAAAATAGAAACAGAAATTACATCATTTTAATTGAAATTAAAAAAAATTCATATATTAGATTAAAGCATAGATTGACGAAATAGTCAATCTATGCTAGTCTATGTGAATAATTGTTGGTTGTATTTATAAACGGAGGAAAGATGAAACGAAAAGAAACACGAGAAGAAGCTGTTAAAATTGCATATTGTATGGATGTTAATAAGGATTTTGACAAATCTTTACCAAATCAATATATAGAACATTTTGAATTGCAAGAAATGGATTTAGAATATTTGAATAAAACTATTTGTGACATGATTGATAATCTAGAAACAATAGATAAACATATCACAGAAAACTCTAAAGATTGGAAAATCGGTAGAATTGCAAAGGTCGATCTTGCTGTATTAAGAATTGCTCTTTCAGAAATACTTTATGATGATTCTATACCATCAAGCGTATCAATAAATGAAGCTGTAGAAATAAGTAAAAAGTACTCTAATGATGATTCTCATAAATTTATAAATGGAATTTTGGGAACCGTTGTAAGAGATATAAAATGATGAAAAATTATATACTAGGAATAGATACAAGTGCTTATACAACATCTATAGCGATAATTGATAAACAAACAGATCAAGTAGTTTTTGATATGAGAAAAATTCTTCAAGTACCACATGGTCAAAAAGGGTTAAGGCAGCAGGATGCAGTTTTTCAACATTTGAAAAACCTTCCAGAAATTTTTGAAAAAATATGTATAGACTTAAATAAAGTTGATACATTATCAGTTAGTTCAAGACCTAGAAATGTAGAAAATTCCTACATGCCAGTTTTTACAGTTGGACAAAATTTCGGTAGAGTTATTGCAAAATCGTTAAATTGTAACTATGCTGAATATTCTCATCAAGAGAATCATATAGGTGCATCTTTGATAAGAGCATTATAAAATAATACATAATAATATTCTTGCAATTCATATTTCAGGTGGTACTTCAGAGTTTTTATCTGTTTGTAAATCATCTACAGGTTATAAAGCCAATATAATTGGTGGAAGCAAGGACATAACATTTGGACAATTAATAGATAGAATCGGGAATGCTATGCACTTTCCTTTTCCTTGTGGAATGTATATGGAAAAATATATTGTTGATAATACTAATATTGAAAATATAAAATCACCTCGAATTAGCGCAGATGAATATATTAATTTATCAGGGATGGAAAATTATTATTTAAATTTATATAATTCTAATAAATATGAAAAACAAACTATAATAAATTCTCTGTTTAGATATATTGCAGAATGTATTATATATATAATTAAAAACTTAAAAAACACAAATGAATTTAATACAATTATAGTTACGGGTGGGGTAGCATCAAACAGTACAATAAGAAAAATGATTTTAGAACAACTAGAAAATCAATTCAAAATTATATTTCCTTCAATTAGAAACTCTTCAGATAATGCTATCGGTATCGCACTTTTGCCTATAATTGACAGGTGGTATGATGAAACTTAAACCAATAAAAGTATCTCAACTAAATCAATTTATAAAAAAGTATTTGAGTAGTAATAGTATACTTAACAATCTAAGGGTTGAAGGTGAAATATCAAATTTAAAAACGAGTAAAACTGGATACACGTACTTCACACTTTGTGACGATAGTTCGTGTATTAATTGTGTTTGCTTTTATACTGACAACATATCAAAAAATGGGGACAAGATAGTTGTTGACGGCGAACTTTCAGTATATGAAGCTAGGGGTACTTATCAGATAATTGTCAGAAATATTGAAAGAATAGGAATGGGAAAAATACTTCAGGATTTAGAATTATTAAAAGAAAAATTAAAAGCAAGAGGAATGTTTGAGAAAAATAAACCGTTGCCTTTATATCCTGAGAATATAGGAATTATAACATCAAAAACAGGTGCAGCAATTAAGGATATACTTATAACATTTGAGAGTGTAAAAGCAGATATAGAAATAACAATATATAATGCATTAGTACAAGGAGATAACTCAAGACAACATATAATAGATGGAATAAAAAAATTTAATGAGGTCAATGTTGATGTTATACTTATTTCTAGAGGTGGAGGTAGTTTTGAAGATTTAAATATTTTTAATGATATAAACATAGCTGAAGAGGCATTTAAATCAAAAATTCCTATAGTTACAGGCATAGGTCATGAGACAGACCGAACTCTTATAGATTATGTAGCTGATGTATATTGTCATACTCCTACTGCTGCTGCAGAAAGAATTATCAGGGGATACAAAGATATCCAAACTAAACTTGATAGTCTCATTTATAATTTAAAGTCTAGCTCGAAAAATTATATAAATCTAAAATCATCGGAGCTTAAATCTTCTAAATATATACTAAAGAGTTACTTACCATTAGAAGAAATATATATTAAAAAAAATCAACTAGAAAATCATAAACATTTTATAAAAAAGCAATTAGAAAATAAATTAAATAAACTAAACTATCAGTTAGATATAATACATGAAAAAATTATTAATAATAACTATAATAAACAGTTAGAAAAAGGATTCTCTATTGTTACTAATGATCAAGGAAATATAATTAAAGATATATCACAAGTTAGCGAAAAAACTTTGTTAAATATAAATTTTAAAGATTTTGTTATTACTGCACGAACTATAAGTGTAAAAGAGGTAAAAAGCGATGAAAGAAAATAAAGATAAAAGCCTAAATTATGAAAGTTTCGAATCCGCATTTGAAGAATTAAAGAAAATAGTAGAAAGACTTGAAAATACTGATAATGCATCAATCGATGAAATGTTAGAAAGTTATGAAATGGGTATGTCTGCCTATTCATTTTGCATGGAAAAACTAGAGGATACGAAAAAAAAGATCAAAATAATAGATTCTAATTTTGAATAATGATTACTTACATGTAAAATATAATAACGCACATTATAGAGTTAAAAAGCATGAAATATTTGTGATTTAAAATGAAAAAGTATACACTATTCAAGTGCTTTATTATTTGAATAAATCTAATTTTTACTAATAAATATTAAATTAGTAATTGATATTTATAAAATATTATGCTACAATATGTATTGCTATTTTATTTTTAGCAGAAATAATTATTACTAATAAACTGAAGGGTTGTTTTTGTTTTTATGGAAAATAAGGAAAGATTGGATGTATTTCTTTATTCACAGGGATATGCAGAGAGTAGAGAAAAAGCAAAACAATTAATTATTAATAATCATACCTACGTAAATAATATTTTGTCAAATAAACCATCTACTAAGGTTTCTAGTAGCAGTTTTATTCGTATTATTGATGATAACAACAAATATGTGGGACGTGGAGCCTCTAAACTTGAAAAGGCAGTAAGTAGTTTCAATATTCAAACATCTCAGATTGTAGCTATTGATGTAGGTGCTTCAACTGGTGGATTTACAGACTTCCTTCTTCAAAATGGAGCTATAAAAGTATATGCTGTAGATGTTGGGCATGATCAACTTCATCAAAAGCTAAAAGAGGACAAACGAGTAGTAAATATTGAAAATACAAATTTTAGATATATTAATACTGAAATTTTTGTGGAAAGTGTCGATATAATAGTTGTAGATGTATCTTTTATTTCACTAAAACTTATTTTACCTAAAATTGTCGAAATTAGTAATGATAAAACAGATATTGTCGTTTTAATCAAGCCTCAATTTGAGGCAGGAAAAAGTAATATTGGAAAAAACGGAGTAGTAAAAGATAAAAAAGTTCATTTAGTAGTTTTAAATAAATTTAATGAATATTGTTTATCAAATAATTTATATGTTAAAAACATCACGTTTTCCCCAATTAGAGGTGGAAGTGGCAATATTGAATACCTTGCACATATAAAAAAAGGAAACATAGCAAAATATGATAGCGAAACATTCAAAAGCTTAATAAAAAAAGCCTTTGATTTATTATAAAAAATTTATGAGGTGGCAAATGAAAAAGTATACAAGGCAATCTAAAATTCTAGAATTAATCTCTAAAAAAGAAGTAGAAACACAAGAAGATTTAGCAGAAGGCTTAAAAGCTATGGGGATTGATGTTACTCAGGCTACTATATCGAGAGATATAAAGGAGCTTAGATTGGTTAAGGTAATGGCTAAAAGTGGAAAATACAAATATGCGACAATTGGTCAAAGCCAAGAAGGTATTACTGATAGACTAAACAAAATATTTGAGAATTATGTTGTTTCTATTGACTCTGCTGTTAATCTAATAATTATTAAAACAATTCCAGGTGCAGCTCAAATATGTGCATCAGCAATTGATTATATGGGTATAGATGATATAGCTGGTTCATTAGCTGGTGACGATACAGTTTTCGTTGCAATAAAAAGTGTTGAAAGTGTTGAATATGTATTGCAGGAGTTTAAGAAAAATATTAGATAATAGGTGATGTTGTATGTTGCTAAATTTGAACATAAGTAATTTTGCTGTATTTGAAAAAGAATCTATTAGTTTTGATAGTGGATTTAATGTTTTTACAGGAGAAACTGGAACTGGTAAATCAGTTTTGATTGAAGCCTTATTTCTTATATTAGGGGAACGTGCATCAAAGGATTTTATTAGAAAAGGTAAAAAGAGTGCTTTTGTAGAAGCAGTTTTTGATATTTCTAACAATAAAAAGCTTAATATTTTTTTAAATGAAAATAATATAATATTAGACGAAAATGATTTTTTAATTATATCAAGAGAGATATTAGAAAGTGGCAAAACTATAAATAAGGTAAATAATAGAATTGTTCCTCTTAATAATATAAAAGAAATTGGCAATTACTTAATAGATATCTATGGTCAATTTGGTCATGCAAGTTTATTTAAAAAAGAAAATCATATTATAATTTTAGACGGAATGATTCAAAATGAAATAAAACCATTATTTGAGAAGTATATAAGTTTATATAAATCATATATTAAAAAAAGTGAAGAAATTATTTACCTTGAACAAAAGTTAATTAATAAAGAACTTAGAATTGAGCAGTTAGATTATGAATTAAATGAAATAGAACAAGCAGGTCTAGACGAATTTGAAGAAGAAAATTTATTGAAAGAAATTAAAAAACTTTCAAATATTCAAGAAATGAAAAAGTCTCTATACGATATTAATAATATTCTAAGTAAAGATGATAATTCTATTATAAATAACGCAAATGGAGTTTATAGTATTCTTAATAAAATTACTAGTTATGATGAACATTTAAAGAATTTTCTATCGAGGCTAGACTTATTATTAGAAGATATTCAAAATTTTATATATGAAATTAATGATTATTCAGAAAATCTTGATATTGATGAAGAAAGACTTACTGTTATAGAAAATCGTGTTTCATTAATAAATAGATTAAAAAGAAAATATGGATATACTATAGAAAAAATTATAGAATATAAGAATTCAGTAATTGTTGAATTAGAATTACTAAGAGAAGCTGAATCAAATTTAAAATTTTTAAAAAAGGAAAAGAAAGAATTATATGATTCTTTGTCTAAGTATGCTGATGAAATTTCTTCTATTAGAAAAAAAACAGGATCATTACTAGAAAAAGAAATATTAAAAGAATTATATGACCTTAATATGAAAAATATAAAATTTAAAGTTAGTATTAAGGATAAACCTGAATTTTCAGCTGATGGTAAGGATTCTGTAGAATTTTTAATATCTACTAATGTTGGAAGTGATTTAAATGCAGTACAAAAAGTTGTTTCAGGAGGAGAAGCATCTCGTATTATGTTAGCATTAAAAAAAATTAGTAGTGATATGGATAGTGCTGAAACAATGGTTTTTGATGAAATTGATGCTGGCATAAGTGGTAAAACATCTCAAATGGCTGGTATGAAAATGAACTATATATCCAGCAAACATCAAATAATTTGTGTAACCCATTCACCTCAAATTGCTTCAATTTCTAAAAATCATTTTTTAATTGAAAAAAATGTAGTTGGTAATAATACATTTAGTAAGGTAATTAAATTAGATGATAATAACAAAATATCTGAAATTGCACGATTGTTGAGTGGTTTTAAAATAACAGAAAAATCTTTAGAAAATGCAAAAGAGTTAATTGAAAATAGTAATGATATAATTTAATATAAATTTGTTAAATTTTTAATAATAATACTTTATTAAAAAGCCAAATAGTAAAAGAATAAAAAAATTTAATATGGAAAAGTTAAGAGTAAAACATCGAGGAGAGTATAATGAAAAATTACACTAAAAGAGTTTTATTCTTTATTTTTTTTATTGCAGTGCTTTTTATTTCTGTATTTTTGGGTTTTGATTTAAAAACCAATCCATATAAATATTTGACTAAATTGAATGATTATAATGTAGATATATCTAAAAAATATGTTATACCTGGAGGGCAAGCTATAGGAGTTGAATTAAAAACGGAAGGTGTGTTAGTTGTTGGTTTAGCTGATATTGAAAATTCTGACAAAATATCAACATCACCAGCAAAATTATCAGGAATACAAATAGGTGATAAAATTTTAGGTATTGATTCTATTCAAGTAGAAAACACTGATGATATAGTTGAATACACTAAAGCATCAGGGGTTAAAGAATATTCCATAAAAGTAGAAAGAGATGGAAAAATTTCAAATTGTACAATTACACCAGTCCAAATATATAAAAGTGATGAAATAAAATTTGGATTTTGGGCAAGAGATGATATAGCTGGAATAGGTACTGTCACATTCGTAGATCCGGAAACTTATCGTTTTGGGGCAATAGGGCACGGTATAGCAGATACTGACACAGGTAAACTAATTGACATAGAATATGGTTCTATATCTAAAGCTAATATAACAAATATTAAATTAGGTAAAAAAGGAGAACCAGGAGAAATAATAGGATATATATTGAAAGATGAAGATAGCCTAGGAACAGTAGAAAAAAATACTAGTTTTGGAATATATGGGAATATAAATCAAAATGGACTAAATTTTTTTAGAAATGATTTAATTGAAGTAGGCACTAAAGATGAAATCAGGTTAGGGCCAGCAGTTATTTATTCTTGTGTAAAATAATGAAAATTAAAAAATATAATGTTGAAATAATAAAAATGTTCTATCAGAATAAAACCTACAGAAAAAGAGCTTCGTAATTAAAATTGTTGATGAAGAGCTCTTAGGATTAACAAATGGTATAATTCAAGGTATGAGTGGTTTGCCCAGTAATTCAAAACAATAAAATGGTTGGTGCTGTAAACACATGTTTTTATGAACGATCCCAGTAAAAGGATATGGAAATATATATAGATTGGATTTTTTGATGAAATTTACAATAATAAGTCTGAATTGTAAAAAAAATAAATTTTTTTTTAGAAAAAAAAAAGGGTTTTTTTATATTTTTTTGCGTATATATTAAATATATTACTAATATATATAACTATATAGATGTATATCACAAAAAATTATATTGGGGGATATAAAATATGCAAAAAAAAAGTTACAGTAGTAATCGCAGATGATAACAAGGAGTTTTAGATTAGTCTTAAATGATTTTTTTAATTACGAAAAAATTTTATTTGAAGTTGTGGGACATGGTTGATGATGGATTAAAAGCAGTTGAAGCAGTTGAAAAAATATGAACCAGATATTTTAATACTTGATATAATCATGCCACAATCTTGACGGGACTAGGTGTACTTGAAAAAATTACACAAAAAGAATTTATCAAAAATTTCCAAAAGTAATAGTAATTATCAGCAGTTGGTCCACGATAAAGTAACACAAAGGGCTATAAGTATGGGTGTAGATTATTATATTGTTAAACCTTTTAATTTTTGAATCATTTGCAGAAAGAATGATGCAAGTAGCAGAGTTTGATATATCTAGGGTTTCAAAATAAAAATAAAGAAGTAATTTTTTAACGAAAAAAGTAAAAAACTGAATTAAGTTTAGAAGTAAAAAATAACAGAAATATTACATGAAGTAGGAGTACCTGCTCATATAAAAGGATATCAATTACTTAAGAACATCAATAATTGACGTTGTAAACAATATTGAACTACTTGGAGCTATAACAAAAGAATTATATCCAAGTATAGCAATTAAAATATTCAACTACTCCAAGCCGAGTTTGAAAGAGCAATTCGTCATGCTATAGAAGTAGCTTGGACGAGAGGAAAAATTGAAACTATTAATAATATTTTCGGTTATACTATTCATAACAATAAAGGTAAAACCAACTAATTCAGAGTTTATTGCAATGATATCAGATAAAATTAAGGCTTGAAACAAAAAGTTTCATAAGTTATTATACATAAACTCCTTACATTAAAGATTTATAGAAATCCTTAATTAAGGAGTTTTTTTTAAAAAAAATTGTCGATAAATAGTTACAGTTTGTATAATCTGTGCTACATTCTTGATAAATAAGCCTTGACAAAAAAGTATTATTATTATTACAATTAAGCCAAGAATTATTGAAATATATATAACTTTTACAAATTTTTAATATATTAATATATATATAATTTATGTTAACTTAATAGGAAAACATAGGAGGCAATTTTGAATAAAGAAAATAACAGTAAAAAAGCGAAAAAAATTTTTGAAGGTAAAATAATAAATTTAAGAGTAGATACAGTTTGAACTTCAAAATCAAAAATATGCAAAAAGAGAAATTGTAGAACACAAAGGTTTCATCTGCAATAATTGCTTTAAATGATAATGATGAAATAATTCTTGTAAAGCAATATAGAAAAGCTGTTGAAAAATTTTTTTATATGAAATTCCAGCTGGAAAAAATTAATGTAGCAGAGGAAACCAAAGGAATGTGCTCGTCGCGAACTAAAGGGAAGAAAACAGGATATGAGGCAAAAAAAATGTAACTAAAAATATATGAGATATATTCAACTCCAGGTTTTTTTCCAATGAAAAAAATTTATTTTATTTTAAAGCTGAGGGGTTAAACATTTACTTCTACTAATTTTGATGAAGATGAAGATATTGAAGTTATTGCGATAAATAAAATGTGAAGCTAAAAAAGATGCTTGAAACCGGGACAAATAAACTGATGGTAAAACCATTATAGGAATATTGTTTTGGTTTAATATGTAAAGTTAAAAAATGTTAAAGTAATAGTTAATAGTTTATTAGTAATTAAACCTCATGTACAAGCATATTATTTAATATAGCTAGTCAGGAGGTTTTTTAATATGAACAGAGTCATTAAAAAAATGATATTAACAGAATACAAAAGATTAGTGTATTTAATAATAATTTTTGTTGTTTCATTATTTATTTCAGCATTGATTTTTGTTTTAACAGGTAAAGGGAGTACGAATACTATCAACTATGAAAATATAAGTCAGTTGCCACTTATGACAATCTTTATTAAAAACTTCAAACGAAATATCGTATATTTTATAGCTATTATTTGCTTAACTATTATTGGTCAAAGCAAAATAATTAATGGACTATTTGGTTTAATTTCTGTTTATTATGGACTTTCAGTAATTTATTTAATAAGGACCATAAATTTTGATAAAATATATTTTATTTTAACATTTACAGATTATTTTGTGTTCTTTCCAATTTTATTTTATTTTACTTATATTTCAAGCGTTATATCAAAATATTCCAAAAAATCAAAAAAAGTAGAGACTATTTCATATAAATTTGATATAATTATGTCTAGTTATATAAAGTTAGCCTTGTTGTTTTTAATTATAGTGTCAGCATACAGTTTAGGTTATAGCTACTATATATCAATATTAAGCAGATTGTTGGTGAAATAATGAATAATTATATTGAAAACTACAAAAGATTTTTATACAATAAAAACTTAAGTCCAAACACTATAAGTTCTTATATTTATGATTTAAATAGTTTTGATGAATATATTAAAAATGATTATAATTCTGAATTGTCAAAAACAAAAAAGGCTCAAATACTAACATATCTTGTAAGTCTTCAAAAAAAAGGCAAAAGTTCATCGACTATTTCAAGAACAATTTCTGCATTAAAAAAATCTTTTTGAATATTTAAGAATGGAGAAGGTTATAACAGAAAACCCAGCTATGAATATACATAGTCCAAAGCAAATAAAAAAAATTCCATCTATAATATCAGAAAATGAGATTGATGAATTAATGTCACTACCTGATAAAAATACATTTAAAGGAAGCAGAGATAGTGCGTTATTAGAATTATTATATTCATCAGGAATAAAAGTTACAGAATTAATTAATATAAAAATACGTGATGTAAATCTTAATACATGTATAATTAAAATAGAAGGTTCTAAGGAACGAATAGTACCATTAGGGAATAATGCGAAAACATCAATTTCAAATTACTTAATAAATTTTAGAAACACAAAATGTAAAGATAATAATAATGATTATTTATTTATCAATTCCTTTGGAGAATCAATTTCTCGCCAAGGAATATGGAAAATATTAAAATATTATGAAAATAAGATGAAAGTAAGTAAAGAATTATCACCTCAAATATTGAGAAATTCTTTTGCAGTACATTTATTATCACATGGTGCAGATTTAGGTACTGTGCAAGAGCTAATGGGGTTAGCATCACTTTCAGCAACGCAAAACTATTTGCATAATTTAGATTTTAAATCATTAGAAGTATTTAAAAAAACATTTCCAAGAGCGTAGAAACTAGAAACATAGAAAAGGAGAGAAACAAATGATAAAAAGAGTAGTGTTAATAATATTAGATAGTGTAGGAGCAGGAGAACTCCCAGATGCAGCAGAATATGGTGATGTAGGTAGCAATACAATTAAAAATATTTATAAAAAAGTTGATGGCTTTTCATTACCAAATTTAGAGAAACTTGGACTATTAAATATAGATGGGTTTCAAGATTTAATAAAATCAAGTTCGAAATATATGGGTTCAGTAGGTAAATGTAATGAAAAGTCAAAAGGCAAAGATACAACAACTGGACATTGGGAAATTAGTGGAATAGTTACAGAAAATCCATTTCCTGTATTTCACAATGGTTTTCCAGATGATTTTATTTCTGAATTTGAGAAAAAAGTTGGTAGGAAAACTATAGGTAATTATGCGGCATCAGGTACTGAAATAATAAAAGAACTAGGTAAGGAACACGTAGCAACAGGAAATCTAATAGTATATACCTCTGCAGATAGTGTTTTTCAAATAGCAGCACATGAAGAAGTTGTTCCTCTTGATGAATTGTATAATATTTGTAAAATTGCTAGAGAAATGCTTTCAGGAGACCTAGCCGTAGGAAGAGTAATAGCTAGACCGTTTATAGGTAGTGATGGAAGCTATACAAGAACAAAAAATAGGAGAGACTTTTCTTTAGTGCCAACTTCAGATACTATGCTTGATTATATAAAAAACGACAATAAGGAAGTTTTGGCAATTGGTAAAATTGAAGATATATTTGTAAACCAAGGAATTACAAAATCAATACATACAACAAATAATAATGATGGTATAGAAGCTACTATAAATGCAATAAAGGAAGATTTTGAAGGGCTAATATTTACAAACCTTGTGGATTTTGATATGATATATGGTCATAGAAATGACTTAAAGGGATATAGTGATGCTTTGAAATATTTCGATAGCAAATTACCTGAAATAATAAATAGCCTTAAAAATGATGATATACTTATTATAACGGCAGACCATGGTTGTGATCCTACTACAGAAAGTACAGACCATTCAAGAGAATATATTCCTTTAATTATATTTGGAAAGGAAATTAAATCTAATAATAACGTTGGTATTTTAGATACATTTTCATGTATAGGTAAAACTATTCTTGATATATTGAATATTGAGAACAAAATTGAGGGATACAGTATTAAAGAACAAATATTTTAATTTTCTAGGAAATAGACTAAATATCAATAAATTCGACAAATAAAATACTATATAAATCTCATTAAAAACAAACTAGATGTTGTATATATAAATAAAATATGGTTATTATAATTCATAAAAGGAGGTAATTTTTTATGAAGAAAAAAGTAGCCATATTGTTTTTTTTGATGATGATTTTAAATTCTATTGGTATAAATACATATGCCGTAGAAGCAGAACAATTGCAATCTAAATCTGCTATTTTAATTAATGCAGATGATAGGCAAATTCTTTTTGAAAAAAACTCAAATGATAAAATGGCACCAGCAAGCATTACAAAAATAATGTTACTAGTTCTTATTTCAGAAAAAATGGATAGTAACGAAATTGCATTAAACCAAGAGATGACTATATCCAAAAATGCCGCTGGTATGGGAGGAAGCCAAGTATTTATTGAAGAAAATGAAGTTCAAACTGTTGAGAGTATGCTAAAAGCTATATGCATGCGTTCAGCAAATGATGCTTCTGTAGCTATGGCTGAATTTATGTATGGTTCAGAAGAAGGCTGTGTTAAAGCAATGAATGATAAAGCAAAAGAGCTTGGTATGAATGACACTTCTTTTGCAAATGTAACTGGTCTACCTGATCCAAATCATTATACAACAGCAAAAGATATAGCAGCTATGACAAGTGAGTTACTAAAATATAATTATGTAAACCAATATTCAACAACATGGATGGATAGTATTTATGTAGGAAAGAATAAAGATATAGAACAAGTATTAGTAAATACAAATAAGCTGATAAACTACTATGATGGTCTAGTTCTTGGCAAAACAGGTTACACAACAGAGGCAAGATATTGTTTGTCGGCTGCTGCTAAGAGGAATGACACTACTTTAATTGCAGTTGTATTAGGCTGTGACGATACAAAAATAAGGTTCGCTGAGATACAAAAAATTCTTAATGAAGGTTTCGCAAATTATAAGAATTTAATATTTCACAAAAAAGGCGAAAGTATAACAAGTTCTCCAGTTTACTGTGGTAAAGAGCAAGAATTTAATGTAGTAAGCAAAGAAAATATTAATTTTTTTACAAATAGTAATTGTAAAGTTGATGATTTTAAATTAGAATACTTAATAGATGAAAATTTAAAAGCGCCATTATCTGCAGATTCTCCAGTGGGTAAATTGATACTTTCGAAGGATAATCAAGTTCTTGGTGAATATAACCTTTATCCAGAAAAGAATATTGAAAAACTTTCTTTTATAAAATTTTACTTTGGTAATATTGCAGATAAAATATTAAAATAATATTAAGAGGTTAATATGGAGTATTCCGTAAATTTAAACATGTATCAAGGTCCATTTGAATTATTGTTTCACTTAATCGAAAAAAAGGAAATAGATATATACGATATTCCTATTTCAGAAATAACAGAACAATACCTTCATTATTTAGAAGAGATGAGACAATATAACATGAATATAACAAGTGAGTTTATATTAATGGCTGCAACGCTATTGGAAATTAAATCTCAAATGTTGCTACCCTTAAAAGAAAAGGGCGAGGATCCTCGATTGGAATTAGTTAATAAATTATTGGAATATAAAATATTTAAAGACATAACACTAAAATTTAAAGAATATGAAAATGAAAGCAGCTACTATTTTTATAAGCCTAAGGAAGAAATTTGCCTAACAAGTGACTCTAAAATAGAGCAGCTTTCATTAAATGAAATAAATGTTTATGAGTTATATAATATTTTTCTATCGCTTATAAAAAATCAAAATATAAAAATAGAACACGAAAATACATATAAAGTTTATAGAGAAAATTATAGTGTCAAAGATTTTGTTGATAGTTTTATGAAAAAAATTAAAATTAATGGACGTATATCTTTGTTTAGTACATTACGAGAACAAGGTAAAATTACTAAAGAGTATGTAATAACATCTTTTTTGGCAGTGTTGGAAATTTCAAATAAGCAAGGTATTAAGATCTGTCAAGATAATACTTTTAGTGATATTTTGATAATCTCAGTTTAGGAAGGTATGAAAATTGAATAATAATAATTTAAAAAGTATAATTGAAAGCTTGCTTTTTGCATGGGGCGAACCTTTAAATATAAATGAAATCTCCAAAATTTTGAATATTAAAACTTTTGTTTTAATTCAAACACTTGATGAAATGGTAATAGAATATTCTGAGGATCATAACAGGGGACTTGTTATACAAAAATTTGGAAATTCTTATCAGCTAACTACTAAAAAAGACAATTTTGAGTTCATACAGAATTTGCTACAAACCTCCGTAAACAAAAGCTTATCCAATGCTGCCATGGAAACACTGTCTATAATAGCTTATAAACAGCCTGTAACAAAGGTAGAAATTGAATTAATTAGAGGTGTAAAATGCTCGAATGTAATCAAAGGCCTCGTAGATAAAAATTTAATAAAAGAAGTCGGGAAATTAGATAAGCCTGGAAAACCTACATTATATGCAACAACTGATGAATTTCTTAAGCATTTTGGTTTAATCTCACTAGACGATTTGCCAGCTTTAAATTTAGAAATGGATGAGGAGAAAAAAGTAACATAGTTTATATGTTGCTTTTATTTTAATAGATATGAAAATATTTACTTTTATAACTATTGTAATAATTAGTATATTTTTTATATATTTAAATGTACGTTTTTATTGTAAAATTAATTTTACTAAAGAACTTATTAATGCATACATAGGAGTAGAATTATTTAAACGTAAATTTGAAATGAATAAAAGAGTATACTATATAAATGTTGCAAAGATTTTGTTAGATATAAAAAAGGATAAAACAAAAGAAAAAAATATGATACGTTTTAAACATTTGTTTAAATACCGTAGGTATTTTAAAATTTTTATAATAAAAAACATTTCTTTCTTCCCGGAAAATTTTGAAAATGATTTTTCTATTGCTTTAGAGTTTTATATAGTTAACACTTTGTTAAAAGAATCTTTATTAAACGGATAAAGGTTAAATATTTTAATAAAAAAATGGAATCATATATAATGTGCTTTCATTTTTTTTGTTATAATTATCATTTTTTGGGGCATAATGTTTTTATAATATTGAAAACGAAAAGGGGTTTCATAAATGGGAAAAGATATTGAAAATATAATTAAAGCGACCTTAGATAATATAAACAGCTTAACAGAAAATGAAAAGTTAATTAGCAGTAAAATATCCTATGATAATTCAAATTTCTTAGCAATTTCTAAACTAAATATGAACTTTGTAATAGGGGGCAGTGACATAGATAAAAAGTTTAGATCTGTAGATTTAAAGCCATTTGCTGGCGCTGCATATGTTAATTTATCTTTAAACCCACAACTGCTGATTTATGAAAGTCAGGATGATATTAAAACTATTAATTTAAATACTGGTCAGACGGGTGGTGATTTAACTTCATCTATATTAAACATTATGACATTTATAAAAGATGTAAGGGAGAAAAGGGATAGTGAAACAAAAGATTTATAAAATATTAATTATAACATTGCTGTTAAATATAGTAACCATGGAAATTATATTTGCTCAAGCAATTCCTCAAATATGGGCTGAGTCTTATATTGCAATTGATGCTAACTCAGGTAGAATAATAGGTTCAAAAAATGCAAATCAAAAATTGCCAATGGCAAGTACAACAAAAATAATGACATCTATTCTTGCCATAGATAAAATTGAAAATTTAGATAAAGAAGTTGAGATTCCTGAATCATGCACGAACATTGAAGGATCAAGCTTATATCTTAAACCGAAGCAAAGAGTTAAGATTTTAGACTTGTTATATGGTACAATGCTTCGTTCTGGTAATGATGCAGCACTTGCGCTTGCAAATACAGCAGGTAAAAATGATTCGGATAAATTTATCACAATGATGAATGATAAAGCAAAAGAGCTTGGTGCTTTCAATACAAACTTTGTTAATCCAAATGGATTACACGACAATAATCATTATACTACAGCATATGATTTAGCTTTAATAAGTAAATATGCAATGAAAAATAAAGTGTTTAGAGAAATTGTGTCTGCAAAAAATTACAAAGCCGATAGTTTAAATAACGTATTATATAATAAAAATAAAGTTATATTCCAGTATGAATATGGAAGTGGAATAAAAATAGGTTATACTAAAGCAGCTGGAAGATGTTTGGTTGCTTCTGCTAAGAAGGATGATGTGGAAATAATTGTTGTGGTTCTTAATGATAACAACTGGTTTGATGATAGCTATAAGCTGTTCGATTGGGCTTTTGAGAATTACAATAGTTACAATATAGTTGAAAAGGGTCAATTTATTTGTGATTCAGAAAATGGTGACCATATTTTCGCAGATGATAGCTTTAGTTATTTGTTGACAGATGAGGAAAAAGATAAAATTAGATTTGATACTAATATAACAGTGCCTCATATGTTAAACGGTATGGATACTATTTCATATGGTGTATATAATATCTATTTGGGTGAAAATATCATATTTACAGGTAATCTAATAAGTACTAAATAAAATGTATTTTAATGGGAGGATTTATTAATAAATAATAAGTCCTTTTTTTATATACTAGGAAAGTTCTCCTCCTAGTATATAGGTGCCGTAACGGAAGTTGCTTAGCAACTTGTTATTATAACTTATTTTCATAAATAGTAATGAATTGTTTGCAAAAAGTAAAATCTATATTATAATATAGAAGTAAAGTAAAAAGAAAGGAAAGACTATGAAAACAGAACGACTACAAAAATATATAGCGAGCTGTGGGGTGACATCTAGAAGAAAAGCAGAAGAACTTATTCTTAATGGAGATGTAATGGTAAATAATGTTGTAGTAACTGAGTTAGGAATAAAAGTAGATACGGAAAATGATGTTATAAAAGTAAACAATAAAATAATTTATAAAGAAAATAGAAAAATATATATAAAACTCTATAAGCCTGAAGGATATGTTACTACTGTTAAGGATCAATTCGGAAGAAAATGTGTTATTGACTTAGTTGATATTAAAGAAAGAATCTACCCGATAGGAAGGTTAGATTATGATACATCAGGTTTATTATTACTTACAAATGATGGTGATTTAGCTAATAAACTTTTGCATCCTAAATACCATATTTACAAAACATACATTGCAGAAGTCGAAGGTTTAATCAATCAAAATTCAATTGATAATTTAAAAATAGGAGTAATTATTGACGATTATAAAACAGCTCCAGCTAAAGTAAGTTTAATTAGCAAAACAAAAACATCATCAATTGTTAAAATTAGTATTCACGAGGGTAAAAACAGACAAGTAAGAAAAATGTTTGAATCAGTAGGATATCCAATTATAAAACTAAAAAGAATTTCTTTTGGTATGATAACACTAGAATCTTTAAATCTTGGTGAATGGTCTTTTTTAAGTGATAAAGAAATTAATTTTTTAAAAAATTCGGAGGTAGAGTATGAATAGTATAAAATATGGTAAAATTGTTGATTTTGTTCATATGCTTATAAGACAGAGCTACGAAGGTAGAAGTGAATTGCATTTTGTAGATGCTACATGTGGAAATGGATTTGATGCATTATTTCTTTGTAAAGTTGCAGGGGAATCAGGTAAGGTGTTTGCATTTGATATTCAAGAGCAAGCTATTGAGCGAACCACAATACTTCTAGAAACAAATTTAAGCTATAAAAATTACAAAATTATAAAAGATTCTCATGAGGTAATTAATAAATATATCTCTGAAAAAATAGATGCAGCATTATTTAACTTAGGCTATCTTCCTTTTTCGGATAAAGAGGTAACAACTAAACCAGATGTTACAGTAAATGCTATAAAGAATTTGCTTTCTTTACTAAATGAAAATGGTAGAGTATATATAACAACATACATTTCTCATGATACGGGTAAAGAAATCAAAGAAGTATATCAGTTTTTAAAAGATTTAAATAAAAAAGAATATAATGTTATACATATGAAAATAATAAATAAAGACAATTCCCCTCCGGAATTATTTATTATTGAAAAAATAGAAATGACAGAAAGGTAGAGAAATATTAAACTTTAATGGTAAAATAAGTATAAAAAATGCATGATTGACAAGTTTTCAGTCATGCATTTTTATCTATTAAATATGACGACAAACGATTTTCACTGTTGTAATTTATCATAATTTGCATGTCATGAAATTATTCTTGCAATTTATTTTTTTTTTGAAATTATTCTTGCAAAATAATTTTAATGTGTTATGATGATTATGTAAAAAGAATCAAAATTTTTTGGAGGGTTTTAAATGGCTAAAGATAATAAAAGTCTTGTTCAAAACTTGGAAAGTTGTAAGGGATGTAACGTATGTGTTGCATTTTGTCCTAAAAAAGTCCTTGAAGTAAAAAATGAGAAATGCGTAATTGCACGACCAGATGATTGTATATATTGCGGAATGTGTGAACTTAGATGTCCTGATAACGCAATTTTCATAGTAGGAGGTAACAAAGATGAGTAAAGATAAAGGTTATAAATTAATTCAAGGAAATGAAGCTTGTGTTGAAGGTGCTTTGGCAGCTGGCATGAGATTCTTTGCTGGATATCCAATTACACCATCTACTGAAGTTGCAGAGGTGTCTGCACAGAAACTTCCTCAAGTAGGTGGAAAATTTATTCAAATGGAAGATGAAATAGCTAGTATGGCTGCTATAATTGGTGGTTCGTTAGCTGGATTAAAATCAATGACTGCTACAAGTGGACCTGGATTTTCTCTAATGCAAGAGAATCTCGGGTATGCAGCTATAGCAGAAATACCATGTGTTATAGTTAACGTTCAAAGAGGTGGTCCAAGTACAGGTCTTCCTACATCTCCTGCACAAGGAGAAGTTATGCAAGCAAAATGGGGAACGCATGGTGATCATCCAATTATAGCTTTGACACCTAATTCAGTACAAGAAGCATACGAATATACAATAAAAGCATTTAACTTAGCTGAAAAATATCGTACACCTGTAATAATGTTAATGGATGAAACAGTTGGACATATGAGAGAAAGATTAACTTTTAAAGATCCTTCTGAAATTGAAATAATAGATAGAAAAAAACCAACATGTAAACCAGAAGAATATTTAGCATATAAACCAGACGAAGATATGATACCTCCTATGGCATCATTCGGAGAGGGATACAGATATCATGTTACAGGGTTAACTCATGATGTGACTGGTTTTCCAACAAATAATAATAAAATTTCTGGGGAGCTTATAACGCGTTTAGTAGATAAAGTTGAAAATAATGTAGATGATATGTCTTATTTTGAAGAATATGAAATGGAAGACGCTGAAGTTGTTATTGTTGCTTTTGGTGGTGTTTCAAGATCTGCTAAAACTGCAATTGATGAATTACGTAAATCAGGTAAAAAAGTTGGGTTGTTTAGACCAATAACTATATGGCCAATGCTTGAAAAACAAATTGATAAGGTTGCAGAACAAGCAAAAGAAATTTATGTTGCAGAAATGAATCTCGGTCAATATTTCTATGAGGTAGATAGAATAGCTGGTAAAAAGTGTCCTGTTAAAAAGATTAACAAGGTTACTGGAGAGCTTATAACTCCTAATGAAATTATTGAAGCAGTTAACGGAGGTAAATAATTATGAATTTTAGCGAAATGACACAAAAATACTATAGAACTGACAAGTTACCTCATATATGGTGTCCTGGATGTGGTCATGGTACCTTGTTAAATACAGTAGTAAGAGCAATTGATAAGCTTGGATTAAATAAAGATGAAGTATGTATAGTATCTGGTATAGGTTGCTCATCAAGAGCTCCAGGATATTTAGACTTTAATACTCTTCATACAACACATGGTAGAGCTTTAGCTTTTGCAACAGGAATTAAGCATGCTAATCCAAATTTACATGTTATAGTTATAACAGGTGATGGAGATGCTTCAGCAATTGGTGGTAACCACTTAATTCATGCTGCTAGAAGAAACATAGATATAACAACAATATGCTTTAATAATAATATATATGGTATGACAGGAGGACAATATTCACCAACAACTCCTACTGGAGATTTTGGTACTACAGCTCCTTATGGAAATACTGATTCAACTTTTGATCTTTGTAACCTTGTTCAAGGTGCAGGTGCAACATATGTAGCAAGAGGTACTGCATATCATGCTCAATTAATGGAGAAACTTATTGTTAATGGTATTAGCAATAAAGGATTTTCATTTATTGAAGGATTAAGCTTATGTCCAACTTACTATGGAAGAAAAAATAAAAAAGGTGATGCTGTTAAAATGCATGAATTCTTAAAAGATAATTGTATAGATAAGAAAGTTGTAGATAAGAAACCTGAAATGGGTGAAAATAAAATAATAATAGGAGAGATGTACAATAATCCTAAACCTGAGTACACTGAGAACTATAAAGTAATTATTGATAAATTTCAAAAGTAGAGGAGAATTTATTATGTTTCAAAGAATAGAAATGAGATTAAGCGGTTCAGGCGGTCAAGGTGTAATCCTTGCTGCAATAATATTTGCTGATGCTGCATTAGAAGATGGATTAAATGCGATTCAAACACAATCTTATGGACCAGAAGCAAGAGGCGGAGCTAGTAAAGCAGAAGTTATCATTAGTAAAGATGAAATTAAATATCCAAAAGTTGTAAAAAATGATATTTTATTATCATTAACACAAAAATCTTATGATAAATATATTGCATCTTTAGATAAAGATGGTATACTAGTTGTAGATGAAAGTGTTGATGTTAAAGAAGACGTTCCATACAAAGTTTATAAACTTCCTATATTAAGTACAGCAATAGATAAAATTGGTACTCATATGGTTGCAAATATTGTTTCAGTAGGAGTTTTATATGCAATTATGGGTGAGGGTGTAATAAATATTGAAACATTAAAAAGCTCAATTTCTAATAGAGTACCACCAGTAACTGTTGAAAAAAACATCAGAGCTTTCGAAGAGGGTATAAAACTTATTCGAGGATGATAAATTAATGAAAAATAATGCTGATCTTATTAATCTTATAAAAAGTAACTATTACAAATTTAGTAAAGGTCAAAAACAGATAGCTCAGTTCATAATAGAACATTATGACAAGGCAGCTTTTATGACTGCAGCTAAAATTGGGGAAACCGTTGATGTTAGCGAATCTACAGTTGTTAGATTTGCAAGTTCTATAGGTTTTTCTGGATTTCCTGAACTGCAAAAGTCACTGCAAGTATTGATAAAAAATAAATTAACTACAGTTCAACGTATTGGTTTAGACGAAGATGCATCAGAAGATACAGATATGTTGCATAAAAGAATTATACGTAATGAAATAAACAGTATGCGTTATCTTTTAGAAAATATTGATACCGATGCGCTTGATAAAGCAACAGAAACTATTTTAAATGCGAACAAAGTTTATATACTTGGGCTTAGGACTTCTTCGACCCTAGCTAATTATCTTGGATTTTACCTTGATGTAATTCTAGATAATGTTAAAGTTTTAAACAATAGCGGAGTACACTCTTTATATGAAGAAATCATTAGAGTAAAAGAAACTGACGTTTTGATTGTTATAAGTTTCCCAAGGTATTCAAATAATACAATAGAAGCAACTAAATTTGTAAAGGAACATAAGGCTAAGATTATAGCAATTACAGATACAGAAGCATCACCTTTCCACTCGTTGTCAGATGTTTCGCTTTTAGCAAAGAGTAATATTGTATCATTTATTGATTCACTAGTTGTACCTATGTGTATGTTAAACAGTTTAATTGTAAATATAGGGATACAAGAAAAGGAAGATATTGTTCAATATTATGATAGGCTGGAAGAATTGTGGGATAGCCACAGTATCTACCAAAGAGATAATTTACAATAAGCAACATATAATTGTTAGAAAAAGGACAGATATTTTTATCTATCCTTTTTTTGTGAAATGACATTTATTTAACAATGAATATATTACTAATATTATAAAATATAACATAATAATAATATTTTTATTGTTATATTTGTAGTTTTGTAATATAATAGTATGGTGACTTATGAGAAAATGTAGTTTGAAAGGAATAATGAATAAATGATTATAGCAATAGATGGACCATCAGGTGCTGGCAAAAGTACTATTGCGAAACTTGTCAGTAAAAATCTTAATTTTGAATATATTGATACAGGTGCTATGTACCGTGCTTTAGCATATAAAGCATATATGAATAATGTTCCGATTAATGATAAAGAAATTGACAAAATGCTTGAAACAACAAAGATAGATTATTTAAATAATAGTATATTTTTAGATGATGTTAACGTTGATAACTTTATACGAAGCGAAAATATTTCTAAAATGGCATCTAAGGTTTCTTCATTAGAGAACGTACGTTTAAAAATGGTTGATTTGCAAAGAAGTATAGCTGAAAATAAAAATGTAATTTTAGATGGTAGGGATATTGGAACTAATGTTTTTCCAAATGCAGATTACAAATTTTTTATAACTGCTTCTGTAGAAGAACGAGCAAGAAGAAGGTATAACGAACTTGTTAATAAAGGTGGTTGCATTTCATATGATACAGTATTACAAGATATTAAATTACGTGATTACAATGATTCTTCCAGGCAAATTGCACCTTTGAAAGTTGCGGAGGATGCAATTATAATTGATAACACAGACATGAGTATACAAGATATTCAAAAAAAAATAATATCAATAGTATCGGAGGGGCTTAATGCTTTATAGAATAGCTGTATTTATATTGAGAATTTTAGCATTTCTAATTTTTAACGTAAAAACACATAATTCAGAAAAGTATAATAATTCTAATGGTAGATGTATTATTTGTGCCAATCATATATCTATGATAGATCCTGTTATGTTAGCAATTTCATCTAAAAGGAAAATTTGTTTTATGGGTAAAAAAGAATTATTTGAAAATAAATTTCTAGGATACATATTTGGTAAACTTGGTGCTTTTCCTGTAGATAGGACAGGGGTTACGTTATCAGCAATAAAAAATTCACTAGCAGTTTTAAATAGAAATGAAATTCTTGGTATTTTTCCAGAGGGCACTAGAGTTGATAAGTATGATGAAGAAAATGCAAAACCTGGAATTGCCATGATAGCAAATAAAGCAAATTCCAATATTATTCCTGTTTATATAAAAGGAAATTATAAATTTAGAGGCAAAATTGATATTTATTTTGGACAGGAAAAGAGTTACTTTGATAACTACACAGGAAAAATAAATACTGAAAAATATTCAGAAATTGGAAAACAAATATTAAGAGATATATATGAATTAGGAAAAGACAGGTAGTGCTTATGTTTATTGAAAAATCAAAGTATACAGGGTTTTGCTCTGGAGTAAAAATTGCAGTAGATAATGCTTTGTCTACTTTAAATGAAGAAAAAAAGCTTTACAGTTATGGAGAAATCATTCATAATAAAGATGTTGTAAATAGTTTGGCAAAAAAAGGCTTAATTGTTATAAATGACATTTCAGATTATAATGATAGTGATAATAATACAAAACTTTTGATTAGGTCTCATGGTGTCGGTAAAAATGTACACTTGGATTTAGTTGAAAAAGGAATAAATATTATAGATTCAACTTGTGTAAAAGTTAGAAAAATACATAGAATAGTAGAAGAATATAGCAATAAAGGATACAACATTATAATTGTAGGTGATAAAAACCATCCTGAGGTTCTTGGAATAATTGGATGGATTAGTAATAAAGAATCTGATGTTATATTAATTGAAAGTCCAGAGGACATTAATAAGCATAAGATAAATCCTTTTGAAAATTATTGTTTAGTGTCTCAAACTACTTTCAACACAAAAGAATTTACAAAAATAGTAAATACTATAAACGAAAACAATTATACTAATATTGTAATTAATAACACAATTTGTGATGCAACAAAAAAAAGGCAGGATGCGTGTGTTGAATTAGCCTCAAGAAGTGATGTAATGCTTATTGTTGGTGGTAAAAACAGCTCAAATACTAAAAAGTTATATGAACTTAGTAAAAAAGTTTGTCCGAATACATTTTACATTGAAAATTATAAGGAAATTCCTTATAAATATATAGATAAAAATACCAAGGTGGGAGTTTCAGCAGGAGCTTCAACTCCTGACTGGATAATAGAGGAGGTTATACAAATGTCAGAAAACCTAAACCAAACAAATGACATGAATGAAAATCAAGAAAATCAAAACGGAACAATGCATGAATTGTTCGAGAGCTATGGTGGAGTTTCAAAAATAAGAACAGGTGATATAGTTAAAGGAACTATAATATCTGTAAATCCCGAAGCCATTTCTGTGAACATCAATTATAAATCGGATGGAATAATCACAAAAGATGAATATTCCTTTGCTCAAGTACCTGATTTAACAGAGTTAGTAAAAGAAGGAGAAACTATTGAAGCTCAAGTAGTTAAGCTTTCTGATCAAGATGGAAATGTTATATTAACAAGAAAACCATTAGAAGAAAAAAAAGTTTGGGAAGATTTAGAAAAATTGAAAAAAGAAAATGCTATAATTGATATATCAATTAACGAAGCATCTCAATTTGGAATTTATGGAAAAGTTAATGGCATAAAAGGATATATTCCAAGAAACCAAATTTCTATACAAAGAGAAGTTGACCCATCTGAGTATGTGGGTCAAAATTTAAAGGTTAGAATTTTAGATACAAAGAATAAAAAGGGAAGAAAACAATTAATATTATCTTCGAGATTAGTTGAAAAAGCAGAAAAAGAAATAAGAGATAATGAAACTTGGGAAAATATTAAAGAAGGCGAAATATATGAAGGAGTTGTTAAGAACCTTCAAGATTATGGAGCATTTGTAGAAATTGAAGGAATAGATGGATTACTTCATATAAATGAAATAGCTTGGACTAGAATTAAACATCCTTCAGAAGTTTTAAAAGTTGGCGATAAGATTAGCGTTAAAGTTAAAAGCGTTGATAAAGAAAATAAAAAGTTATCGCTTAGCTATAAGGCAACTATAAAAAGTCCATGGGCATTATTCCTTGATAAGCATGAAAAAGGAGATGTAGTTACTGGTAAAATATCTAGAATATTAGAATTTGGTGCTTTTGTTGTAATTGATGATATAGAGTGTTTATTGCACATAAAAGATATTGATTGGGCCAGAACAGAAAAAGTTACTGATGTATTAAGCGAAGGTCAAGAAGTTACAGCAAAAATATTAAATATTTCTAGAAAAGATAGAAAAGTTAGTTTAGGAATGAAACAACTTGTAGAACACCCATTTGACAAATATACTAAAGATTTAAAGAAAGATGAAATAATTCCAGTTGAAATAACTCGTATACTTTTAGACGGGGTACATGTATTGGTTAATGGAAACATAGATTGCTTTATACCAATAGCAAGAGTTTCTACAGAAAAATTAAGAACACCTGCACAAGTTGTAAAAGTTGGAGAAACTAAGGATGCAAAAATATTAAACATTGATACAAAGGGTAAAAATATTAATTTAACTTTTGTATTAGAAAGTAAAGATGAAAATGAATTTTCAAACAGTGATATTCCAGTTTCATATAAATCAGAAGATGCTGATTTTACAATTGGTGAATCTATAGGTAATGCACTAGGGGATTTATTAAAATAAAATATAATTGTTAGATCGTTTGGTCTAACAATTTTTTTCAAAATGTATTTACATATTTTGGACAAATACCCAACATAAAGCTCATGTTACAAAATTAATAATACATAACCGTATAGAAAGGTATTTGATATACTCATTAAAAACAAAAACTATACGAAAAGTATGCAATTTAATTTTTTAATCATACTAAGCCAGAAAGGAGAATTAATATGATAAAAGACTTTTTATTTGAAGTATGTTCAAATCAATTTGTGTCAGGACATGAACATACTAATGGAAATATATTAAAAAAATATTTTCAACCATATACAGACTCATTTGAAGAAGACAAAATAGGGAGCTATATATTTAAATCAACAGGAACAAGTTCTACAAAGATAATGTTAGCAGCGCATAGCGATGAAATTGGATTAATGATAACATCAATCCTTGATAATGGATTCCTTAGATTTACATCTGTAGGAGGAATAAATGCAGCATCACTAGTAGCACAGGACATAATTATATATGGTAAAGAATCTGTATTTGGTGTAATAGGAATCAAACCACCGCATTTGACTCCCGAAGAGGAAAGAGAAAAACCATTAAAAATTAAAGATTTATTTATAGATACAGGATTATCAAAAAAAGAACTTGAAAAGAAGATATCAATAGGAGATATAGCTGTTATAAAAAGACAGCCTTTAACTTTACAAAATAGTATAATTTCGTCAAGACAACTGGATGATAAAGCTGGAGTGGCGGTTATGCTAGTTGTTGCAAGTGAATTAAAGAAAATTTCTCACAAAAGCAACATATATTATACAGCTACTGCACAAGAAGAAACAGGTTGTAGAGGTTCGGCTACTTCAAGCTACAAAATTAATCCTGATATTGGAATAGTTCTTGATGTAGGGTTTGGACTTACTCCAGATATGCCACCAGAAACAGCATCTTTAGGAAAGGGCCCCGCAGTTGCAATAGGCGGTCGATTTAATCCAAAGCTTACCAAGAAATTTATTGAAGTATGCAAACAGTATAATTACGAATTTCAATACGAGGCTTCTCCATCATCATCAGGAACTGATACAGAATCATTACAAATAAATAAAGAGGGTATCCCTTGTATACTATTGTCTATACCTCTTAGATACATGCATACATCAGTTGAAACTATTGATTTAAAGGATATAGAAACAACTGGTAAAGCAATAGCTAGGTTTATAAATGAAATAGATAATTCTGATTTGGAGGAAATATTATGTTTTTAAAAGAATTAACTGAACTTTCCGGCGTATCAGGTTGTGAATACGAAGTAAGAAACTATATAAAGTTAAAATTAAACGAAATTGGCTGTGAATATTATGTAGATAAGCTTGGAAATATAATAGCCCACAATGAAGGTAATAAAAATAAAACAATAATGGTAGTGGCACATATGGATGAAGTTGGGCTAATTGTATCTCATATAGATTCAAATGGATTTATTAAATTTCAAGCTGTTGGTGGAATAGACCAAAGAGTATTAAATTCAAAGGTAGTTGAGGTTGGTGAATGCAAAATACCAGGAGTTATAGGTTCTAAAGCAATACATCTCATGAGCGCAGACGAAAAGGGCAAGGCTTTACCAATTGACAAATTATATATTGATATTGGTTCAAATTCAAAAGCAGAAACTGAGAAGCTTGTAAGCATTGGTGATTATGTTACATTTAAAAGTGATTATGTAGAATTTGGCGATAATATGGTAAAAGCAAAGGCATTGGATGATAGAGCAGGATGTAGTGCTATTCTAGAGATTCTTTCTATGAATCTTGATGTAGACTTTTATGCTGTTTTTACTGTAATGGAAGAAGTAGGATTAAGAGGTGCTTATACAGCTGCTTATGCATTAGAACCTGATTTAGGAATTGTTATAGAAGGTACTGTCTGTGCTGATATGCCTGAGGTTGAAGAGCATTCTAATTCTACATCTATAAATAAAGGACCAGCAATATCTATCATGGACAAATCAACTGTATATGATATAGATGAAGTTAGACGTGTAGCTAAAGTAGCAGAAAATAATAATATTCCATATCAGTTTAGAAAATCATCATCTGGGGGAAATGATGCAGGAGCTATACATAAAACCAAAAATGGTTCTAAGGTAGTAGCGTTAGCAGTTCCATGCAGATATATCCATTCATCTGTCAATGTAGCAAGTAAAAATGATTACAATAATTTAGTAACACTTGTAAAAATGATTTTATTAGAAGAAAATAAAGAACAATAATAACAATTAACAAGTGAAAGGAGAAATAACATGGAATTTAATAGTAAATTAATGAAAAAATTATCAAATTGTTTCTCTCCATCAGGTAGAGAAAATAATATAAGAAATTTAATCAAAGAAGAAATCAAAGATTATGTAGATGAACTTACTACAGACCCTCTGGGAAATCTAATTGCAAGAAAAAAGGGAAATGGCAAAAAAATATTATTTTCAGCACATATGGACCAAATAGGTTTAATAATTACGCATGTTGATGAAAAAGGGTTTCTTAGATTTTCAAATGTTGGAGGACTTCATCCTAAGGAACTGCTCGGTCTTAGAATGATATTTGATAATACTTTAGAAGGTGTAATTTGTTCGGAAGAACTAAAGGATAAAGAAAAATTAACAATGAGCAAATTATATTTAGATGTTGCCTCTACATCAGTTGATTTTGTAAAAAATAATTTTCAGATAGGTGATATGTGTGTATTTAAATCCGAATATTACGAAACAGAGGACTGTGTAATTTGTAAAGCAGCAGATGATCGAATTGGTTGTTATATATTAATTGAGGCTTTAAAAAATCATCCAACAACAAATAATGATATATATTATGTATTCTCAGTTCAAGAGGAAGTTGGATGTAGAGGAGCAAAAACTGCAGGCTATGGAATTAATCCTGATATTGCAATAGCTCTTGATGTTACAGCAACTGGCGATTCACCTGATGGAATAAAGATGGATGTAAAATTAGGTGGGGGTGCAGCAATAAAGTTAATGGATAAATCACTTATAACACACCCACAAATTAAAGAACTCTTAACAAACTTATCTATTGAAAACAATATTAAGTATCAATATGAAGTGTTAGAATTTGGAGGTACAGATTCGGGAGCTATTCATATGACCAGAACAGGTGTGCCAAGCGGTGTAATATCTATACCAACAAGGAATTTACACTCATCTGGAGAAATATTTAATAAAAATGATGTACTAGAATGCATCAAATTAACAATATCAATTACAAAATCGTAGGACGTTTGTTGTCTTACATCAAAATGCAATGGCGACAATTCCATTGCATTTCTTTTTTTGTTATTTTTTTCTTGTCATTAAATAACTTGTACCGAATAGAATTAAATATATTCTACATGACAAAATTACTATCATGATAGAATACTATAAAAAAAATACAAGAGGAGGAGTTTATGAAAAATAAAAAGATTGCTATACTTATTTTGGTAGCTTTAATTACAACTATTTTCCCATTCCAAGTTCTTGCAGTAGAAGAGATTGCAGACAGTGTGTATTTGAACGGTAATATTTATACTGTTGATGAAAATTATTCTAGGGCTGAAGCAATTGCAATTAAGGGACAATACTTGTTACATGTTGGGAGTAATGATGAAGTTAAAAAATTCATTGGTCCTAATACAAAGGTGTTAGATTTAAAGGGTAAAACAGTTATACCTGGTATAATTGAAGGTCATATGCATTATCCTGGTGAAGGTCAGAAGTTGCTTCAACTAGATGCATTTTGGAAACCAAAAGATGAAATTCTAGCATTAGTAAAAGCTGAAGCAGACCGATTACCTGATGGTGAATGGATTATAGGAAGAGGTTGGAATCAAGAAGTATGGGACAATCCAGAGTTTCCTACTAAGGAGGATTTAGATGCAGTAGCACCTAATAATCCAGTTGCTTTAGTTCGTACATGTGGTCATGCTACTTGGGCAAATAGTTTGGCTCTTGAAATAGCGAATATTACAAATGATACTCCAAATCCACAAGGTGGAGAAATACTAAGAAATGCTAATGGGGAAGCAACAGGTGTATTGACAGATACCGCAGCTACAGCTGTAAGAAGTAAAATTCCACCATTTAATGAAGAAAGACAAAAAGAAGCATTGTTATTAGCTCAAGAAGAATTATTTTCATATGGAATTACTACATCTATGGATGCAGGTTCCAGTGTAACAACTATTGGGTATATGAAAGACTTATATGAAAAAGGTGATTTAAAGATTCGTGTGTACATGATGGTTAATACTGGTGAAAGTGCACAAGAATACTATAAAAAAGGTCCTGAAGTTGGTTTGTTTGATAATAGACTAACAATGAACTGCATTAAGTTTTTCTCTGATGGATCATTAGGAGCAAGAAGTGCATGGATGCTTGAAGAATATTCTGATAGAGCAGGCCATACAGGTAATGGTAGATATACTGACGAAGAGTTTTACCAATTAATAAAAGAAGCAAGAGAAAATGGGTTCCAAGTAGCTACACATGCTATTGGAGATGCGGCAAATAAGCAATTAGTAGATGTATATGAAAAAGTTTTAAAAGAAATGCCTTTAGAAGACCATAGATACAGAATTGAACATTTCCAAGTTGCTAGAATAGAAGATATTCAAAGAATAAAGGACATAGGAATTATTCCAGCTATGCAGGCTGTACATGCTACTTCTGATAAAAATATGGCAGAAGATAGAGTAGGTTCGGAAAGAATAAAGGGAGCTTATGCATGGCGAAAAGTTATAGATGCAGGTTCTATTATAGTAAATGGTTCCGATGCTAATGTTGAGCTAGTTAACCCTTACCATGGGTTATATGCTGCTGTTACACGAATGGGTAGAGATGGTATGCCTGTTGGAGGTTGGTATCCAGAAGAGTGCATGACTCGTGAAGAAGCGCTTCGTTCATTTACAACTTGGGCAGCATATGGACAATTCGAAGAAAACATTAAAGGTTCTTTAGAAACTGGGAAACTCGCAGACTTTGTTATAATTGATAGAGATTACATGGCATGCCCTGCTAGAGATATAAAAGACATCATGCCTCTAGCAACAATAGTTGGAGGAGAAGTTGTATATATTAAAAACAATGAAAACATAACTATAATGTGGAAGGGTATGCCATTAAAATTTGATGTTAGTCCAATACTTGAAAATGGTGTAACTTATGTTTCTGCAAAAGTGTTATTTGATAATATGGGTTTAGAATACAATTATGATAATACTAGTGGTAAAATAACTGCTAAAAATGAATTAACTACAAAAGAGGTAAATATTAAACAAATTAGCAATGATTTATATGTACCTCTTAGAGAAGTCGCTGAGTATTTCGGATATCAAGTAGGTTGGTACCCTGAAAGCATGTCAGTATCAATAGGTTTATAAAAACATTAAGAAGTAATAATTTGTTGAGGAATCATGTTGAAAATATGATTCCTCTTTTTTAAACTGTCGAAATAATCAATTCAATATCTAGTAATTTAACAAATTTCATAATATAAAAATTATTATAGTATTATTTATATATGTGTATTATAATTATATGTAATCAATAATTTTTATAATTTTATTAAATCTAATGTCGAAATTTGTAATATATTTAATTATACATTAAAAACTATAAACAATAAAAAAGGAGAGGCAATGAGTATAAAATTAATGGCGGATTCAACCTGTGATTTGTCGCAAGAAATAATTGATAAATATAATATTAGTGTTGCACCATTGATAGTAAATATTGATGGTAAAGAATTTAGAGATAAATTAGATATTCAAACTGATGAATTCTACAATAAGTTAGAAACATATAAAAATCCACCTACAACATCTATGCCAAGTCCAGATTCATACATTAAATGCATCTTAGAAGCAGAAGAAAATGGATTTACTGAAATTTTATGCATATGTATGTCTAGCGGAACAAGTGGATCGTACCAAGGAGCAATAATTGCTAAAGACCTATACTTCACTAAATATCCAGAATCTAAAATCACCTTCGAAGTAATAGATTCTGTTTCCATGAGTCATGGCAGTGGGTGGCTTACTATGAAATGTGCTATGCTTCTTCAAAAAGGTTATTCTTTCCAACAATTAATAGAATATTGTGAAGCGGTAAAATATCGTATTAAACATTTATTGTCTGTAGATGATTTGGAAAATTTAATTAGAAGCGGAAGAATTGGTGGTACAAGTGCAATAATCGGTAAAGTGCTTAATATTAAACCTATCATGTCAATGAAAAATACTAAAGGAACTGTAATTGCTAAAAAGAGGGGACACAAGCAAGTTCTTGCTTATTATATAGAAGAGTTTATAAAACGTGTAGATTATGAGCAAACTAATTTTGTGATTATTGGCTATACATCCGATATTCATAGAGCTGAAAACCTTAAAATTAAATTTCAAAATGAAACACAGTTTAAAGGTGAGGTGTATATCATGCAAATGGGTGTAGCCGTAGGAACCCACGTTGGTCTAGGTGGACTATCCATGTTTTTTGTTGAAAAACCACACGAGGACTTTATTCAACACGTTAAAGATATTATTTTACATCAAATAAAAATGTAATGACGACTATAGTAATAGCTCAAATAAATGCAGTGTGGGAATATCCTCACTGCATTTTCAATAAATTGGATAATTGCTTATGGAACTAATTATTGTTACAGCCGTCTAAATATATGTCGACAAAATTAAATAAAACAACTAGGAGCATAACATGAAAAAAAGTAATATCATTAAAAAATTTAGACTTATTTTAATAGGCTGTATACTATTATTAACATTTGTGGCTTGTTCACCAAGTGAATCATCAAATGGAGATACCGGAAAGGATACTACTGCAAATGAAAATCCTCTTGCAACGGAGTCACTTTCTTCAATACTTGATAAACTTTATGTAGAGGCAGGGATTGAAACTGCGAAACTTGGACAAACAGAAATTACCACTGAAAATCTAGAATATTTCCTTGGTACAAAAGATATAGAATTTACTGAAGCTATGGCATCTGAGCCTTTGATGACTTCATCAGCACATTCAATAGTATTACTTCGCGTTAAAGAGGAAAGTGATATAGAGAAAATAAAAGAAGATATTAAGACAAATGTAGACCCACGAAAATGGATTTGTGTTGGTGTTGAACCTGAAAATGTCATAGTTGACAATGTTGGAAATATGGTAATTCTTATTATGGATGAGAACTCCACAGAATTTCATAAAGCATTCTTAGAGCTTGTTAAATAAGTTATAAGTTTATAACTAAAACAAATAACACTTCATTTGAAAAATTACAAATGAAGTGTTATTTAAATAATAGAAGTAATTTCAGAAAGGAATTATATATATGGTTTTTTCAAGCATGACTTTTTTATTTTGTTTTTTTCCAATAGTTCTAATATTGTATTTCCTGGTACCATATAAATCAAAAAACATTGTTCTTCTTATATCGAGTTTGATTTTTTATTTTCTTGGTGAACCTAAATTTATGTTTACATTTATTTTTTCAATAATATTGAACTATATATTTGGTTTATTAATAGATAAATTCAATACGTTAATTTATAGAAAAGTAGCTATTATTACAGCAATAGCTATAAACCTCACTCTAATTGGATTACTTAAGTATTCCAATTTTATAATTGAAAATATTAATTCTTTATTTTCTTCAGAGATATCTTTGTTTAAATATGCATTACCAATAGGTATTAGTTTTTATACTTTTCAAGCAATTAGCTATCTAATTGATGTATACAGAAAAGAAGTATCGGCACAAACAAATTTTATTAAATTAGCTTTATATATATCACTTTTTCCACAGCTAATAGCAGGACCTATTGTTCGATATAAAACAATAAACGAAGAACTTTCAATGAGAAAACATAGTTTTGAAGATTTTTCATATGGTGTTAAAAGGTTTATATTTGGACTATCTAAAAAATTAATAATTGCAGATCAGCTTGCCACATTATGGACACTTTCCATAGAAACTAACCAACCTTCGGTAATATATTATTGGTTGGGTGCAATAGCATTTTCTTTACAAATATATTTTGATTTTTCGGCATATAGTGATATGGCAATTGGAATGGGTCGTATGTTTGGTTTTCATTTTTTAGAAAATTTCATTCACCCTTTTTGTTCAAAGAGTATAACTGAATTTTGGCGTAGGTGGCACATTTCACTTGGTAGCTGGTTTAGAGATTATCTTTATATACCTTTAGGTGGTAATAGAAAAGGCGTACTAAGATGGGGAATAAATATATTTATAGTTTGGTGTTTAACTGGTTTTTGGCATGGAGCTGATTGGAATTTTATTTTGTGGGGTCTTATGTTTGGAGTCGTATTAGTTATAGAAAAAATATTTTTATTACAAATACTAAATAAAATCCCATCATTATTTACTCATATATACACTATGTTGATAGTTGTTTTTAGTTTTGTATTATTTAATAATGAAATAATAGATGCTATAGAATTTATAAAATCAATGCTTTTCATGACTGATATTCCATTTTTTACAGTTGAAAGCAATTATTATTTAGGAAGCTATTTGTACGTTTTGATTATTGCAATAATTTTCTCTACAGAAATACCAAAATATATATTTTTAAAATTAAACATTAAACCCTTATGGAACAAAATATTTAATTTTACTGAACCAATAATGTTGGTTATTATTTTACTATTATCTGTAGGGTATATGGTAGATTCATCATTTCAACCATTTTTATATTTTAGGTTTTAGGAGGCATTAAAAATATTATGAAAAATAAAATAATTTCAATTTCATTTATAGGAATATTGATTACGGTATTTCTTTTAAATTCAATTTTGCCTGCTAAAGTAATATCTAACAGTGAAAGGCGAAAATTATCTCAATTTCCTGAATTATCTATTAATACAGTTTTAAATGGTGAATTTACGAAAAAATATGAAAAGTATTTACTTGACCAAATCGTATTAAGAGATACGTATAGAACAATAAAAACATTATCTAATTTTTATATATTTCATTTTTATGACCAACATGGTATTTATTTAAAAGATAATCATGTATTTAAGATGGAATATCCTTATCATCAGCTAAGTGTAGAAAAGATGGCTGATAAAATTAATTATGTATATGAAAAATATTTAAATGGTATGAATGTATATTTTTCTTTAATACCTGATAAAAATTATTATTCAAAAGATGAAAAATATCTTTTTATAGATTACGATAATATTGAAGTAATATTGAAGAAAAAATTAAAAAATTTGAAATATATATCTTTGTTTGATTGCCTTTCTTTAGATGATTATTATAAAACAGATTTGCATTGGAAACAAGAGAATATTAATGAAGTTGCAGAAAAGTTACTTTCAGCAATGAATAAAGATTTTGTTTCCATAGATAATGAATATGATAAAAAATTATATTATCCTTATTATGGTTCATATTACGGACAATCAGCATTACCTCTTGATCCTGATACTATAACATATCTTTCAAATAATGTAATAGATAATGCAACAGTATATTATTATACCGATTATAAATCTTCGCCCATTAAAACAACAATATATAACCAAGATGATTTATTAGGGGTAGATTCTTACGATATATTTCTATCTGGTGCTAAGCCAATAGTTGAAATTAATAATAATATAAATAAATATAAGAAAGAATTAATTATATTTAGAGACTCGTTTGCTAGTAGTCTTTCGCCACTTTTGCTTAGCGAATACAGTAAAATTACATTAGTTGATTTAAGGTATATTAGTTCTGATTTAGTAGGTGACTTTATAAATTTTAAAAATCAAGATGTATTATTTTTATATAATACATTAATCATTAACAATAGTGAAATGATAAAATAGTAAAATATATGCACAATACGTATTAAATATACATTAGTTTGTGAATAAATGTTTATATGGATTTATCAGCATATAATCATGTTATTTCGATGCTTAAATTTTAAAAAATGTACCTCAACGTTATAATTGGACAGTTTTTTGTACTAATTTTGCATTTGAATTTTATATTTATACATTTATTTACAAACAATAGGACATGAACTATTATATTCACATGTTTAAATTATGTTACTATTATATACTACCTAACAAAGTGCGCATCATTTGTCCTTATAGGAATTTATCATTTGAATCATTATTATGATTTTATTTGAAAAGTAATTATAGCAAATTAATATGCAATTTTGGAAAAATTATGGTATAATGTTTTCATAAAATTTGTATCTTGCTATATTATCAAAGCTTTTAGAGGTAATTAAATGTTTAAAAAGTATATTTTCAAACTTATTTTTCGTGTAAGCATTTTTTCTTTTGTACTTTACATGTATTTATTAAACAATGAACTATTAAGAAATGTATTATCATCACATGTAAATGGGATAACGCCTTTGCATGTGGTGTGGTTAATTCTTATGATTGAAATGATAATACAAATATCCCCTCATAGTAAAATAAGCATGGGCTGTTTAAAACAATTTAGAAATAAATATACTTCACCAAAAAATGAATATGAAGATTTAGAGCTTTATAAAAATATTCAAAAAATGAATATTACAGCTATAAAAGTTCTTCTATCTTGGTTATTTTTTAATGCAATAATTGGTATACTTTATTTAATGGAGATATTAGATGTTCAAGAACTATTGCTTATATCTGTGTTTTATTATGTTTGTGATTTGATTTGCGTAATTATTTGGTGCCCATTTCAAAGTCTGATTATGAAAAATCGTTGTTGTGTTAATTGCAGAATATTTAATTGGGGGCACTTTATGATGTATACTCCTATGCTTTTTATACGAAGTTTTTTTTCATGGAGTTTATTTTTTATGTCTATATTAATTTTAATTCGTTGGGAAATAGTGTATCTAAAATATCCTGAAAGATTTTGGGAAGGATCTAATGAATCCCTAAAATGTATAAATTGTAATGATAAGCTGTGTAAAATAAAAAAGCCAGTTATGAGTAATCTAATTAAAGAAACAGATTGTATCAAAACATATGATCGTACATAGCTATTGAAAAGCAAGCTAAATTGAGGAATATACATGCCATAGCGAAACCATATTATTTATAAAACAGAAAAAAGAGTTAAAAAACAATATATTATATTGAAATGAGAAAAATATTAAATAATTAACGAGGTGAAGATTTATGCAAATTGAAAATTTTGTAATTGAAGACTATGAAAATGCGTACAAACTATGGACAAATACTAAAGGAATGGGTATGCGAAGCCTTGACGACTCAAAAGACGGTATTGCTAAATTCTTAAAGAGAAATCCTTCAACTAATTTCGTTGCAAAAATTAACAATGAAATTATTGGTGTGATTTTAAGTGGCCATGATGGACGTAGAGGCTATATTTATCATGCGGCTGTTAATGTAAATTATCGAAATCAAGGGGTTGGTACAAAATTACTTGAAGCTGTTTATAAATCAATGAAAGAAGAAGGTATCAACAAAGTAGGCTTGGTAGTTTTTAAAACTAATGATATTGGTAATAAGTTCTGGAAATCTGCAGGTTTAGAAGAAAGAAATGATTTAAATTATTACAATATAAGCTTAAATAGCCAAAATATATAATTATTTGAAAAACCAAATTAAAAATAAGATGAACTGTATCTGATGATATGGTTCGTTTTATTTTGTATGGACTAATATTAAATATTATTGTAGAATTATTTTTCTATATGTATTATAATAAAATACAGTTAATTTATACCAATACTATTAATTACTTTAAGACTAAAGGAGAACATAGATTGATTAAAGGAAGCACTAAGTCCGAAATTCTTTAATAAAAAATATTCTATATTGCTATAACATAAATTATGATAAACAGGATGTACATTAACTAAATATATCAATTAACTACAAAATGAGTAAATATAGAATTTCAAAAACCAGTTACAAATCTTATAAAAGAAAGATATTTTATAAGAGCATTTAGTACTAAGAAAATAGATAAATGTGTGTTGAAAAAGTTTAAGGAGTATACATGTCACTACTAGACCATATTGATTATAAAACAGAACAAAAAAGACTCAAAGAAACTGTCGATTATATTGAAAAAGCTATTGAATCATATGAAAAAAACAAAACTATACATCAAAAAGAAATAAAAGACGCATATTCGAGCTTAGACCCTACTGAAAGTAGCCAAAGCTATGTATCAATTATGCTTCACACTAGACTTTTAGATGAGCTGGAAAATAATTATACAAGACTATTAAAAGCCAGAGAAAATCCATATTTTGCAAGAATCGACTTTCGAGAAGAAAGCAAATCTAAAATAGAAAAATTTTATATTGGAAAAATGTCATTACAAAGAGAGGATTGGGATGTTCCAATGATATTGGATTGGCGTTCTCCTCTAGCTAGTGTTTATTATGACGGTAGGCTAGGTAATGTAGTATATCAAAATGCTTTAGGTGAATCTTTGTCAGGTGAACTTTCACTTAAAAGGCAGTATACAATTGATAATAAACATCTAATAGATATAATGGATGTTGATATTACGGCTACTGATACCTTTTTACAAGCTTCATTAGGTGAAAATAAGGATAACCGTTTAAAGGATATTGTGTCTACCATTCAATCAGAGCAGAATGCAATAATTCGAGCTGATATAAAAAGACCTTTGATTGTGCAGGGGGTTGCGGGAAGCGGTAAAACAACTATAGCACTTCACCGTATAGCTTATCTGATTTACACATATGAAAAATCTTTTTATCCTGAACAATTTATGATAATAGCTCCTAACCGCTTATTTCTTAATTATATATCTGGAGTATTGCCTGAATTAGGTGCAAATAATGTAATTCAAACTACATATGCTGATTATGCATTTAAATTAATAGGAGATAAGTATACACTTACAAATTCTGAAGAAAAATTAGTATCAATAATAAATGGTGATAATGCAAAATTAAATAATAACAAGAAATCACTTATCATAAAATCATCCGCATTTAAAGGTTCTCTTACATTTGTTAACATTTTGCTTAGATATATAAAAGATATTGAAGTTAACTACATTCCAATGGAAGATTTTGAATTAGAAGGGCACTTGCTCATGACTATAAAAGAAGTAAAAAATATAATTCTAAGAGATTATAATCATCTTCCTTTGTATAAAAGATTTGAACAAATAGAAAAACATTTGAAATTTAGATTAGATAAAGATAAAGACACTATATATGAACAAATAAAGCTATCTTATGATAGAAAAATTGAAGTTATACGACGAAATGAACCTGAAAGTGAAGAGAGACGACTTACAATAGTAGATATATTAAACATAAGAGATGCTGCTTTACAAAAGGTTAAAAAAAATATAAAAACGGCTGTAAAATCTTATATGAGTAAATTTGTAAAAAGAGATTTGTTTGATTATTACAAAGATATAATTACTAATAAAGAAAATTTAGATTGTTTTAGTCTTGGAAAATTAGATGATGAGTTTGCTTCTTTTGTATGTGATTATTCAAATGAGATCTTAAAAAATAAGACGGTGGAACTAGAAGATTTAGCACCTTTATTATATTTAAAACATAGAATCATGGGATTTGAAAATGAAATTAATATTAAATATGTTGTCATAGATGAAGCACAGGATTTTAGTCCCTTTCAATTTTTTACACTTAAAAAAATGTTCAATACAGACTTTTTTACAATTCTTGGAGATTTATCCCAAGGAATACATTCATATAGAAGTATCAAAAACTGGAATGTAGTATTAGATAAAATATTTGATTCTAATAACAGTCAGTATCTGAAATTAGAACAAAGTTATCGTACAACTATAGAAATTATGGATTTAGCAAATGAAGTAATTAAACTTATTCCCAAAGAAGACTTAATATTAGCAAAACCTGTAGTTAGACATGGGGAAATACCATCTGTGGTTAAGTTCAAATATAAAAAAGATATATTAAATGAAGCCCAAAATAAAATAGTTGACTTAATATCAGATGGGTATAAATCAATAGCTGTAATTTGCAAAACTCCAAAAGAATGTAAATCAGTTCACAATGAGCTTAAGAAAAATAAACAGCTAAATATTAAACTACTTGAAGGCAAAGAAGAACAATATGATAACACCATTGTAATAGTTCCATCTTATTTATCAAAGGGACTTGAATTTGATGCAGTCATTATTATAAATATAGATGACGTTTATAATGAAGAAGAGCTTGATTTGAAATTATTATATGTTTCAATGACAAGAGCTCAACACAAACTATTTGTTTATTACAAAGAAGGAAATAATAATCTTTTAGAGAAAATTGTATATTAAATATTTGATGAGATGAAAATTATGCAAATTAAAAATTTTAATTGAAGACTATGAAAATGCATACAGATTACGGACAAGTACTAAAGGAATGGGGATGCGAAGCCTTGATTAGATAAACATTTTATTATTTATCGACATTTATTAGATGTTTGAATTGTATAATAAAAGTAACTTATAAGTAGGGCTATATAGTTTTTATTTCAAAAAATATTTTGGAGGAGAATTATGTCTAATTATTATGAAGAGAATTTAAACTCTGTAAAATTGTTTAAGGTTTATCAAACTAAGTATCAAAGGATTAAGCGTTATTTTAACGAAGAAATCGTTTTTGTGCAGAAGAATTTACGTAAGAGTGATAAAGTGCTAGAGATTGGAGCAGGATATGGACGTATCATAAAGGAATTGGGACCTTTTTCTGCAAATGTTGTTGGAATTGATATTTCACAAGCGTCAGTTGATCTTGGAAAGGATTACATTAAAGAATGCACCAATTGCGAAATTAAAGTAATGGATGCCTACAATCTTGAATTTGGTGAAGAATTCGATGTCGTACTGTGCTTGCAAAACGGTTTATCTGCAATTAAGGGAAAATCAATTAATTTGATCAATGAATGTTTAAAAGTGCTAAAGCCTGGCGGAAAAGCTTATTTCAGTACATATAGTGAAAAATTTTGGGAACATAGATTGGAATGGTTCCAGGAGCAAGCTGACAATGGCTTACTTGGAGAAATTGACTTTGAAAAAACTAAAAATGGCATGATTGCGTGTAAAGATGGGTTTGTCTCTATTTCTTTCTCAAAGGATGAACTTATTAAATTAGGAGATAGTTCAGGATGTCAATACTATATCGAGGAAGTAGATGAATCTAGTCTCTTTCTTGTACTTGAAAAACCATATTAAGATTAAAAGATGAACTGTATCGGACGATATAGTTCATTTATTTTACTTCGTTATTATTATGTTTTTTATCTAATGCAATGACAATGGTTGAAATAAATAATAAGCGTAAATAAATATACAAATTTGGTAATTTTATGGTATAATATTTACATATAATGTATTTTTGATAGTGCTAATTTTACAATTTTACAATTTAACTACTATATACTAGGAAGGAGATTTCAAATGGAATACAAAGATTTAGTTAATTCGTGGAAACGTTTTGGCTCAACACCTGAAGATGTTTGTCAACAAGTACTTGGAATTTCTGCTGACGAAATAAATGAAAGAGTAATAATTGCACCTTGGTGGAAGCCTGAAGTGTTTGATAATCTAGGTTATGAAAATACTTTTTTAAATAAGTCTGATGATGCAGATATAAATGTTTGGAATATAAAAACGGATGACTATAATATTACATATATACAAACAGGAATTGGTGCGCCGGTTCTTTCGGATGCGGTGTTAGCATTAGGTGGTACAAAATGTAATAAAGCAATATTTGTAGGATCAGTTGGAGCATTAAATGACAACATTTCTATTGGTGACATCGTAATTCCTAAGTTATCTATTTGCGGTGATGGAATGAGTAGATATTTAAAAGGTAGTCCTTTAAAAGATAATGATGCTTTTGGTGAGGTGAGTTATCCAGATAAAGAGATGTATGAAGTGTTAAAAAGCAGCACAAATGCAATTTGTAAAGAAAATAATATAAAATGGCATATTGGAACGACTTTTAGTATCGATACAATTGTTGCACAATTTGCTTATATAGATGAAATACTTCAAATGGAATGCAATGTGATTGAAATGGAAACAGCAGCTGCATTTAGAGCAGCTTCAATTGTTAATATTAAACTTGCCGCACTATTTAGTGTTTCTGATAATACAATGCAAAACAAATCATTAATATGCGAGATTAACGAAAATGAAAATATTTATAGAAAGGAGGTTAGAAAAAGTATTTTTCCAAAAATAATACTAAAAACACTAAAATGATAAAAGTTATTCTTAAATTAATTGTACATGCAATTGAGACTTTCATCATTAATAAGGGGAAATGTGCAATAGTAATTACTAATATTTCAGCAAACACTGGTCGAATGTACGGTAATAAAAATACTTAATAAAATATAGTAAATATTCAGGAGGATATATGTTTAATTATAAAACACTCGAACATACAAATATTGAAATGTTACATCAAACATTTGTAGATGCATTTTCTGATTATCAAGTTAAAATAGATTTGCCGTTTTGGAAGTTTCAAAATATGCTCAAAAGAAGAGGATACGTTCCTGAAATATCAATGGGTGCTTTTAAAGATGACATCCTAGTTGGTTTTGTTTTAAACGGATTAAGAAGCTTTAATGGAATGAAAACAGTTTATGACCTTGGCACTGGAGTTGTTGGTCAATATAGAAAACAAGGTATAACTAATAATATGCTTAAAAATATCAATGAGCTTTTTAGGGAACAAGGTATTGAACAATATTTGCTTGAAGTTATAAAAACAAATATATCAGCATTCGATCTTTACAAAAAACAGGGATTTGAAATCATAAGAAGTTTTTCGTGCTTTCAAACAGATAAAAATAAATTTGTTAAAGTATCTAGCTGTAATGTTGAACATGTGGATAAATTCAATGCTGCCGATTGGGAACTACTGAAGAAATTTTGGGATTTTGAACCGTCATGGCAGAATTCTGTAGATTCAATCAATGCAGTAACTGATGCATTTTCTTATTCTGTAGTACGCATTGATAACAAAATTGTAGGATATGGGATTATAGAGAAAAGAACAGGGGATATCCCTCAGCTTGCAGTAGATAAAAATTATAGAAACAAGGGAATTGCAGGAAGTCTTGTTGCTGATTTATTAAAAAATACAGAGTCAACAAAATTAAGCGTTTTAAATGTGGATGATAATATTGAGTCTACAAAGAATTTTTTATCTTCTTCTGGATTTGATTTTAGTGTAGGTCAATATGAGATGATTTTAAATTTTAAGATCTGCAATTGAATGGGAAACTAAAACCATATGTTGATAAGCCTGTATTTCAAATGGTACCGTATTAGTTTTAACAAATAATCAGTTGATAATAGTTTTTAGCAATGTAGGAACAGCAAAGTTTCTGCGTTCTTGCTATAATATAATCAAGTAATAAAGAAAGGTTAGGTGTTACGTTGAATTATAGCAAAGATATTGAAAAGAGTATTCAGTTCATTGAAAGTCATATTAATCAAAATATTACAATTGAAGATATTGCTACAGAGGTTGGATATTCCGTATATCATTTTTGTAGGGTATTCAATTTGTGTAAAGGAATGTCTATAATGGAATACATTCGAAGCAGAAAATTATCATTAGCTGCGAATGATTTATTTAATGGAAGAAAGATTATAGATATTTCATTAGATTATGGATTTGAAACGCAAAGCGGATTTACAAAAGCTTTTCGTAAAAAATTTGGCTATAGTCCAACACAGTATATGACAAGAATGGCTGGATATGTTAAAGCTAAACAAACATTTGAAATAGGAGGTTATATTATGAGTCCAATTATTGTAAAAAAGCATGGATTTAAGGTTGCAGGTTACGGTATTCAAACAAATATTGCTGGGAGTAATTATACTAAGGATATTGCATCATTTTGGAGTAATTACGAAGGTGAAAATTTAGAATCCAAAATGTATGAAATCCTTAATCCACCAAAACATGGTGAAGTTGGATTATGTATTCCGTCATCTGATAACGGAAATGTAATTTATCTACTTGGTGTTATTGTAGAGGATTTCTCAAAAATTAATAGTGAAATGATAACAGTAGAAGTACCTGAGGCAGAGTATGCAGTATTTACAACACCACCTGTAGATACTACGGATGATTCAAAACAAAGTGAGTTTGCACAGATAATCAAAAATACCTGGAAATATATTTTTGAAGATTGGTTTAAGGATAGTGGGTATTCCTATGATGAAAGTAAACTTGATTTCGAGTTTTATGATGAGCGTTGTCACTTTAGAACAGATACTGTTATGGATATTTATATTCCTGTAAAAAAAACAAGTATTTAAATTGCTAAAGGACAGCTATTAGAAGACAATATCTCTAATTTGAATGATATTGTCTTCTTTTTATACGGATTTATTTATAATATGGTATTATATAAAATACTTTGTAGAGAAGGTTTTGAAAAATACCTTTTAATATTTTTGTATGCAAATATTGCTTACTGATAAATTACAAATAATGATTGTGTAATTGCAATGTTTTAGTTTTTTAATTTGAGATTTATTTACTTTATGGTATAATATTCAATATAATAAATATATTGGTTAATTATAAATAATGCATATGCTTAGTTTAAATTAGGTGAGATTTTTGGGGTATATCAGGCTCATGTTACCAATATTAAAGTTAGAATTGTTAAGGAACAAATAAGAAACTATTAACATAAGGAAAACGTATGGATATAAAATACAATGTTTTGATTTAAATGTACCGTTATATTCTATCATGTAATGATTGATTAAATAATGAATGGAGTTAGCTATGGAAAATATGTTAGATGGTTTAAATGGATATTTGTTTAATACTATCTTAGATAGTATTAAACAATCATTATGTATTGTTGATAATAATTGTTTGGTTAAGTATTGGAATGTTGCTGCTGAAAGTTTTTATAATGTAAAAAAAGAAGATATTATAAATAAGGATATTAGATTATTTTTCCCTGATGCACTTTTACCAAAAGTTATTAATGAGCAACGTCCCTTTGAAGATGTTTATAATAAGCCTAAAAAAGATTATTATATTGTTATAAGTGCTACCCCTTTGTATGATAGTGATAATAATTTGATTGGTGGTATTAGTCTTGAGAGAGATATTACTGATTATATGAAGATAACAAATCTTTTAGAAAAAACTACAGATAATCTTGCTTTCTTAAGAAAAGAAATACATTCTATAAACAAAAATAAGTACTCCTTTTCAAATACTATTGGCAAAAACGAGAAGTTTAAAAAAGCTGTTAAACTATGTAAAAGTATTTCTAATTCTAATATTAGTATTTTATTGTTAGGAGAAAGCGGAACAGGTAAAGAAATTATTGCTAGATCAATTCATACTGAAAGCAATAGGGAGGGACTCTTTATTCCTATTAATTGTAGTGCCATTCCATATAACTTAATTGAAAGCGAATTATTTGGTTATGAAAGTGGAGCCTTTACAGGTGCTGAAAAAAAGGGCAAAATAGGAAAAATTGAAGCAGCAAATAGAGGAACATTGTTTTTAGATGAAATAGGGGATATGCCATTGGATATGCAACCAAAGTTTTTAAGAGTTTTAGAAGATGGTATCATTACAAAATTAGGTGGTACTACAGAAGTTGAATTAGATGTTCGAGTTATTGGGGCAACAAACAAGAATCTGAAAGAATTAGTTAGAGACGGTAAATTTAGACAAGATTTGTATTACAGACTTAGCTCAGTAGTTGTAGAATTACCATCTTTAAGAGAAAGAAAAGATGATATTGAAACCTTTGTTTATTATTTTATTGAAAACTTCTGTATGCAATATGGTGTAAATATACCAGAAATACCAACTAGTATTATGAATATTCTTATTAATTACAGGTGGGAAGGTAATATTAGGGAACTTAAGAATGCCATTGAAAGAATAGTAATTATGTTGAAAAGTTACAAAACAAATACAATAAGACCAGAATTCTTACCCGAATATATATATAATATAGATACTAATCTTGAAATAGAAAAAATAAATGTTAGTTCATTGGATTTACATGCTTCCATTGAAAATACAGAAAAAGAAACTATCTTAATGGCGCTTAAACTTTCTAATGGTAATATATCAAAAACTACGAAACTACTTAATATCCCTAGAACCTCATTATACTATAAGCTGAAAAAATATAATATTAGCATTGAAAATAAAATAGTTACTCATAAATAAGATGTCGATTATCAATCAACTGTTTAATATTAGACTCATAATGTGTTGCTTTTTAAGCATAACAGTCTAAAATCAGACAGTGTTATCATTCAATTAAAATTTAATTAGTATAATTCTTATAAAAATCAACTGTTTTCAACATTTTTTAGAATTTGTATATTTAGGCATGTTTTTTGCTTATTTTATTAATGACTTTAATTATTAGGAGGCATTTATGAAATTAGCAAATCATATATTTACAGTAGATTCACATGTAATGGGTGAACCTTTGAGAGTTGTAATTGGTGGGTTACCTTTTTTAAAGGGTAATAGCATTAATGACAAGAAAGAATACTTTGTTAAAAGTTTTGATTATATTAGAAGTGCTCTAATGTTAGAACCTCGAGGTCATGATAATATGTTTGGAGCAGTTCTTTGTGAACCAGTTAATAAAATGGCTGATGCTGGTATTTTTTATATGCACTCTGACGGTTATTTGAATATGTGTGGACATGGAACAATTGGTGCTGTTACTACCATAATTGAAATGGGACTATTAAATAAGAAAATAGAAAAGATTACAGAATTAGTTTTGGAAACACCTAGTGGTTTGATATATGCTAATGCTCATGTGGAAGATGGAATGGTCAAGAAAGTTACCTTTAGAAATGTCCCTTGTTTCGTTTTATATAATAACCTCAAAGTTCCTTTTCCGAATATTGGAGACGTATGTGTTGATATTGTTTATGGAGGCAATTTTTTTGGGCTGGTATCTGCAAATGAATTGTCTGTTAAAATAGAAAAGGAAAATATCCCCATACTAACTTCGTATGGTATGAAATTAAGAAAAATTATTAATGATAATGTGAATATTTATCATCCTACAAATAATAGTTTAAATAAGATTGAGCTTGTAGAAATATATGATGCTGTTAATCATGAACATTTAAGTCATAAAAATTGTGTTGTGTTTGGACATAATCAAGTAGATAGATCTCCATGTGGTTCTGGCACAAGTGCTATGTTAGCATTAAAATATTATAATAATGAAATTAAACTTAACGAAACTTTTATTAATGAGAGTATAATTGGTACTAAGTTCGTAGGGCGAGTAGTTAGCGAAGTTAGAGTAGGTGATATTAACGGTATTATTCCAGAAGTACAAGGTTATGCATATATTACTGGAAATCATCATTTTATTATTGATAATAATGACCCTTTAAGTAAAGGAATCACTTTAAATTATTAATACTTGTAGTCATTGAATAGAAGGAAGGAGTAACTTATGGATATAACTATTATAAAACCACCTTAAAATTTGTAAAATTCTTTAATATAAAAATATGTAACTAAGGGGATTAATACAATAAATTAAATTAAGGAGATGTAATTATGAAGTTGTATGATTTCAAATTGAACGAAAATCAAGAACAAAGAGCTAAAGAATTGCATGATGAAAGTGTCATCATTGATATGTTGTATCAAGGTCCTGTATCTCCAACAAATTTTCCTGAACATATTCGTAATAAGATTTTCGAAAAAAATAAAAAGTATCTTAAAGATTTTGGCCAAGTTATTACTAGGGCTGGGTGGGATACAAACGCTTTAGCTATAAAAGGGGAGTTTCCAGAGTTTGAACAAATATGGAGAGAGTCAGGTGTTACAGCAGGTAATAGACAACTTATAGGAGCAGGTGTTACTTCTAAACGTGGTACATTTGAAGGGTTGTATGATGCAGCTTTATTGTTAACAATGCAGTTTGAAGGATTTGATTGGATGATTAAAGCTACTAAGGCAGATGATATCAGAAGAGCCAAAAAAGAAGGAAAATTTGCTGGATTTGTTACTACTCAAGATACTATAGAGTTTGGTAATGACATAGAACTACTTGAAAAATTTTACGATTTTGGTTTGAGGATAGTTCAGCTTACTTATAATCCGCAAAATTTAGTAGGCTCTGGATGCAGTGAGATAAATAACGGAGGATTATCAAATTTTGGAGTTACTTTTGTTAAAAAAATGAATGAGCTAGGTATGATTATAGATACTGGTCATTGCGGTAAACAAACTACAATTGATGCTTGTAAGATTTCTAATGCTCCTATAATTACATCACATACGGCTATTCAATCGGTATATTATCATGCTAGAGCTAAAGATGATGAAACGTTAAAAGCTGTAGCTGGTACAGGTGGTGTCATTGGTATTGTCGTTGTTCCAGAATTTATTGGAAGCGGAAATAATGTTACTATGGATCATGTTCTTAACCATTTGGATTATCTTGTTAAATTGGTTGGAATTGAGCATGTTGGAATAGGTACTGATTGGCCTATGTGCATGCCTGATTATGCACAGGAAATGATGTCCTTAGCACTTAGAAGTATTGGTTTTAGAGAACAAGATGATGTACCTTCCGTTAATTATATCAATGGATTTGAAAATTATACAGATTTTATTAATATTACTAGAGGTCTTGTTTCAAGAGGATATTCTGATAATGATATTAGACTTATATTAGGGGAGAACTGGTTAAGAGTATTTGAAAAAGTATGTGGATAAAAAAGTAGCTTTGGCTACTTTTTATTTTAAAATTAAATTATTATAATTTATAGTTCATTTCAAATTTCATATGTATTTAGTAATATTTTTAGAGGATTTTTTTAAAATTAATTATTGATAATTTTATTTTTATGATATAATAAATACAATTATTGAAACAAAGACATTCGTCTTTGTTTGATGTATTTATTGAATCGTTGTGATGCAAGCCGTTTTCTGGCTTGCTTTATGATATAATAAATACAGTTAATGAATATAAAATCATCCTATATTTATTTATTTGCAGGAAGGCAGGTTACTAAGTGATGCAAAATGAAAAAACCTTTTTTGATAGACTTAATCAAAAATACAGCAATTTATCAAAAAAACAAGAGTTAGCAGCTGATTATTTGAAAGAAAATTATAAAACATCAGCTTTATTATCTATAATCCCACTATCTAAAGAAATAGGAGTAAGTGAAGCTACTGTTGTTAGATTTGCTAATGCTCTTGGATACAATGGCTTTACTGAAATGATGAACGATATAAAAAGTTATATAAAAAGAGAATTAACAACCGTTGAGCGTTTTGAAAAATATCAAATAGAAAATAAAAGTGTATCTCCAATATATAATGTAATAAGTAATAATATTGATATATTAAATAGACTATCTATAGATATTTCACAAGAAAAAATAGTTGAAATTGCAAATAAAATAAGCATGTCAAATAGAGTAATTGTTATGGGATTTGAAAGCACAGCCCCATTTGCAGAATATTTCGGCTACAATATGACTAGATGTGGAAAGGAAATTATGATTATAACTGAAAAAACTGGATCATTATTTGATGTTCTTAACTTTGTTAAAAAAGAAGATTTTTGTATATCAATTAGCTTCTCTAGACATTCGGTAAAACAAATTTCAGTAATGGAATTTTTAAAAGAAAAAGGTGTTGAAATATATTCAATAACAGAAAGCTCTCAATCACCAGCAGCAAAGAATAGTAAATACATTACATATATACCTATGAATAGCTCAATTATGAGTATCTCATCTGTTCATGTAGGAATATTAACAATTTTACAAATGATAATGTCAGAATATATCATACTAGATAAAAATGAAATTAGTAACAATTTAAATAAACTTGAATATTATAATGAGTTTTTTAAGACATTCTATCAAGAATAATGAGCTATATAATTGTTTTTAACATTGTAATTAAATATAATGTCAAAATATTTACATTATGAATAAAATATTTACAAATTGTAAAACTATTTACATAGTATAGAGTGTATGATATAATTATGTAAAATTATTTACAATGGAGGGTATTATGTATGACATATTGATAAAAAATTCTAAAATTATTGATGGAAAAGGTTCAGCGACTTATAAGTCAGATATCGCAGTAAAAGATGGTTATATCACAGAAATAAATAAAAACATAAATAAAGATGCAGAATCAAAAAGAGTAATAAATGCAGAAGGAAAATATTTGTGTCCAGGATTTATTGATGCACATTCTCATGCAGACCTTAATTTAATAGAGGAGGGTTACCCAGAAAATAAGATATTTCAAGGAGTTACAACAGAAATAGCAGGGCACTGCGGAAATTCCTTATTTCCAATTAATAGCTTAATAATTCCTGCTGTTAATAGCGTTTTACAATCTTCAGGTATAAATATTAATATTGAATGGTCGAGTGCACAGGAATTTTTTAATAAACTTGAAAGTAATGGTATTGGATTAAATTACATTCCTATTACAGGACATGGAACATTGAGAATGAATGCAGTTGGATTAAAGATGAAAAAAGCTGATGTTAACGAAATTAATATTATGAAGAATTATTTAGCTAAAACTTTTGAAGAGGGATCATGGGGGCTTTCAGCAGGATTAGAATATTTACCTGGATGCTTTGCAGATGAAGAAGAGTTAACAGAACTAGCAAAAGTGGTTGCTAAATACAATAGAGTATTTACAGTACATCTTAGGAATCAGGATAAAAATTTGTTAAATTCAGTTGAAGAAATAATAAAAATTAGCAAAAGTACAGGCGTTAAAACAGTAATATCTCATCTTAAAGCTTCAGGAAAAGAAAACTGGGGTAAAGTGGTACAAGTTATAGATATGATTAATAAAGCAAAAGAAGATGGTTGTAATATTACTTTTGATTTTTATCCATATGATGCTTCTTATTCCTTTTTATCAATTTTTTTACCTGCTTGGGTTAAAGAAGGTGGAGATAGTAAAATTGTTGAAAGGCTTAGCGATAATTCTGCAAAATTAGAAATTATAAATCATTTTAAATCTCAAGATTACACATGGGAAAACGTAACAATATCAAAATCAACAAATAAAGATATGAAGAAATTCGAAGGTAAAAATATTATGAATATATCCTTAGAATTAGGTCTATCACAAGAAGAAACTGTATTTTACCTTTTACAAAACGATCCAGCCATATATGCACTTTATATTTCTATGGGTGAAGAAGATATAAATAATCTTGTAAAAACCTCGTATTCAATTATTGGATCAGATTCTTTTATTATTCCTAAAAATGCTAAAGGTAATCACTGCCACCCCAGAAATTATGGAACTTTTCCTAAATTCATAAAAAAATACGTAAAAGAAGAAAAAACACTATCAATTGAAAAAGCTATATCTAAAATGACAGGATTGACAGCAGAATTTTACGGTATAGATAAACGAGGTGTAATTGCAGAGGGTAACTATGCTGATTTTGTTATATTCGAATTAAATAAATTAGATGATAAATCAAGCTATGAAAAGCCAACGGAGAAACCTGAAGGAATAGAATATGTAATAATTAATGGGGAAATACAATTAGAAAATGGCTTGCTTAATAATAAAAATATAGGAAAAATAATTAGAAAGTAGAGGATTGGAAATATGAATGATTATATGGATATTGCAAATAGTAAATATTTGTTCATTTGCGCAGCTGTTTTAGTTGCTTTGGTAATTGTTCAATCAATTGTGTTTCTGAGCATGGCACTAAAAAGAGGTAGAGAGCTAAATATTACTAAAGATAAAATGTGGAGAGCTTTTAAATCGGGACTAATAACAAGTGTAGTACCTTCTATTGCTATAGTCGCTGCTTTGATTTCATTGGTTCCAGTACTTGGAATTCCAGTGTCGTGGGGAAGACTATCAGTAATTGGTTCGCTAACCTATGAAGTTATGGCTGCAGGTATTGGCGCATCAGTAATGGGTGTGGATGGACTTGGAGGAAGTGGATATACTGCTGAAGCTTTTGTAAGTTCTGTTTGGGTAATGTGCTTTGGTTCAATATGGGCTGTATCAATGGTAGCCTTTTTTCTTAAAACATTCAAGAAAAAAATTGCTGAAAAAAGAAATATAGATAAAAAGTGGAACGAAATCTTTAGTAATGCTGCTTTTCTTGGAGTATTTTCAATTTTTATTGCTGAACCAGTAGTTAAAGGCGGCATATCGCTAATCACACTTGTATCAGGAGCGATAATTATGGTAGGGATGATTGCTTTAGTGAAATTGACTAAAACTAAGTGGTTAGGGGATTTTGCACTTCCTGTAAGTATGTTGGGTGCAATGGCATGCTCTATACTTTTTTCGATATAAGGAGGATATAATTCATGAATAATTATGAAGAGAAAGTTCACAAATTAGGTAGGATAACATTACTAATTGGATTATTCGCAACATTTTTATTTCCATTAACTATAACATTTATTTATGGGGTAAAAATACCTATAAAAATAATGTTAAGCGGATTTATAACTATTGCGCCAGTAATGATAATAGCATCATTAATTGAAATAATAACTTTTACACCTCTAATAAGTTCAAGTGGCATGTATATTGCTTACTTAACAGGAAATATAACAAATTTGAAAATTCCGTCTGCTGTAATAGCTATGGAAAATACAGAAGTAATATCTGGTACTGAAGAAGGAGATATCATATCTACTATTGCTATGGTCGGATCTGTTATTGCATCCGAAATAGTTATTTTACTTGGAGTTATTCTTATAGTACCATTATCTATGCAACTAAATAATCCAATGATAAAACCTGCTTTTGAGCAAATACTACCTGCTCTTTTTGGTTCACTCGGAGCATATTATATTTTAAAAAGCTGGAAAACAGCAGTTATACCAATAATTTTTGCATGGTTTTTAAATTACTTTCTTGCTTTTCCAACGGCTGTTTCAATACCATTGTGCGTTCTTGTATCAGTATTTAGTGCCAAGTTTATGTATAAGAAAAATATTTTATGACCAACAGAGAGCGTATCGCCACTGTTTTAATTTTACACTTTAGATTGTACTGCATGAAAATTTGTTATATAATGTAAATTAAAAAATGTAAATTTTTACATATGGAGGTTAAAAATGATTGAAATACCTGAAGCAGTAGTATTAGCAAAACAAATTAATGAAACTATTGTAGGAAAAAGGATTAAAAATGTCTTGGCAGCTCAGTCTCCTCATAAATTTGCATGGTTTAATGGAAACCCACAAGAATATAATAATTTACTCGAAGGTAAGTTAATTAATAATGCTGAAGCTGTAGGAGGTTTTGTTGAAATTTCAATTGAAGATGTTGTTTTGCTATTTCATGATGGAGTTAATTTAAGATATCATGGAGAAAAAGAAAAAAGACCTCAAAAACATCAACTAATGATAGACTTTGAAGATTTATCAGCTATGAGCGCATCTGTTCAAATGTATGGTGGATTATGGTGTTTTTATAAAAACAAGGTCGATCATTCATATTATTTAAATGCAAAAAAGAAAATATCTCCCATTTCTGAGAAATTTGATATTGAATATTTTAATGATATTTATTCTTCACTAGATTCGGAAAGATTAAGTGCAAAAGCTTTACTTGCTACGGAGCAAAGAATTCCTGGACTTGGCAATGGAACATTACAAGATATTTTATTTAATGCAAAAATTCATCCAAAGAGAAAAATTTGTTCATTTACTGAGTTTGACAAAAATTTGCTTTACAAATCTATAAAATCTACTCTTAAAGCAATGATATTACATGGTGGTAGGGATACTGAAAAAGATTTATTTGGAAACTTTGGGGCGTATATAACTAAACTTAGTAAAAATACTGTTAAAAAATCGTGCAAAGTATGTGGTAGTATAATAACAAAAGAAGCTTACATGGGAGGGAGTATTTACTTTTGTCCTCAATGTCAAGAAAAGTAAGGGAAATAATAAATTAGAAGATAAAAGGAATCATAATATATGTAAAGAGGTATAAAATGTTTAAAATAGGTGAATTTTCTAAAATCACTCAAGTTTCAGTAAGAATGCTCAGATATTACGATGAGAATAAGTTACTAATACCAGCCAAAATAAATATGGATACCGGATATCGAATGTATTCAAATAGTCAAATTGTAATATTAAATCGAATTCTATTTTTAAAAAACTTAGGGTTTAGTGTAAATGAAATACGGAGTTTTTTGGAAAATTGGGATACAGAGAATATTAAGAGAACATTGACAATACAAAAAAGTGAAATCGAACAAGCTATAGCTAAGGAGCATGAAAAATTATTACGGTTACAGGCTGCTTTGTCAGATTTGGATAGAGAACAAATTGATTTAAATACTCAAATAGTTATTAAAAAATTACCAAGTTATCATGTGCTTTCTTTGCGAAAAATTGTATCCAATTATTTTTGCGAGGGTGAACTTTGGAAAGAATTATATGAGAAAATTTATAATTTAAATATAGAGGGAGCTCCTTCATTTTCGATATATCACGATGAAGAACAAAACGAAAGTGGTGTTGACATAGAGGTCTGTGTAGTTTATGATACTGCATCAACTCATGATAAAAGTATAGTGTACAGGAAAATTGAAGAGGTTGAAAAAGCAGCTTGTTTTATAATTTATGGAGCATACGAGAATATTGCTGTAGCTTATAAAACTATTGCTTACTGGCTTGAACAACATCCCGAATATGTGATGTGTGGTGCTAATCGTCAGATATGTCATAAGGGTGAATGGAATGAAGCTAATCCTGAAAATTATATTACTGAAATGCAGATTCCAATTAAAATAAATGTATATAATTATCAAAAAAAACATAGCTAATTTTTTGATAAGAGGTATTGACTCTCACATGGTGTTAGAGATTATACTAAAAAATGGAGGTGTCATATATGTACAAATTATTTTCAATTGGTAAAATGATAATTGATAATGTAGAAACAAAAATTATAGTAGATAAGAGATTTTTAAAGGGGTTGAAATATTTAGAATTATTTAGCCACGTCCTTGTGTTTTATGCAGATAAAAAAGAAGAAAAAATAAGTTTACAAGAATCTTTATTTGAAATATTATCGGTAGATGAGAAAACAGGAATACTTATGCTGAACCAAAAAAGCAAACAAGTATTAAAAAATATTGTTTTTGATATTAAGCCATATTTTCCTTGTGAGGATAGAGTAAAAGAAAGTAGTGGAGAATTTATAACGCAAAATCATTATTTTAATAACAAAATGCATTATAAATTAGCGGAAAATGAGAACGAGTATAGCATAGAGTCAATAGGTAGCATTAGAAAGTTTAATGGTGAGAATTTTATAGAAGTAATTGATGCAAATATATTTAAGAGGGTTAAAGGATATTCGCATATTAAAATAATGTGGTGGTTTCACCGATTTGACAATATAAAGTATAGAAGATGTGTTGAATGTAATCCTCCATATGAAGATGCACCTAAAACAGGAGTGTTTGCATCACGTTCTCCTGTAAGACTAAATCCTATTGCTTTTACAACCGCTAAAATTATTAGGTGTGATGAGGTAAACGGAAGAATTTATATTAATAATACAGAGTGCTTTGATAGTACACCTTGTATTGATATATGCCCTTATATAAAAGAAGTAGACTGCGTAAATAAATATAGAGTTCCACAATGGCTAGAACACTGGCCACAATGGCTAGATGATAGAATGCCTTCATTTGTTTCAGGAGACATAAATTTAAACAATTCAAATATGGACACTATTATTGAATCATGGCGATATGCGGATAAGTATAAAGTTGAAGAAAATATTTGGAAACAGGAAGATGTTTTTATAAAAAGTGATTGCATTGAAGTACAAGGAGCTAGGCAAAACAATTTAAAAGGAATTGATATTACAATTCCATATAATCAAATAACCGTTGTCGTAGGCGTAAGTGGAAGTGGAAAGTCGAGTTTAGTATTTGATATTATATATGCAGAATGTAGAAGGCGAATTATGGATACCTTATCAGAAAATGAAAAAGGTATCAAAAAACCTAATATTGATAACATGATTGGTGCAATTCCAGCAATTGCAATTTCTCAAAAGGGTATTGGCAAAAATAGTCGTTCTACAGTTGGTACATATTCAGGTATCTACGAGTATTTGAGAATTATTTTTGCAACAGTAGGTATCAGACATTGTCCAGAATGCAAAAAGCCAATAGTGCCTTTGACAGAAGAAGAAATAATTTCTTTTTTAGAAAAGTTTGAATCAGTAGAAATACTTAATCTAAATAATGTTAAGGTGATTTGTGAATCATTAACTCAAACTGTAAAATGCGCTTTAGATGAATCATATGGTGCACTTCTTGCAATAATTGATGGCCAAGAGCCTATAATACTACAGACTACACAAATGTGCTATCATTGCAACCGACTTTTATTTGAACTTACACCAGCTACATTTAACTATAGTGATTTAGAAAGTATGTGTCCTATATGCAATGGATATGGAGAAAAATCAGAGGTAGATGTGGGGTGCATTATAGAAAATCCCCACATGTCTATTTTAGATGGAGCTTCTGAATGGTGGGGTAAACTTAAGAATTTTGTAAATAATTCTAATGCTAATTGGATGAAAGGTGAGATAGTTGGACTGGCTAATGAAATGGGAATAGATTTGAATATTCCTTGGCGTGAATTACCACTTGAGTTTAGAGAAAAAGCAATCTATGGTTCAGGTGAAGATAAGGTAACATTTGAATATACAAACAATAAAAATGGCAGAAAAGGAAGCATTTGCCGACCAGTCGAGGGAGCTTATAATTATATAAAAAGATTGTATACAGAAAAGGGCAATGTGGGTGTAGCTAGCAAGTATATAAAGAAAATGAAATGTGACTGCTGTAATGGAGAGCGGCTACAAGCAGAAGGAAGAATGGTAACTATAGGTTCCAAGAGATTCCCTGAAATTGCTAAAATGACAATCAGTGAATTGTCAGATTGGTGCAAAATTTTACCAAATATTTTAGGAAAGACATATTTTGAAATGGTAAAAACCAGTGTACTAAAGTTATATTCTATAGTGTGTCAAGCAGAAGAATTAGGTATAAGTTATTTAGAATTAGATAGGAGTATATTTACTACTTCGGGAGGAGAACAGCAGAGACTTAAATTGTTATCACAGCTTAACAATAGTATATCAGGCATGCTTTATGTCCTCGATGAACCATCTGCGGGGTTGCATCCAAAAGACTATAAAAACTTGATAGATATAATACATAGGCTTAGGGATAGTGGAAATACAATTCTTATGGTAGAACATAATGATGATTTGATAAAAATTGCTGATAATATTATTGAAATTGGACCAGGAGCAGGGGATTGTGGTGGTTACTTAGTGGGAGAAGGTAATTTAGAATCAATGCTAAACAATAAAAGTACTCAAGTTAGTAAATATATGAAATCAGGCGCTAAAATAGATATTTATAGAGGACACAATATCAGTGAATCAAAATGGGTCAGAATTTATGGAGCAAATTATAATAATTTAAAAGATATTGATGTATTATTTCCAGTAAATGCTATTACTTGTTTATGTGGTGTAAGTGGAAGTGGTAAGTCTAGCTTGCTACAAGGTGTCATTCAACCAGAGATTTCACGAATATTAATTGGAAATAATAAAATGGAATTATGTAAATCAATTCAAGGTGGAAATTACTTTGATAAAGTAATTCTTGTAGACCAAACTCCAATTGGTAGGACACCACGTTCAGTACCAGCTACCTATATGGGTATAATGGATAAGATAAGAAGTATGTTTTCAGGAACTGATATGGCAAAGGAGCAGGGAATAGGAGTTAGTGCCTTCAGTTTTAATAATAAGGATGGACAATGTGAAAGTTGTCACGGTGATGGACAAATAACGCCACCATTTACAGATGATATATGGGTTACTTGTCCTGCCTGCAAAGGGGAACGCTATAATAAAAATGTATTGAAAATAAAATATAAAAATAGAAGTATTTCTGATGTTCTGAATATGAGTGTGTCTCAAGCAATTTCGTTTTTTGACAATACAGAGGAAATAACCTCTGTATTGAAAATTTTAATAGACGTTGGATTAGGGTATTTAAAATTAGGCCAAAATTCTGCTACTTTATCTGGGGGCGAAGCATCCAGACTCAAGTTGGCTAAATAATTAATTTCCAAGAAGACAGGAAAGACACTCTATTTATTGGATGAGCCAACTTCAGGATTGCATTTTTCTGATATAGAAAATTTGATAAAGTTGTTTCAAAAAATAATCGATGGTGGTGACACTATTGTTATGATAGAACATAACAAGCATGTATTAAATAACTGTGATTGGATGATAGAGTTAGGGCCAAAGGCAGGTAAAATGGGTGGTGAAGTGTTAAGAATGGGAGAAATAATATAAAAAACCCTGTAAATCAGGGTTTTAGTGTTAATGTATTGAGTTTTTGGAAGAATTATCTATAATATTATTATTTGATATTTCTTCTTTTTGTGACTTGTTATTCGCTAAATTTTTAAAGGTAGGTGCGACAGCATATACAGCTGCAGCACTTAATCCCAAGCCAATTAACAAACTTCCTGCAGTTAATGTTTTATTCATTTTCATTTTCATGTTTTTCACCTCTTTATATTGTAGTTTTTCATAATAATATTAGCATATACATTTTTACTATTAAAATTCATTGACAAAAATGGAAAACAAAAGATAATTTTATAAAAGAAATAAAGTTGATAGTACAGATTGCATTTTACAATTATATCATTTCCCACTGGAAAAATATTATGATATAATTTAAGTAATATTTTATATGTAAATTAATAATTTGGAGGGTTTTAATGACAATTATATATTTTGTAAGACATGCAGAACCAGATTATAATATCCATGATGATTTAACGAGACCTTTAACTTCAAAGGGAAAAAAGGATGTTGAGTTAGTAAATAATTTTTTAGAAGATAAACATATTGATGTAGTATTATCAAGTCCATTTTTAAGAGCAATTGAAACTGTAAATAAATTTTCAAAGAAAATAAATACGAATATTATTGTAATAGATGATTTTAGAGAACGTAAGATTGATAATTGTTGGATAGAAGATTTTAATAATTTCTCAATTAAACAATGGAATGATTTCGATTATAAATTAATTAATGGAGAATGCCTTAGAGAAGTTCAGCAACGAAATATAAATGCATTGAAAAAAATTCTTATAGAGTATAAGGACCATAATATCGTTATAGGAAGTCATGGTACTTCTTTAAGCACGATAATAAACTATTATGATAAATCATTTGGCTATGATAACTTTAATGAAATTAGAACGTTAATGCCCTGGATTGTAAAGTTTACATTTAATTTAGAACATTGTTTAGAAATTGAAAAAATAAATGTATTTGAATTATAGAAATATAGTTTTTTTACTATATGACTTTGATGATAATATAACTACATGAGTTATAACTTTGCGAAAAGTAGATAACATAAATTGCTAATTGTAATTTATTTTGATACGTAGTAATATTAATATAAAAAATTCATGATTTTAGATATTACATATATACCATGAATGAGAGGTGCTGCAATAGTTATGATAAATTTTCATCATGTTGTAAAGGATATTAATATATTGAAAAATTTTTTATGGTCTCTTGAAATGCATTCATATGTTATAGAAGCTAAATCTATTTTTGTACAAGTATTTTGTTCACAAGCAGAACAGGTGTGGATAGAGAGTATAAATAAAGTAATCAAAGAAGCGTTTCCCACAGCCGTATTTGTAGGTTCAACAACCGCGGGAGAGATTGTAGAAGGTCGTCTTCTAATTGGTACAACCGTTTTATCAATATCATTTTTTGAAACTGCATTAGTAAAACCTATTGCTATTTCATGTTCAAAAGGTAATGAATTAACAAGTGGTAAACAACTTGGCAAAGCTATAAATGAGTCTGGATCAGATATTGCTGGGGTTCTAATACTTGCAACACCACTAAGTATTGATGTTGCAAACTTATTCAATGGGATGCCTCAAAATGGAAATGATTATCCTATCTTTGGTGGGGGCGCAGGAGTTTATTCTTTAGATAATTCAATAATAAATAGTTCTATGATTTTTTGCGAAAATAACTTTTATGAACATGGAGTTATTGCGGTAGTTTTTTTGGGAAAGGAATTACATATTAGTTCACACGCTTATTTAGGATGGCAACCATTGAGTAAAGAAATGACTATTACTGAAACTGACGGTAGGTTAGTTAAAAAAATTGACGGTGTAAGGGCATTTGAAATTTACAAACGTTACTTGAAAATTAAAAATGATAAAAATTTTTTTCTTAATGTGTTGGAATTTCCATTTTTGCTTGAAAGAAATGGTATAACTATTGCTCGTGTACCGCAATCTGTAGATCAAGAAGGTAATATAGAATTCATAGCAGATTTGAATGTTGGTGAAAAATTTCGAATAGGTTATGGTGACCCAGAGATAATAGTACAAAATGCTGAAGTCATGGAAAACGCTATGAATGATTTCGAACCAGATGTCATATTTTTATTTAATTGTGTCTGTCATCGCTTTTTAATGCAAAACGATGTAGAACTTGAAATACAGCGCTTTAATGATATTTCTCCTACAGTTGGATTCTATACATATAGTGAGTTTAGTGGCACTAATAATAAAATTCAATCATTAAATTCAACAATGATCGTGGTCGGAATGAGAGAAGGAGAAAAACGTATAAATTCGAGAAAAGTTGATGAGACAAAGATTGATAATACAGAAAAATCAGTTTTTGTTGATCCGTATGCTATTAGACATAATCGTATTATTTCTCGTTTGGTACATTTTATTAGTGTTGTCACATCAGAGTTAGAACAGGCTAATTATGAACTTACAAAACTTGCTGAAATCGATAAGGTTACACAAATTTACAATAGATTAAAGCTAGAAGATATTTTTCAATATGAGTTTAAAAAGTGCGAACGATATAACGTAGATTTTTCTATAATAATGATGGACGTAGATAGATTTAAGCAAATTAATGATTTTAATGGACATTATGTAGGAGATGATGTACTATTACAAATTGTTAATATCATAAGGGAAAATGTTAGAGAAACTGATTATGTAGGTAGATGGGGGGGAGATGAATTTTTAATTATTCTTCCACATACGAACATTAAAGAAGCTGGCATTGTTGCTGAGAGAATAAGGTCTTCTGTTAATTTGTGGGAATTTCCGACGTTAAAAAATCAGACATGTAGCTTTGGCGTTGCTAGCTATACATTGGGAGACAACCAAGATAAATTATTGATACGTGCAGATGAAGCTTTGTATGAAGCTAAGAATAATGGAAGAAATAGAGTAGTATTAAAATTTTAATTAAAAAACTTGTTAATTACTAAAAAGTTAAATTTATTATATGAAGGGACTAATATTCTTGTATTGTATTTTGCTCTTTCAAGATATTGTCTCTTTTATTTTATAGTAATTTATATTAAGTTAATGTAAACTTTATCCATATAGTTAATTTTTGCTACCTTTATTATTTTTGACGTTGTAAAGAATAGTAAATTGTAATATAATGTAAATAATGGAATTAGAAATAATGAGGTTAGAAAACATTAAAAGGGGACTTTATATGGTTAAATTTGAAAAAATGACTATCAATGATTTAAAAGAACATATTGGTTTGCAAAGAAGAGCTTTTTTACCCTTATTAGTAAAGTATCAAGACGGTAATTTTAACCCCGCTAATATTACAGAAAATGAAATGAAAAGAAGAATTGAAAATCCTCAAGGAATATATTTTAAAGTTATAATGGGTGGTCTAAATGTTGGAGGAATATACGCCTATGAGTTTAATAGTGGAAAAAATGATATGTATTTATCTACACTTTATATTTCTCCTAATATGCAAGGACACGGTCTCGCACAAGAGTCAATAAAGTATTTGGAAGAAGTGTGTCGTGAGGTTAAGACCTGGTGGCTTGAAGTACCTGAAGGTGAAAGTAAAAATAGACATATTTATGAAAAATTCGGATATCAAAATACAGGAAAAAAAATAATAATTAATGATAAACTTACATTATTGATATACAAAAAGTAAATTTTAAATGTTATTATATTAATAAGAATGTATTTTAAATTTCTTCAATAGTTATATAAACTTAATAGATTAATATAAAAATGAATTATAAATTAAACGATGCAAGGAGAATAAATTTGAAAACACCATGTATTTATATTGATTTAAAAAAGATAGAGCATAATACCAGTACTATTGTGAATTTATGTAAAAAATATAGAATATCTGTTGCAGGCGTTACAAAAGGTACATTAGGTATGCCAGAAATCGCAAGTGCTATGATTCGTGGAGGTGTTTCCTGGATAGGTGAGTCTCGCCTTGATAATATAGAGCGATTAAGAAAAAATGACATTAATGTCCCATTTTTATTAATGAGATCTCCACATAAATCAGAAATTGAAAGAGTAATATCACTTGCTGATGTTAGTTTAAATACAGAATATGAAATAATTGAGGCACTTTCGGAAGCAAGTATTAAAAATAGTGTTATACATAAAATTATTATTATGATAGATCTTGGCGATTTAAGAGAAGGAATTTGGCCTAATGAATTGATTCCTCTAGTTAAACAGACTATTAACATGAAAGGTGTAAAAATAATTGGTCTGGGAACTAATTTGACTGACTTAAACGGTACTATCCCTACTATAGAAAACAACAATCAACTAGTCGAACTTGCAGAAGAAGTTGAGAATAAATTTAATATAAAATTAGAGTACCTATCCGCTGGTAACTCAAGTTCATTAAAATTACTTGAATCAGGTAAAATACCAAGTAGAATTAACCATTTTAGAATCGGGGAAGGAATACTATTAGGAAGAGAAACAATTTATAGAGAAAAATTTCCTGATACATATCAAGATGCATTCACTTTATCAGCTGAAGTAATTGAAAATAAATTAAAACCATCTATTCCAATTGGAGAAATTGGTCAAGATGCTTTTGGTAATATTCCGTCCGTTCAAGACAAAGGTATTATGAAAAGATGTATTCTGAATTTTGGACGTCAAGACACGAATATAGAGGGATTGAGACCACGAAAGTCTACTATAGAAATATTAGGCGCAACAAGTGACCATTTATTAATTAATTCTACAAATGAAACCAACGTAAACATTGGAGATGTTATTTCCTTTGATTTAAATTATTCTGCTTTACTTTCATCTATGACATCTCCTTTTGTAGAAAAGATTCTTATATAAATATACATAACATTATTTAGAATGATATTAAATTTAATGAAAAAGTAAATAATTTAAAATGATTAAGATTATAAAATTGTTGATTTATTAATATTGAAACGGAGAAAAACAATGAAATATAGTTTAAATGAAGAAGCTATTAATTTTATAAACGAAAGTAAAGAAGAGCAATTAGAGCTTCTAATTAGTCTTGCTAAAATACCAGCACCTTCTCATAAAGAAGATAAAAGAGCTGAGTTTTGTAAACAGTGGTTAGAGAAGAATGGTGCAGAAAATGTATATATTGATGATGCAAAAAACGTAGTATATCCAATTAACTGTGAATCTACTGACGAAATTATTGTTTTTATGGCACACACGGATATTGTTTTTGGAGATGAAAATCAAATACAAGTAAAAAATAAAGACGGACGTCTTTATGCACCCGGTATTGGAGATGATACAGCTAATGTAGTTAACCTTCTTATGTGTGCAAAATATGCAACTCAAAAAAAGTTAAGTCCACAAAAAGGATTTGTATTTATTATGAATTCCTGTGAAGAAGGACTTGGAAATTTAAAGGGTAGCAAAAAAATAGTAGAGACTTTTGGGACACGAATTAAGGAATTTATTTCTTTTGATGGATATGTTGGCACATGTACAAATAAAGCTGTAGGTTCACAGAGATATAAAGTAACAATAACTACCGAAGGTGGACATTCTTATTGGAATTTTGGGAACCAAAACGCAATTTATTTTTTATCTTCAATGGTACAAACATTGTATACAATAAATCCACCTAAAAAAGAAAAGACAACATATAATGTAGGAAACATTAGTGGAGGAACATCAGTAAATACAATTGCCGAAAGTGCTTCTATGCTGTATGAATTTCGTTCATTGGACAAAGATTGCTTAAAGCAGATGGAAAATTTTTTCTGGTCTATTATTGATAGTTATAGAAAAATGAATATTGGTGTAGATGTTGAAGTTATTGGAATTCGGCCATGTGATGGAGACATAGATAAAATTAAACTTGATAATTTGACAGAAAAGAATAAAGAAATTATAAAATATTATTATGATGGAGAAATCAATTCAAGTGCATCTTCCACTGATTCAAATATACCACTATCGATTGGGATACCTGCTAATACAATTGGAACAGTAAAAGGTGGAGGTGCGCATACAAGGGGCGAGTGGATAGATATTGAAAGTCTTAATATAGGTTTGAAAATTGCATTGACAATGGTATTGTCATACTTTTAGTAAAAAATATTTCTTCAATTAGAAAAGGGTTATAACTATGGAATTTAAAATACGTGCAATGAAAAAAGATGATTGGGATAGTGTTGCTGATATTTATATGCAAGGCATACGAACTAAAAATGCTTCATTTCAGACAGAAGTACCTGATTATGAAGATTGGGACAAAGGACATCTTAAAGTTGGAAGATACGTTGCTGTAAATGAACAAGATAGAGTTATAGGCTGGATAGCGTTAAGTCCTACAAGTAGTAGATATGTATATAGGGGTGTTGTTGAAGTAAGTATATATATTTGTGAGTCCAGCAGAAATAATAATATTGGGTGTAAACTTATAAATAAAGTTATCGAAGAAGCAGACAGAAATGATATATGGACATTACAGTCGGGAATATTCGCTACTAATAAAGCTAGTATCTCATTACATAAGAAATGTGGTTTTAGAGTTGTTGGGATAAGAGAAAAAATTGGGTGTGACAGCGATGGAATCTGGCAAGATACAGTTCTTATGGAAAGACGAAGCAAAGTAGTAGAGATGTAGATTGTATAGATAAGTATTATTCAAATAAAGGGAGTTATTATGAAGGTTATTACAAAAAATAGTGTTTATATTATTGATGTAAAAAAGAAAGTTGTAACTGGTGGAGTACTCGCAAATAGCAAATTATATTACGACCATATTGGATCTGTGAATAAAGGACAAAGATTATTTTTTTATGATAGTAATAACAATATATTATTAAAGACTTCTCCTATTCAGGATATAACAGCTTCGTTATTTGATGATGAATTTGTTAAGTAATACTGCTGAAGTTTAAATGTATATAAATGATTTCGGTACACTTAGAATAAAATCACATCAATTTTAAGGAGAAAATAGTATGAAGATATCACGTGAATGTATATATTGTCTTGCTAGACAAGCAGTTGAAATAGCTGAAGAAGCAACAACAAATATAACAATGCAAGAAGAAATAATAAAAAGATCTTTAAAAGAATTAGGTGAAATGAATTTCAATGAAACAGCACCTCAAATAGCTTTTAAGATGCATCAACATGCTAAGAATATAACTGGCATTAATGATCCATATAAAAGATTGAAGGAGCAGTACAATGAAATTGCTAAAGAGATTTACGAGAGAATTAATGAGGAAAAATGGTTAGATAAGGCAGAAGATCGCTTTGATATGGCTTGTAGACTAGCTATTGCTGGAAATATTATTGATTTTTCAGTTGGACTAAAGATACAATATTCAGATATAGTTAAGTCTGTTGAAGATAGTATCAAACATGATATTTTCGGTACAGGTACAGTAGCTTTACGAGAAGAGGTAGAAAAATCAAAAAATATTATGTATATTGCTGACAATTCTGGTGAGATCATATTTGATAAATTTCTATTAGAAAATCTTCCTGTAAATAAGGTGACTTATGTTGTAAAGGGCGGTCCAATAGTTAATGATGCAACTATGTGTGATGCCATAAGTACAGGGGTTATTGATTTAGTAAAAGTCATTGATAATGGGCATAACGCACAAGGAACAGTGTTAAAGGATTGTTCAAGTGCATTCAATGATGAATTTAATAAAGCAGACGTAATTATAAGTAAAGGACAAGCAAATTTTGAAACATTAAGTGATATTAAAGATAAGAAGATATTCTATCTTCTGCGAGCAAAATGCAGTTCAGTTGCTTCTGCGATTGGATGCAACAGAATGGATTATGTACTGACTAGTTTTAATTGAAATTAAAATGTTAGAGGTATCAATATATATTTACAAAAAAGTAATAAAATAAAGTAGTTGAAAATTGTTATAATCTAATATATAATAAAATAAAAATAAAAGAAAGGAGATAGTCATGATTCATATAGTTAGTACCTCTAAGTTTACCTTGAATAAACAATGTAAATTTAGTAGTTGTGTTTCAAAAAATGGTATTTTAGCTTTTGACGGGAGAAGTGTATCCATTTTTAGAATAAGTACTGACAATAGTATAAATCCATGATTCTATTTCTTTTAGTAAGATGATTTAAATGCATGTTAAAGTTTGTTCATAATTACTAATTAAAGATTTTTGACTCAAGGTTTTATATCTTGAGTTTTTTTATATTTTATTTTAATTGGATACTTTTTCTTCCATAAGCCTTTTATTGTTTAATTCTTCTAATATTTAATATCAAAGAATTAGACAGGAGGCTTATTTTTATTTGTTAAAATCAAAATAAAATTACCTTTGGAGGAACAAAATGATTAAAAAATTAAAACAAAATATATCAATTAGTTATGTATATAACTTTTTCTTGCAACTAAATATAACTTCAGCTATCTGGGTGCTGTATCTAGCATTTAAGGGTATGTCATTGGTTGAGATAGGATTATTAGAATCCATTTATCACATTACAGGATTGATTTTTGAATTACCTACAGGTGCACTTGCAGATTTGTACGGTAGAAAGTTTTGTGTTGTGCTTGGAAGAGTTGTTAATGTAATTTCATGTATTCTTATGATTACTTCAAGTAACTTCTTGGGATTTGCAATTTCTTTTGTATTAAGCTGTGCGGCTATGAATTTAAATTCAGGAGCTGCAGAAGCATTAATTTATGATAGCTTAAAAGAATTAGGAGAAGAAGAAAAATATAAAAAAATATGGGGTGAGTTAGCCTTTGTCATGTCAATCGCTCAAGGTATAGCAGTTCTTTTAGGTGGAATCTTAGCTGATATTCAGTTCCTTTATGCATATATATTTGGTACTGTAATACAAATTGTAGCGTTGATTATTTCATTTAGTTTTAACGAACCATATATTGATAATCAAAAAGTTAAAAGTAAAAGAGAAAATCAGAACAAAAAAGAAAAAATAGTTATTAATCAATTGAAAACAAGCATTAATGTGCTTAAAGGTAGAAAAATAGTATTATACTTAATTATGTTTTCTGCTTTAGTAGGAAGTCTTCAAACTACTGTATTTTTCTACAGCCAACAGTATTTTTCAGATTTAAATTATACTAAAACAAAAATCGCAATTATTTGTGCTCTAGGTAGTCTCATTGAAGCAGTAAGTTCTAAATATGCTTATAAAATTGAAAATGGATTAAAAATAAAAGGAGTATTATTAGGAACCTCAACAATAAATATTGTTGCTTTAGCAGGATTAGCATTTGTAAAGGAATTATCTATATTGTTTTTTCTGTTAACCTCAGTTACAGGAGGCCTAGCATTTACAATATTCAGTGATTATATAAATTCAAGGATACCATCAGAGCATAGGGCAACAATCTTATCATTCGACAGTCTATGTTTCAGCATATTTATGATATGTGTATTTCCATTGTTTGGATTATTAGCTGAACATATAGGTATTGCAATAACTTTTGGAGTTATTGCAATACTCTATATCCCTGCAATGTTATTTTTGATGTTAAAACTTAGAAAACATAAAATATAGAATTTAATGAGTAAATAATTTATAACCATAGGTTTGAACCTATGGTTAGTATAAAAAGAAAATAATTGTCAAATTCAAATTTATAAAATTTTACTTGTATAAGAAAGTGTGAGTGATAAAGTTTACAATAAGAAAAACACTCATTTTTTAAAAAAAATAAAAAGATATCTAAATTTAAGATAAAGATATCTTTTTATTTGAAATCTGAGATATTTATTTAAATTTTACGGCAGTACCATAAGCCATAACTTCGGCAGCTCCAGCCATAACTGCTGACGAAGCATAACGAATATTTACTACAGCATCAGCTCCTAAAGCTTTTGCTTCCTCGATCATACGTTTTGTGGCAAGAGCACGAGCATCATTCATCATTTCATTATAAGCTTTTAATTCTCCACCTACCAAAGTTTTAAAACTTTGAGTAATATCTCTGCCAATGTTTTTACTTTGAATAGTACTACCTTTTACTAAACCTAACATTTCTAATTCTTTTCCTGAGATATAATCAGTATTTACTAAGATCATCTTCTTCACCACTCCTTATTTCTTTTATTCTTTCCATTAATACATAAA
>CAXXFT010000025.1:0-63908 GCA_963675125.2 uncultured Sedimentibacter sp.
GATAGTATTGTTGAGTGGATATTTCACAGAAATTGAAATATTAATGCAGATGGCGGGTATTTTAATAGAAGAAAACACTGATTTGAAAGTTAAATTTCATGATTCTATGAATACAGTTCCAGCTTCTCAAGCAAATGAATCCGGAGAAATTGACTTATTTGTATCTTATGATGGAACGATGTTAACAACACTATTAGGCTATGATGTTAGCGATGTACCAGAAGGTGAAGATTTATTAGAATGGGTAAGAGCTAAGAGCATAGAAAAATTAGGACTTACATTAATGGAACCATTTGGTTTTGAAAACACTTATGCGCTAGCAGTTCGTGAAGACTTTGCCAATGAAAACAATATTCAAACCATTAGTGACTTAGCACCATACACTAAAGATTTAGTTTTTGGAGCAGAGCATGAGTTTTTTGATGAAGAAGCTTCAATGCGCTTTAAACCACTTAATAAGCAATATGGACTAGAGTGGAAGGATAGTAAGTCAATAGATATTGGCTTGAAATATGCAGCGATGGATAGTGGAAATATAGATTCTACAATAGCGTATTCAACTGATGGTCTAGTAAAAAAATCAAATTTAAAAGTTCTTGAAGATGATAAATCTTTCTTCCCTCAATACTTTGCTGCATATCAAGTTAGAGAAACTTTATTTGAAGAATTTGCTGATTCAGCTCCAAACTTAGAAGAAGTGTTAAACAGGTTAGCTGGCAAAATTGATAATGTAAGTATGACAGAACTAAATTATTTAGTTGATGTTGAAGGACAAGATGCACATGACGTTGCAAAAGAGTTTTTAGTAAAAATCGGTTTATCTAAATAGGATATTGAGTTCTTTAAAGTATACTAGGCAGATTTAAATGATAATTTAATTAAAAATCTATAAACAGTTGGATGTTTGATTTCGATATTCTATCGGAATTAGGCATCCTATTTTTATAGGATTTCTGTGAATTGTCCCCTCCGTATATGAAGTTGTTGTTAATATTATAATTAACATGGCTACTATATGAACAAGTTCAACAATAGAGCATAGCATGATGCAGATAAGTCATATACCATATTATGGAATGTAAATATTGACATGAGTATATATATGATATATATTATTGTTAATAGTTTTTTGAACTAAGGGGAAAGGACGGTTGAAGTTTGAAAAAGAAAAATATAAAAAAAATATTACTTTATATATTTGGAATACTATTTATTTGGTTTACTATACATATTATAGTAATTACAACAGACGGGCTAAATGATGAATTAGGAGTTTGTGATGCCGCCGTAGTATTAGGAAATAAAGTTGAATTGAACGGTAATCCGTCTAAGAGATTACAAGGAAGATTGGACAAGGCAATAGAGCTTTATGAAAAAAACTACTTCGAATATGTTATAGTGAGTGGTGGAATAGGAAAAGAAGGCTTTGATGAAGCAGTTGTAATGAAAGAATATCTAGTTGAGAAAGGAATTGCCGATAAAAAAGTAATAATTGACAGTTTTGGATACAACTCATATATGACAGCAAAAAACACAAAGGTAATTATGAATGATAGGGGATTTAAAAGCATTATGATTATTACGCAGTTTTATCATATATCAAGAACAAAATTAGCATTTGAAAAAGTGGGTGTTGGGAATGTTTATTCAGCCCACGCATCATATTTAGACATAAGAGATATTTACTCAGTTGTAAGAGAATTTTTTGCATATTATAAGTATTTGTTATTGTGAAAAACGAATATGTGTTCATAATATAAATTTAAATACAATTATATTTCAATGTTATGTTAGAGCAGTATATGTATAAATTAATTTTGTCATTATATAGCAAATTTTAATAATTTGTTAATATTTCTTTTATAGTTTTTTAAGTATGTGTATCTATAATTATAGCAGACACATAACAAAGGAACATTAGGAGAAATTATGGAAAACAAGAAAATTTATATTGTTCTTACAAGAACAAATACAATATTATCAAGATTGATTGGGTTTGTGAAAGATGATGAATATACACATGCTTCAATTTCATTGAACAGGGAATTAAGAGAAATGTACAGTTTTGGAAGAAAATATACATATAACCCTTTTGTCGGACGCTTCGTTAAAGAGAATTTTAATGAAGGGGTATACGGTAGGCACAATAATCTATGCGGATTAATAATGGAAATTGAAGTTTCCCATGAACAGTACCAGAAGGCGGAGAATTTAATAAATGAATTCATTTTAAATAAAGATTTATACAAATACAACTATATGGGGCTTGTTAATTGTTTACTTAACATAGAATCATGCAATAATAAAAGATTTCTGTGCTCGGAATTTGTTTATTATATTTTAATTAATAGTAATATAGTTGATTTGAAGAAATCTAGAAATCTTGTAAGACCGCAGGATTTGCTAAATATAAAAGGAAGGGTAGTCTTTAGAGGAAACTTAAAAAAAGCAAAGTGGTTAGGAAAAATATGCAATGAAGATGAATTTCTACCAAAGTATCAATATGCTGAAATATAATCTGTATTTTTGATACTATTTTGATAACTATTGATTAGTATATTAAATTATTTTTTTACAAATACAATTTAATCAACTTATTTTACGTCTTATTATAATAAGAAAGTATAATAACAAAAAATTTAATAGGAGGTATAATGTGAATTTAAGATTATGCGATGAATATGATGAACAAGTATGGATTGAATTGAATCAAGAATTTATGAATTATGAAATTCAAGATGACGATTTTTGGAATAACACACAGAAAAATTCTGTGGAAGTATTCAAGAACACATTTATGGAGGCTTTGAAAAATCAAGATTTAATAAAATTGTTTCTAATTGAACATGACAATAAAATTATTGGCTTTGCTAATCTTATGATTATATTTAGCGTTTGGGCTCATGGAAAAGCAATAATACTAGATGACTTATATATTAAAGATGAATACAGAGGGAAAGGCATTGGAAGGGAAGTGCTTAAATACATAGAAATATATGCAAAAGAAAACGGATACAATCGATTGCAATTTCAATCCGAGTTAACAAACCATGATGCTTTTAAATTTTATACAAAGATAGGTTATTCTCCTACAAAAATGAATTTTTACGTAAAATTTTTATAAATAATATATAATAGATTATAAAAGTGATAGTATATTTGAAACTTAATAGTGTTTAAAATATACTATCACTTATTAAGGAGATTTTATGAATGGAGAAATAATAAATATCAATTTGCTGATAATCATAATGATTTTTATTATTTTTATGGTGTATATTTGTATGCAAAATAGATGGATTGAAGTTGAACACTTTGATATAAAACTAAAAAATATGCCAACAGATTTTCAAAATTTAAAAATAGCACATATTTCGGATGTACATATTCCTAACAATGTTTATAGTTTTGAAAAATTAATAAATGTATTAAAAATAGAAAAACCTGATTTTATTGTTCTCACAGGTGATTTAATATATAAACATAATAAAATAGATGAAGTACAGCTAGGGAAATTATGTTTAAGATTATCAGAAGTAACTAAAACATTTGCAGTGACTGGAAATCATGAAATTTGGAATAATGATGTAAAACGGTGGAATGAAATACTTAAATCAAATAACGTTAAGGTTTTAGACAATAAAGTTGAAATGTTTAAAAAAAATAATTCTGAAGTTGCTGTTATAGGGCTTAAAGAAGGCTGCAAATATTCTGAAGAATTTTTAGAGTGTAAAGATTTAAAATGCAATGTTACTAAAATATTGTTATCACATAGACCAGAAAAGTTTGATACTCACTGTTCATCACCGGATAGTATTAGACCAGATTTGATACTTTCAGGTCATTCACATGGTGGACAATTTAGAATACCATTTATCAATAAAGCTATTTATGCACCAAATCAGGGCTTTTTTCCGAAGTATTCATCCGGTCATTATATTTCTGCTAATAATGTCCAAATGGTAGTTAGTAGAGGATTAAGTAACAGTGGGTTTCCTGTTAGAATAAATAATAGAATTCATTTGCCAATTATTAAATTAAAATGAAAAATGAGAAAATTTTTAGTCGTAACTTCGTGAATATTTTGAAATTCAGCTATTATAGTAAAAAGATCAATAATTACAATAAACAATTTTATAATAAAATTAAGGAGTATACTATGTATAATGTAGGAATAGATATAGGCTCTGCTGCAGCCAAGGTTATAGTAATGTCAGAAGATAGCAGAGAAATATTGTATAATTTACTAATGCCCACAGGGTGGAGCAGCAAGGAGACAGCCTTTAGTATTCAAAACTGGTTAAAGGAGAGAAAAATCACATCAGACAACTCTCATATAACGGCGACAGGCTATGGAAGGGTATCTGTACCATTTGCAAACAAGGTTGTAACTGAAATAACATGTCATGGGAAGGGAGCCTATTATTTAAACAAAAAGAATTGCACTGTAATAGATATAGGAGGACAGGATACAAAAATAATTTCTGTTAAAGATGGAATGGTAACGAATTTTATCATGAATGATAAATGCTCTGCAGGTACAGGAAGATTTTTGGAAATAATGGCAAATACACTCGGAGTTACACTGAGAGAAATTTTTGACCTTGCCGAAAGAGGCAATGAAGTTTCTATAAGTTCAATGTGTACTGTATTTGCAGAATCAGAGGTTATAAGCTTAATTGGAAATGGAAGACCTAAAGAAGACATAGCGTGGGGAGTTGTCAACTCCATTGTAAACAAAGTTTATACCTTAAGCACTAAGTTAAATTCAGATAATGACAATTTCTTTTTAACAGGAGGATTTTGCGAGAGTATGTATATGTGTGACCAGTTGGGCAAAAAACTTAAGCAAACTGTTAACTCAAACAATATGGCGCGTTATGCTGGAGCTATCGGTGCAGCACTTTCAAAATAGGTGGTATTCAGATGAATAATAAATTGCAATTCCAATTGGAAGAATTCAATGATATGAGACACAATGCATTTATAAAAGCCTTAGAGCTTAAAAACAAAGGAAAAAATATAGCTGGGATTTACGGGGTTAATGTTCCGAGAGAAATACTGTGGGCAATGGATATTGTTCCTATAAATATATTTGGAATTGACGGATCAAATATTAAATCAGCAGAGGAAGTAATGGATAACAATTTGTGCTCTCTGATTAAGGCGAGCTATGGATACGTAATTACCGACAGATGTCCATTTTCTCATTTTGCGGATGTTGTTATAGGTACTAATTACTGCCCACATAAAGAATCTATGATTCACAGGCTTGAGGGACTTAAACAAGTATACATAATAAAGGAAAATAAAAATGCAAATGAACTGGCTTCGGAATATAAAAAATTTGCTGAATTTCTGCAGCAAAAATTTAATGTAATACTTGATGAAGACAAGCTTTTAGATATAGTAAACAAAACTAATGCAGTAAGTAAAATAATAAATGAAATAAAGGATATTTATTTTCATTACACAGGTTTTATATCTGCCATGGATTTAATAAATATAGTATATGGAAGCCAATTTGTTTTTGATCTAGATGAGCGCTTCAATAAGCTTCATAACTTGAAAAAATCTTTAGAGGACGCTATAGTCGAATCAAGAAATATAAATATATCTAAGATACTTATAACTGGCGCTCCAATGGTGCCATTAAAGGATGAACTGCTAGAAGAACAACAGTCAATAAAAAATTCAATTCTTACCGTATCATATTGTGAGGGAGAAAATCACAGAATCATTGGTGATGGCGATGATATTTATTATGCTATTGCGAAGAAATATCTGACTGTAAACATAAAAGAGGATATGAGCAGAATTATTTCTAAATATAATATATCTGCATTAGTCAACGCAAATATGAGGGGATGCGGTTTTATGAAAGAAGACTACTCAGAATTCTTGGAGATTCCATGCCTCAACATAACAATTGATTATAACGACAATGAAAAAGAAAATATAGCAAAGCTCTGGGAGTTTATGAGACAACATTATGTATAATTACATGTAATGTCAATTAATAAATAATGAAAAAATTTCATACTAAAGCTATATTGTATAAGTTTAAGTTTCTTGTAATTCAAATATTTATCTACTATAATTTATATTGAATTGTTAAATAAATAATTTATTAGTGGAGGTTTTATAATGGCAGATTACAAAGAAATGTGGAAAAACCTGGATATGAATTTAGAGTTACATGACCAGTTGTGTGAGGTATTGCCTGTTGCATTTGGGGATGTATATTTAACGCAGGAAAATCGACCAGAATCAATGGACTATTATAATTTTGTAGTTTCAGAAATTCATGGTGTTCGTCCTGCAGAGCTTATAGAGCATCAGAAAAAAGGCGGTAAGGTTTTAGGAACATTTTGTGTATACGTTCCTGACGAAGTTGTTTTTGCAGCAGATGCTATTGCTACTGGATTATGCGGAGGTTCTCAGTTCTGGGTTCCTGGAGGAGAAAAAGTATTGCCTACAAGTACATGTCCTTTGATAAAAGCTTCTGTAGGTGCACGCCTTGATAAAACATGTCCATTTTTTAGAATTGCAGATATGTATGTAGGTGAAACTACTTGTGACGGAAAGAAGAAGGCTTGGGAAATTCTTGCAGAAGATGTTCCTGTTCATGTGATGGATCTTCCTCAAATGAAAAGACCAAAGGATATTGCTGCATGGGCAGATGAAATAAAAATATTTTTAAGTAAAGTTGAGGAGCTTACAGGAAACAAGGTAACTCCTGAAAAACTGGCTGCCTCAATTAAACTTATTAACGATAAAAGACGAGCATTAGAAAGGTTGTATGCTTTTAGAAAAAATGAAAAACTTCCTATAAGCGGCAAAGATGTTCTTTTGATATCACAAATTGCATTTTATGATGATCCTACACGATTTACGTCAATGACAAACAAGCTATGTGATGAATTGGAAAAAAGAGTTGAAGAAAATGTAAGTGTGTTCCCTGCAGGAACAAAAAGAATTATGCTTACAGGTACACCTCTTGCAATTCCTAACTGGAAATTGCACCATATAGTAGAAACAAGCGGAGCAGCTGTTGTAGTTGAAGAAATGTGTACAGGCACAAGATACTTTGAAAATATGGTAGACGAAACAAAATCTACTCTTGATGAACAAGTAGCTGCATTAGCCGACAGATATATGGGAATTAATTGTGCATGTTTCACTCCTAACGAAGGAAGAGTAGAAGATATACTTCGTCTTGCTGAAGAATATGATGTTGATGGTATTATAGATGTTAACCTCAAATTCTGTAGCCTGTATGATACAGAAGGCTACAAAGTAGAAAGAGCAATAAAAGAAGCAGGTATTCCTGTTCTTGGCATAGAAACTGATTATACAGATCAAGATGCAGAACAGTTAAAAACAAGAATAGGTGCATTCATTGAGATGCTGGGAAGCAGACAAAATGCTTAAAAGGAGGATTTTAGATGGCAGAAATGGAGTATTATGTAATTTTTCCAAATGTTGAAAACGGGCTTAGACTTAATGAACTGTTAAAAGCTGAAAAAATTTCTGTCACAATAGCTCCCACACCTAGAGAGGCAACCAAATGCTGCGGAATTTCTTTGCTCATTAAAAATAAAAACGACATTTCAGTTGTAAAAAAAATAGTTGATGATAATGGCATAGAAATTTTAGATATATTTGAAACAGAAAATAAAAGAGATCCCATGAGAAATAGATTTTGTTAGATAGATATGAGTGCTTTAAATCAGTAATCATTAAAATATAGTTTAAAAGTGGGCGGTTAAGTTGTTTTTGCTTAACCGCCTTAGTTATATATGAAACTAAATTATAGTTATGAATTTTAAAATTTTTCAATATCATAATTTCTTAGCCTTTTCATAAATTACCTTTTTATCCTTTTCTGACAGTACTTTGTCAATGATGAGAACAATAGTAAACACCACTACAATATTTAAAACGAGTCTGACTAAAGTAAAAATCCAACCTAAAGATGATATTTCAAAAAGCAGTAAGGGTATGCGAATGCTTGCACTAGAACATAGAAAGAGCAAAACATTTGAAATTCGGCTGTCCTTTTTTAGTAATATGCCAGCTACCGGCAGTAACGCATATAACGGAACAGCAGTGACCATGCCTAAAAGAAGAGAAATGAACATACCTTTTAGGCCAGATTTGTCACCCATGAGCTTTATTATCGTTTCACGTTCAATCCACACATCCATCAATCCTATACAAACGAAAATAGGTGTAAGCATAAATAGAAAATTCAGTAAGTTCTTAAACATAAAGGTTAGTGAGGTTATTCCTATTTGCGGATAGAATATTATTGTAATTAAATTTATCAATAGAACAACCGCAAACAACCAATATTTATAAATATATTTTATCATGACAATACAACTCCTAATATGTAAGCTATGATAAAGGAAAATAGATAGAATAGCATATTACGAAGTAATGCAATTTTTTTTCCAAAATATTTTGTTTCAAGCTGCAGGGTTACAAAGCCTACTGTGGTAAGTGTAGATATAAAAATTGCCATTTGAGCAATTCCTGCTCCATTTTTTAAAAGCTCATATGTGATGGGAAATGCGATTATCACAGGTACAAGTGCAATCGCACCTACCAATGAAGATATAAACATTCCTAAAAATCCAGACTGTGTACCGATAATGCTTTTTATTGTTTCTGGCTTCAAGAGTGCTAGAAGAAACGAGACAAGTAACAGGATTGATACAAATTGTTGTAGGACAGTTACGAACATTTTCCACGATCTTTTCAGAGATAAGAACGTTTTATTTTTATCTTTAAAAAAAGATACTGTCAGCAGTATAACTGTTACTGCATAGAGGGTGTAGGTGAATGTAGTTTCCATAGAGTATTACCTCTTTTCATTACGAAGGTTTAAATTACTAGGGTAAATGCTTGCATTTCTATGCTTATTATACTAAAATCAAGATGGGAGGTATGTTGCACACGCAACATAATGTTATATGGAAAAATATGTTGAGGACTTAACAAAAACGACTCTTTTTTCTGGCATTGAACATAAGAATATGAAAAAGTTGCTTACATGTATCCAGGCCAGAGTTGTGGGGTATAAAAAAAATGAAATTATAGTGGAGCAAGGTAGCAAGGTTTACAATTTTGGCATCATGTTGTCTGGGCATGGTCGAGCCTTTAAGGTGGATACCATGGGCAAAGTCATTATAATTACTCTTTTGAAAAAATACAGCGAGATAGGTGTTATTTTAGCCGCTAGCTTCGATCATAAAAGCCCTGTGTCAGTACAGGCGCAAGAAGATTTGTCCGTTCTCATGATCCCGTATGATGGACTTATTACCCGATGTAAGAGTAACTGCCCGCAACATGACCGTATTTTACGCAATTATATCAACATAGTGGCAGAAAGAGGCTTGGTGTTGCATGATCGGATTGATTGCTTATTAAAGCCCACGGTACGGGAAAAAATATTGTCTTATTTAACAAGGGTATCCTATGAGCAGAACAGCCGAACTATTTTTGTTCCTCTCGACAGATATGCCATGTCGGAATATCTAAACATAGATCGTAGCGCTCTTTCAAGAGAGCTATCTCAAATGAAACAAGATGGAATCATTGAATTTTATAAAAATGCTTTTAAGCTGTTGTGAAAAGTTATTGCTTGTTATGTATAAGTTAATAAATTGTTAATAATTAGTTTATAGTTATTCAAGACTAATAATGTATTGTATAACTATAATAAAATGCTTAAGCTTTATTATAGTAAATTATATAATAGGAGGTTAATAAAAATGAAATTTAGTAAAAAAACAGCTACGCTATGTGCTTTTGCACTAGGGGTTACACTCTTAGCTGCGTCAGCCTTTGCAGATACTATGCTTGGCTCAGGCTTTCAAAGTTTGAAAGACTCTATAAAGACAACTATGTCAAAACTGACCAATGATGTTGATAACTTTAGTGCTAATATAATTGTATCTACTAAAATTGATGGTCAAGTTATTTCAGAATCAACTAATGATTTAAAGTTCGATGTAACAAATAAAGCCAAAGAAACGAAGGAAAAAATTGTTAAAAAAGGTGAAATAACTGAATTCTACAAGTATGATAATGAGAATCAAATTATATACAAAAATTTTGAGGATGATTCATATAATGTTTATGAAAAACGAAAATATAATAATGAAAATAATAATAAAATAGTTGAAAATCCTTTTGAAGAGGAACAAGCCAAGGATGCAGAAAAGATTCTTGATGCATTTGTAGGTAGCTTACAAGATGTTATTCAAATTGAGGAATCAGGTGGAAAGAAAATGTATACAGGAAACCTATCAGAAACTCAAATTCCTCCTCTTGCAAATGCTATAGCATCCTTTGTTTTTAAGTATTCTATACTTGATGAAAGAAATGCAGATAGACTAGATATTCCATATCCTAAATCAAATATATATCTTCTAAATGCTTCAGGTAAGGCAATTGAAGATGAAGAGGGTATTGTAGAAAGTGGTATTTTTACAGCAAGTATATCAGCGCAGGATAGTAAAGGTATTGAACACATTTATTCTTTGGATTTTTCAGTTGATATAAAAGATATAAACAATACAGTTGTTGCAGCTCCAAATTTAGATGGTCAAAAAGTCACTTATAACAAAGAAGGTTATGAATTTGACAATAAATATATTGGAAAATATAAAAATGATATAGTAAAAAGAGAAGGTAATTCCTTTGTGAAAGTGGGAGAAAGATTTATAGAAATTATTTCTGTTGAAGATGGTAATGTAAAGGGCAAGTATTATGAGGTTTATAATGAAGGTTATGATGCTGATAATGTAAGAAGTTTTGACTTCTACTCAAACTATGACGAATCAATTCATTTTACAATAATACATTATACAAACGATAAGGGCGAAAATAAAACAGGAATTGTCCATCGTACGGGTACACAGAATATTAACGTATCATTTAATGCTATAATTGATGAAGAAAATGGTGGTTACTCATATTCAAATGATGATGAAAAAGGATTTGATAATACCTTTATCAGAATATTTGAATAATAATAAATAAGGGTGTAAAAGATTGACTTTTATGCCCTAAGGCTTTTTTCATGACCTAACACCGTTTTTTCGACCGTTAGGGAGTGAACAAATTGGAGATGAAGCCTGCTAAAGGAGGAACAGAGTTGGATAAAGCAATTGTAATTGAAAATCTATCAAAAATGTATAAAAACAATCGTGGGATACAGGAAATTAATTTAGAAATTAATAGGGGAGAAATATTTGGATTTTTAGGACCTAATGGAGCAGGTAAAACCACTACGATGAAAATTATGGTTGGTCTTATGAAAGCTGATAAAGGTGATGTTAAAATAAATGGTTTCAGTATTATAAATAACTATGAAAAAGCAATGAATGAAGTTGGATGTATTATTGAGAATGTAAATCCATTTCCTTATTTAACAGCATACGAAAATATGCAATTATGCGGTCGATTCAAAAAGGAAGTTAATAGAATTCGAATAGATGAATGCTTGGAGATTACCAGAATTATTAAATATAAGAATGAAAAGATAAAAAATTATTCCTTAGGAATGAAACAAAGGCTTGGTATAGCCATGGCAATTTTGTCCAATCCTAAAATCATAATTTTGGATGAGCCATTTAATGGCTTAGATGTTGAAGGAATGGTTGAAATGAGAGAATTAATAACTAATCTGTCCCAAAGACATAAAACTACATTTTTTATATCTAGCCATTTAATACACGACATAGAACTTACATGTGATAAGGTGGGAATTTTATATAATGGCAAGCTTGTAGGCGTTGACAGCACACATAACATTCTAAAAAATTATTCTTCTTTAGAAAATTATTATTTAAGCGAGGTTGATTTGAATGCAGATTATTAAATCAGTTTTTATAAATGAAATATTCAAAATATCAAAAAAGAAAAAAATAACTGCGGCGTTGATATTCTCCGTGCTATCTGTTATAATAGCAGCAATTGTGGAATATTCCTTAAATAACTTTGCAGGAATACGCGTAACGGGAAACTCAGAATTTTCAATTTTGATTTTAACGATTTTAATCTACTCACTTTTTCCGCTTTTTACCACATTTATTTGTGTAGATATGTTTGCTGGCGAATTTGCTGAACATACAATTAAATTCACTCTTACTGGACCTGCATCAAGATCTAAAGTGTTTTGGGGAAAAATTCTTGCAATTGCTGCTTTTATAATTTTTAATCTTATTGTAGTAATGATTTTTTCAATTGTTGCCTCTTTATTTTTAAATAACAACTTGCCAAATCTTTTAAAAATATTAGTATCTTACATTATGGCATTCTTACCGATTTTTATCTTTGCATTAGCTTCTGTTTTGATTTCTAATATTACAAGGGGTCCAACAAGCGCTTTTATGCTTTCTATTTTTATATTTTTAGTTTTTATTGGGTTAAACTTGGTTTTTCCACAAATTAGAAGTTTTTTATTTACATCTTTTTTTGATTGGTTCAGATTGATTTTAGGAAACTATATAAATTATAGCAAGATTTTAAGAATATTTTTTATTTTACTTGGTTACGGTATAATGTTATGTGCAGCAGGTTATTACCTGTTTGAAAAAAAAGATATTTAGGGTTATTGTATGAATTTAAAACAAAGATTTTTAACACAAAGTATATTGATTCTCATAGGTACAATTGTTATTACAAGTTGTTTTGGTTTTGCCTATGTCTATTTTTACAATTTATTAAATGAATCTAATGTTGACGAGGGGTCTAGTCATACACTTATTGTTGTAATGAAAAACGATGATATTGTATATAATAGTGAAGATTTTACTGTGTTGCAAATTAAAGAAATGCTAATGAATCTCAGTATTGAAAATAATTATTATGAATATGAAAATAGAAGATATGGCATAAGTGAAGAGAACTTTCATATACAAGATGGAGACAATTATAAAATAATAACTCTTAATGAAATTAAAAATATTAATAATTATTATAGTTCATTTATTACATTTGTTTTCATGATGTTTCTAATAATTTTTATTGTTGCAAGTGTAATAGTTCAAAAACAAAACATGAAAAATATTATAGTTCCTATTACTAATTTAACAAGTGAAACAGAAAATTTAAGGATTGGTGAGCTTGAAACTACGATTACAGATAGTGGATATGGCGAAGTAAGAGAACTAGGAATTGCTATAGAACAATTACGACTTCAGCTTAAGAATTCAATATATTATCAGCAAAGAGTTGATGAAAATAGAAAATTTTTAATATCGAGCATATCTCATGACCTAAAAACACCAGTTACATCCATAATAGGGTATATAGATGGAGTTCTAGATGGTGTTGCAGATACTGATGAAAAAAAACAATATTACTTATCAAAAGCCATTGAAAAAACAAAGATGATAAATACAATGATTGAGGATTTATTATTATACTCTAAGCTGGATTTAAATCAAATGACATTTGAAAAAGAAAATGTCAATATTGTAAAGTACTTAGAAAACTGTATTGAAGATAGTTCTGAAGAATTCATGCGTGAAAATAAAAGGATACTTTTTGAGAATAAACTTTCAGCTTCATATTTTGTTATTATAGATATTGCTAAATTTAAACGGGTCATACAAAATATTTTGGATAATGCTAAAAGAAGTATTGAAACAAAAACAGGTCAGATTAAAATAATATTAAGAGAAACAAATACCTCAATTATAATAGAATTTAAGGATAATGGTAAAGGAATTAGTAAACATGATTTGCCTCGCATTTTCGATAGATTTTATAGAGCTGATACTGCTAGAGAGGTTAAAGGCTCAAGTGGTTTAGGTCTTGCGATTTCCAAACAAATTATTGAAGGCTTGAATGGACGAATATGGGCAGTTAGTGAAAATGGTGAAGGAGCTTCGATTATAATTTCTTTAAAAAAGGTAAAAAAAGGGAAGTGACAATATGAAAAGAATTTTAATTATTGAAGATGATAAAAGCATATCAGAACTTCAAAAAGACTATTTGGAAATGAGCGGTTATGAAGTAGTATGTGCCTTTGATGGTAATTCCGGTTTTGAATATATTAATAATGAAAACTTTGATTTAATTATTTTAGATTTAATGCTTCCCCAAAAAGGAGGATTTGACATATTAAGAGAGATATCTGATTCAAAGCAAATACCTGTACTTATTGTATCTGCAAAGTCTGATGAAATATTTAAAATTAAAGGATTAAACTTGGGAGCTGACGATTATATAACTAAACCTTTTGGAATGGGTGAACTGGTAGCAAGGGTGAACAGTCATATAAAAACATATGAAAAGTTTAAACAAAGTTCTAAAAAGAAGTTGATAACAGTTGGAGCAATATCTATTGATAAGCAAGACCGCAGGGTTTATGTAAATGACAATGAGGTTTTATTAACCCATAAGGAGTTTGATTTGCTGTTGTTTTTAGCAGAAAATCCAAATAGAGTTTTTAGTAAAGAACATTTATATGAAAGGATTTGGGGTTATGATTCTTTGTCAGATGCATCAACTATAACTGTACATATAGCAAGGATAAGAGAGAAGCTTGAAAAAAATCCTGAAAGGCAACAAAATATCGAAACCGTATGGGGTACTGGATATAGATTTAAAATTTAAACAAAAAAATTTAAATATTTTACCAGAAGCATTCTCTTTTTAGCCTCTTCATTTAGTTACGTAATTAGTTTTATCAAAATAGGAACTGTTATTAATGATATTAATGTTGTTGCAGAAACAATAATTGCTGCAAATTCTTTTTCTTTATTGAAACTTTCAGCGAATATGGAAGTCATAGCTGATGCAGGCATAGCAGTCATAATAATTACTGAATAAACCGCTTTTGAGGAATCATTTAGGAGCAATGAAATTAAATAAATTATAACTGGAATTATTATTAGTTTGATTGCTATACCATAATAAACAATCCAGTCTTTTAGGTGTGGCTTTATTTTAACATTGGATAAGATAACACCGATAATAAGCATGGATATTGCTCCTGTTATGTTTCCAATGCTCTTAATACTTAATAGAAGAGCTCCCGTTATTTCAATATTAAAGGCCATTATAATTATTCCCACAACAACGGCAATGATAGAGGGATTCAACAGTAAATTTATAATCTCTCTTTTAAAATATCCCTTTTCTAAATTACCCTTATAAAGTATAACTCCGTATGTCCACACAAAAATGACGAAGAACATATTGAATATGGAACCGTAAATTACACCTTCGGAACCGAATATGGAGTTTAAAACTGGAAATCCGACGTAACCTGTATTTACAAATATATTTGCAAAATGAAGTACTGTTTTTTTACTGTGTTTTACAGGTAACAAAAGAATATATGAGGCAGCTGCCATTATGATATATGCTCCTAAGCTGTAGTAAAATGTTTTTAAAACATTGTATTTAATAGTGTCATCATATTTGAACATAAACGATGATATAATCATAAAGGGGAGTGCTATTTTTATTAAAATATCAGTTAAGCCTTTGTTTAATTCTTCTGTTATTATTTTTTTCCTGCTGCTGTAAACTCCTACCAAAATAATTATTAAAAGAGCAATAACACTGTTTGTTATAGATGATACTTCCAAAATGAACCTCCTATATTTTACTTATAATTATATTATTCAAAGAAGCTTAGAATGTTTCTATACTGTAATTGTATAAAATAATAACCTCATGTTGTCATTGTAATTAAAAAATGAAATAATTATCTTTTTATTAATTAAATTTACAATGTATTGATAAATAATTTTAATAAATATATATAGAAATTGCTTAATTTGTAGGTTATAATAATATATATATTATTCTTGGAAAGCATTTTATGCTTGGAAAGAGGAAGGTATCATATGTTTATTGGCAAAAACATGAAATCGTTATATTTTATTACAGTAATTGTCTTAGTATTTATAGCAATAATACTCCGTAACAGCAGAAATTCAACTGATAAAGAGTTAGTGTCTGCAATTGAAGAGGAAAGTGCAAATAAAATAAGTAACATTGATGTAGTTGTAAAGGAAGAAGCCTCGCGAGATGAAATCGATTTAATTGACAGAGAAGCAAATGAATCTGCAGATAATAATGAACTAGATGTAATAATAAAAGAAAATCAAGAAAAATTAGAAGAATCCGAAAAATATGAAGAGGTAGCGAGTTCTAAAGAATCTAAAGAGCGTGAAGATGATATTAGCTCAAGTGTAGTGGATACAATAGGGAATGATTTGCCTATTGAACATCCTCCTGAAAATGAGGGAAATTTTGTTATTATAAATAGTGTAGGTTATGAAAAGTTCATATTTAGTAAATATAATGCAAACATTTATGTTGAATCAGTTAATAATTATGCGGAAAACTTGATTGATGACGTTAAATTATATAGCCTTATTGCACCTACATCAAGCGAATTTAATATGCCCAGTGATTTTAGGGATTTGAGCGGTTTGCAAAAAGATGGGATTGATTATGCCTATTCAAATATGGACAATAAAATTATAACTGTAGATGCTTATTCTAATATCGAAGCAAATAAGGAAGAATATTTATATTTTAAAACAGATCACCATTGGACAGCTTTAGGCGCATATAGAGCATATGAAGCATTTATGAAAATTAAATGTGAAGTTTCAGTACCTTTAGAAAACTATAATAAAATAGATTCTAAAGATAAATATCTCGGTTCTATCTATAATATGACGCAAAATGAAAGATTAGAAAATAATTTGGATGATATATGGTATTATAAACCTTTTTTATCAGTTGACTATTCATCAATAAACAGAGATGGAACAACATGGGATTCAAGTCAGATAATTTTTCCATCATACTTTGAAAAAACTAGGAAATATTCTGCTTTTATGGGCGGAGACACAGCTTTTTCTCATATTAAAGTTGATTCAGGCATGGAGAAAAAAATTCTCATCATTAAAGATTCATACGGAAATGCTTTTATTCCATTTCTTCTACCCCATTATAGTGACATTTTTGTGGCAGATCCACGCTATTTTACAAACAACATCTATGATGTCATACAGGATAATAAAATAGATGAAGTACTCATAATCAATTATGCAACCGTTTTACAATTACCTGTGTATTCTACAATGCTAGGGAATATGGGTGCTATTGATGTTACAAGCGAGACAGCTATTAAAGCAACTGTACTAAGTGATTGAAAAACTGTAAACAAACGAGATGATTTTAATAATTATCTCGTTTTTATATTTTAAAGTATAGCTTTAACCCTTAGATAAAATACATCAAGTCATGATGTGTATCATAACATAAATTTTATTTATAAGATATATCTAAGAAGGCTTTGACTTTACCCTTACGGCAAGGTGTATACTTTAGTCAAACAGAATTAGAATTTAAAAGAAAGGTGGTAAAACATGCTGTCGATAGGAGAATTTTCAAACATATGTAGAGTATCTACAAAGACGTTACGCTATTATGCTGAAATAGGGTTAATTCTACCTAGTGAAATAAACCCTGAAAATGGTTATAGATATTACTCTATCAAGCAATTAGAAACAATGCTTTTTATTAATCGTTTAAAATCATACAATTTTTCTTTAGAGGAAATCAAAACAATCCTTAAAGCAGAAGAATTGCAGGAAGAAAAACTTTATGTAGAACTTATAAGAAAGAAAAAAGAAATTGAAAGGAAAGTTCAGGAATTTAAAATGACTTTAGATCAGGTTAATGAAGATATATCAATTTTGAAACAAGGTAAGTCAATTATGTCGTATTTAGACAGCATTGATGTTCAACTTGTTGAAGTGCCAATGATGTATCTACTATCTATTCGAAAAATGGTTCAAGAACACGAATTTCCTGAACAATATGATAATTGCTTTAGTAAATTGTTTAAAAGAATTAAAGATGATAATTTAACCATACTTGCTCCGCCAATGGTACTCTTTTACAGCGAGAAATTTAGTCCATTTGGGCTAGATACTGAATTTGCCATTCCAATAAAAGAGTATGTTACAGGTACAAGAGATTTTCGTCCAGGGCTATGCTTAAAAACAATTTTGTATGGTTCTTATTCTGAACTATCTTCTGTATATACAAAACAACGTGAATGGGCAGAAAAGGAAGGTTATGAATCTAACAATGCCCTTTATGAAGTATATGTAACTGACCCTTCTCAAGTTGCTAAGGAAAGTGACCTAATAACTGAAGTTTATTATCCAGTAAAAAAGAAATCATTAAATATCTAGGCAAAATATTAAGGAGGAATTATTTTGAATCAAGAAAAAGTGATAGCGTTAGAAAAGAAAGTTATCAATGATTATAGCAATATTGCAGGGATGGTTGTACTTAAAAATGGTAAAACAGTATATGAGAAATACTTTAATGAATGCACTGCTACTAGTAGAATACATGTTTATTCAGTAACAAAAAGTATTATTTCCATACTGATTGGGATTGCCATGGACAAAGGGTATATCAAAAGTATAAATCAGAAAGTATTGGATTTTTTCCCAGATTACACAGTTAAGAGAAGAGAAAAAACAATACAAAATGTTACAATTAAGAATTTGCTGACAATGACTGCTCCGTTTAAATATAAGTCTGTACCCTACATAAAGTATTTCACGAGTTATGACTGGGTAAAATTTACGCTTGATTTATTAGGAGGTAGTGGGGAGATAGGAAAATTTAGCTACACTCCCCTCGTTGGACCAGATATTTTGTCTGGTATTCTAGTAAAAGCAACAGGGCAGTCTGTGCTTGATTTTGCAACAGAAAATTTATTCTCTCCATTGAGAATTACTGTTGAGAGTAATGTAGTTTTTCATAGTAAAGAGGAACAACTCGAATTTAATAAAGCTAAAAATATCAGCGGCTGGGTTGTTGACTCAACTGGTGTAAATGCAGGAGGCTGGGGTATTACTCTCTCTCCTGTAGATATGGCGAAAATAGGTCAATTATACTTAGATGGTGGGATGTGGAATGGAGAACAGATAGTATCGACAAAATGGATAATCGAAAGTACCACTGAACATAGCCGATGGGAAAAATTAAACCTGCCATATGGATATTTATGGTGGATTACTGATCATGGCTATGCAGCTATGGGAGATGGCGGAAATATTATATATGTCAATACAAAGAAAAAAATGGTGGTATCCATCGCTTCATTTTTTTTACCAAAAGTTGAAGATAGAATAGAATTTATTAAAGAGTACATAGAACTAATATTTGATAATCAAGTATAATAAATACATAAAAAAACCAATTAGTATTATAAAATTTATGCTGATTGGTTTTTTTATGTAACAATAAAGATTTTTCATAAATAAATATGACGGAACAATATTGATTCAAAAAGTGACTAGATCAGGAAAAAGCGCCATTTATATAGTATGAAAAAGTATTATAATCAAAAGGAAGGCATTACCATTTGTTATTGGAAGAAAGCTAATTGTTATGATATACTATTTTCTATCGATTACGTCAATCTTTCAAATAAAGCTGTAGTGAAGGACTCAGGTATCAATGTATTCTTAATATAGAATAAATTTTATAGTTGTTTATAATATCATTGGAAATTTTGAAAAGAGGAAATAATATGAATAAGAAAAAAATTGTATTTGTAAGTCATTGCATATTAAATACAGCTTCTAAGGTTATGAAATGCAATGAAGAAATAGACACACCAGAGGAATCTATACGAAAACAATTCCTTATGAAGTCCATTGAAAATAACATTCATTTTATACAGCTTCCTTGCCCAGAATTTACGTTGTATGGTTCAAGTAGATGGGGACATACTAAGGATCAATTTGATAATCCTTTTTTTCGTGATCATTGTAAAAGTATATTAACTCCAATAATTCAACAAATGAGGGAATATTATAAAGAGAAAGATAAATTTGAAGTGTTAGGCATTGTTGGAATTAATGGAAGTCCTAGCTGTGGAGTTACTTTTACATGTAGCGGTAAGTGGGGTGGAGAATTTTCTGGAAATAAAAATATTATAGCAATGTTACAAACAATACGAAGAAATCAAGACAAAGGTATTATGTTTGAGATTTTGGAGGAAATGCTAATAAAAGAAAAAATCGAAATAAAAATTATAGGATTAAATCCACAAGATCCTAACGAATTATTTGAATTAATTAGAGTGTAATATGAATATAAAATTAGAAAATGTTTCAAAAAAATATAACGGGACTTTAGCTGTTGATAATCTGAATGTAGAAATTCTTGATGGTGAGTTGATATGCTTGTTAGGACCTAGTGGATGTGGAAAAAGCACAACAATTTCTATGATTGCAGGTTTAGAGAAAGTATCAAGTGGAATTATTTATTTTGATGGTGTAAATGTAAATGATGTACAAGCAGAGAATCGTGATATAGGTATGGTATTTCAAAATTATGCATTATATCCACATATGACAGTTTTAGAAAATATAATGTTTCCTCTTAAGATGCGAAAGTATAAAAAATCTTTGATAAAAGAAAAAGCTCTTCAATTTGCTGAACTAATGCAAATTACAGAACTTAAAAACCGCAAACCAAACCAATTGTCGGGTGGACAGCAACAACGTGTGGCAATTGCAAGAGCTTTGGTTAAAGAGCCTAAAATATTACTATTAGATGAACCTTTGTCTAATTTAGATGCTAGATTGCGTATAGAGCTAAGGGACGAAATCCGTAATTTACAACAAAAATTAAAAATAACAACAATTTTTGTTACACATGACCAAGAGGAAGCAATGAGTATTTCTGATAGGATCTTACTATTGAATAAAGGTGTAAATCAGCAATATTCCAGCACAATGGACATGTATATGAAACCAAGTAATAAGTTTGTAGCTGGATTTTTAGGTAATCCTCCTATGAATTTTTTATCAGGATATTATGAAGAAAAAACTAAACAATTATATTTACATGAAGGTAATAAAAAAATACCTCTCCCTATAGATAAACTAAATAAGAGAGAAGATATTTCTTTTGGAAATGTAATCATAGGAATACGTCCAGAGGATTTATGTATAGTAAAAGATAGTGGGGATTTGATGGGTGAAATTAAAGGAATACAAACATTAGGCAAAGAGGTTTATATTAAAGTGGATATTTGCGGAACTTATGTTACAGCTTGTGTTAGCTGGGATAAGGATTATTGTATAAATGATAAGATTTTATTAGGAATAAAAAAAATACATATTTTTAATAAATAATAAATTAAGGGGAAGGTAAAAATTTTATGAGGAAATATTTAAAAAATAATAACCTTCGTGCTTTTTTATATTTATTACCTGCACTTACAATTATAGGAATATTTCAATTTTACCCAATTTTCAAAACTTTGGCTATGGGGTTTTATACTAAGTTTGATTACTTGACAAATAATGTTTATGAAGTTGGATTTGATAATTTTATTTATGTTTTAACGGATGCAGATTTTATTTTAGCAATGAAAAATACTTGCATTTTTGTATTTTTTTCAGCTCCTTTAGGAATTCTTATAGCATTAATATTTGCAGTGATTTTGAATTCAAATATTTATTTAAAGAAATTTTTTTGTAGCATTTATTTTATTCCTTTTGTGACATCAACTGTAGCAGTTTCTATTGTTTGGAGTTGGATTCTCAACAAGGATTACGGTTTGCTTAATGCGTTTTTATCGATTTTTGGTATGGTCAAGATAGCATGGCTTACAGATTCAAATATGACTATCCCAATTTTAGTTGCACTTAGCATTTGGAAGGGGCTTGGATATAGAATAATTATATTTCTTGCTGGGTTGCAAAGTATTGATGAGCAACTATACTTTTCGGCTCGAATTGATGGAGCTAATGAGTATAACAGATTTTTAAATATAACTATTCCTTTGCTAAAACCTTCATTAATATTTTTATCCATTACTTCTATTATTAGTGCGTTTAAAATATTTGATGAGGTATATGTTATGTATGGCCAACAGCCTGGGCCTTTAAAAAGTGGTATGACAATTGTGTACTATATTTTTAATAAATTTTATAGACATTGGGAGTTTGCTAATGCGTCAGCTGCAGCATTTATATTGTTTTTAGTTATTTTAATATTTACTGTTATACAATTTATTTTTACTTTTCATAGAGAAAAGAGGTATAAAGAATGAAGAAGCATATTGCTATAATAAAGATAATTTCTTATACCATTTTATTAATAGGTTCTATTTCTATTCTTGTACCCTTTGCTTGGATGGTTTTGACATCTGTAAAACCATCCAATGAAGTACTGCAAATGCCTCCAAAATGGATTCCATCAAAATTCTTATGGAGAAATTATGCGGAAGCATATAAAGCAGTAACTTTTGGACAGTATTTTTTTAATAGCGTATTTGTGGCTATATGCGTAACAGCTGGAGAGCTTATTACAACTATACTTGCAGCTTTTGCTTTCAGTAATATTGATTTTAAATTTAAACATATTATTTTTATTATATTGATTTCTACAATGATGGTACCAAGTGAAATTTTATTAGTTCCCAACTATGTAACGTTAAGTGAATTTGGATGGATAAATAGCTATAAAGCATTAATAATCCCTTGGTGTGCAAGCATTTTTTCTATATTTCTACTTAGACAACAGTTTTTAAAAATTCCTGATTCATACTATAAGGCTGCTAAAATGGATGGATGCTCTGATTTCAGATATTTATTTACAATTATGGTTCCTATGTCTATACCTACTTTAATGTCTATATCAATTTTAAAGTTTATTAACTGTTGGAATTCTTATATGTGGCCTCTAATTGTAACTAATACAACAGAAATGCGTACATTGCCTGTTGCTTTGGCTGCTTTCTCTACAGAGGCTGGAACAAAGTATAATATGCTGATGGCTTTTTCAGCTATGATTATTATACCTATCTTAATTATGTATTTTTTTACACAAAAGTATATTATCAAAGGGATTAGTAAATCTGGATTAAAAGGATAATTCATATAAATTTCAAGTTTTTCTTGATATATATTTATTATAAAATTATTAAGTGGAGGATTTAAATGAAAAAAAGGATTATATTATTTATTTTAGCAATTGTTATGATGGCATCAGTTTTTGCTGGATGTGCCAAAGATGCACCAAAAACAGAGAAAACTGATGCAGAAACAGAAGTAAAAACAGATGAAAAGGTAGATGCAGAGTCTTTGACTACTAAAGTCACAGAACCTGTGGAAATTTCATTTTGGCATGCAATGAGCGGAGCAAATGAGGAAGCTATTAAAAAAATTACAGATGATTTTATGGCAGAAAACAAAAATATAAAGGTAACACTAGTAAGTCAAGGTAAATACACAGATTTATTTGATAAATTAATGGCTTCTGCAAAAGCAAATCAATTACCAACGATATCTCAAATTTATTCTAATCGTCTTTCTTGGTATGTTTCTAAAGATTTAGTAGAAAATTTGTCGCCATATATGGCAGATGAAAAAACAGGGTTTACACAAGCTGATTTTGACGATATTCCATCAATGTTTTTAGATGATGGAATATGGGATAATAAGCAATATGCTATTCCTTTAAATAAAAGCCAAATGGTCTTGTATTATAATGAAGGTATGTTAAAAGATGCAGGTATTGAAGTACCTAAAAACTGGGAAGAATGGGCCGAAGCATCTAAGAAGTTGACTGTAGATAAAGATAATGATGGTCAACCAGATATTTATGGAACTGTTTTTGCCAATAATTTATCTACAGATATTATACCTTGGTTTAAACAAGCAGGGGGAACAACCATAGATAGAGAAACTGGTGAGGTATTATTTGATTCTGATGCAGCAAAAGAAGCAGTAACGTTTTTAAATGATATGATTCAATCTAAAACAGCAAGACTTGCAGGCGATGATAAGAGTGCAAATATTCCATTGCAACAAGGAAGAGCTGCAATGTGCGTTGCTTCAACATCAGCACTCCCATATATTGAAAATGATACAATGGAAGGTATAAAAATTAATTGTGCAGCACTTCCAGCGCACAAGACAAACGACCAATTATTTTACGGAACAAATGTAACTGTATTTAATACTTCTGCAGATATGGAAAAACAAGCGGCTTGGGAATATATTAAATTCCTGACAAATACAAAAAATACAGCGTATTTTGCATCTCAAACAGGTTATATTCCTGTAAGAAAATCAGCACAGGAAGATCCTGTATTTAAAGCAGTATTAGAAGAAAAACCAATGAAGAAAATACCATTTGAAAATATGGACAACGGATTTCAAGGAGAAAGACAAATAGGAGAAATAAATGCTATGGATGCTCTTGGGGATCAATTAGATTTAGTTTTTAGTGGGAAAAAAGATATTGAAACAGCTCTGAAAGATGCAAAAATAAACGGTACAAAAGCAATGGAAGAAGCAAAAAATAACTAATTTAAAATTACAAAATAAAAGAGATAATTTCTATTCAGAAACATCTCTTTTGTTTTGTGATTTTTTAAGAATTATTTGTTTTTGTTAATTGAATCAAAGTATAAAGTAGTTGAGTAAAGTATATGAATTAAGGAAAATAACGCTAATTTACTTCAATTTGTGCCCAGTTTTCTTCTATGGGAATAATGTCTGTATTATAAATCAATTCGATTGGTTTTGTAAAAATAGGACCATCATAAACAACTGTGTGATATTCACCATTTTCTCCACATGGATCTGCTCCGAGGGTTTCTATTTCTTTTATTAATGACATAGTTAAGTCCTGACCTAGAAATCTGGTGTCCAACATTGTTGTATTTACGACTATTATTTTAGCTTTAAATCCTAAATTAATAAATTTTTTTACAATTTCTTTTCTGTTCAATTTCCATAGTGGTAGTACAGCTTTAATAGATGATTGTTCACAAACCATTTCTTCCCATTGCCTGTGTTCTTCCAAATCTATGTCACCAAAGATTCCATAGTCTATACCTTGTTCTTTAAATGATTTTATATGGCTTACAAATGAATTTTCATATTCATCAAACTTAGCCCTAACTATTACATTTTCAATTCCTATTGATTCTGCTTGCTTTTTAAAAATTTGTTCATTTAATCTGTGTGCTGAACTCATTTCATTTTCTAAACTAAACATAGTTAATAACTTTTTAGGCTCGTAGCCTTGTTCTAATGCACTATATAAAGCTAGGCAGGAATCTTTTCCTCCGCTCCATGAAACAAAACATTTTTTATTCAAATTATCACCTGCTTTCAAATATTTAACTTATATTTCACTAATTTAATTAAAATTAAGTCTTTATAATATTGTACTACAGATTAATGTTACTTCAAGTGTATTTATTTTTATTGGAGTTTTTAGGTTCATTTTATAGTTCACACTTTAATTACAAACTATTTTTACAAATTTATTTTCATAAAATAAAACATCGGTTGATTTTGTTCAACCGATGTTAATAATTAATTTTCTATTGTTAGAAATATAACTTTTTAATTAGTTAGTGAACATTTGTGTCCAATAAGGTGTTCCGTTTGAATTTACTGCATATCCAACACCTAGTTTTGAGAAGTTAGTTGACATAATATTTGCTTTATGTCCGGGAGAATTCATCCATGCTGTTACAACTTCTTGTGGAGTTCTTTGACCTGACGCGATATTTTCACCCCATGCAGACCATTTGATTCCGTATTTTGTTAACATGTCTCCAGCACTACCATAAGTTGGTGATTGGTGTGCAAAATAATTATTATTTGCCATATCTTTAGATTTCATTCTTGCTACATTAGATATTGCTGTATCAAGAGATAGTGAAGACAAACCAGCTTTTTGTCTTTCAACATTTACAAGTTCTACTACTTTTTGCTCATATGAAGATACTGACGAAGAAACTTCTGTTTTGCTTGGTGCTGCTTGTTGAGTTGCAACTGGTTTTTTAGCTGTAGTCTGAGTTGTTGCAGGCTTTTCAGTTGCTGCTTGAGTTTCTGCAGGTTTTTCAGTTGCTTGAGTTGTAGCTGGTTTCTCAGCTGTTTGTTTAGTGTCTGAAGGACAAATCGTTTTTGAATTCAATACTGATTTCCAATCAATTGAATTCAAATCAACTGTTTTTCCATTTACAGTCATATTGGTTATGTTAGTATTTTCACTATTTAAATTACAAATGTAATTTTTCAAGCTGTTTAAATCATAATTAGATTTTGTACATGTTGTTGTTGCAGCAAATACTGATGTTGATGATAAAGTCAATGTTGCTGCTAAAGTTAATGCTAATATTTTCTTTTTCATAATGTCACTCCTATTTAGTCTTAGATTTTTTTGGAAGAAGGTTTACCCCTTACTTCTTTTGAAACTTTATAACTTGTTAATGAGCTTTTCGTCATGAAAGAATTATAGCATGTACTTTTTTTATTTTAAACCCTCAATAACTTGCTTAAATGGTAAACAAGACAATAATATTACACGAATTTTCATAAAAATAAAAATATTACAATATTATTACAGATTCAAAGAGTTTAGTTAAGTATTGCGTAAGAATTTGTTAATAATATTCACAAAATATGTATGCTTTGTTTATATTTGATTGATTACTTATAGTAAAATTAACTTGATCCTCATAATTGTCAAGTTTAATATTATATTTTAAATACATTATAACTCGACAATGATGGTAATTAAATGACAGTCTTGTTACAACTTTAAAGTATTTAAACCTTCTATTTCAACATCAATACTACTTATATTTCGCCCTTTCCTACTCCTTCTGATATTCACTTATTCACTCAATTTCAAGATATAAGATAAATTATCAACTTAATATAGTAATCATAACCTGTAATTTAAAAAGTCGTTTTATTTTTATTATGCATAACAATAAAAAATTATCGAAAAACAATAAATAATTATTGATTTACAGATTTGGAAGTGATATAATGAAATTGACAGAAGGATTATTACTTCTTGATATAAAATTTTAGAGTATATAAAAATAGAAAGGAAATTTAATATGCTGAAAAAGTACTTATTACCAGAACTTTTTGTCGTTGCATCAATTATTTGTGTGATTCTTTATAATATAAAGGGTCAGTCAATTGCGCCTGATGGTACATTACAAGAATCATTTGGATTCATACCTCTTTCGTGGTTATTTATATTTGCTGCAATTATAAGTTATATAGTTATAAAGATTAAAAATAATAAATAGATTGATTTTTAAAATAATAAACTAGATAACATAACAAAGAAACCTTCAATTTTGATGGTTTCTTTTGTCTTCTAAAAAGGAAGTTTGTTAATTAAAATGTGTAAGATATGAAAAATTGTCAAAATGGAATTAAAAACAAAGCAATTAATATTAGAAAGTTTTTTCATAAATTATTTAATATTGCTATAGCATATATCAAATAACAAGTTACACCGTTTTATAAATATGATGATAATTTTATTGTTCATTTAATTTCAAAGATAAAAGTGAAACTTGCTCTGTTTTTTGCTTAATCCATCTTAAAAACACATTCTTTTTTGAACCATGACACCAGGTTTTCAACAGCATCATTTTCAAGTATACCTGCACATCTAGCAAGTTCCATGGCAAATTCAAGATATGCTTCTGGACTGGCAGTTACTATATTATTAGAACTCTCATACATTTCATATGTTGGTTTAGTCATTTTAGGCAAAAATGCATATTCTTTATCATTTTCATAGTAGCTTGTGTATCTTTTGCCTTCCAGTACTCCTGCATGAGCAAAATAATCTACTCCTCCACAAATACCACCCATAACAGCCCCTTTTTTATGACATGATCTAATAAGTGAAAGTATGTCTTCTTTTATTATAGGGCTACCGCCAGGGATTATAAGTACATCTATGTCGTCAGAAGATACTTCATTGATTGTTTTGTCGACTAATATATGTCTCCCATCCATACAGCGAATTTTTTTTTCACCGCTAGATAATACAAATAAATTTTCTTTTTTGAAAAGCATTGTAGCTATACAAAGCTCTGTTTCAAAGTAACCGTCGTATAAATAAATTGCAACGTTCATTTGATTCACCTCCAATTAAAGTGTAACACACAAACGCTGACAACATATAGTCAGTGTTAATTTTGAAAAATATATTTTTCTAAAATAATTTTAGATTTTTTTAGTATTGAATCTTTCAGAAATTCTGGAGACAATATATTAACGTCTTTAGCATTTCTGAAAGCAAGGTTTTCAAAATAACTAATTTCATGAGTAATTAAATCAAGTATGAGAATATTGTTATTCCGTGTTAATTTTACTATATTTTGCATCGCCATATCGTCTTTTATTATATTATATAAATTGTGTTCTATTTCAAGAGACACCAAAACTGTCTCTGAACACGTCGATTTATTAAAACTTTCTACATGGCAAGTAGGAATTTTTTCTTTGAGGTATTCAACTTTAGTAATTCTGTCAAGTCTGAACATGCGTGCTTCTTTACGCAGCTCACAGTATGAATTAAGGTACCAGCACCCATCACAGAAGAGAAAATGTATGGGAGAAATTTTTCTATCTATGACAGTGTTTTTAATGGGAGTGTAATATGATATGTTTAGCTGGTTGTTTTCATTTAATGCTCTTAATATGGTTTCAAAAGCTCCTTTTACATATGAAATCGGTACGATATTATCAACAGAAAAATAAATCTTTGAAAATGCATTTTTCATGCTATCGTTTTTCTTACATATATGAGACAGCTTTAAGTTCAATGATTTTGTCTCTTCTTCAAAGTCTAAAAGCTGAAATTGAGGAGACATTTTAAGTAGAAGCTCGAGAAGAATTATTTCTTTATCATATAAGTGAATGCAGGGTAAAAAATAATCTGGTACGAGGCTATAGCCGCCAGAAACTCCTTCCTCTGAAATTATAGGTATTCCCATCTGACTGAGTGCATCTATGTCTCTGTATATAGTACGCTTTGTAACTTCAAGATTATTTGCCAGTTCATAAGCTGTCAATTTACCATGTTGTTTTAATAGAAGAACAATTACCCAAAGCCTTTCTGATTTTTTCACTTTACATCTCCTTCAAATAGGTATTTTAAAATTATTTTATATCAAACATGTTGATTAGACAAGTAAATAATGAATTAATATTTAGTGGTGATATTGTAAAATAGTATTGATTAGGAAATAAATAAATTTCGACAAAATTCTATTAAGAGTTAAGCTAATAACAAAGGACAAATTTGTTACATAGAAAAGAACTGGTTTAAAGTAATATCCATATGGTTCTTTAAGGTTTTATGTAGTATAATAAATAAAAATTGATTTTAGGAGATATATTATTTATGAAAAAGAAAATTCTAATTTTAGTGTTAATTCTAGCGCTTGCAATTACTTCTTCAGTATTTGCAGTAGATGTAAAAATTAATGAGAAGGAGGTTCAATATAACAATGACTCTGGATTTCCATTCATAGATAAACAAGGTAAAACTCAAGTTCCTTTAAGATTAACAATGGAAGCATTTGGAGCTACTGTTGAATGGGATCAAGCAAGTTTAACTGCGACTGTAGAAAAAGACGGTATTAGTGTTAAAGTGCCTATCGGAAAATCTATTATTTATGTAGATGGAGTTGAAGTTGCTAATGACACAGTTGCTCAGATAAAAGACAATAGAACATATCTTCCTATAAGGGTTGTTTTAGAATCATTTGGCTATATTGTAAGTTGGGAAAATAGTACGGTTATAGCAACTATATCTGAAGATAGTATTATGAAATCTGAGTTAGCAAAAAAAATTATAGAAGAGACTTCAAATAAAATAATTCGTGCCATAAGCACGAAAGATACAGAAGTAATTTCCGAATTTGTTCATCCAGTAAAAGGTGTAAGGTTTACCCCATACACATATGTTTCAATCGAGAATGATGTTGTATTTAATCAAGAAGAAGTTAAAAATTACTTCAATGATCAAAATGTTCATACATGGGGATACTATGACGGAAAAGGCGATGATATTTTATTAACTTCAAGTCAATATTATGATAAGTTTATATATACAGCGGATTTCATTAATGCTGAAATTATAGGGTACAATGAAGTGCTAAGTAGCGGAAATATGACTGAAAATCAGTTTGAAGTTTATAAGAATGCCATTGTAGTTGAATATTATTTTTCGGGTTTTAATCTCGATTTAGCAGGAATAGATTGGCAAAGCCTTAGATTAGTGTTTGAGCAATATGAAGGTGATTGGAAATTGGTAGGTATTATTCACAATCAATGGACAATATAATGAATAGATAACTAGTAATAAGGTACCAACCAATGATAAAATGATATGTTTCCCTCATGGTTAAGTGCACCCAAAAGTTTAATATTATATTTTATGATGGCATTGTTTCAATACTCGATAGTGATATATTCAGTTTATCTATTAAGAGATTTTTATTTTGTTAGTTAGAAAATTATGGTATAATGTATAGAAGGCATAGTTGTAATATAAAAAATTATAATTTTAAAGTGAGGATAATTTAAATGGGTGAAATTTTGATTAGAAGAGTAAAAAAAGCGGATTTGGATAAAATTGCGGAAATTGAAGTAGAATGTTTTCCAGCTGCTGAGGCAGCTTCAAAACATTCTATTGAGGAACGTATAGCTACTTTTCCCAAATCTTTTTTCGTAGCAGAAAAAGATAGTGAAATAATTGGATTTATTAATGGTTGTGTAACTAATAGCCCTGTTATTTATGATGAATTATATCATGATGCAAGCCACCATATACCAGATGGCGAAAGCTTAGCAGTTTTTGGTCTTGACGTTTTACCTGAACATCAAAGACAAGGTATTGCTGCAAAATTAATTAATCATTTTATTGAAATTGCTAGAAATGAGGGTCGTAAAAGAGTTATCCTAACTTGCAAAGATAAACTTATTCATTACTATGAATATTTTGGTTTTGTAAACAATGGTATTTCAGAATCAACACATGGCGGGGCACAATGGTTTAATATGACCCTTATGTTAAGTAAGAAATAAGCTTTGGAGGAAAGTACATTATGATTATAGATAATAAAGTTATAGAAAAAATATCATTACCATTATTATTAATATCTCTACCATTAACATCAATGATTGTGCTATTGCCACTATTTACATCCGAATTAGGGTTGAATCCAATACAAATAACTGGACTGTTTTCTGTGTTTTCTTTAGGTCTTGTGATTGTTCGTTTGATTACAGGTCATATATCTGATAAGGTGGGAAGAAAACCGATATTTATTTTAGGAATTTTATTTTATATATTTTCTTACTTTACTTATTCAAAGTCAACAACAATTTCTTTAATATATTTAGCAAGAAGTTTTCAATCTATTGCGGCTGTCTTTGTTAGTATTTCAACTTATAGTATGATTGCTGATTTAAATAGTGATAATAACGGACATAATTTTGGCAAATTAAGTAGCTACTCAGATAAGGGAGGGTTATTAGGTATAGCGTTATGTTTTATTTTACTAAATAATTCGAAATTAGTTATTGGATGGAAAAACCTATTTATCACTTGTACAGTAGCTGCAATATTGGCTGGATTATATTCTATATTTAATATAAAGGAAACAAAATTAAATAATAATAATAGTTCAGTAAATATTATATTGCATAACGATAAGTTTAAGATTATGTTTTTTAATTTTGGTACAAGAATCTTTACAAGTGTAATTTCAGCGGTTTTTGTGTTATATTTGCAGGCGAAATTTGATTCGAATTTATTAGAAATAGCTTTTGCATTTCTACTACCAACAATATTAATCGCATTTGTTTCTCCTCGTATAGGAAAATTAAGTGATGACATTGGAGCTAATAAGTCAACTATTATTTCACTGGGGATGTTGTTTATAAGTATGTTAATTATACCGTTTATGAGTAATGTTTATTTCTTTGGAATAATATGGACAATATATTGTGTTGCAATAACTATGCTCGATGTTACAATAGATGGTCTTTTTGTTAAAGACATAGCAGAAGAAATTAGAGGAAAAGCTATAGGTCAATTAACTACAGCGGCAAATATAGGTAATATTATTGGACCGATAGTTGGCGGGGTAGCTTTTCAGAGAATAGGCATAAATGCTCCGTTTTATATAAGCTCTTTAGGTTTCGTTACTTTATTTTTATTCAGTATAAAAATTATTCAAAAGGGAGTTGTTTGAGCGTTAATTAGTTAGAAAAAAATTGATATTTTAGGTATGATGGTCGGAAGAAAAATATTTTTTGGAAATAAAGTTTAATAAATTTGAATTTTGTAGTATGATATATATAAAAAATCGGATTAAGGAGTATTTAGTAATATATAAAAATTTTTATACTATTGGAATATTATTAATAACTTTCAAAACGAAACATTACAGAGAGGACGTATTAATATGAATTACAAAATGAAATATGGAAGAGATAAAGTTGAAATCAAAATACCTGATGAAAATTTACTTGGAATCATTGAAAGTAATGCTATGGATGATAATAAAACTGAGGAAGAGGTAATCCTAGATGCTTTAGAAAATCCTATTGATTGTGACAAACTATCTAAAATTGTTAAGCCAGGAGAAAAAGTATGTATAGTTATTTCTGATATAACTAGAGCGTGGCAAAAAATGGGTACTTATCTTCATTACATAGTTGAAGAACTTAATAAAGGTGGAGTTAAGGACAAGGATATCATATTCTTATCTGCTACAGGATCTCATAGAAAGCAAAGTGATGAAGAACATAGAGTGCTATTGGGTGAAAAACTTGCAGATAGATTCAAGGTTATTGATCATGTATGTACAGATGAAGATAATTTAGTATATCTCGGGGAAACGAGTTTTGGAACTCCTGTGAAAATAAATAAAATGGCTATGGAATGTGACCATATAGTTATTACCGGAGCAATAGTTTTTCATTTGTTAGTTGGATGGGGTGGAGGAAAAAAATCTATACTTCCTGGTATTGCTGGGTATGACACTATAATGAAAAACCATTCAATGTCACTGAACCCAGAAATGGGAAGTGGATCAAACCCTGAAACTAAAAGCGGTAAGGTAATGAATAATCCAATACATGAAGATATGCTTGAGGCAGTAAACTTTGTTAAACCCTCTTTTATGTTTAATGTAATTATGGATTCCAATGGTAATATCGCTCATGCTGTGGCAGGAAACTATATTACAGCCCATGAGAAAGGTTGCGAAATAGTTAATAGAATAGATGGAATACATATAAATGAAAAAGCTGATATGGTAATAGCAACTGCAGGTGGATATCCAAAAGATATAAACTTCTACCAAACAATCAAAACCGTGATTAATGCTAGAGAGGCAATTAAAGATGGAGGAGTAATGATTCTTCTAAGTGAATGCAGTGATGGTTTTGGAAATGAGGTAATTAGAAAAATTACACAGGATTTTGATAATGTGGTTGATAGAGAAAAAGAATTGAGAAGAGATTACTCAATAGCAAAATATATAGGGTACTATGTTAGTGAAGTTGCATCTAAAACTAATATGATTTTATTATCTTCTATGAATCCAGAGGATTTATCAATGGCAAATATTTCTGTAGTTAAAACTATTGATGAAGCTTTTGAATTAGCAAAAAAATTGAAGGGTGAAAACTTAAAAACATATTTAATGCCTCACGGAGCTAATACTTTACCTAAATTAATATCAAATTAAATTGATTATTGATTTCATATAACTTGGAATAATGTACGAAAGCGTAGGTATTTGAATGAGAAGAAAAGACGAGAGAATATATTACGGAATTGTTTTCTTAATATTGCTGATTATAGAGGTTATAATTGCATTGTATGTTCATGATAATTTTATCAGGCCATACATAGGGGATGTTCTTGTAGTAGCTGTGGTATATTGCTTTGTAAGGGTTTTTATTCCTGATGGAGTGAAACTAATGCCGCTTTATGTATTTATATTTGCTGCTTTTGTGGAAGTATTGCAATATTTTCAACTAGTAAAGTTATTGAAGTTAGAAGAAAACACGTTTGCAAGGATTATAATTGGTTCAACTTTTGATATAAAGGATATTTTATGTTATGGTATTGGTACAATTATTATAGCTACAATGGAATTAGTCATAGTGAAGCAAAAGATATTACATAATAGATAAAAAGATATACTAAAAAAGTACTATTCATAAAAAGACTTAAAAAGTTATTTTTGAATAGTACTTGTTACTGCACATCAAATTTTTTTATATATTATATCAATTTATTCCCACTTAAAAAATTTAATAGAAATAATAATACAGATTATGGCAAGACCAATCATTACAATAATCGGAAATATAACGCTGTCTATAGATAAGCCAAGTGATGCTGCTTTTAGAAGTTTTATCCCTTGTGTTAAAGGTAGAATATCAGCTACATTTTGAAGTGCTGTAGGCATGACTTCATAGGGCAATGTTGCTCCTGAAAAAATAAGCATAGGAAAATATAGTATACTTGCGATAACACTTGCTATTTTAGAATTTGGTGCGATACCACCTACCGCCATACCAATACTGAACATGGATATCATGACTAAAAGGTAACCACCCCCAAATTGAAACCAAGAACCATTTAATTGATAGTCAAAGAAAATTGTTGCTACTGAATAGACAAAAACAAGTGAAACAAGAGAGTAAAGCGTATAGATTGTTACCTGTACTGCTAAAATTAGGGTAGGACTTGTTGGTGTTACTTTAAATCGTTTCAAGATTTTTTTATGCCGATAATCTGATACTACTAAAGGTAATCCCATCACACCGCCCGCACATATTGCAATTGTAGAGATTGCACCAAATGACTGTGCTAAAAAACTATATTTTGCACCGTCATAAGCAGGTTTATTTCCGTAAATAACTCCTAAAATAATCAATACCACAATAGGCATGCAGATTGCGAAGATAAACATATCCATTCCCCTCAAAGATAGTTTGAGTTCAGTTTTGAGCATTGTACTAAATGTTTTCATTTTCTTTTTCCTCCTCGTTTGTATACCAAAGATATGCGTCTTCAAATTTATTAAAAGGACTTGAAGCTATCGCTTCTGATATTGTGCCGTTGAATACAGTTTTCCCTTTTTTAAGAATACAAATTTTGTCACATAAAGCTTCAATTTCGTCCATAAAATGAGAGGTCAAAAGAATAGTTAGACCTTTTTCTTTCAAATTCGAAAGACATTTCCAAACGTCTCGCCTTGCTTTTGCGTCAAGCCCCGTAGTCAGTTCATCTAAAAATACAACTTTGGGGTTTGGAATTAGAGCAAGAATAATGAACAGTCGTTGCTTTTGACCGCCTGAAAGTTCACTAACAAAGCTTTTAATTTTATCTAAAAGTCCAAATTGCTTTAGCAAGTCTAGGTAATTTGCTGCTGACTTGTAAAGTGATTGAGTTACTTCACAAAGCTCACCTACTGTTATTTTGTCTTGATAATTTGCTTCTTGAAATTGAACACCTACTTCTTCAAATAATTTTTTTCGATCTGTTTGTGGACACATACCTAAAATTGACACTGTTCCACTATCTTGCTTTTTCGTACCTAAAATACACTCAATAGTTGTACTTTTTCCTGCTCCATTAGCTCCGATCAGGCCGAACACCATGCCACGATTTATTGAAATATTTACATTTTCGATTGCCACCAATCCGTTGTAAGATTTACTTAATTGTTCGACTTTAATTGTCGTTTGCATTTTAAAATTTCCTCCTTTGACTTATTTACAAAAAGAATAACACCAACATAAGGGTTGGTGTTAAAGTGTAGGGTTTAAAATTTATCTTTCATTCGATTAATGTGAAGTAGCATGATTTTTGCGTTTTGTTCAGCAGCTTTCAATGAAGTAATCAACTTATCGCATACAGATATAATGTTATCACTATCATTTGGAGTATCAAGTACTTTTTTAATATTTATTTTAGGGTTATGGGATAAAGCATTCAACATTCGCAAGATAGCTTCAAGAGAATAATTAGCACAACGAAGTGAACGTATTATTTTCAATCGTTTAATATCTTCATCTGTATATATTCGATAACCATTTTCCTTACGTCTGACAGTTAACAGACCGTTCATTTCCCAATTTCTCAAAACATCCATGGAAACATGTAAATATTCTGCAGCTTCTTTCCTTTTTAAGGTTAAAGGACTCATTTCTTGGTTATTAGATAACAGTTGAGTTACACTTACTATGGCTTCCTCTGCATTGTGTTGTTCATCTTGTATCTGTTGCAAATAATTGTATGTAAGGTAGATAGCTCTATCAAAGTTACCCGTAGCAGAACATTTTACAATACTAACTACCTTTTTTCGTAAACCATTTTGAAGTACCTCTATGCTGAAAGCTATTCTTGCTAGTTTAAATTGTTCAATATGAAAATCTGTAAACACTCTATAACCATTTTTTTGTCGTTCAGGTTTAGAGATAAGTCCAAGTTCTTCATAAAGACGTACAGTATTAGGGTGTATTCCTATTATCTTTGCGACTTCTGATGTTTTGTAAGTATTCATTTTTCATTTCACCTCGTTTCTCACAATAATAATAGCACTTAACAAAAGTCTGGTGTTATAGTGGAAGGTTTGATAAGGTTTAAATTTACTGAAAATAAAAAAGCTTACAATGAATTATATATATCGTGATTTTCACATATTATTCGTTTTCATCTATATATTCTTCTTTATTTATTAAAGGAATAATACGTTTCAACTCTGATACATGAAGATCTAAAAGTTCATTTAATAGTTTTTCCATTTTATCAGTATTAATTGAAAATTCAATTTTTATAATCCATTTTGGGTTATAATCGCCAGGTAGTTCCTCAATTTCACATATTCTATCGGAAAAAATTTCTTCATTATATAAATCAAAAATTCCTTGATACTTCCAATCTTCCTCAATTTCATCAGTAGTTAATGTTAAATAGATATAATATAATTCACCTTCTTCTATGGCATAAACTTTATCTATATATTCGATGTATTTAGTTATTTCATATGAGCCTATTGTTTCAACAAGAAAACCTGTCTCTTTTTCTTTTTTCATAAGTATTAAGTTGTTGTAATTATCCATCATTATCTCCTTGTATATGTTATAATCATAATTTTTAATATTATAGCATTATATAACAAATTATCATATTAGTATAGCAGTAAATTAAAATATAAATTATATAAAATAAAATTTTATTTGGACTACATTATTAATTATGTTTAGATTATTAAGGCGAAAAAATTGTTTAAATTGTAGTGTAGTAACATGAAAATAATACAAGCATATTATATAATATGCTTGTATTAAAGGAGGCAAACAATTGTGAATAATTATAAAATAATAGCGGATGATTCATTAATAGTTAATAATAAATTGGATAGAGGTGGTGGAAGGATTTATGAAATGAACCCTATCCCTTCACATAGATATGATGAAGCTTTAGTTAAAGTGGTACTGGACTCTGTACCATATAAGTTTACTAGGAAGTTGAATGTGTTTTTATTGAGTTATAGGCATAAATCTGTTAAAGGTGTTGCTTATCCTGATAACACTATTGTAATATTTGGATATTTGGGAAGACTAGGTGACAATGAACAGAAGTATGTTGTTTTACATGAGTTAGGACATTTAGTATGGAATGATTTGTCAAGGAAAAAGAAAGATAAATATAAGGTGATGAGAAAGATCCCAAAGAGCGCAAATGATTATGGAATGACTCCTTATAAAGATAGACCAACTGAAATATTTGCAGATGATTTCGCATATACCGTTGGCGGCCTTTCTATTAAGAAATTGTATGAAAATAATTCTAAGTATGCAAGTACTTTTAATTTAAAATATATTAAAAGTATAATATAATATTATATGATTTAAGGATAATTTAAGATTGATATAAGTTCAATTTCATAATAGCAATATATAATAATCTAAAAATAAAAAATAAGGGAGTTTCATAATGAGGAAGTTATTTATTGCTATAGCAACAATTTTAATGTTTTCATTTGTACCATTATCAGCATATGTTGTAAATGGAAACATGTCAAATGATTCTGAGAAAGTCTCAGAATCATTTGACAAATCAATATCAGAAATTATTAATTCTAAAAAGGCTAAGGGTGCAGTTGCAACTCTTATTCAAAATGGCGAAGTTGTAATGACAAATGGATATGGTTATGCAGATGAATTTTTAAATGTAAAAGCAGATGGTACACTATCAGGATTTAGAATAGGATCTATTTCAAAAACATTTGTAGCGGTTGCAGCTCTCAAGGCTATGGAAGACGGCAAATTAGATTTGAACACGGATATATCTATATATTTAGGAAAGAATAGTCCAAAATTAAAATATCCGGTTACAATGCAAAATTTATTGACTCATACTGCTGGATTCGAAGAAATAGTAACAGGTATGGCAGTTGAAAATGTAAGCGACACAGAACCATTATCTGAAACAACAATAAAGTATGCGCCTGAACAAATATCTAAGCCTGGCGAATTTGCATCTTACTCTAATTATGGTATAGCATTAGCTGCTTATGTGATTGAATGTGCGACTAATGAAGATTTTTCAGATTATTGTATGAATAATATATTTTTGCCATTGGGAATGAACAGAACTACTTTTGAATATATGCATAATAAAGTTATTGTATCTAAGGCGTATTTGCCAAACGGTAAGGAGACTCTAGATCTTTATATGAATCTTTATCCCGAAGGTTCTGTAGTAACTACTGCCGAAGATATGGGAAAGTATATTCAATGGTTGTTAGGTGAAAGAAAAGAAATATTGCAAAATGAAAATAAAGAAAAACTCTTTTCACGCCAATATTTTATGGCAGATGAACTTTCAGGCATTGGCTATGTATGGAACAGAAAAACTAGAAATGATAGTTTATACCTTGAAAAGAAAGGAGAAACATTGCATTTCTATTCAAGAATTGTCCTTTACCCAGAGTATAAAACAGGCTTATTTCTCTCTTTTAATACCTATGTTCCTGAAGAAGAAATAAATGATATAATCTCTAAGGTTACAGATTTGATCCTAGGTGAAAAAATAATCCCTGTTTCAAAATCAGGCGCTACCTTAGACATTAGTGGTTGCTATGTAAATGCTTGGTCAAGTTTTAATACAGCTGAAAAGTTGCTAAGATTTATAGTGCCTGATAAAATGATTGATATTTCAGGCTCGTTGAAAGAAGGTTATACCTTTAATGATGAAAAAATAACTCATATAGGTAACAATTCCTATGATACTCCTATAGGATTAATAAAGTTTACTGAAAAAAATGGAGAAGTCTTGATGATGACAGATTTTTCTCAGTATTATACCAAAATAAATGGGTTAGAGAATAAAGGTGTCACATTAACAATAGTTTTACTTTTCCTGATGAGTGCTATAATTTGTACGATTACATCATTTATATTACGAAAAAAACCTGCATCACTTTTATTTGGAATAATTTCATTGGTACAAATTATATTACTTTTTACCCTTGGGTATGTACTTTATTTAGGAATTTTGCAATATGCAATCCTCAATTATATTATATATATTAAAGCCACCACATGGCTTATAGTTGCTGCAACAGCCATAAATGTTATATTTTTGCTAATTAAACATGAGAATAATACAAATTATATAAAGTACATTTATTTCCATAACATTATAAGTATTGCATTCTGTATAATGATGTTTAACTTAAATTTATTAGTTTAGATTAAGTTTCATACAATCCTACAAATCTGTGCAGGAAACATCGGGCAGATAACCTTAATTAATGATACTATATTTATAAAGGGAGGTCATATAAATGGATTCGCTTAAAAAAATGAATGAAGCATTACGTTATATTGAAGATAATATTACTTATGATATTGATTTTAAAAAAGTAGCTTCAATTGCATTATGTTCAGAATATCACTTTCAAAGGATGTTTTCTTTCCTTTCTGGTGTTACTTTATCGGAGTATATTCGTCGCAGACGACTTACTCTTGCAGCCTTTGAACTTCAAAATAGCACTATTAAGGTAATTGATTTAGCAATGAAATATGGGTATAATTCACCAGATTCATTTACTAGAGCTTTTCAAAATATTCATGGAATAACACCTTCGGAAGCTAGAAATAAGGGTAAATCACTAAAAGCTTATCCAAAAATGACCTTTCAACTATCAATTAAGGGAGGAAACGAAATGAATTATAGAATTGTAGAAAAAGAATCATTTAGTATTGCAGGTATTATGAGAAGAGTTCCAATTGTCTTTGAGGGAGTTAATTCAGAGATTGCTGATATGTGGAAGAGCCTAGACGGAGAAAAAATCAATAAACTTAAAGAACTTTCCAATATAGAGCCTTTGGGTTTTATTCAGGCATCTGTTAATTTTTCTGAAGGTAGAATGGAGGAAAAGGGAGGACTGGATCATTATATTGGCGTGGCAACAAATAAAGAAATTCCAAAAGATATGATTGAACTTAAAGTAGCGGCTTCAACTTGGGCAGTATTTGAAGCAATAGGACCATTTCCAGAAACCTTGCAGGAAACATGGGGACGTATTTATTCAGAATGGCTGCCAATATCAGATTATGAAGTAGTGCAAGGACCGGAAATCTTATGGAATGAAAATAAAGATACGAGTTCTCCAAATTTTAGAAGTGAAATATGGATACCAGTAATAAATAAAAAGTCAATATAAACTCATAAACACCCCTTAGTACATTAAGGGGTGTTTATGTTTATTTAATTGACTTCAATACTAAATATAGGTAATATATTAGTATAGAGAAAATTTCTGGAAATGAGGGTCAAAAATGAAAATAGTACCAAATTGTATATCATTTAGTAGAATAGTTCTTTCTTTAGTTTTAATTTCTATTAAGCCATTAAGTACATCATTTTATGCAATATATATTATTTGTGGCTTCAGTGATATGATTGATGGATTTATAGCCAGAAAGACTGGAACAACGAGTATTATTGGCGAAAAGCTTGATTCCTTGGCCGATATGATAATGATAGGTGTATTATTGGTAGTACTTTTTCCAATCATAAATCCTTCTAAAAAAATTATAATCTGGACAATAGTAATTGGCATTATCAGATTAACAGCGATGGGTGTAGCATTTATAAAATATAAGACTTTTGCAAGTCTTCATACTTATGGGAATAAAATTACAGGCTTGATTTTGTTTTTATTTCCAATATTCATTTCATTCATTCATAGCAATGTGTTAAGCAACATAATTTGTGTAGTGGCAAGTATTTCAGCAACTGAAGAATTGGTTATACAGCTAACATCACGTAAATTACAAGTAAACATTCAAAGTTTGTTTTGTAAAAGAGCATAAAATTGTGTTGATTTATTAAAAATAGGGTGTCAGCATCGAAAATATTATGTATCCCAGTATATTTTGTCTTAAGACTATTCTAAATCACTTAGTCTTAGAATAACTCTTGATAACATCGAAATACTTATAATAACTAAATTGGATTTTTTTACTTTATTATGATATAATTATGAAAAGATAAAATTAACTTTTTATCGCTGAATTCTTATTTATAGGAAGCGGGGGAACCAGTTTTTCTGGGGTGAATCTCACATTGTGGGTAGGGCTAACTTTACAGTCCGAATCCGTCAGCTAACTTCGCAAGCGTCGTAAGGGGTGTTTATTAGATTTGAATATTTTTGATATTTGATTTTTTTGGGCTACCTTATTAGTTGAGGTAGCCCTTTTAATGTTTTTTATTTAAGAATTAGAAAATAAGAAGATAAGGATGGTAGAATGAATAAAATTACAGGCTCAAAGATACTTGTAAATACATTAGAAAAACTTAAAGTAGATAGGATTTTTGGTATTCCAGGAATTCATAATCTTGATATTTATGAAGCAATGATTGATAGTAATATTCACCATATTACTGCAAGAAATGAAAGTGGAGCGGGGTTCATGGCAGATGGTTTTGCCAGATCTACAGGAAAACCAGGGGTAGCCCTTGTTATTACAGGTCCAGGACTTACAAATATAATGACACCGATGGGTCAGGCTTTTCATGATTCTATTCCAATGGTTGTTATATCCAGTCAGGTTCCAACAACCTTTTTAGATCAAGGTGCTGGTTTTTTACATGAATTAAAAAATTCTACAATAATGGTTAAGTCAGTAGCAAAGGAGAGCAGGACAGTTCTTAGTGCAGATGCTATTGGAGTTTATTTAGAAGAAGCTTATTATCTCTCAATGACAGGTAGACCAGGACCTGTTCATATCGAAATACCTATGGATATTCTACGGGAATTAGTAGATGACATGGAAGTTCCTAATAGAAATTTAAAATTTTCTAACCCTGTTATTAATGAAGACTACATAATAAAGGCCTCAGATATAATTAATACATCAAAAACTGCTATGTTAATTGTAGGTGGTGGAGCTGTAAATTGTGGCAAGGAGATTCTTGAGTTAGCAAACAAGATATCGGCTCCAGTTATACAGACGACTGCTGGCAAAGGAATTGTTGACGAAACTCATGCTCTATGTATTGGTAGTCGACTTCATTTTGATGCAGTTAAAGATATGTTAATGGAAACTGATGTTGTAATAGCTATAGGGACTCAATTGTCTCCCACTGATTTGTGGGAAGTACCACTTAGTTTACACGGTACTTTGATACAAATTGATATAGATCCAGGTCAATTTAATAGAAACTATAGAGCTGACATCGGAATAAAGGGCGATGCACGTGATGTTTTAAACGCGTTAATTTCAAAATTAAACTATAGAGAGATTGATGGGGTTGACCATAAAGTATCAGAGATAATTGTTAAAACGGGTCAACAGATTAAGAAACTTACTGGTATGGAAGATTCAATGGATTTTATTAAAGAAATGTTGGAAGCCATTCGAAGAATCCTTCCTAAGGATGGTATTTTATGTACCGATATGACTACATCATCATATGTTGCCATAAGTGAATTTCCATCGTATATGGAAAGAACATTTTTGCATCCAGTAGGATTCGGAACACTTGGACACGCTTTACCTGCAGGTATAGGTGCAAAGCTCGCAAATCCTGAAAAAGTAGTCTTAGTACTCGAGGGAGATGGAGGGTTTCAATTTACAATGCAGGAACTTTCTTGTGCAATTGAGGAAGGAATTTCACTTCCTGTAATAGTATGGGACAATGGAGGCTTTGGTGAAATAAGGAGAAATGAGAGGGCTAGGAATTTTAGTAAAAATATTGCGGTTGATAATTCAAACCCTAATTTTTTGAAACTTGCGGATGCTTATGGGATAAGAGGATTTAGTGTATCAAATGGAAAAGAGATGGAAGAGGCTTTAATACAAGCAATTGAGATAGAGGGTGTTTCTTTAATAGTAGTAAATGTTACAGTAAATGGAGGTTGATATAAATGGATATAAAAGGACTTAGAAAAGCAATATATACTGTAAATCCATATGTTCCAGGTAAGACAATTGGTGAAGTTCAAAGAGAATATGCTCTTGATAATATTATAAAGTTGGGTTCAAATGAAAATCCATATGGGCCCTTTCCAAATGCAATCAAAGCTATGGAAAGGGAGCTTAAATGTTTAAATACATATCCAGATACTAACTTTAATGAAATAAAAGAAGTAATTGGAGAGAAATTTGGAGTTGACACTTCCTATATTGCAGTCTCCCATGGCTCTGGTGGTATGCTTCAAACATTGGCGAAAACATTTATTGAAGATGGAGATGAGGTTTTGATACCTCTAGAGACTTATGGGCTATATAAGGAAATATCAAAGCTTATGGGTGGAATTATAAAACAAATTCCATTAAAAAGTGATTATACTTTGGATCTTGATGGAATAAGAAAGGCAATTACAGATAAAACAAAGCTTATATGGCTTTGTAATCCCAACAATCCTACAGGAACAGTTTTTAATCTTGAGGCATACAATTTGCTACTAGATTCTCTACCAGCACATACATGGGTTGTGCTAGATGAAGCATATGCAGAATTTGCAAATGAGGAGATACTTCCAGATTCAATAGGAGATATAGTTAAGGAAAAGAATATAATTATGGTTCGCACTTTTTCCAAGGCTTACGGTCTTGCTGGTGCGAGAATGGGTTATGCAATTGCAAGACCTGAGATGATTAAAGCAATTGATACAGTAAGTGAGCCTTTTAATGCAAGTTGTGTTGCCCTAGCTGGAGCAATATCAACACTTAATGAAGATATAGAGAATTATGAAGAATGTCTCCAAAATATTAAAAGAGATCGAGAAAGAATGATTTTTGAGCTTGAGAAAATGGGATTTAAGGTTGTAGATACTCATACTAACTTTGTATTTTTTCAAACGCCTTATAATGGAGCAAAAATTGCTCAGGAACTTTTAATGATGGGTGTCATTGTTCGTTCATGTGAAGCTTGGGAATATCCTAATGCTATTAGGGTTACTGTTGGTACAAGGGAAGAAGTAGATGAATTTCTAAATAGTTTTAGAAAAGTAATACATTTACAGGAAGATGAAAGTAGAATATCTTGAGAAGAATAATAAAATTTTTATACAAAGGGTGGTGGTTTAGATGGTTAAATTTGAAAATGTTTCAAAGGTATACCCCGATGGTACAGCAGCTGTAAAGGGACTAGATTTAGAAATAAAAAAGGGAGAATTTGTTGTATTCATTGGACCTAGTGGATGTGGTAAAACGACAACTTTAAAAATGATTAATAGGCTGGCAGAGTGCACTTCGGGAAAAATCTATGTAAATGGTAGTGACATAGCAACTGTTGATGCGGTTCAGCTTAGAAGAAATATTGGATATGTTATTCAAGAAACAGGACTAATGCCCCATATAACAGTTGGAGAAAATATAGCGGTAGTTCCACAGCTGGCTTAAGTGGAATAAAAAAAAGATTCAAATCGCGTAGATGATCTCCTCATAATGGCAGGGTTGTCACCGGAGAAATATAAATACAGACTCCCTTCGCAGTTGAGTGGAGGACAAAAACAAAGAATAGGTGTTCTAAGGGGATTAGCAGCAGAGCCGGATGTTGTATTGATGGATGAACCTTTTGGTGCATTAGATCCAATCAGTCGTGAAAACTTGCAAAATGAATTGATGGATTTGCAAAAGAAGCTTAAAAAGACAATTATTTTTGTAACCCATGATATAGATGAAGCACTGAAACTTAGCGACCGAATTGTGCTCATGCGTCATGGGAAAGTTGAGCAAATAGGGACACCAAATGAACTTCAAAATAATCCTGCATCAGAGTTTGTTAAAAATTTCATTGGGCAAGATAGGATTTCTCAGATATCTCCTGATGATTCAGTCGAAGTTTTAGTTGAGGAATCAGCTATTAACGTGCTGCCCAATTTCTTAGCATCTGCTGTATTGGAACAAATGGAGGACATTGGAAAAGAAAGTGCACAGGTTGTAAATAAAAATGGCAAATGGATGGGGATGGCTCTCATGTCAAATGTTAAAAAGGTTTCTTCTCGTGGAGGAAGTATAAAAGAAGCACTTATCATTGATAGGAAGCTTTATATTGAGGATGCTACATTAAGAGATGCAGCTGAAATGCTATCAGCTCAAGCACTTCCTGTTCCAGTTATAGATAATAATGATAGGTTTATTGGTGTTGTAACGGGTAGTGGAATGGCAAGGCTTACAATTGATAGACTTAAGAGAAAACAAATAAGTTAGTAAAAAGACAACAAATACAAAAAATGTAAAGGGGTGATATCATGGCAAATGATCCAAATTTTCTTCAACTTTTATATCGATTTTTAACGGAACAATATCTTCGTATTTTGCTATTAACAGGTGAGCATATTATTATTTCGTTGATAGCATTATCAATTACTTTAGTAATATGTATTCCACTTGGAATTTATCTTACTAAAAATGAAAAACTTGCACCGATAGCTATTGGTGCAGCCAACGTATTTCAAACAATACCAAGTATTGCACTACTAGGTTTTTTAATAGTATTTATAGGAATAGGAAATAAAAATGCTATTTGTGCGCTCATACTATATGCAATGCTTCCAGTTTTTGCAGAATACATATATTGGAATTAAAGGTGTTTCTCCAGCTCTTGTACAGGCTGCAAGGGGTATGGGCATGACTGATATGCAGATTCTCTTTAAGGTTGAGCTGCCGCTTGCATTCCCTGTCATTGTAGGAGGGGTTCGTGTTGCTACAGTTTGGATTATTGGTACAGCTTCTCTTGCCGCAGCAATTGGAGGAGGAGGACTTGGAAGATTGATTTTTTCAGGACTTGCATCACTGCGTAATGAAGTTATTTTTGCAGGTGCACTTCCGGCTACGCTTCTTGCTCTTATTGCTGACCAAGGGCTTAAGCGGTTTCAGATGTATTTAAGTCCTAGTAATAAGGTAAAGAGACTTTTAAAATCATCAAAGAAATTTGAAAGTTATGAAAAGACAAATAAAATGGAGGTTATAAAATGAAAAAAAGACTTAGTAGAATTATAATTGTACTATTGTTGATTGTTAGTTTATCTATGATACTTACAGGTTGTGGCGAAAAAAAGGTAGTAAGAGTAGCATCACAAAATGTAAATGAAACGATTGTTTTAGCTCATATGGCAAAGATATTAATTCAAGATAGTACAGGACTTGAGGCTACTGTTAATACGGAGTTTAATGGTTCGTCGGTTCTTCATCAAGCCATGCTAAATAAGGAAATTGATATATATCCAACATGGACTGGTACACAGTTAACAGGAGTTCTTCGCTATGAAGGTCCAAATTTGAGTACTGAAGAAACCTACAAAAGGGTTACTGAAGGCTTTAAAGAAAAATTTGATATGACATGGGGAGAGCCACTTGGATTTAATAATACTTATATTTTCACAGTGACAAAGGAAACAGCTGATGAGTATAATCTAAAAAAAGCTTCTGATTTAGCATCTGTTGCAGAAAATTGGCTTTTAGCTGGAGATACAAATTTTGATACCCGTGAAGATGCATATCCAGGATGGTCAAAGGCGTATGGTATCAATTTTAAAAAAGTTCTTCCAATGCAGTATGGACTTATGTATACAGCACTTTCAACGGGTGAGGTTCAAGCGGCGGTCGCATATTCTACAGATTCACGTATTGCAAAGATGAATTTGGTTACACTTGAAGATGACAAACATTTCTTTCCTGATTATAGTGGAGCATATGTACTATCTGATGAATTTGTGAAAAAATATCCAAAGGCATTAGAGGCCGTAAACAAGTTAGGTGGAATGATAGATACAGCTCAGATGACTGCCTTAAATTTAAGATATGATAATGGTGAGGATCCAGAAATAATAGCATCTGAATTCTTGAAGGAAAAGGGATTGATTAAATAGTTATGAAAAAAAAACAACTTAAAAATTTAATGCAGAAAGAATATGGTTTATTTATTAATGGTGAATTTCAGCCATCCATATCGGGGTTAACGTTTGAAACCTTTAATCCTGTAGACAGTGAAATGATTGCTAAGGTGAGTCTAGCAAATGAAGAAGATGTAGATAGGGCAATTGACAGCGCACGACACGCATTTGAAAGTTGGAAGCTTATCAGCGCTAAGGATAGGGCTGATATTCTTTTAAAAATAGCAGAAGCTTTAGAAAAAAATATAGAGTTTTTAGCAGGCGTTGAGAGCCTTGATACTGGAAGGGCTATTATTGAAACTCGTGAGGATATAATAGGAGGCGTCGATCAGTTCAGGTACTTTGCAGGTGTTATCCGCAGTCATGAGGATTCGGCTGTACAGCACAGCAGTGAAGCTTTTAGTTTGATACTCAGAGAACCTCTTGGGGTGGTTGCTCAGATAGTCCCTTGGAATTTTCCATTTCTAATTTCGGTCTGGAAGATTGCCCCTGCTCTTGCAGGAGGGAATACAATAGTTATTAAACCAGCAAGCAACACTCCATTATCTCTTTTAGAGATGGCGAAGATACTCAAGCCACTACTTCCACCTGGAGTTTTAAATATAATTCCAGGCTCAGGAAGAAAATGTGGGGAGAGACTTATCAATCATCAAGGTATTGATAAAATTGCATTTACTGGTTCCACGGATATAGGAATTCACGTTGCAAAGATTGCGGCAGAAAAGATTATACCTGCTACATTAGAGCTAGGTGGAAAATCAGCAAATATTATATTCCCTGATGCCCCAATGGAAAAGGCAATTGAAGGAGCAACACTTGGAATATTATATGCCCAAGGTCAAGTTTGTAATGCAGGTTCAAGATTATTTGTACATAAAGATGTTTACGATGATGTGGTTGACAGTTTGATAAGATTCTTTAAGAGTGTTGTAATTGGTGATCCACTTGATGAAAATACTAGGATGGGCTCGTTGATTGATGAAAATCAGCTGAAAAGTGTTCTTGGTTTTATAGAGGAAGGGCAAAAAGAAGGTGCAAAATTAGTATATGGTGGAACAAGGCTTATTGAGGATGGCAAGGATAAAGGGTGCTTTATAAAGCCCGCTCTATTTACTAATGTAACTAATGATATGAAAATTGCACAGGAAGAAATTTTTGGCCCTGTACTTGTAGTTATTAAGTTTAAGGATGAAAACGAAGTTATAGAAATGGCAAATGATTCACAATATGGTCTTGCAGGAGGGGTTTGGACAAAGGATATAAACTGTGCATTAAGAGTTGCAAAGGCTGTCAATACTGGAACTATGTGGATTAATGAATATAATATTGTACCTTCTCATTCTCCTTTTGGAGGCTATAAAAAATCAGGATTTGGCAGGGAAGTACATAAGATGGCATTAGAGAGTTACACACAGGTTAAGAATATATATGTAAGTCTTAGTGAAGAGCCTTGTGGCTGGTATGATTAGATTAGCAAAATAGAGACTGAAAATATAAGCCCAAGGCTACTTGGAAGTATTATTATTTAAAATACTTTCAAGTAGTCTTGGGCTTTTAAAATATTCCTAAATAGCTGCCTTTATGAGAGAAAGATGACAAAGTAAACCTATAAACTTACAGTAGGTTCAATAATCGTCAGTGTATTATTGTAAGTATTGAGATTTGCGACTGCACCTATGGGAATAGCCATTTTGTATATACCATGTCCTGAAGCCAAATTTGTCATGAGAGGTTTGCCAAAAGGAACTATTACCTCATTGATTAAATCCTCATAAGATTTGCCATAAGCATCGTCACAATTTGTACATTCTCCCATGATAATACCTGCGCAGTCTTGAAACTTTCCTGCGTGAAATAAATGACTTATGAGCCTATATACATGAGTTATTGGTTCATGAGTTTCCTCAATAAAAAGAATTCTTCCTCTAGTATCAACTTCAAATGGAGTACCCAAAGTATCTACGAAAGATGTAAGATTGCCACCTACGATAGTACCTGTTACATTACCAGGAATTCTGCTTATCAAAGGTATTCCCGGAGGATTATCAAGCTGTCTCGGGGAAACTATAGTAGATGTAGCTGCAAAAAACTGGTCAAAGTTATATGCAGGGGTAGTGTTTCTAAAATCTATCAAAAGAAGGCTATGAAAGGTAATTAAATTTGACCATATGTATAAAACATTTAACAAAACTGTTATATCACTGTATCCAGTAATAATTTTTGGGTTTCGATTTATTGTAGCATAATCTAGATATGGAATTATGTCTGCGACACCTACGCCACCTCTTGTAGGAATTATCGCTTTAACTACTGGGTTTTCAAACATACTCATTAAATCAGATGCTCGTTGTTGTGGTGTAGCTGCTAAATATCCTGCGGATGAATAAACATATTTGCCCACGACTACATTAAATCCTATATCTTCAAGGAACTCTATCCTTGCATCAATTGTTTCCTTATCCCGTGGGCTTCCAAGGGTAACTATTCCTACGGTATCTCCTGCACGCAAAATAGGTGGTCTGATAGCCATTTTTGTATCGCCTCCTGTAAATTTTAAATATTCAGCTAAATTAGTTAGCATATTCAGTATATGAAAATACTCTTGGTTTGGTTAATGGATATTATATTAAGCATACTGGGAAATAAAATAAAAAGTGATATTTGGTAGATTATTACATCTGCTTGATGTATACTATAGTGGGCGAAGACATAATATTACAATAATGTAAATACTCTTATAACAATACAATGAAATGTAAAAAATAGGAAATTACTGAACTTTTATTTAATTTATACGTCTAATGTAGTGTGTTTTTAAATTAAAATTGATTTAATTGGAGTGTAGAAATGAGTGATAAAGGTATTATATTTGATTTGGATGGAACTCTTTGGGATTCTTCTGAATGTGTTGTAAAAGCGTGGAATGAAGTAATTGAAACATATAAAGATATACATTATAGAATGACTGTTAAAGCTATGCATGGATTTATGGGAAAAACAATTGATGAAATTGCAAATCTGTTTTTCTATAATATTTCAGAAGTAAAGCGTAATGAAATTATAACCAAATGTTGTTTAAAGGAACAAGAATACTTATCTAAAAACGGAGGAGTGCTTTTTCCAAAAGTTGAGGAAACACTACAAAATTTATCTTCAAATTATAAATTGTTTATTGTTAGCAATTGTCAAGTTGGTTATATTGAAACATTTCTTGAATATCACAAACTAAAAAGATATTTCACTGATTTTGAAAATCCGGGTCGAACTGGAAAAAACAAGGGCGAAAATATTAAAATAATAATTAATAGAAATCATCTAAACCGTTCGGTATATATTGGTGATACACAGGGTGATTATAATGCTGCTAAATTTGCAGATATCCCATTTATTCACGCTAAATATGGATTTGGTGAAATTGAAGAACCAGTACATTTTATTAATTCTGTTTCAGAAATTCCTGAAGAAGTAAGAAAATTAATATAAAAAATGAAATATTTATGTTTATTTGATTGAGGTGAAAAGATGAACAGGATAAAGAAATTTTTGTTAGATGAAAATAAATTTGCTGTCAATAAAATTAATTTTATCTTAAATTGCCTAATTGTTTTCAGTGCAGTTTTTTATCATGAAATTATGTCCTATGTATTCTATTTGCTAATGGGTTTTGTAATGCTTAAATTCATGTTCAAGGAAAAATATATTAATCAAAGCAAATTTAATTATTTCTATTTATTAATTTGTATTATAATAACTCTTAAAATATTATCTAAATTATTATATGACTTTATAATATAACTACTTCTCTATGCGATTACTATAATTGGAGGTAAAAAAATGGTTGGAATAATGTTTGAGATTATAATTATATTAATGGGTTTTACAATTATATCAATAATACTGGATTTTAAACTGAAAAATTTTATTTTGGAAGCATATAAAAGCATATTTTTTATTATTCTTTATTGTGCAATGTTTTTCAAAACTATGTTGAAAACCAATGGGTTAACTACGGAAACATATACAACTGTTGCGCTATTGATTTTTTTCGCTATAATCAGTATTTCTATTATTTCAAACAAGAATAAAATTTACTGTTTTAAAGGAATAGATAAAAATCTTGTTAAAGATAATATAAATAAAATATCAATGATAATAGATGACTATAAAGATAATAATTTAGATGATAAATCAGAAATATCATTTATTAAAAATAGGATAGTATTTGAAGATGTCAGTAAAACTCAAATAAAAGAATGTTTGTCATTGGTTGGAGATTTCTTGGATGAAAACAGAAAAAAATATACAATCAAAGACTATTTTACTTATTATCTGAAGACAATAGTTCTTCCATCTGTAATTATGGCAACAATTGCATTTTTAACAATTAAAGTAATTTTAATATAAGGTTATATTATAAAATTACGACTTCTGCCTTTTCATTATTTATTTTGGTAATGTGGTGCGGAAGATAAGAAATGTATGAAAAGTTTTAATTGTTATTAATTTATTGAAAAACTGTTTGTTATTAGTTCTGAAGAGATACTTACGGAATATATGTATAATTGTTTTAGTTAAACGAATAAATTAGGGAGCGATAAACATTGATATATAAGATATATATTGCAATAATGATTACTACTGTCTTTTTAGCATTGTTTCAAATTTGTAAAATCAAATTTAATAAAAGAAATAGAATAAATGAAGAAATTATTTATTTAAATAAAAATCTATATAATTTTATATTTGGTTTAGCTAATTTTATATGTGCTATTGCTTCAATAATTTGTTTTATTTATGAAGCACAAGATATATATAAGTTATTAAAAGTTGATTATATCAGTAATGTGTTTCAATTGTTGAACTTTGAATTTATGGAAGAATTAAGGGAATATTTTTTTGAAAATACAATGATAATTCAACTTTATCATATAGTGAAGTTTCTTAATAATGCACCTAACTTGATTTTTTGGTTTAATTTTAATTTATGGATTTCAATATTATTTTTTTATAAAGGATTTCAGAAAAATATAATTTATGAAACCGGAATACTTTTTAATTCTGCAATAATTGATTGGAATAAAATTATTGACTATAAATGGAGTAATGTTCATAAAAAAAGGATATTAGATAAAGGAGAGTATTACAATTTAGTGCTAATTTTGCCTAAGTTTTATGATTTGAATCATGAAGTTAAATTGAGGGTTAATTATAATGATAGAGATAACGTAGATGATATTTTAAAAAAGTATACAAATAAAGAAAATTTATAATATTATTAAAAGCAAGGAGAAGTGTGAAATGATATTAGAAACTAAACGATTATATTTGCGTGAACTAAAGCAGTCGGACTTTTTATCATTGTGTAAAATATTACAAGATAAGGATGTAATGTATGCCTATGAACACGCTTTTGATGATGATGAAGTACAAAAATGGTTAGACAGCCAAATTAATAGATACAAAGACTATGGATTTGGCCTGTGGGCGGTAATATTGAAGGAAACTGATGAAATGATTGGGCAATGTGGACTTAGCATGCAAGATTGCAATGGTATGCAAGTACTTGAAGTCGGATATCTTTTTCAAAAAATATTTTGGCATAAGGGCTATGCAAGCGAAGCTGCAATTGCTTGTAAAGAATATGCTTTTGAAATCCTAAATGCTGACGAGGTGTTTTCAATTATTCGCGATACAAATATTGCGTCACAAAATGTTGCAAAGCGAAATGGTATGGAAGTAACAAAAAGATTTATTAAACATTATTATGGTGTTGATATGCCTCATTTAGTTTTTTCGATTAAGCGTAACAAATTAGTTTAAACTTTGATTATTTGAGTCGCAACATACATATTATCGTTATAACAGTATCAAAAAAATAATGAATTTGCATATCAAACTATTTATATCAATTTATATTATCAATAGTTTTTAAAAATTACTGGTTTAACAGTTTTAAGGGGATAAATATTATGAAGAATATACAAAAAAGACCATTTATGATTCTTTCGGATTTTATAGAAGTATATGAGTTTATGATTGATGTTTATGAAAAAGACTGGAGAAATGGCGTACCAGCGCCATTCCTAGAATATGCACTTTCTTCTGGATGGTCAGACAAGACTATGAGTCACAGAAATATGATTTGGGAAGATGGTGGCAGGATTGTGGGATTTTGCTTTTACGAAAGTCACCTTGGTCAAGCTTTTTTTAGCTTACGACCGGGATATGATAAAATTGCATCTGAAATGGTTGACCATGCAGTTAAGAACCTAGCTGATAAGGACGGGAATCTCAGGCTCAATATTTTTAAAGGACAGAATGCTGTAACTGAATCTGCTAGAATTGCAGGATTTGGACAAATCGACGAATATAAAGATATGATTTATGATTTTTCTAATCCGCTGGATTTTAAACTACCAGAAGGCTTCAGTTTTGTTGAATCTGGTAAATTTGATACAGCAAAAATGTTATTATGTTGTTGGAAGGGTTTTGATCATGAAAAAGAAGGTCCATGGGATGGCGATCTTGATTATGGATATCATCTATATATTTCACCTCATGCAACGCCACAGTATCCTGTAGCAATCCAGAATGAAGCTGATGATTATGTGTGCTGGGCAGGTATGTGGTGGACACCTCAGAACCATTTTAGCATATATGGAGCCCTTATGTACAGTGCCTGAGTATAGGCATAAAGGCCTTGCAGCTGCCGCATTGTCTGAAATGTACAAAAGAATGAAGCCACTTGGAGCAACACACATGACTGGTGGTGGAAATCAATTTTATAGTACAATTGGTTATAAACCAATGATTACATGGACATATTGGAGACAACTTGATAAGTAGTAGTAAATATATTTGTAATAAATTGATAAGAGGAGATAATTAAATGTTTGCTTATATATATATATTATTTATAGTAGGTGCATTATCTTATTCTATATATAGTAATATTTTAATGTATAGAAAAGGGAAAATTGTTCCATCTCCATTTAAAATGAGAGAAAACCCTTTATTATTTTCATTTGATATTTTAATTATTATTTTGTTTATTTTAGGAGCTTATTTTTTTGTTACTAGTGATCAATTGCCTATTCTTGTGATAATATATTATATTTTCATACCAATTGTTATCACACAGATTATTACATTAAACTATTTAACTTATAAAAAAACTAAAGATAAAAAGATAATAATTCACACCGTGCTACATCTATTATTTTTAGTAATTCCTGCAATTTTCCTGTACAGAATTGCAAAAGTAATTCTATAATTTAGGCGCGTTGTAAACTAAAAGGTTATATTTAATTTAATCGTATATAGTAAGATAACATTATTCAAATATTTTAAAAAGGAGCAATAAATAATGAACGAAAAATCAAAAGATATAATTATTACTTTAGTAATTTGTGTGTTTGTGATAATAATTGGAGGTTTTTATATAGAGAAGTCGCAATATGGATATACCGAATCTGCTTTATTGTATTTTGCCGGTGTTTTGGCAGCAGGTTTTTTTGGATTGGACGTAAATAACCTGTAATTGTTAAGTAAATTCATAGTTAAAATATTGAATTGAAATTTAGAGAGGGGTTAATGAATGAAGTATTTTGGAGAAGGGTTAAGTGAAAAGCATAAAGAATTAAGTTGCATTATTCGTAAACCGGAAAAAATTGAACAGGCAAAAGAACTTTTCCTGGATATTCATGCAAACTTGCATCTTTCTGTGATATTAAATGGGATTGAGAATGAAGTTGATAGATTAATTGAAGGTTTGGTAGATCAAGAATATTCTATTATGCCTACTAATAAAGATGAAACTATAGCATGGGTAATTTGGCATATCGCCAGAATTGAGGATTTGACTACGGGTATTTTAATAAATGATGGCGAGCAGTTATTTAGTGATGAATGGAAAAAGAAACTGAATTCTACTATCACAGATACAGGAAATGCTTTAACTGATGAGGAGATAATAGAATTGAGTAAAAGTCTAAATATTCATGAACTTTTACAGTATAGAAATGAGGTCGGAAAAAGAACGAGATTGATAGTAAAAGGATTATCTTCAAATGATATGAAGAGAAAAGTTTCACCAAAAGGATTAGAAAAAATATTACATGAAGGTGGAGTTACTTCTCAGGAAGATTCTATTTGGTTACTTGATTTCTGGGGGAAAAAAGATGTAGCTGGTATATTGTTGATGCCACCAACAAGGCATGTTATGATGCATTTAAATGATTGTTGCAAATGGAAATTATTAATGAAAACGAAAAAAGTTTTTTATCGCTATTAGTAAAATTTAATAATGTTTGACGGAGACAAACTAATAATGTTGAATAAATAACAAGGGGAATTAGATAAATGCAAAAATGTAAAGTATGTTCTAATAAATTTAGATATAAGGATATTATGAAATCGATATGGCTTAAGGAGTAACAATTATGAAAAGTAAAATTAAGGGAGGAATTTCAATATTACTGATGTCACTTATCTTTTATTGTATGATTACAACTAAGTATACTCATGCTCTAGGAGATTATATAGTAGAATTTGTTGGATTAAACTCATGGACAGGAGATTATAGCGGAGTTCACTTAACAATAATATATTTTGCAATTCCTTTCATCATATCATTACTTGAAGTAGAAAGACATGTTATAAGTATGAACATTAGCAGAATCCATGTGTTTCTGGTTTTTATAGTATTGATGACTATATTTTATTTATTGACAGGATTGATTGTAAGTAATATTAAGAAAAATTCTCCGGGATTATTATCTATAGCATTTAACTCTGAAAACAGCAGTATTAATTATAGTACAAAGGATAAAGAAATTGTTGAATTTACTGCTCAATTCGAACTGATTAATTATAGTAATGAAAAAAGGACTTTCTACATAAGTATTGATAGACCTTCATATAGACAGGATGGCATTGAAGCAATTAGCTTTTATACAATCAATGGTGAGAAGGCAGCTTTTCAATTAGAAGGTAATGAAACTAAAATCTTTTCATTGAATTTAAAGGATTATAAAGTAGCTGGAGGTAGGAAGTTTCAAAATGGAAGCGAATCTGGAACCATTGAAGAAATTGTACTAACTGATGATGCGGGAGATAAAGTTATCTTGAATAGAAATAATGGCTTTTTTGCTGAGTTGAGTAGATGAAAATATAGATATTAAATTATAAGAATACTTAGATTTTATAGGAAGGTGAAAAGTATGAAATGTCCAAAATGTGGAATTGAGATGAATACTGGTTATTTACAAACTGGAAATTTGGTTGCTTTTAACAAACAGAGGCATAAAATATCGTTGAATTCAAAAGATCCTGAAGATGTTATGGTAGCCCGTAGAGCATTTGCGTCTAATGATTTTACTGGATATATCTGCAAGCAATGTGGTTTAATTGTTTTTGATTACTTAAAACCAAAGACTCGGTTATAATTAAATATATTCTGTTATCGGTGACACAGTTTTTGTGAATTATTATAATATTTTGGAGGGTGTCAAATTGAGAAAAGTAATAAAATTTGTTGTTATTTTATGTTTAATTATATTTAATTTAATTGGCTGTAGTAATTCTGAAGGGAAGGATTCACAAAGTGTAGCTGAAAAATTTGTAAAAGAACTTTACACTGTTGATGCAAAAGAAATTGATAATTTTAATGAAATTTTAAATTTTAAAACTAATGAAATTAAGATGTTTATTGAGGAAATAGAGTCAATGCACAAAAAAATAAAACCCTTAATGACAGAAAATTCATATAAAACACTTTTAAATAGCAGGACAAAATTTGCTTTAATCCAACTATGTGCCAAGGAAAATTGCCTTATGCAAGTTACAGATTTTAGTTTAACTAAAACTACTAATGATACAGATGTTAACAATGAGGGTTACATGTTTGAAGTAAAGTTAAGGTTTATATCAATTAAAGATAAAACGGAAAAAGAAGATGTCGGTAAAGGCTATATAGGACTAACCAAAGAAAGCGGTAAATGGAAAATCTCTGGATATAAAATGAATGTATTGCCAAACTTATTGACAGAGACAGACTAATAACTTATTTATATGATGATGGTGAAATAAAAAGTAATTTAATTTTTAAAGAGTATTTTAACCAAATTAATAGGTGTTTTGGTTGATCAAATTTTATAATTAGAGAATAGATTAAGCATTTAGGGCGAAATAGATTATAAATGGAGGGTAATCATTATGGAAGATTGTGTGCGTATTGTACAAGAGCATTATGACGGAGATGTACAAAAGGAGTGGGGCAGACTTGAAAGGCATCCTTTTGAATTCAGAATAACTACTAATATGATGGACAGATATATAAAGCCAGGTGACAAAATTCTTGATATTGGTGGAGGACCGGGGCGCTATTCGATTTATTATGCGAAGAAAGGATGCGACGTTACTCTCATAGATTTGTCCACAGAAAATGTAAAGTTTGCCATTGAAAAATCTAAAGAAATGAATGTCAATATTAAAGCAGTTCATGGTGATGCAAGAGAAATTAATAAATTAGTAAATGGGAAATTTGATCATATATTTGTTATGGGGCCGATGTATCATCTGCTTGATGAAAAAGATAGAATAAAATCATTAGATGCTGCAATAACTTTGCTTAAAGATGGTGGGCTTATATATGTTTCATTTATTCTTATGTTTGCAGAAATGATTTATGGGATGAAATATTTGCCTCAATTATTGCTTATGGAAACTGAGCAGGTCTTTCTTGAGGCTGTATTAAAAGGAAAATCCTTTGGTGGGGATGCATTTACAAAAGCGTTTTTCATAAACCAGAAAGATATAATGCCTTTTATGGAAAAATTTAATCTTGAAAAAAAGCATATTTTCGGTCAGGAAAGTATTCTTGCTCCATGTGAAGTCAACATATTTAATCAACCTCAGGAAGTGATAGATAAATGGGTTGAGGTTGCAAAACAACTATGTGAAAGAGATGAATTTCTAAGTTACTCTGAACATGCTATGTATATAGGACAAAAGATTAAATGAGGCATTATTCCATAGCTTTTATATTATATACAATTAATATTTACCAAGATTTATATTTTATTAATTGTTTTTATGAATGGCAATAGTAAGGAGGGTAAAAATGAAAAAAGTAGTTAAACAATATCTTTTTCCTGTTCTTCTAAGTATGGGCATTTGTGTTGTCGGATATTATTTTTTGCATGGGATTCCGTTGTTTGGTATACCGAAGACAGAAAAAATCTCTTATGTAGAAATTCATGACAAAAGATTGGGTAATAACGCAAGAATATTTTCTGAAACAGAAGACATAGAAAAGGCAGTAAAAATAGCGAATTTTTTAAACTATGAATTAGGGACTTCGGAACAGGAAGATCAATATATTACAATAACATACCATTTGAAATCAGGAGATACTGCTATAGTTTCAGCTAATGAAGAAACTGTGTATTGGAAAGGAAAAGCACATAAGATTAAAGGAGATAATGGTATCACTTTTATTAAAGTAACAGAAGGAATCTTCTTTTTTGATGTACTGATTGAAAAAGAAAACGTGAAGTAATTGTACTCGCTTTTAATAAAGTAAAGTGATATCTGAATATTGTAAATAACAACAAATAGGAATTTGTGAATGTGAGTATATTGAATATAAAAAGAGCAGAAATAAAAATTTATAAGACAATAATTACTATAAAGAAAGGATAAACGTATGGAATACGAAATTATACACTTACCAAAAGAGAAATGGAAGGGAACTGTTATTCCAATAAAGTATATAACAGATAAGTATTATGATGTTTGTGTAAATAAAACATATAAAGGATTTGTTATTGAGATAGAAAAGAAAGAATTTACAGATCCAATAACTCATATACCTGAAGAATATGATTTTCAAGATAAGTTATATGAAGATCATTGGGAGAACGCTTATGCTTGGGGAGTGTTAGTAAATGACGAATTAGTTGCTGTAATTGAAACTGATCAGGAGTTATGGTCTAATCGGCTAAGAATTACAGAACTATGGGTGACAGATAAATATCAAAAAAAAGGAATAGGTCATGCGTTAATTGAAGTAGCAAAGGAACAAGCTCGAAGGGAACGTCGTCGTGCTATTATACTAGAAATACAATCTTGTAATGTTAATGCAATTGATTTTTATCAGCACGAAGGCTTTAGCTTGATTGGTATGGATACTTGTTGCTACAAGAATAATGATTTACAAAGAAAAGAAGTAAGATTAGAATTTGGATTGCTCCTAGAAAAAAAGAAGAGATTAAATAACGAAGAGATAGATATTAGAATGGAGACACCCGAGGATTGGTATAATGTTGAGTTAATGACACAGCATGCATTTTGGAATAAACATCATCTTGGATGCGACGAACATTATCTTGTGCATAAATTACGACAAGATAAAGACTATTTACCAGAATTAAGCAGGATAGCAGTTAAAGATGGAGATGTAATAGGATGTATAATGTATTCAAAGTCACGAATTGTTAATGGGTCAGATACACATGAAATTATAACCTTCGGACCTCTTTGTGTAGATCCTAAATGGCAGGGATGTGGAGTTGGTGAACTGTTATTAAAGGAAACAATGATATTTGCTAAAAATAAAGGGTATAGAGGAATAGTAATTTTTGGAGAACCGGATTATTATCCAAGAATAGGATTTAAAACATGTGATAATTTTAATATTACGAATGCTGATGGTAAAAATTTTGATGCGTTTATGGGGTTTGAGTTAGCAAAAGATAGCATGAAAGGCATAAATGGAATATTTTTCGAATCAGAAGTATTCAGTAATCTTCCAAACGAAGAAGTAGAAAAATATAATAAAAAATTCCCACAACTACAAAAATTAAGATTTCCAGGACAATGGGATTAGATGAAAACTAAAATCACATCAAACAAACATCTATATTAGTAGATTAATTAATATAAGTCTACTATTGAATTTTTATGGAGGTTAATTATGATAAAAAAAGAAATGACAATATTAGATATTGTTGAAAAATATCCAAAAACTGAGGATGTTTTTAAAAGTTATGATAAATTGGTTGGTAAATGTGTCCTATGTAACAATTTATTTGACTCACTTGATAGTTTTACAGCAGATAATAATATTGATTTACAAGATTTGATTGATAAAATAGATAACTCGATTATCAGCCTTATAAAATCATAAGAAAGAAAGGAGTAATGCAATTTGGTAATTACTTTTCCTAACGGAACAATGTATGATGGTGAAATAAAAAATGATATGATGCATGGACAAGGAATACTTACCAAAGTTGATGGAACAAAATATTTTGGTGAATTTAAGGACAACAAGATGCATGGTCATGGAGTATTTATTAATTCAGATGGTAGAAAGTATGTTGGTGAATTTAAAGATGATAAGATGCAAGGACAGGGAATGTTTATTAATATTGATAAAACTAAGTATATTGGTGTACTCGAAGATGGGCAGGTGTGCGGACAAGGAATATATGTTGATTCTCATGGAGAGCGTTTCGTTGGAGAATATAAAATCAATGATACAAATAAAAAGGTAACGTTTGCTAAAAATATATTTGAACAAGGGCAATATATACTTCTTGTTTTGTGGGTTATTAGTAGAATTATTCCATACATTTTGTATTTTTTACAGGAAAACTTATGAGTTGAAATTTTATTTAAGTTAAGGTAAATAATGAAATAATTCTATAAATTTGAAGATAGAAAATTATTTTCGCAGGATTACCATAATATAAATATTTGTTTACCTATAAAAGGTTGATTTTGTAGAAGTGATACCTTCATTCCTGGATTTTCTTTGAAAAGTGTGTAAGTTTTTTGTTTACTTACACACTTAATTTATACTCGCGATGAATATTCTTTTGAATGTATATTTAATATACGTACCATGAACTAAAACTAAATTATGTGTAGTGATCTATAATTATTTTTTAAATATTTTTAAAAGTCTTAAATAATGATTTGCTTCACGTAATACATGATCTCCTAATAAAGGTATAATTATTGATTTAACTTTACATTCAATTAATCCTTGCGTTCCTTGTTCCTTGAAGTCGCGTAATGCTTTAGTTGCTTTGAGACTTTCATCTGTAACCTTTATTAAAGGCATGGTCTTGTCCATAGCAGCTTTCGAATCTGCTGTCAATTGATCAAACTCCTTTCCAAAATTATTAGCTGCATTAATCAGCTCATCTTCAGTTGGGTCAAGTAAACCACGAATGAATTTTGAATGTTCTGCCATAATTCTATTCCAAAATAACTCTTGTTCTGCAATTTCTCTTTCCATATTTATATGTTCTCTGTCTTGAAGTTTTTGGACTGTTTGTAAATAAAGCTTAGCTTCCCTCATAATGTGATCTATCAATAATGGATAATTTACTGTAAACATTTTACATTCTAAAACATTGTTTAAAATATTTGCTTTAAACTGTATTAGTGCACTAACTAATTTAATAGCCCATTGGTTTATATAAAATACTCTTTCTTCGATTATTGGAATGTATGGTGTTTTGCCTGCACACATTAATTCAGCCTCTTCTTGAGTAAGTTCAGTTGGAATCTGTATTCCCGTGTAATATGATGAAACCATTTCAGCTTTAAGTGTATAAGGTGTTATTATTTCACCAGATTGAAGTACGCTTCGGCTAACAACACCATTAGAAAGCATAATAACTTCTCCCAAAAATTTGTCAAACTCTCTACGAAATTCATCTGCTCTTTGTGTATAATTAGCATCCCTTGGGGTAAATCCCAACTCTAGAAAAAATGAGTGTTCTTTCATGATTCGTCCAAAAAAAAGATGTAACTCTAATGATTGACGTACAAAATCCATGCTTGTATGCATAGTAATTTCCTCCTTAAAATATTCAAACTATGCTACATATTATGATATCTAATAATAACTGCTACAGTTTTATTAGATAATAATGAAACGAAACTTTCTTTATCCCATATTAAATTATAAATAAAATATACAATATATGGTTGACATATGTTTTTTATAGAGTTATAATTTAAATGCAAATGAATTGCATTTGCAAATAAATCTTATAGGTGATGATAAAATGAATATAAAAAAATTATTATGTAATACATTTGGTGTTATGATTATACTGAGTTCAATATTTTTATTTGGCTGTAGTAATAATGAACAAGAAAATGTAAAAGAAGACAAACCAATTATTGCGGTTACTATCGTTCCAGAACAGACTTTTGTAGAAGCAGTTTGTGGAGATTTGGCTGAGGTGGTCGTTTTGGTTCCTCCTGGAAACAGTCCAGAAAATTATGAACCTACTCCTATGGTAATTGAAAAATTTAGCAAGGCATCACTTTATTTTTCAATTGGTGTTCCCACAGAGGAAGCAAATATTTTACCAAAAGCGACTAACATAAAAACAATTGCATTACAAGATGAAGTTGCTTCAATATACGATGATAGAACATTCGAATCTGGTGAAAGAGATCCGCACATATGGCTTTCGCCTAAAAGGGCTAAAGTAATGGTAGAAGTAATATCTCGAGAAATGGGTAAACTAGATGAAGCTAATAAAGAAACGTATGAAAAAAATGCTAAAGCATATATTGAGAAATTAGATGAACTTGATAAAGAAATAAAAACATCTCTTGATGGTGTTCAAAATAAGAAGATTATTGTATATCATCCTGCCTTCGGATATCTTGCAGATGACTACAGTCTTGAGATGTATGCATTAGAGGAAGAAGGAAAAGAATCAACAGCTATGCATTTGCAGGAAATGATTGACCTTGCAAAGAAAGAAAATATAAAAGCTATTTTTTATCAGGAAGAAATTGACAGCAGTCAGTCTAAAGCATTTGCAGAAGAGATTGGAGGTAAAACCGTACAGCTTTCACCATTGGCAGCTGATTATATCGAAAACCTTAAAAAAATGGCAGAAACTATATCAGAGGTTATGCAATGAGAAAAACAGCAGTACATATAGAAAATTTATCAGTATATTATGGAGAAACTCCAGCAATTACAAATATTTTTATGGATGTAGAGGATGGTGAATTTTTAGGGATTATAGGCCCTAACGGTGGAGGAAAATCTACGCTTTTAAAATCTATTCTTGGTCTTATTCCTATCACTACAGGAGGCATCAAAATATATAATGAGGAACTTGGAAAAAATAATACAATGATTGGTTATGTTCCGCAGTTTGCGACTATGGATAAGCACTTTCCAATATCTTGTCTTGAAGTTGTTTTAACTGGATGTATAAAAAGGGGGATATCCCCCTTTTTCAGATTTACAAAAAAAGATAGGGACATTGCATTTGAGCAACTTGAAAGAGTTGGTATAAAAAAACTTGCAAACAAGCAAATAGGTGAATTATCGGGGGGAGAATTTCAAAAAATGCTCATTGCAAGAGCACTGGCTGTAAATCCCAAGATTTTATTTTTAGATGAGCCTACTGCTAGTGTAGATGCAAGTTCTAGGGAACAAATTTATGATTTGCTTGAAGAATTAAACAAAAATATTACAATCATGCTAGTAACACATGATCTAATGGCTATTTCATCTAAAGTT
>CAXXFT010000026.1:0-14988 GCA_963675125.2 uncultured Sedimentibacter sp.
TTGACGTCGAGCGCGATCACGGCGGCCTCGGTGGAATACGAGGGTGCGGTGGCGGAATTGAACGTCAAGCCACTGACCGCCGTGGTGCTTCAGGGGCTGCTGTCGCCGCTGCTCGAAGCCGTCAACATGGTCAGCGCCCCGGTCATCGCCAAGGAACGCGGCATGGAGGTGACCGAGACCAAGCACGAACGCCGAGGGTCGTACCAGTCGCTGATCCGCCTGACCGTGACCACCGAACGCCAGACCCGCAGCGTGGCCGGCACGCTGTTCAACGGCGAGAACCCGCGCCTGGTCGACGTCAAGGGCATCGCCATGGACGCGACCATGGGTCCCTACATGCTGTTCGTCACCAACAAGGACAAGCCGGGCTTCATCGGCGCGTTGGGCACGACGCTCGGCAATGCCGGAATCAACATCGCCACCTTCAACCTGGGCCGAACCGAGCCCGGCGGCGACGCCATCGTGCTGATCGAGATCGATTCGCCGATCAGCGACGACGTGCTGGAACAGGTGCGCGCCCTGCCCAACGTGGTGCAAGCCAAGCTGCTGTCGTTCTGAAGTCGAAACGGTTTCCCGAAAAAAGGCCCGGTCCACGAAGGACCGGGCCGTTGTTCGTCTTGTGCCGCGGAACCTACATGTTGGAACCGTAGGCCAGCCTCGGCAGGTAGAGGGCGATCTCCGGGAACAGGATGACCACCGCCAAGCCGACTGCCTGGAGCCCCAGGAACGGAAGCGATGCCGCGAAGATCGTCGACGTCGGGATCTCCTTCGGCGTCGTCCCACGGATGTAGAACAGCGCGGGCCCGTAGGGCGGCGAGATGAAGCTCATCTGCATGTTGACGAGATAGATCACGCCGAACCAGAGCGCGGTGTTCTTGGGATCGACGCCCGGCAGTCCGAAGAGACCGTTGAAGGTCAGCGACATGATGATCGGAACGAAGATCGGAACCGCCAGAAGCAGAATGCCGACCCAGTCCAGGAACATGCCGAGAAAGATCAGGATGACCATCATCAGGGCCAGAATGCCGTACGGCGGCAGGCCGGTCCCGAGGATCATCTCGGCCACGAAGTCGCCGCCGCCCTGCAGGACGTAGAACGCGACGAAGATCGACGCACCAAACATGATCCACAGCACGAGGGCGGAGTTCTTGAGGCACAGGAAACACGCCTCGCGAACCGCCGTGAAGGTCAAGCGCTTGTGGATCGCCGCGACGACCATCGCACCGAAGCTGCCCACACCGGCCGATTCCACCGGCGTCGCCGCGCCCGAGAAGATCAGGCCGAGCACGAGAACGATCAGGATGATCGGCGCGATCATGCTGCGCAGCAGCAACAGCTTCTCACGCATGCTGACCCGTTCCTCCTTGGCCAGCGCCGGGCCGAGGCTCGGGTTGATCCAGGAACGGATCATCGCGTAGCCCATGTAGAGGCTCGACAACAGGAGGCCGGGGAACACGCAGCCGATATACAGCTCGCCAACCGACTGCTGCGCCACAACCGCGTAAATGATGGCAAGGATCGAGGGTGGAATGAGAATGCCCAACGTTCCGCCGGCCATCACCGAGCCGAGGGCGAGTTTCGGATCGTACTTGCGGCTCAGCATCGCCGGCAGGGCGATCATCCCCATGGTCACGACGGCCGCGCCGACGATACCGACCATCGCAGCCAGGATCGTCGAGGCCAGCACGGTCGCAGCGGCAAGACCGCCACGCAGACCGCCCAGCCACTTGTAGACCACGGTGAACATCTCGTTGATCAGGCCGGCCCGCTCCAGCATCGCCGCCATGAAGATGAACAGCGGAATGGCCGAAAGCTGATAGTCGGTCATCATCGGGAAGATGCGCGACGGAATGATATTGATCATGTACTTGTCACCGACGAGATACATGAAAACGACCGTCAACGCGCCCGAACCGAAGCTGAGCGGCATGCCGCCGCTCAAGACCGCGAGCAGGGATCCGAACATCAGGACCGACAGCCACGCGATGTCGATGCCGTTGAGACTGCCCTGGAAGGTAAAGAGGAAAGGTTCCTCGCCGGGACCGACGAAGAGGGAGTTGATCAGTTCGACACCGACGACAAACGCCAGGACGCAGAAACTGACCAGCACGAACCATCCCATGGGGGTCGTCGGAAAGAGCGAGCGCGAAGTCACGGCACCAACGCCCGAGTTATTTGCTGGCATCGGAGGCCTCCGAGAAATGGCAAAATGTCTGATAGTCCTTCACGAACCTGCTGATGATCATCAGCATGACGAGGAAGGCGCCGAACGGGATGGTGAACTTGACCGGCCAATAGGCGATGGCCCACTCCGTCTGGGAAATATCCATGTTGTATCCCAGCGCCAGCCATTCCGGGAGATAGGCCCGATCCAGTCCCTGCGCGAAGAACAGCCAACCGGTCAGCATCATTCCGAGGACGAAGATCGACGCGACAACCGACGTCACCATATCGGCCCCTGCGCGGCCGCGACGGCTCCATTTCGCATAGAACACGTCGACCCGGACGTGGCCGTCGGCAAGGTAGAGTGCCGCGCCGCCCAGCGTGTACATCACGCCGAACATGAGAAACGATCCCTCGTGAACCCAGTTCGTCGGCGCGTCGAAGAAGTAACGGGATACCACTTCGAACAGGTAGTAAAGAACGCAAACGACGGTCCAGAGGCTCGCGAAAACGCCAATATTATGGCACCCCATGTCGATGATCTTGGTAAACCGGTTTCCTGGTGGAACCCAGTCCGTCTTCTTCGCATCTTCCTCAATGTCTTCCGTCAGAATGACTTGGTCTTTCGCCTTTAACGCGGCGTCCGCTTTCGCACGCAGGTGCGCAAGAACAAGGAAGACAAACGGAAAAAGCGCGATGATGGACCAATAGATCCAGTGTGGCATCACAAACGCGTGATGAACGATATCCCCACTCATCTGATGTCTCGCTTCCGTATTTGTTGCTAAAAGTAGCTGGGATGGTCAACCGACCATCCCAGCGATATTTATTATTGGGCGATGAATTCGCCGTACGATTAGAACTTCAGTTCGAAGCCTTGGATATCCTTCGGATCAAGCAGGTTGAAAGCCGGATCCTGCATGGTCTTCAGGACGATCTTGAACACGCGGGCCGCGTCCTTGTCCTTGTTCGCCCACTTGAACCACAGCGGGATGGCGACCTTCTTCAGCTTGTCATAGTCGCTTTCCGGAAGGTGGATGATCTCGTTTCCGGCCGCCTTGTACTTCGCCCACGACGCGTTGTCCTCGCGCATCATCGTGGTGTAGTGCTCGAGCGAGTAGAGCGCCGTCTGCGCCTCGATCAGGCTCTGGATGGTCGGCGAGAACGACTTCCACACGCGCAGGCTGAATGCGATGTCCATCGGGTCAACGGCCTGATGCATCGACGGAGCGCGCGACGGGCCGAGGATGATGTACTTCGTGACCTGGGCGAAGCCCTGGGCGAAGTTGACGGCGGGGCCGACCCAGTCGGTCGCGTCGATGGTGCCCTTCTCGAGCGCCGGATACACGTCGGAACCCGGCAGAAGGGTCGTGCTGACGCCAAGGGCGGCGAAGGTCTCGGCGATGATACCGCCGGGGAACCGCATCTTCTTGCCCTTGAGATCGTCGAGCGAGTGGACGGGCTCCTTCGAGTGCAGGAAGTTCGCATCGCTGTGAACGTTGCCCACGAAGTACAGGCCGTTACGCGCATAGAGTTCGCGCGCGATGTCGATCAGACCATGGGAATAATACGCCACGTCCCACTGGCTCGGAGCCGCCGGGGCGAGGGGGAAACCGGTCATGAACACGGCGGCGGGCATACGGCTCGGCCACCGGGTCCAGAAGATGTTCTGGCCGTCGAGCACGCCGTTGCGAACGGCGTCGAAGACCACCGCGTCACCGGCGACGGCGCTTTCGGGGAACGGCTTGAACTCGATTTCGCCGCTGCTCTTTTCGACCATGGTCTTGCACCACGCGTCGAAGACCTTGTAGCCGGGCGTGCCGGCCGCCCAGGAAGACTGGATTTTCAACTGGCGAGTCTTGCCGGCGGCGGTGCCGATCGCGGGGGCGGCAATGGTGGCTGCCGCCGCGACGCCGGCGGTCGCCGAGGTCTTCAGAAAAGTGCGCCGGGATTTGCTCTGCATGGGGAGTACCTCCGCTGTAAGCCATTAGTTTTACGTTGATCCCGAGGGTTTGGTTTGATCGAGAAAATTGTTCTTCTCAGGTATCAACTCAAAAACATTACACTCGGGTCATATATTGTACAACCGTTAGGTTCGAGGGGCTTTTCACATCGCGAAAAATTACCAATGCCCTATTATTTGTTATTTTTGGTATACAAATTTTTCCGGTCTGGAAGTCTCCGAACGGCAACCCCAGATGAGAGCCTGACGTCAATATCCACGCCGAGGGAGAGTACCGAACATGATCGTTGACGAACGCCTGACGCCGCGGGACCTGCTTCCTGGTATCCAAAAGCTCTGGGAGGCGTCCGCGCCGAAAATCCACTCCCTGTCGGGCAAATACGATCCCGAACGGGGCGCGCCGGTCTATACGGTGAACGGCCGCTACACCGCGCGCGGCTGGACCGAGTGGACCCAGGGCTTCGAGTTCGGGTCGGCGATTCTGCAATTCGACGCCACCGGGAACACGGACTTCCTGGAATTGGGGCGCGCGCGCACCCGCGACCTGATGGCGCCGCACGTGACCCATTTCGGCGTGCATGACCACGGCTTCAACAATGTCAGCACCTACGGCAACCTGTTGCGCCTGATGGCCAAGGGTCGCATCCCCTTCGACGCCTGGGAGGCCGAGTTCTACCGGTTGGCCCTGAAGGCGTCGGGCGCCGTGCAGGCACGCCGTTGGACCGCGCTACCCGACGGATTGGGCTTCATCCATTCGTTCAACGGTCCCCATTCGCTGTTCATCGACACGGTGCGGAGCCTGCGGGCGCTGGCCCTTGCGCACCAGTTCGGCCATGTCTACATGCACGAGAACGATTCCCGAGAATCCCTGCTGAAGCGCCTGGTCGCCCACGCGCTGACGACGGCCCGCTACAACGTCTATTACGGCAAGGGGCGCGACATTTACGACCTGCGCGGCCGTGTCGCCCACGAATCCATCTTCAACGTCAATGACGGGCGCTATCGCTGCCCCAGCACCCAGCAGGGCTACGCGCCCTTCACCACCTGGATGCGCGGCCTGGGCTGGGCGGCCTGCGGGTTCGCCGAAATCCTGGAATGGATGCGCGACCTGCCCGAATCCGATTTCGACGCCGATCTGCCGAAGGCGGCGGTCGAGGCCGAATTGCGCGAAGCGGCTGCGGCGGTGTGCGACTTCTACATCGACAACACCGCCAGCGACGGCATTCCCTACTGGGATACCGGCGCCCCCGGGCTGGCGCAGATGGGCGACTGGCGCGCCCGGCCGTCCGACCCGCACAACGATTTCGAGCCGGTCGACAGTTCGGCCGCCGCGATCACCGCGCAGGGGCTGATCCGATTCGGCCGCACGCTCGGCGATCCGGCGGGGGCACGCTATGTCGCGGCCGGATTGACCGTGATGCGCACGCTGCTGTCGGAGCCCTATCTGTGCGCCGATCCCGACCACCAAGGCCTGATCCTGCACAGCCAGTACCACCGCCCGAACGGCTGGGACCATGTGCCGAACGGCTCGATCATTCCGATGGGCGAAGCGACCATGTGGGGCGACTATCATGCCCGCGAGGCGGCGTTGCTGGTCCAGCGTCTGGCCGAGAACGGCCCCTATCCGACCTTCTTCGCGGTCGGCTAGGAAACATCAAACGTCGGTATCGTCGTCGTCCTCGTCCTCGCCGAACAGCTTGCGCTCAAGGGCCTTGCGCCGACGATGCCGGAACACCAGGAGCGAACCGCCGACGGCGGCGGTCGAGCCGCACAGCGCCCACATCCATACGGGCAGGTCGAGCAAGGCGTTCCCCGCCGATTCGGCCTTGCGGACCGATGCGGTCTGACGTTGCTCGGCTCGATGCTCGAGCTGCTCGCGGAGGTCCGGCACCTCGAAAGCCTTGAACGGCTTGACCTTCGGATCCTCAACCGGCGCGGCGAAGGCGGCGCGGCCGAAACAGATGTCGCCCATCCGCACGCCGGTGGGAAGCGCCAGACCGGCCACCGATTCCGCCTGCAGGCCCTCGCCGCCGCGATAATAGGCGATCGCGCGGACGGCCTGATCGTCCTTCATGGTGACCAGCGTGAAACCGATGTTATCGGTCATGCCGTCGCGGTCGGAATCGACCGTGAACACCTGCTCCAGCCAATAGCGGGAATCGGCGATGGTGTGATAGCCACCTTCCCAAACTTCCGCGACGCGGCGCGAGCAGCGCTCGGGGCGGTCGGGTTCGACAGCTTTCTTCGTGGCCTCGAAACGGCGCTTGCCGACCGATTCCCGGCAGCTGCCGAACGATGTCTCCATGAAAACGTAGCCTTCCTTGGCGTCGATTCGAACATCCGGCGCCTCGCCGACGGCCTCGGCCCGCTTGAGCAAGGGCCCGCAGTCGAATTCCATTGCGGCGGCCCCACCGGTCGCGAACGGGAGACTAACGAGAACAATCGCGATAAGGCGCGATAACCTGGACATGACACACCTCGACTCATTCTTGGGTTGGCGGCTTGCGCCGGTTTTGCCGGACGCCGCACAGCCCAACCCATGATGCCGACCCTAGCAGCCGTTTATGTCCCGGTTATTTCAACCTTCGCGATTCGCGTTACGATTTGACACATGCATTTTGTCTAAAATTGCTTGCATTCCGCCGCTTTCCGGCGGGATGATGCCCCTCATAAAATCCAGAAAACAAGCAAGGATGGAAGCGCGATGAAAGTTCTGGCCATCAGCGGAAGCGGCCGCAAGGGCGGCAACACCGTCACCCTGATCCGCAAGGTATGCGACGAACTCGAGGCCGAAGGCATCGAGACAGAGATCATCGAACTCGCCGGTCAAGTCATTCGCGGATGCGGCGACTGCCGCCTGTGCATCGAGCGCAAGGACCGGAAGTGCTCGATCAAGACCGACGAGGGTCTGGTCAACAGCATCTTCGAAAAGATGGTCGCGGCGGACGGCATCATTCTGGCATCGCCCGTTTATTTCGGAGACGTGACGCCCGAGATCAAGGCGGTCATCGATCGTACGGGACGGGTCAACCGGGCCAACGGCGACCTTCTGCGCCGCAAGGTCGGCGCCGCCGTAACGGTGGCACGCCGGGCGGGGACGATGCATGCCCTCAACAGCCTGAACCATTATTTCGGCATCGCCCAGATGATCACCGTCGGGTCGAGCTACTGGAACGTCGGCTTCGGCGGCCCCAAGGGCGAGGTCGAGAAGGACGACGAAGGCATCAAGACCATGATCGACCTGGGCCGCAACATGGCCTGGCTGATCAAAAAGATCGCGGCCTAACCCTGCGTGGGAGCGGGGCGCGGCGTCGACGCCGCGTCGCGCTCCAGCACCGCGTAGTCGATGGGCGGCTCATGCAGCAGTTGGCGCTGGCTCTTCTCGCGCCCCTTGATCAGCATGGTCAGCGCCTCGTTGAACGGCACCGGCACGCCGACCTCGCGCGCCAGCCGCACGACGGCACCGTTCAGCGCGTCGATCTCGGTGCGCTTGCCCGCTTCGATGTGCTGCTGCATCGACGGCTTGTTGAACTTCTTCCAACACTGCGCCTTGATCGCCGCCTTGATCCCCGGATCGTGCAGCGCAATGCCCTTGGCCGCCACGACGGCCAATATCTCGTCGATGATCCGGGTCTGGAAGGCATCGACCTCGGGTGTGCGCGGAATCTCGCCCTGCCGCAGGCCGGTAATCGCCGAAACGGGATTGATCGCGCTGTTCAGTATCCACTTGTCCCAGATGAAGGCGATGATGTCCTCGACCACGACCGGGTTGAGCCCCGCCGCCTCGAACTCGTCGTGCAGGACCTTGAGGCGCGCGCTGTCGACGCCGTCGCACTCGCCCATCCAGGTCGGCCCGACATGGGTCTGCGCGACATGCCCCGGCCCCCGTACGGCGGCGCTGTGGTAGGAAAGCCCGGCCATCACCCGCTCGCGGCCCAGGACGTCGGTCAGGGTCTCGACATTGCCGATGCCGTTCTGCAGCGTCAGGGCGAACCCGTCGGGCGCCAGCACGGCCGCCGCCGCACGGGCCGCCGCCACGGTCGAATTGGCATCGACGAACACGATGGCCGCGTCGACCGGCGCGACGTCCAGCGGACTGTCGACCGCGCGCACCGGAACCGTCCAGGTCGCCTCCGGCGTATCGAGAACGAGCCCTGACTCGTTGATCGCGGCCACATGGGCCGCCCAGGTGTCGAGCAGCGTCACATCATGGCCCGCCTGGGCCAACCGCCCGCCGTACAACGACCCCATCGCCCCCGCCCCGATGACGCAATAGCGCATGTTCGCCTCCCCAAATTTCACCAGATGCCGCCGGTTTGCGCGTTCAAGCTCTCGCCGAGGGCGCATTATTGCCGCCATTATCGACTGAACCACCAACCGAAAAACAGGGGTAATGCGCATGACCGATGCCCTCTTGGGCGCGAAATTGGTCGAGGCATGGACCATTCCCCGGCTTTTCCGCGACGACTGGAAGGCCTATCTTCAGGTGGAGCAGGTGCGCGAGGCCTGCCGCTTGATTGTACGCGGCCGCATACGGGCCGCGACGCGTCCGGGTTGGGACCATGGGGAGGGGACATGACGGCATTCGAAACCGTTTCCGACGTGCGCAACGTGCTCGGCGTGGCCCCCGTCTGGGATCCGCAAAGCGCGCGGCTGCTGTGGGCGGACCCGCGCGCACCGTCGCTGCACCGACTCGACCCGGCCAGCGGCGCAGCCGAATGTTGGGACATGCCGGAACCGGCCCGTGCCGTCGTCCTGCGCCAGGACGGAACGCTGCTGCTGGCGTTGTGCCGCCGCATCGTCGCGTTCGACCCGGCCACCGACAAGACCGAGGATCTGTTCACCCTGCCCGAAACCCTGCTTCGCCATCGGTTCAACCGCGGCCGATGCGATCCCAAGGGCCGTTTCGTCGTCGGCACGTTGCAGGAAAAGGCCAAGACCGTCGGCGGGGACCAGGCGGACGGCACGCCCGAGGAATCGGGCGGCACCCTCTATCAGATGGACGCCGAGCGGCGGATCGACGAACTGTTCGGCGACGTCGGCATTCCGGACGGCCTGGCCTGGAGTCCCGACGGTCGGACGATGTACTTCGCCGACAACTGGCTCGACACCGTCTACGCCTTCGATTACGCCCCGGCCACCGGGCGGATCGGCGAACGCCGGGTGTTTCTGCGTACCGACGACCCACGCCGGACATCCGTGGGGCTGCGCGGTCGATGCCGAGGGCTTCCTGTGGATCGCCGAATTCGGCGGCTGGGCGCCTCATGCGCCACGCCCCCGACGGGCGGGTCGACCGGATCGTCAACCTGCCGGTCCAGAACCCCACGGGATGCGCCTTCGGCGGTCCAGGGTTGGACACGCTTTTCGTGACCTCGGCAACCTGGGGAATTCCGGCGACCGGGCTGGCCCGCCAGCCCCTGGCCGGCACCGTTTTCGCGCTGAATGTCGGGGTCAAGGGACTGACCGAACCGCGCTACGCGGGCTGACCGGCGCCACGCGGCCGACGACGAATGCGGCCGGGGAACGAACATCCTGATTGGGAGGTCCATATGATGAACCCACTCGCGACCCGTGAACTCGGCACGACCGGCATCATGCTGACCCAACTCGGTCTCGGCGGCACGTCGGTCGGCAGCCTGTTCGGCAAGATCACCGACGACGACGGCGTCAAGGTCGTCAAGACGGCCTATGACGCGGGCGTGCGCTATTTCGACACCGCGCCGCTCTATGGCTGCGGCAGCAGCGAGCGCCGGTTCGGGCTCGGCCTGAAGGACGTTCCGCGCGACAGCTTCGTGCTGTCCGACAAGGTCGGCCGCTATCTGGAACCCGATCCGGAAGGCACCGGCGCGGGCAAGGGGGGCAATTTCCACGACGACGAGCCCTACCGCCTGGTGATGGACTATTCACCGGACGCCATCCGTCGCAGTTTCGAAGACAGCCTGAAACGCACCGGCATGGACCATTTTGACATCGTCTACGTCCATGACCCGCAGCTTCACGTCTACCAGGTGATGAGACGACGCCTTCCCGACCCTTGCCCCGGATGAAGGAGGAAGGGCTGGTCAAGGCCATCGGCTGCGGCATCAACTTCGCCGACGCCTGCAAGCTGTTCCTGGAATTCTGCGACTGGGACTGTTTCCTGCTGGCGTTGCGCTACAACCTGCTGGAACAATCGCCGTTGGCCGAATTCTTCCCGCTGTGCGAGGAACGCGGCGTCGGCGTGGTCCATCGGTTCGGCGCTGCATTCGGGCATTCTGGCGACCGGCGCGGTCGAAGGGGCCAAATACAATTACCGCCCGGCGCCGCCCGCGATCATGGAGAAGGTGCGCCGTATCGAGCGCGTCTGCGCCGCCCACGACGTCCCGTTGGCCGCCGCCGCCCTTCAATTCCCGCTCGGCCATCCGGTGGTCGCCTCCGTCAACACCGGATCGCGGTCGCCCGAGCGCTTTTTGCACGACATCGACCACATGAAAATCGATATTCCGAACGCCCTCTGGTCGGACCTGAAGGCCGAGAAGCTTGCTGCCGGAACACGTTCCCACGCCCGTGACACCCACCGGGGAGGATTCACCCATGCGCGGAAATCCGTTGAAGGACAAGATGGCCCGCGGCGAGACGATTCTCGGATCGATGATCTTCGAATTCTTCTCGCCGGGGATCGCCCAGATGGCCGACCGTATCGGCCTCGATTTCGTGCTCTACGACACCGAGCACAACGGCGCCGACCTGGACCGCCTGCGCTGGCAGTTCGCGGTCCATCGCGGCATGAATGGCCGTGCCGTTGATGCGGGTGCGGGCCCGGCAATACCAATATGTCGCACAGGCCCTGGACGTGGGCGCGATGGGCATCATGGTGCCGATGGTCAACACCGCCGAGGAGGCCGCCGAGATCGTCCGCTGGTGCCGCTATCCGCCCGACGGCGTGCGCGGCGCGGCACTCGGCTTCGCCCATGACGACTACGGCCCCGAAAGCCCGCTGGACAAGATGAAGACGGCCAACGCGCGCACGCTGGTCATGCCGCAGATCGAAACCCGCGAAGGGCTCGACAATGTCGACGCGATCCTGGCGGTCCCCGGCGTCGACATGATCGTCATGGGGCATTTCGACCTGTCGAACTTCATGGGGATTCCGGGCCAGTTCGAGCATCCGGACTTCCTGGCCGGGTTGGAGCGGATCACGGCGGCGGCGCGCAAGCACGGCAAATACGCCGTGCGCATGGCGATGAGCGCCGACGAAGCGGCCATGTGGCTTGGCAAGGGATGGAACGGGCTGATCTTTTCCTACGACGTCCACGCCTACATGACGTTCCTGGGCGACGGGATCCGCAAGATTCGCGAAACGGCCTAGACGCCGTAGAAGTCCCGGTACCACGCGATGAAGCGCGGGATGCCCTCGGCAATCGGCGTCTTGGGGACGAAGCCGAAATCGCGCGTCGAGTCGGCGATGTCGGCATAGGTTTCCTTGACGTCGCCCGGCTGCATGGGCAGCAACTCGACCTCGGCCTTGCGCCCCAGCGCCTCCTCGATGATGGCAATATAGTCGAGCAGGCGTTCCGAACGATTGTTGCCGAGGTTGTAGACCCGGCTTTGCGACCGATCCGCGGGCGGTGAATCAAGGCAGCCGATCACGCCGGCGACGATATCGTCGATATAGGTGAAGTCGCGGCGCATGTCGCCCTGGTTGAACACCGGGATCGGCTCGCCCGCCAGGATCTTGCGGGTGAAGATGAAGGCCGCCATGTCGGGCCGCCCCCACGGGCCGTAGACGGTGAAGAAGCGCAGCCCGCTGAGCGGCAATTCGAAGAGATGGCCGTAGGCATGCGCCATCAATTCGTTCGCCTTCTTGGTGGCGGCATAGAGCGACACCGGATTGTCGACCCGGTCTTCGGTGGCAAACGGCAGCTTGCTGTTGGTGCCGTAGACGGAAGACGACGAGGCGTAGACGAAATGGTCCAGCCGGGCCAATTGCCGCGCCGCCTCGAACAGCACCAGCGTCCCCATGACGTTGCTCTGCGCGTAGGCGTAGGGGTTGATCAGCGAGTAGCGCACCCCGGCCTGGGCCGCCAGATGGACGATGCGGGTGATGTCGGCCCGGCGGGAGAACAGGGAATCCATGGCTTCGCGGTCGGCGATGTCGGCCTGGACGAACTCGAATCCCTTCCCGTCCAGCCGCGCCAGCCGCGCCTGCTTCAAGGTGACGTCGTAATAGTCGTTCAGATTGTCGACGCCGACCACGGATTCGCCGCGATCCAGCAGCGCGCGGGCGACGAAGGAGCCGATGAATCCCGCCGCGCCGGTAATGAGAACCGTCATCGCCCGTAACCTCCGTGGTCCGAATGCCGACCTGATATAACCGTTCGCACGGTGAAAATCACCCTTGGACTCGACCTGTCGCCAGGAAACCGGCCCAATCGTCGCGTCCGCGCGCCCGTGCCGCGGCGACCGCCGCGGCGACATCGTAGGCAACTCGACGCAGGGTGACGGTCCAGCGTCCGCCTTCCCGGGTCAGCAGGGCGTAGGCGGCGTCGCTGGTTCCGGTCTCCATCACATGGGGCACCGGCAGGTCGTCGCCGTAGGCCGGAAGGCCCACACTGCCCGGATTGACCACCGTCCGACCGTCGGCCAGGGGAACGATCCGGGGAATGTGGGTATGGCCGCACAGAATCATCGCCTGGGCGATCCCCTCCGCATCGGCCGCCACCGCATCGGCCCCGCGCGGCCGGGTGGTGCCGGTGGCGACGTCCTCGAGGAAATAGGCGTCGTCGCGACGCGGTGTTCCATGGCAAAGGAACAGGCCGTCCCCGGTCTCGACGGTCTCCGGCAGGTCGTGCAACCGGGCAACGCGTTCGGGCCCCAGATCGTCGAGCACATAGGCCAACGTGGGATTGGCCGCGCGTTGAGCCGCCGTCGCCTCGAACAACATGCGGTCCTGGTTACCGCGCACGACGGTGTCGGACACGTCCATTACGCGATCGAACGCGGCGCGCGGCGCCAGCGGCCCGTAGCAGATGTCGCCGAGATTGAGGATGCGCTCCGCCCCCAGGCGCGCGGCGTCGGCAAGCACCGAATCCAGCGCCCAGACATTGCCGTGCAGATCGGCCAGGACGGCGACTCGCATGGCCGGCGACGCCCGCTACTGGACGTCGGCGATACGCAGGATGTTGGTCCGCCCCGGCGTGCCGAACGGAACGCCGGCCGTGACCACGATGCGATCGCCGCGGGTCGCGTAGTTCTCCCGCTTCGCCAGCCGCACGGCCTCGCGCTCCATGTCGCTGGTGTTCTTGACCACGCGGGCCTGGATCGGATGGACGCCCCAGACCAGCGACAGCCGCCGTGCGACCCGGATGTCGACCGCCAACCCCAGGATCGGCACGGCGGGCCGTTCGCGGGCCGCGCGCAGCGTCGTCGAACCGGTCGAGGTGAAGGTCGCGATGGCCGCCGCCGAAACGGTCTTCGCCACCTGCCCGGCGGCGGCTGTGATGGCGTCGGCCGTGGTCGGCTGCAAATCGTATTCGTGGACGCCCAGATAGTCGCGATAGGTCGGGTCGGTTTCCACATGCGTGACGATGCGGTTCATCATCGCCACCGATTCCACGGCATAGCGCCCGACGGCGGTTTCCGCCGACAGCATCACTGCGTCGGCGCCGTCATAGACGGCGGTCGCCACATCGGAGGCCTCGGCGCGGGTCGGGGTCGGCGATGTGATCATCGAATCGAGCATCTGCGTCGCCACCACCACCGGCTTGCCCGCCCACCGGCTGGCGCGGATGATCTGCTTCTGGATGGCCGGGACCTGCTCGGGCGGGACCTCGACCCCCAGGTCGCCGCGCGCCACCATGATGGCGTCGGAAAGATTGACGATCTCGGCCAAATCGCTGACCGCCGAGGGCTTCTCCAGCTTGGCCAGGATCCCGGCACGCCCCCCCACCAGTTCGCGCGCCTCGGCCACGTCGGCCGCCTTCTGCACGAAGGACAGCGCGACCCAGTCGACGCCGAGGTCGAGGCCGAAGGCCAGGTCGGCCCGATCCTTCTCGGTGATCGGCGAAATGTCGAGCACCGTGTTGGGCAGGTTGACGCCCTTGTGGTTCGACAGCTCGCCGCCGACCATGACCGTGGTGTCGACGAAGCCGTCGCCGACCCGCTCCACCCGCAGGCGGATACGGCCGTCGTCCAGCAGGATCGGCGTGTCGTCGTTCAGCGCGGCGAAGATCTCGGGGTGCGGCAGCGACACACGGTCGGCGTCGCCGTCCTTGTCCAAGGTATCCAGCCGGAACCCCTGCCCCACGGCGAGGCGCACGGAACCGCCCTCGAACTTGCCGACGCGCAGCTTCGGTCCTTGGAGATCCATCAGGATCCCGATGGGGTGATTGACCGCGCGCTCAAGGATGCGGATGTTCCGCACGTTGCGTTCGTGGTCCTCGTGGGTGCCGTGGCTGAAATTCAGCCGGAAGACATCGACCCCCGCCTCGAACAGCGTACCGATGCGTTCCGGGTCGGACGTGGCCGGACCCAGGGTGGCGACAATTTTGGCGTATCGTTTTCTGTACATGCGTTAAGGATAAATTTGCTTGGTCCGAAGTACCAATGATATTTCAATGAATCGACTTTGTGGACCCCGCCAGCAACGGGAGACAATTTTGGCCAAACTCACGCGGGCGATCGCCCGGCTGTTCGGTGCCTCGCCACGGCGAAAACCGGCCAAAACGGCGACGAAGAACGCGGAAAGCCCGCCGGGGAAGGCCGATGCTTCCGCTCCGACGCCGCCGCCCGAGCCCGACGACGACCTGATGGTTTCGGCTGACGACCTTGTCGCGCCCGTACGCGATGCCGCCGACACCGGCAAAAAGGCGCCCCGACGGCCG
>CAXXFT010000027.1:0-69701 GCA_963675125.2 uncultured Sedimentibacter sp.
ATGGCTTGCAAAGGAGGTTGTGTAAATGGTCCAGTTTCATTATACAAAAAAAAATCTGGTACTAATATCATTAACACTCATGCTAATAAAGCAAAAGAAAAATCTACCAAAGATTCCATTAGAGTATTTAACTTAGAAAATATAAATTTAGAATTATAACGTTTTAATAATAAACAACAAATTATGTAAAAAAATAAACTCTATGTTTGATTGTCAAACATAGAGTTTTATTATTACTTAACATACGCATATTTAGGCTTTTTGTCCAATACATGTATTGTATCTATAAATCTAATAGTTCCAGATTTTGACCTTGTTACCATAGAATATGTTTTAGCTCTGTTATCAGACATATACCTAACACCTTTTAAAAGTTCACCATCAGATACTCCCGTAGCAGCAAAGATTACATCATCTCCTTTTGCTAAATCTTCCATAGTAAGAACTCTATCCCATTTATCAGTGTTACACATTTCCTTGCATCTTCTTATTTCTTCGTCATTTTCCGGAACTAGTTTTCCTTGAAACTCACCACCAAGACATTTCAAAGCAGCAGCAGCTATAACCCCTTCTGGCGCTCCTCCTTTGCCTACCATAATATCAACTCCTGAATCGCCAAAGCATGTTGCAATTGCTGCATCAACATCTCCATCACCAAATAACTTAATCCTAGCTCCAACACTTCTTGCCCTATCTATTAAATCACTATGTCTTTCTCTATCTAACATAGTAACAGTGATATCAGTAATATTCTTTTTCAATGCTTTTGCTACATTATATAAGTTTTGTTCTAATGGAGCCATTATATCTATACATCCAACTGCCTTAGGTCCAACCGCTATCTTATTCATATACATATCTGGTGCGTGAAGTAAACATCCCTTTGGTGCAACTGCAACTATTGCTAATGCACCCGGTAACCCTTTAGCTATTAAATTTGTTCCATCAAGCGGGTCAACTGCTATGTCAATTTCAGGTGAACCTTCTTCCCAAGTACCTATTTTTTCACCTATGTAAAGCATAGGTGCTTCATCCATTTCCCCTTCACCAATTACCACAGTCCCCGAAATATCAAGCACTTGAAACATGCTCCTCATTCCATCAACAGCAGCTTGATCAGCTATTTCTTTATTCCCTCTTCCAAAATATTTTCCACAGCCTAGAGCAGCAGCTTCTGTAACTCTTACAATATTTAGTGCTAATTCTCTATCCATTATTATTGTAATTCTCCTTTATATTTTGATATTATTAGTATAACACATATCCATTATTTTGTGAATATGTTACATTATTTATTTTTTTATATTTTTATTTAAATATGGTATTCTAATATAATATAGAATATCATGAATTTATATTTTTTTGTATACTTTTTTATAATTATATTTTTTAGTATTTCAATACATTGACTATACAATGTAAATATTGTAAAATATAGTTAGGCAAAAAAATAATTGGAGGTTTTATTATGGAAAAATTAATTATCACCGCTTGTTTAACAGGCGCAGAAGTAACAAGAGAACAGCAACCAAATTTACCACTTACACCAGACGAAATCGCAGAAGCAGCATATCAATGCTATTTAGCTGGAGCATCAATGATTCATGTTCACGCAAGAGATGCAGAAGGAAATCCTACTCAAGATTATGCAGTTTATAAAGAAATTAAAGAAAAAACTGCAGCAAAATGCAACATTATATTTCAACCATCTACTGGGGGGGCTACTTGGCACACACCTGAACAAAGAATGCAACCTATTGAATTAAGTCCAGAAATGGCAACACTAAGTATGGGAACATGCAATTTTGCAGATGATGTATTTATGAACACTGAAGCAAATATAAGAATATTTGCAAATCGTATGAATGAATTAGGTGTTAAACCTGAACTTGAATGTTTTGAAAAAGGTATGATTGATACAGCTGTTAGAATGGCTAAAAAAGGTATAATTAAATCACCTATGCATTTTGATTTTGTTCTTGGTGTACCTGGGGCAATGGGGAGGAGAGCTAAGAGATTTATTATATATGGTTGAATCTATACCAGCAGGCTCTACATGGACAGTTGCAGGTGTAGGTAGATATCAGTTACCTTTAAACATTGCTGCAATAATGCTTGGAGGCCATGCTAGAACTGGTTTTGAAGATAATATTTATTATAAAAAAGGAGAAATAGCAACATCCAATGCTCAATTAGTTGAAAGAGTAGCACGTATATCTAGAGAAATGGGACGTGAAGTTGCAACTCCAGACGAAGCAAGAGTAATATTAGGGCTTAAATAGAAATTTAGTTAGTAATATATAAAAAAAGTAATAGGGTGCACATATAATGCCACCCTACTACTTTTTTATTTCTCCATTGCTAAATCAACTAACTTAACTATTAAGTCTTTATATTCAATACCAATCTTTTTGAGCATAGAAGGATATCTGCTAACATCAGTTAGTCCTGGTATTGTGTTTACTTCATTCAGAAGAATATCATTAGAAGAAGTTAAAAACATATCTACCCTTGCCATACCAGAACACCTTAAAGCTTTATAAGTCAACTTTGCTGTTTCTCTTGCCCTATTTTTTAATTCATCACTAATTCTCGCAGGACAATAAATCTTGGAATTTGATTGCTGATATTTCTCAACATAATCAAAAAAATCATTTTTTGTATCAATTTCATCTACTTCCCCAACAATTAATTCATCATTACCTATTACGGCACATCCAATTTCAAAACCATCAATCATAGATTCAATTACTGCTTTTTTATCATACTCAAAAGCTTCCATAATTCCCTTTTCAAATTCATCATAATTTCTAATTTTACTTATTCCTAAAGATGAACCACAATTTGCAGGTTTTATAAACATAGGAAGTGATAATTTTTCACAAGCTTCCTCATACAGTGATTTTAAGTTAAGAGTCTTTGAGTTAACAACTGCCATAAATGGTGCTGTTTTTATGCCTGCCATTTCACATATCACATGAGTAAATTCTTTATCCATACAAGCTGCTGAAGAAGTCATATCACAGCCTACAAAAGGAATACCCGCTAATTGACATAATCCTTGAATGGTACCATCTTCACCATTTTTACCGTGAAGAACTGGAAAAATACAATCTATATCCAATTTTTCATATTTGTTATCATCTAGAAGTTTTATAAAACCTTTAAACTCATCGTCTAAGCTTAAAACTACTTGTTTTAAATCTCCACTTTTATTCCAAGTATCATTGTTTACACTTTCAGCATCTCCATCATAGCATAGCCATCTACCCTCTTCTGTAATTCCTATTAGAGTCACATCAAATTTATCTCGAGGAACATTATTTATTATAGCTGTTACAGAATGAAGAGATATTGAATACTCACTTGACTTACCACCAAAAACAATTGCTAATTTAATTTTATTCATATTATATACCCCTTTAAATTTGTTTTAATGTATTAATTATTTCTTCTAGTTTTAAAAATCTTGAGCCCTTAATGAGAATTGATGAATCTATATCTAGATACTTACTTATATATTGAGTAGCTTGCTCTTTATTATCAAACTCAACTATACTTTTTATTTCTGTATTTTCTCGTGCGCCCTGTGCCATATATTTTGCCATTTCACCAATAGTAACAAGTTCATCTATATGATGTGCAGATAAATCTCTTCCAACATTATAATGCATGTCTTCACTCATTTCTCTATAACCTAACATATCACCCAGTACGACTACCTTTTTAGTGGATTCAAATAATTCAAATATATCTAATGCAGCTTTAATACTAATTGGATTGGATTTATAACAATCATTAAGAATTGTGCATTTTCTTATTTTTAATACTTCATTTCTTAATCCTGTCTTTTCAATTTTAGATAACCCAATACTTATTTCTTCATAAGTCATTCCTAATTCTTTAGCAGCTAGAATAGCTGCTAAGGCATTTAAAGCTTGATGTTTACCTAGCATTTCCATATGTAAATCATCACATCTCTCATCGCTAATTTTAAATGTTATTCCACTTATATCCTCTTTAAATTCTTTTAACCACAAGTCATTATTTTGATTTTCACCAAATGTTTTCTTTCGTATAGAATTTTTAATTTCTGTATTATGTACTGTACTTTGAATTAACTCATCATCGCCATAATAAATAAACAATCCCTCATCTTTTATTCCTTCTACGATTTCAAGCTTGGCTCGTGCAATATCTTCTATTGAATCAAAGTTATCTATATGAACAAGCCCTACACTAGTAATAATTCCAATATCCGGCCTTACTAAGCGCGTTAAAAAGTCAATTTCACCAGCTCTTTCCATTCCCATTTCAATAACTGCAACTTCACAGTCTTCATTTAAGCTGAGTAATGTATAAGGAACACCTATTTCTGTATTATAATTGCCTAATGTTTTTTGTGTTATGTATTTTTGAGAAAGTATTCCAGCAGTAATATCCTTAGTTGATGTTTTTCCATTACTTCCTGTTATACCTACAATTTTAGTTTGAAGTTTATTTCTATATGCTTTAGCCAATTTTTGCAGACCTATAACAGTGTCATTAACAAAAATAACAGCAATATCAGTTGGAGGATTTGGTTCATCTAAATTCCATAAAGTTGCAACTGTGCCTTTTTCTATTGCATTAGCTATATAATTATGACCATTTGTAGTTAAACCTTTTATAGGTACAAATAAATTATTTTCAAGTACCTTCCTCGAATCTATGCTCACTCCACATATTAATTTATCTTTATCCCCTAAAAATTCGGCATTTAATATTTCTGCAGCTTCTTTAACTGTAATTTTTATCACTTCTTTATCCTTTCCTACATTAGTATATATCGTGAAACACATAATATATATAATATAATTTAAATATAACATTGCATTTATTAACATTATATTGTAGTTTTATTATTTTAGCAAGGCAAATTTAACTACAAAAAACAAGCCTGATTAAATTAATCAAAGGCTTGTTTTTTGTCAAAACTGTATGTGGTTATTCATAGGCCTCTTTAACGTTCCATTCCTTCCATACATTTCCTACTAGATCAGGACTAGGCTTTAATGTTTTTTTACCAGGCTGCCAACCTGAAGGTGTTACTTCGGCTCCGCCAGTTTCCCTAACTAACTGATACGCTTTAAGCTGTCTTAATCCTTCTGATACATTTCTACCTACAGGTGGAGTGAGTACTTCAAATGCTTGAACAATACCATCTGGGTCTATAATAAATCTTCCTCTATTTTCCGTACCACTTTCCTCATTATAAATACCATACATTTTTCCTATATCTCCGTTCTGGTCAGATAACATTGGGAAAGGAATATTTCCACCTATCATTTTTGATAGTTCTTGATCATTCCATACTTTATGTGTAAATACCGAATCAACGCTTACAGACAAAACTTGCGTATTTAGTTTTTCAAACTCAGGGTTCTTAGCAGCAACTGCTGCTACTTCTGTAGCTCAGACGAATGTAAAATCTCCAGGGTAAAAACAAAGATATACCCATTTACCTTTATAATCTTCTAACCTAACATTTATAAATTTGCCATTAAAATATGCTGGTGCAGAGAACCGTGGTGCTGGTTTGCCTACTTTAATCATTCTTTGTTCCTCCTTTAATAAATTTTGTGATAAAAAAATATCTTCATTTGTTAATATAGATTGTTGTTCTTCACCACTGCTTGATAGTACTCCGCATCCTACTCTTATTTCCTTCATAAGGGCCTCCTATATAAAATAAAATAATACATAGTAAACTTTGTATTATTTAATATTATATTATAATTTTTCCTATGAGACACAGATATATTATTAAAATTAATAAAAAAACACCCCATAAGATAGACTTTTATCTATATTTTACGGGGTATTTCTATATTTTTTACAACTCTATAATTTTAATTTAAGTTTATTAAAACTTCATTTCTGCCATTCTCTTGTATCCTTCATATCTTTCTTTAGCATCTTCTTCTGCCTTAGCAAATAATTCTTCAGATATTTCTGGGAATGAGTTTTGCAATGATGTATATCTTACTTCACCTTCTAAGAATTCTCTAAATGAAGCTTTAGGTTCTTTAGAATCTAATATAAATGGATTTTTTCCTTCTTCTTTAAGAAGTGGGTTGAATCTGTATAAATGCCAGTATCCAGCTTCTACAGCTTTCTTTTCTCTTTCTACAGTTTTACCCATTCCAGCTTTAATACCATGATTTATACATGGAGCATATGCTATTATAAGTGATGGTCCATTGTAACTTTCTGCTTCTTTTAAAGCTTTCATATATTGGTTTTTATCAGCACCTATTGCAACTTGAGCTACATATACATATCCATAAGTTGCTGCTATCATACCTAAATCTTTTTTCTTAACTCTCTTACCTGATGCTGCAAATTTTGCAACTGAAGCAGTTGGAGTAGCTTTTGATGATTGTCCTCCAGTATTTGAATAAACTTCTGTATCTAATACAAATACATTTACATCTTCTCCTGAAGCTAATACGTGGTCTAATCCGCCATATCCAATATCATATGCCCAACCGTCTCCACCTATTATCCATTGAGATTTCTTAACAAGATAGTCTTTTTTGTCTAAAATTTCTTTAACAGCTTTTGAACATTCATCACAGCATGGTTTAAACCCTTCCAATACTGCAAGAACTTTTGCTGATGCCTCTTTAGATTGTTCGCCAAGTTCTTTGTTAGCAATCCAATTTGCACAAGCATCTTTAACTTCAGCTGCAACATCTAAAGATATCAATTTTTCCATTGACATTTGAATAGCATCTCTCATTTGGTTAACACCAATAAACATACCTAATCCAAATTCAGCATTGTCTTCAAATAATGAATTAGCCCATGAAGGTCCTCTTCCATTAACATCTTTACAGAAAGGAGTTGCTGGTGCTGATGCTCCCCAAATTGATGAACATCCTGTAGCATTTGCAATCATCATTCTATCACCAAACAATTGTGTTACAGCTTTAATATATGCAGTTTCGCCGCAACCAGCACAAGCTCCTGAGAACTCAAAGTATGGTTTACAGAATTGACTACCTTTTACAGTATTTTTATCCATTAATGTATCTTTAATTGTAACATTGTTAGTTGCATAGTCCCAGTTTGGTATTTGCTCGTCTGCTTGAGTTGCAATTGGTTCCATTACTAAAGCTTTATTTTTAGCAGGACATATATCAGCACAGTTTCCACATCCAGTACAATCTAAAGTACTTATTTGAAGTCTATATTCTAAATCTTCAAAACCCTTACCTGTAGCTTTAATTGTTTTGAATGATTCAGGTGCATTTTCTTTTTCTTCTTTGTTTAACAACATTGGTCTAATAACTGCATGAGGGCAAACAAATGCACATTGATTACATTGAATACAATTTTCAGGAATCCATTCAGGTACAGTTACTGCGATACCTCTTTTTTCATATGCAGATGTTCCCATTGGGAATGTACCATCTTCTGTTCCCACAAATGTGCTTACAGGAAGTTTATCTCCTTCTTGCTTGTTCATAACATCAGCTACATTTTTAATAAATTCTGGTCTGCTTTCTTCCGTAACTTCGCTTGCTGTTTCGCTTGCTGTTTTCCAAGATTCAGGTACTTCTACTTTAACAAGTTCTGTAATTCCTTTTTCAACAGCTGATTTGTTCATATTAACAATAGCATCACCTTTTTTACCATATGATTTAACAATAGAATCATTTAAATATCCTACTGCTTCATCAACTGGAATAACATCAGCTAATTTAAAGAAGGCAGATTGCATAATCATATTAGTTCTGTTTCCAAGTCCTAATTCATTTGCTATCTTTGTAGCATCAATAGTATAGAATTTAATATCATTTGTAGCAATATATTTTTTCATTTCTGCTGGCAAGTTAGAATCTAAATCTTCAGCTGTCCACATTGTATTTAATAAAAATGCTCCGCCTTTTTTAAGGCCAGTTATCATGTCATATTTACCAACATATGATTGTTGAGAAACTGAAACAAAATCTGCTTCATCAATTAAATATGTTGATTTAATAGGAGATTTACCAAATCTTAAGTGTGATACAGTAACTCCACCTGATTTTTTAGAGTCATACGAGAAATAACCTTGAGCATACATACTTGTATGGTCTCCAATTATTTTTATTGCACTTTTGTTAGCACCTACTGTTCCATCTGAACCAAGTCCCCAGAATTTACATCTTACTGTTCCAGCTGCTGAAGTATTAACTAATGCTGGAGTTTCTAATGATTTAAATGTAACATCATCAACTATACCAATTGTGAAATCAGTTTTTGGTTTTTCTTCATTTAAGTTGTTGTAAACCGCAAATATTTGTGCTGGAGTAGTGTCTTTTGATCCAAGTCCGTATCTTCCTCCAACTATTACTGGTTTATCTTCCTTTTCATAGAACATTGATTTAACATCTAAATACAATGGTTCTCCAGGAGATCCTGGTTCTTTGCATCTGTCTAATACAGCTATTTTCTTAACTGTCTTTGGCATTACATCAAAGAAATATTTTGATGAGAAAGGTCTGTAAAGGTGAACTATTACCATACCTACTTTTTCGCCTTTAGCAGTTAAATAATCTATTACTTCTTCTGCTGTTTCTGTAACCGAACCCATTGCTACTATTATGTTTTCAGCATCTGGTGCTCCATAATAATTAAATGGTTTATAATCTCTTCCAGTAATTTTGCTTATTTCTTTCATGTAATCAGCTACTGCATCTGGTACTACATCATAAAATCTATTAGAAGCTTCTTTTGCTTGAAAGAATATGTCAGGATTTTGTGCAGTTCCTCTTGTAACTGGGTGTTCTGGATTTAAAGCTCTATCTCTAAATTCCTTTACTGCATCCATGTCAACAAGTTTCGCAAGATCTGCATAATCAATTGCTTCAATTTTTTGAACTTCATGTGAAGTTCTGAAACCATCAAAGAAATGAACAAAAGGTACTCTTGTTTTGATAGTTGCTAAGTGTGCAACTCCTCCAAGATCCATAGCTTCTTGAACGCTGCTTGAAGCTAATAATGCAAAACCAGTTTGTCTTGCTGCCATAACATCAGAGTGATCTCCAAATATAGATAATGCATGACCTGCTAATGCTCTTGCAGATACATGGAATACTGCTGGTAATAATTCTCCTGCTATTTTATACATATTAGGAATCATTAATAATAATCCCTGAGAAGCAGTGTAAGTAGTTGTTAAAGCTCCTGCTTGTAATGAGCCGTGAACTGCACCTGAAGCTCCACCTTCTGATTGCATTTCAACAACTTTAACAGTTTGACCAAATATGTTTTTCGTACCATGTGCTGCCCATTCATCTGCAAGTTCAGCCATTGGTGAAGAAGGTGTTATAGGGAAAATTGCAGCTACATCAGTGAATGCGTATGATACATACGCTGCAGCTGTATTTCCGTCCATTGTTTTCATAACTTTTGACATTTATATTTCCTCCTGATTGTATTAATAATTAAATATTCTTCTAGAATTATATCTTAAATTAATTGAGATTGCAACTATAAAAATACTCAATCTCCATAACATTTTTATATAAAAAAGAAAAATTTTTTTAGTTAATATTTTTGATGTTTTACTTATTTTTTTTAATAAATAGTCGTTTTCCGACAAATAAAATTAATTTATGACATTAACGTAATTTCTGATTTTGCAAGTTTCATAAAACATGTTTCATTTTAGTGCACTTGTGTGATTTTTTAACAAAACTAAAAATACACATTTTTATATTAATAAATCTTAGATATATTATATTATTTAAGATTGAACCATATTGTAGAATCTCTTGTTATACATGTCGAGTGCATTATACCCTAAAAGTTTTTGCCTATAATTTTTAGCTGCAATTTCAATAATAGCTGATATGTTTCTACCTGGTCTTACCGGTATTATAACAGTAGGAACTCTTACATCTAGTATTTCTATGAAATTCTCATCTAATCCGATTCTATCATATTCTTTTTTATTGTCCCATTCTTCCAATTCAATTGCAAGTTCAATAAATTGTTCTAATTTTATGGATCCTACACCAAAACAAATGCTTTATATCTAATATTCCTACTCCTCTTATTTCCATAAGATGTTGGGTGAGTTCAGGACATGTTGCCTTCAATCTGTTATCTATTTTCCTAATTATAACTGCATCATCTGCTATAAGTCTGTGCCCTCTATTAATAAGTTCAAGAGAGGTTTCACTTTTTCCTATGCCGCTTTTTCCTTTAATAAACACTCCTATTCCAAAAACCTCGAGGCATACACCATGTATAGTTGTTTCTAGTGCAAGCTGTTCCTCTAAATAACTTATCATACCATTTACCAGTCTCGTAGTTTTTGCATTTGCTTTGAAAACAGGTCTTTTATATTTTTTCGCATAGAAAATAATAGTATCGTCAACATCCATTTCATTAGCTACCACAAGTGCTGGTATAGGATAACTAAAAAATCTATCTAATCTCTGTTTTTTTACTTCTTCTTCTAAAGTTCTTATATAAAACATCTCAGTTTTCCCCATAATTTGTACCCTTTCGAAAGAAAACCAATCAAAATACCCTGCCATTTGCAGTCCTGGCCTCACTATTTCCGGAGTATATATTCTTGACTGAATATTATCAGGGTAATATACAGGTTGAAGCCCCATATTTCCTACTAAATCTTCAAGCTTAACATATGCCATATGTGATTTACCATCCTTTTCATTAATTAAAGTAATTAAATACTGATTCTGCAGCCTTAATATTCATACCAGGCGCATCCATTAACTCATCAATACTTTTAGTTTTTATATTTTCTACTGAACCAAAATTTTCTAAGCAGATTTATTTTTCTTTTTTCACCAATATTTGCAATGTTATCAAGTTCTGATTTAAACAATGTTTTATCCCTTAAATTTCTATGATATTCTATTGCAAATCGATGAGCTTCTTCTTGTATTTTATAAATTAATTGATAAACTCTATCTGATTTTTTTAAGTTAATTTCTTTTCCATTATATATTAAACCCTTAGTTGTATGTTTATCATCTTTAATCATTCCACATACAGGGATATTTAAACCGTAGTTTCTTATCACTGCTTCAACTATACCTGTTTGTCCTTTTCCTCCATCTATAAGTAAAATATCTGGCATTTTATTAAATCCCTTCATGTCATCACTTTCACTTAATCCTCTATTTATTCTTCGTTCCAAAACTTCTTCCATACTTTTATAATCATCAGGACCATTTACTGTTTTAATTTTAAATCTTCTATAATTACTCTTGCTTGCAATCCCGTTTTCAAACACAACCATTGAACCTACAGAATCAACACCTTGTATATTTGAGATATCATAAGCTTCGATTCTCTTAGGAATTTCATCAAGCTGCAATAACTCCTTTAACTCTACTACAGCTTGCATACTTTCATTTTGATTGTTTTTATTCTTTGACTTCCTTTTTCAAGTACCTCTAAAGCATTTTTCTTAACCATTTTAATAAGCATACTTTTATCGCCTTTAGTTGGAACCTTTATTGTAACCTTATTACCTCTTTTTTCAGAAAGTAATTTTTCATAAAGTTCAATGTCTTCAATTTGAGTTTCTATATATATTTCCTTGGGAATATATACTGTACCTGTATAAAATTGAGTAATAAATGAACTAATTATTTCTTCTCTAGTTTCATTTTCAGATGTATTAGTGAGCAAGAAATGCTCTCTACCCATTATTTTTCCATTTCTTATAAAGAAAATCTGTATACATGCCTCTTCTATACCTATAGCACTTCCAATTATATCTTGATCTGTAAAAGTTGTAGTGGATATAATTTTTTGTTTTTCAGAAATCATCTCTAAAGCTTTAATTTGATCTCTATATTTTTGCAGCCATTTCGAAATCAAGAGTTTCTGATGCAACTTTCATTTTTTTCTTTAAAGAATCTATAAGATCATCCTCTCTACCTGAAAGGAATGTAATAGCCTTTGTAACTTCGTCTTTGTAATCTTTATAATCTACATTTCCCATACATGGTGCTGTACATCTATTTATGTGATAATTTAAACACGGCCTTTGATTTTTTTTAGTACCATCAAGTTCTGAGAACATTTTCTCAACTTATATAAACTACCTACAATATCAATTATTTCATTAACTAAATAATTGCTATATACGGTCCATAATATTTAGGCTCCATCCTTTTTTACTTCTCTTACTCTATATATTCTAGGGTACTTTTCTTGTACTGATATTTTAATATATGGATATTGTTTTGTCATCTCTTAGTAACGTATTATACCTTGGTCTATATTTCTTTATATAATTAGCTTCTAATATTAAAGCTTCAACCTCATTATCGGTTATAATGTAATCAAACTCATATATATTCTTTATCATAGCTTGTATTTTGGCTGAATGATTTCTCGACTGGAAATATTGTTTAACTCTCTTTTTTTAATTTTTAGCTTTACCTACATATATCACTTTCACCAAAACTATTTTTCATTGATAAACTCCCGGATTATCGGGAATTTTTTTCAACTCTTCTTGTATATCGAACATCTTAACCCCTCTAAATTAAACATTTTATATATTATACCCTACAAACCTTAAGATTAACATTACATTTAAATAAAAACTTAAAAAATTCTTTCATTTTTAGATATTTTAATCTCTATAATTATATCGTACATTTTCATGAAAAATTAAGGTTATTTGAAACTAAAGAGGAATTCTCAACAAAGATCATTACTATAACAAAAAACATCATTTATAAAAGCACGAAACAGTTCAAGCTTTTATAAATGATGTTGATGTTGCAAAATTTCTATTTAATTAACTTTATGATATTCTTCAAAACTAAACCAAAATTTAAAATCATCATTATAGAAACTAATATATTCATATATAACCCAATACTTAATTTCATTTATCATAATAAACGCTTGACACATTACTATAAACAAATTTAAAACTAGTTTAGGTGCATTCCACTCTATTTTTATAAATTGTTTAGTATTGACTGCCCTCAGTATAAATACTATTAAGTAGCTTATAAATGTTGCAAAAGCTGCTCCATGTACATCAAACTTATTAATGAGAACAAAGGTTAACACAACATTTACAAAAGCTCCAACTACAGTTGTTGATAGTGTCAAAATGCTTTTTTTCTCCACCATGTAAACAGAGCCTAAGAAGTAACTAAACATGAAAATGTTGTTGCCATAACAAGGAATGGTATGTACTTCCAAGATAAATAAAATGCATCTGAAACAAGAACCTTAGTAACCACTTTTGAAAATAAATTATTCTGATGCTGATAGAAATAATATAGATTGATAAATATTAAATACCTTTGAAAAAAATTTTTGTCTGCTTAATCTATTTTCTTCTGTTACTGCTGACATCTGCCATGCATCCATAAATATATTTGAAATCAATACTATTATTGTAGGTATTTTATATGAAACCGCATAAATACCATTTGCTTCGCTACCTAATACATAGGCAACTATAAATCTATTAGAAACATTTGTAATCCACCAAAATATAGTTGCAGGTATTAAAGGGATTGAATACTTAATCATAGAAATTGCTACGTCTTTTTTTATACTTTTAAACGTACATATCTATGTAATTTTGCAGCCCAAAATAAAAACAATGATGAAAGCATATCTGACCATTACTATTGCCATTACATAACCTGTTATGCCAAATTTAAATACTACTAGAAAAAGTACATTGAATATTATAATAGTAATAGTGCTTATAACTCCATCAAATGCATAAAGATTGACATATTCTTTTGCTCTCACAAATTGAGAACAAAGAGTTCTAAGGCATGACATGAGTACAAATATATAGATTAAAGCCGTATGACTTGAAATATATGTTATTTTACTTAATACAGGTATCAAAATCAAAAAGATACCAAAACCGCAAAATATTGTTATTAACCCTATTGTAAAAACATCACTTTTTTTTACACTTTTATCTAAACCAAACCTAATTACTGCATTTGCTATTCCTAAAGAAACAATTGGTATAAGTAAATTAGAAGTTTGAATAATTAAATCTACTACACCATAATCTGCTTTGGTTAGAACTCTTGTATATAAAGGCATCAAAAGAAAAACTAGCATTTTTGACCCAAATGTTCCTATACCAAATATAATCGTATTTGATATTAGTTTTTTGTATCTATTCATTATATAAAACTCCAATGTTTTATCTTTTTATTGTTCTTAATTTTTTTCTTCTTTTTTATTATTTTAACAATTTACATTATAACAGCAATTTTTTTTGATTGCAATACAATTAAAAGTTAGTTTAATAGAGGTTTCCTGTCTATAAAAAGCAACAAAGCAATAGTTAATTTAACTATTGCTTTGAAAATTAAATATATTATAGAGTAATTGGGAGGTACTCTAATTTTTATCGTATAGGGCAAATTCCACTTTCACAACTTTCATTTCCTACATCTAAATCCATTTCTTGAACCTCATATTTACTTAATAAAGAAGGTATAAATGGCCTCATTTCACTAACCCTAGCATTGTAATCTTCCTCAGTAATTGATTCATAAGGCATAAGCTGATAGAAACTATCATCTAGTGATAAAAATGATAAGGCAACAACATCATCCCAGTTATCCCATACCCATTGCTCAACCTGTTCCCACTCATGGTCCCTAACATGAACTGTAATAGAACAGTTGTGATCTACATAGTTTTCCATAAATAACTTATAGTTTTCAAGTTGTTCTATAGCAGTAACATCATACTTAGTTTTACCCATAGGTGCTTTTTCTGGGAACTCTACAACTTTTGTAGTACAAGTTTTAATTTCCTGACCAACTTCAGGATGTATTGAATATCCCAGTTCTTCACATACTTTTACAAGAGGGTCATGGCTATTGATCCTTACTCTTCTCAAAAAATATGGAGAATGAGAATAATGAACACCACTTGATACTCCTGGCAACTGCGACAATGTACCCTCTGGTTTAACCGTAGTTACAAGTATTGGAGCTCTTTCACCTATTTCATTTGCATATCTTTCAGCCTCATCTTTTGCTACATCTCTTAATTTGCTTAAGAGTTCAGCTTGAGCTTTTCTATCTAGCCCAGCTGCATTAACCATGTCCTGCCATCCAGTTAACGAACAACCTGTAATTTTATCTCTTTGTTGAACTCTATCCCAATCAGAAAGTTCAAGTTCCACACATGTCATCCTATATGCAGCTCTAGCTGATAGTCTTTGTGCATGCAACAATGCTTTCTCATCTACTTTTCCATTTTCATCTACAAATGCAAATGCATTTATAGTTGTTAAATTACATAACCCTTTATTGTCTAGAAGAATCTCACCGCATGGATTAACTCCATTCATATTATCTCTTCTCTTGCTTCCTGCCTCTTCATTAACCCATCCAGGTTCACCTGAATATCTCATTTGCTCTATCTGCCATTTAAGCTGTTCACGAGTAGGCTTTTTCCTGTAATAAATAGAATTATTACTCATTGAACGATGTATAATATCCTTGTCTACTATCCATTGTCCATCTATTTGTTTATAAAGTTTATTTTTTGCTTCAATACTATCCGTATCATCATAGTCTATAAGCATAATTTCTGCTGTTCTTCTAACTCCACCTACTACAAACATTTTCTCCAATTATATTTGCAATATCTAAACAATCAATAGGCTTTAATTTATATCTTTCCTTACCCTCAATAGTTCCACGCTTTTTGATTACTTTATCGATTTTGGTAAACATATTTTTCAAGCTTGCATGACCGCTTGCAGTTCCACCAAATGTTTTAAGCACTTCGCCTTTTGGCCTTACATTGTTATAATTTAATATTATTGTACTAATATTTCTATATTCACTGCTATTTATAAATCCTAAGAAATAATCAAGTGCTTGAACCCAGCCTTCCTTACTATCTCCGACTATAATCTTAACAGAATTATTTTGAATAAATTCAACCCCTGTATTATCTTCTCTTTTTGCCTTTTCAACAGGCGTGTAGTCTTCATTTATTATTTTAAAATTACTCCTTATTTTAGGAAGCTCTTCAACATCACTTTTTAATATTCTTACGCCAACTCCTGAGCCAATCATCAGTAAATAAAACAAATCTCTAAATGCATGAAAGTCATTAATTATCTCAAATGCGCAATTATAGTTTGCCATTGGATAATTATATGATACTGGTGTACCACCTACCCAAAAAGTTCTGCCAGATAAAAATTGCTTGAGATTAAAAATATTATCATATAGTTGCTCAGCTTCTTCTTTTTTAGTAGGAACTAGGCTACAATTATACTCTACCGCTCTTCTAACGGTTTCCCACCAATATTCTCTACGCCTTTCTTCTGGCAACCATCTTGAGTAAGTTCTGTAGTATACAAAGTTGCCTAATTGATTCATAGGAGAACCAATATGCTTATATCTACTTATAAATTCCTCACTCAGAAGTTTGTAATCTTTTCTCTTACGAGAGTCTCTAGATTTGTCTCTTTCATACCTATATAATATGTATTTTTTAGCAACATCTTTACGTTTACTGTCCATTAACTCATTTTCAACAATATCTTGTACCAATTCAACTGGTATAGGGAAATTTTTCGTCATGAGCTGTTCTTCAATCTTTAAACTTATTTGATGTGCTAACTCTTCATCAACTCCATCTTTAGTTTCCTTCATTGCCTTTATAATAGCATTACTGATTTTATCAGGTGTAAAGTCAACAAAAGTACCCGTTCGCTTTAAAATTTTAATCAATTTTCCATCCCTCATTCCTCTTAAGTTGTTATCTTCTTTTAATATTTATTAATACGTACATATGAACACTACATATTGTATCATCACTTTCTATTTTAGTCAATATAACACAATATATAGTTTATATTTGCTTAATACCTTGATATTACTCATGTAAAGCATTATTTTTAATTTTATAAAAAAGTAGGCAAAATCATATCATTGAAATTCCAATAAAAAAACTACTTCTTAACAAAACTTAATATTTGATAGATAAATATTAAGTTATTCTTCTAATGATAAAGAATTTGAAACAATAAAATACTCACATAAGTAATATAATAATTCTCTCAAGTGAGTATTTTAATTTATGCTACAAAATTATATTCTAACTTTATTGTATAATATATTAGAATTAGCTCTTAACCCTAACAGTATTTACTTTATTTTTATATCCTAACCAATTAATTTGATTCATTGTATCCTTAAAGCAATCATTTTTCAAAAAATCATCTTTAAATTTTTCAGAACACATCATTGGATGTCTTGATATATAAAAAGAACCATTTTTTATATATTTCTTTTTATCCTCTGCTTGTTTACCCCACAAAAACCAATTTATATTTTTATTTTGATTAGATATGAACTCTAAAAGTTTTATGCTAAAAGGCTCCCAAATCTCAATATGGCTTCCAGTAATTCCTGATTCGACACTCAGGTATGTATTAAGTAATAATACCCCTTGGGATTCCCATGAACTAAAAATTTTATTAGGAGGTAATATGTTAAATTTCCCTGATTTTATTTCATTTTGTATTTCTGAAAACTTTTTTATACTTTTATATTCATCAATGCAATTATAGCCCTTGTGAATTAGTCTTATTATATTCTTTAATGAAACTTGTCTAAATTTATCATTCCAAGAGTACAAATCTCCCACCTCAAAGGCGCGTCCTGTAGCTCTTCCTTTCTCAGGATATGGATCTTGTCCTAATATTACTACTTTAATATTGTTTAAATCACATTTCAAAAACCGCAAAACACTATTAGGCTCTGGATTTATATTTTTTCCTATTTTTTGTTTCTATAGTATTTAATTTCTCAATGGTATCATTCGTCAAAAAATCATTCCATGAATTATGTACATCAACTGGCAAAAGACTCATTGCTATCTCCTATAACTCTTTCTGAATTTCTGATATTTTTAATGTAATTTTCTTAAAATCATCCCATGCATCCTTTTTAGCATCTTCGTTTCTAAGTAGGTATGATGGGTGGTATGTTGGCATAAAATAAATATTACCCTTTTTAACAAATTTTCCTCTTTGTCGACTAATACTAAGTTCACTGTTAATAAGATTTTTAGCAGCAACCGCGCCAAGGCATACAATTATTTTAGGTTTTATCAACTTAACCTGCCATCTAAGATAATCTATGCAGGCACTACTTTCATCTTCAAGAGGATTTCTGTTGTTAGGAGGCCTACACTTAACAATATTAGCTATATAAACATCTTTTCGTTCAAGTTTTATGGCATTAATCATTTTATCGAGAAGTTGACCCGCTTTTCCTACAAAAGGTCTCCCTTGAACATCCTCATTATATCCAGGTCCTTCACCAATAAACATAATATCTGCATTTTGATTTCCCTCACCAAACACTACATTTGTACGAGTTTTACTCAATTCACATTTATTACATTTTAAACAAAATCCTTTTAATTCTTCCATAGTGTACATAAAAACACCTTCTAGTTTAAAGGCTTAAATCTATATGACAGTAACCATTTGGATTTTTTTCTAGATATTTTTGATGATACTCCTCTGCTGGGTAAAAATTTTTAAGTTTTTCAACTTCTGTTACAATTTTTTTACTATACCTTTTAGATTCGTTTTCTAAAGATTTTTTAATTATAATTTCATCCTCATCATCAGTAAAATATATTCCCGTCCTATATTGCGTACCTCTATCACCACCTTGTTTATTTAGACTTGTGGGATCTATTACTTTCCAAAATAGTTCCAAAACCCTTTTAAGTGATATTTTATTATCGTCATATCTTATACGAACTGCTTCAGCATATCCTGTAGTATTTGTACAAACTTGTTCATAAGTAGGTTCCTCTGTATTCCCATTTGCATACCCTACCTCACTTTCAGTTATGCCATCCTTTAAATCAAAATAAGCCTGTAATCCCCAAAAACATCCACCAGCTAAATATATTTCTTTCATAACTTAACCTCACTTATTTTAATGATATTTTATATTTTTATAATTTTAACATATTTTTTTTAAATTATCCATAGTATATATAATTTAAAATTTCACAAAATATTATTGACAATTAATATATGTATATGCTAATATTATAATATAATAATATTTAAATATAAGAGGTGAAATATGATAGACTTTAATGATAAAGAAAAGGCCAAAGCAATTCTTGCAGAAAAAGCAGAATTATTTAAAACAATAGCTCATCCTGTACGACTTTGTATTTTAGCTATGTTAATGAGAGAACAAGAAAGCAATGTTACAGATATTCAATGTTGCCTAGATGTACCTCAACCTTCTGTATCGCAACATTTAGCAAAGTTAAAATCAGCTGGCATTCTTTCATCTGAAAGAAATGGCACAGAAATTATTTATAAACTAAAAAACGAGGAAGTTAAACATATTTTAGAACAAATTTTATAATAAATTTTTATGGAGGTATTTAAATGAGTAATAAAGTATTAATAATCGGCGGAGTTGCTGGTGGAGCTAGTACAGCAGCAAGACTCAGAAGACTTGATGAATCAGCAGAAATAATAATGTTTGAAAGAGGTTCGTATATTTCTTATGCAAATTGCGGTCTACCTTATCATATAGGTGATGTAATAAAGGAAAGAAGCTCTTTGTTATTACAAACACCTGAGGCTATGTCAGCAAAATATAATGTAGACGTTAGAATAGAAAGTGAAGTCATTTCTATTGATAAAGAAAATAAATTTGTAGAAGTTAAGAAAACAAAAACAGGTGAAACTTACAAGGAAAGCTACGATAAATTGGTTATCTCTACAGGTTCTTCACCTATTAAGCCACCTATTGAGGGAATTAACTCTCCTGGAATATTTACTCTTTGGACAATTCCAGATACAGATGAGATAAAAAAATATATAAGTGAAAAGAAACCTAAAAAGGCCGCAGTTATTGGCGGTGGATTTATAGGTCTAGAAATGGCAGAAAATTTGCATGAAGCAGGTTTAGAGGTTACTGTTGTCGAAATGCTAGACCAAGTAATGGCTCCAGTTGACTATGAAATGGCACAGCTAGTTCAAAACAATATGGATATGAATGGTGTTACCTTAAGCTTAGGTGATGGAGTATCTAAGTTCAAAAGCGAAGGTGCTTCAACTACTATCACACTAAATAGTGGAAAAACCATATCTGCAGATTTGGTTATCCTTTCAATTGGAGTTCGTCCAAATAGTGAGCTAGCTAAAAATGCAGGACTTAAATTGAATCAACGTGGTGGAGTTGTTGTTGACAAGTATTTAAGAACATCTGACCCTAATATTTACGCTGTTGGTGATGTTATAGAGGTTGAAGAGTTTATTGGTAAGGATAAAGCCATGGTTCCCCTTGCTGGTCCTGCAAATAAACAAGGAAGAATTTGTGCCAATAACATTTGTGGAGCGAATGAAGAATATCAAGGAACTCAAGGAACTTCTGTTGCTAAGGTATTTGATTTAACAGTTGCTTCGACAGGTGCTAATGAAAAAACATTAAAAAGATGGGGAAAAGAAGAAGGAAAGGACTATTTGAAAGCAATTATATCTCAGAAATCACACGCTGGATATTATCCTGGTTCTTCGGAATTAATTCTCAAGCTTATATTTTCACTCGATGGTAAAAAAATATTTGGTGCACAAATAGTAGGTGAAGATGGTGCTGATAAAAGAATTGACACTATTGCTACAGCTATAAGATTAAATGCAAGTATTTACGATTTAAAAGAATTGGAACTTGCATATGCTCCTCCTTATTCTTCCGCAAAAGATCCAGTAAATATGCTAGGCTTTGTAGCTGAAAATATAATTACTGGCAAAATTTCTTTTTCTAGATGGGATGACATTAATCCGGAAAAACCTAGTAAATATACCCTACTAGATATTCGTGAAGATGTTGAACTTTTAGTTTATACAATGCCAAATGCAAAGCATATACCTCTTGGACAACTGCGAAGTCGCCTTTCAGAATTAAACAAAGATGATGATATAATTGTTTTCTGTGCAGTTGGTATTAGATCATATAATGCAGCAAGAACATTGATGGAAAATGGATTTAAAAATGTTAAAGTTTATCCGGCTGGGACAAATTTCTACAAAGCAGTTTACTATAAATATTTTAATGCTCAAACTCCTAGTCAAGATATAGGTCAAAGTATCAATGTTAAACAAACTGTAAATTATTCAGATGATAATATTTCATCTACTGATATAAAAGCATCTATAAAAGTTGATTGCAGTGGTCTACAATGCCCTGGTCCAATTATGAAGGTTTTTGAAACAATGAATAAAATGAACGATGGTGACATAATAGAAGTTTCCGCTACGGATTCTGGTTTTGCAAAAGATGTAGAAGCATGGTGCAGAAGAACTGGAAATACTTTGTTGAAAACAGAAAAAAACAAAAAAGAAAATATTGTTTTTTTACAAAAAGGAACAGGAAAAATAAATACTAATAAATTAGTTCAATCAAATTCAGTCTTCCCTCAAGTAGCTAACGATGGGAAAACAATAATAGTATTTAGTGGCGACATGGATAAAGTTTTAGCCTCATTTATTATTGCAAATGGTGCATTAGCAATGGGTAGATCTGTAACAATGTTCTTTACGTTTTGGGGATTAAATGTATTGAGAAAAACAGAAAAGCAAAACATTAAAAAACCTTTAATAGATGCAATGTTTGGCAAAATGATGCCTCGCGGAGTAAATAAATTAAAACTTTCAAAAATGCACATGGGTGGCATGGGAACTGCGATGATGAAAAAGGTAATGAATGATAAAAATATAGATTCTTTAGAAGATTTAATTAAAAAGGCAATGAATAATGGTGTTAAAATGATAGCTTGCACTATGTCTATGGACGTAATGGGAATAACAAAAGATGAGCTAATAGACGGCATTGATTATGCTGGTGTAGGAACTTATCTTGGAGATGCTGAAGAATCTAATGTAAATTTATTTATATAATATTTTAATTGAAAGGGTTTTATGCGTATATTGCACAAAACCCTTTCTTTTGATTTTTATAGTTTATTTACATCTTCTATAGGACTTGAACAGTAAAAGCAGTTGTTTGTGGAGGTATGCTCATAGTTTGGAAATTTGCATGTTCAACTCTTACCAGTTGCCCTGGTCTTAAATCTCTTAATCTTATTCTATTCCCTCTCCTATCCATAATTCTAGTTTCATTATTGACTACAAATCTCATTTGACTAAGCATATCATCGGCATTGCCTGTATAAAAAAAACCGTTATTAGGGTCTACACTCAAGATCCTATCTTCAGTAATGCTAATGCTATCGTTTTGTCTAATTACAGTTATTCTAAAAGCTCTAGATTGTGGTGGTATGCTTTTTGTCATAGCAGAAGAAAACTCTGCATCTACAATCATACCTTCTCTTAAATCTCGCAAAGATAAATTCTGACCAAACTGATTTCTTATTACTGTATCTCTGCCTACCACTAATGTAACAAGTTGCATAAATACCATGCAACGTTCTCCCATAACACCATATGAAATTGTTACAAATCCTGTTCTGTTATCAATAACAATTTCCTCAATTATTGCATCTTGAACAAATATAACATCATTTCTCCTTCTCATCATAGCTTCTATGTCATCTTTTATTGAAAAGTTATCCATAATTACACCTCATATTCATAATTTATTCATATATGTAATTATATATATTCTTGAAATGTAAAAATGTTTCTACTTCTAATAAGTAATACCTATAAGTTGTAAAAAAAAGCTATCTCATAATATATGAGATAGCCATTTTTATAATTTTCTATCTTGACAGTTCTTTACTGAGCATCCACTGCATCCCCCGCATCCAGAACCATTTTTTTTCTTTTGCCTTTTCATTGATACAACAATACCAGTAACAATTAACACAATAACTATAACAACTACTAAATCAACAATTTTCATCCTCAAACCTCCTTACATCAAAAGTAATTTTCCTATTTGATATATAACAAGTGCAACTACATATGCAGTAATTGTCTGATATAAAGCTGTTAAAATTGCATATTTCATTGAGCCGAGTTCTCTTTTAGTAGCTGCAAATGCCGCAATACAAGGCATATACAACAAAGTAAAAGCAAGAAATGCAAATGAACTAAGTGGAGTAAGCATTGTATTTAATATCATTGAAAGTTGAACATCACTTGAAACACCTGTCAACACAGACAATGTACTTACAACAGCTTCCTTTGCAGTCAATCCTGTAATAAGTGCTGTTGAAATTCTCCAATCACTGAACCCTAAAGGCTTAAATATAAAAGCTATCCTCGAACCAATATATGCAAGTATACTGTTTGTACTATCATCTACCATATTAAACGACCAATCAAAACTTTGTAAAAACCATATCATTAGTGAAGCAATAAATATAACAGTAAATGCTTTACGGACAAAATCCTTAGCCTTTTCCAACATGTGCATCAAGACACTTTTAGATGAGGGGATACGATATGCTGGCATTTCCATAACAAATGGTACAGGATTTCCCTTAAAAACCGTACACTTAAGCAATAATCCCGATAAAATAGCAACTAAGATCCCTAAAATGTACAATGAAATCATAACTATTGCCGCATTGTTAGGGAAAAAAGCAGCGGTAATCATTCCATATATAGGTAACTTTGCACTACATGACATAAATGGTGTCAATACAATAGTCATCTTTCTATCTCGTTCACTAGATAGTGTCCTAGTTGCCATAATAGCAGGTACGCTGCACCCAAAGCCTATGAGCATAGGTACGAAGGAACGTCCAGACAAACCAATTTTACGAAGCATTTTGTCCATTACAAATGCTACCCTAGCCATGTAACCACTATCTTCTAGAAGCGATAAAAACAAAAACAATATTACTATTATAGGTAAAAACGAAAGCACACTTCCTACTCCAGCGAATATACCATCAATTATTAAAGAATAAAGCCAATCACTAACGCCAGCATCAGTTAAGATTTTAGCAAATCCATCTGTAACTACACCAATACCTGTTTCTAATAATTCTTGAAGAGGTGCCCCTATTACACTAAATGTCAACCAAAATACAAAAAACATGATTCCGAAAAATATAGGAATGCCAAAATACCTATGGGTTAGTACTCTATCGATTTTTTCTGACCTTATTTGTTCATTAGTTTCTTGGTGTTTAACAACACTATCTGAACACAATTTACCAATATAATTATACCTCATATCTGCCAGTGCTGCTTCTCTATCTGTTTCTAAGGACTTTTCCATATCTTCTACAACATGATTTATAATATGCATTTGTGAATCTGATACATTCAACGCTTTGATGGTGGGTTCATCACCCTCTACCAATTTAGTAGCAGCAAACCTAATAGGATACCCTAATGATAAAGCTTGATCTTCAATCAAATGAGAAATAGAATGTATTGCTTTATGAACTTCACCCGTACAGAAATCAAGCTTTAATGGTTTTTTCTTCTCAATAGCAGATTTCATTATAACGTCCATTAATTCAGAAATTCCCTCATTTTTCGCAGCCGAAATAGGTACAACAGGAATTCCTAAATAATTAGATAATTTAACAACATCTACAGAGTTTCCACTAGCTCTAACTTCATCCATCATATTTAATGCTATAACCATTGGAATAGAGAGTTCCATCAACTGAAGCGTTAGATATAAATTTCTCTCAATATTTGTAGCATCAACTATATTGATTATCAAATCCGGATTTTCTTTTAAAAGAAAATCCCTTGTAACAACTTCCTCCATTGTATAAGGAGAAAGAGAATATATACCAGGCAAATCTACAACAGTTGCATCTTTTTGCCTTTTAATTAGACCTTCTTTTTTTTCAATAGTAACCCCAGGGAAATTTCCTACGTGTTGGTTGCTTCCAGTAAGTTTGTTGAACAAGGTTGTTTTACCAGAATTTTGATTTCCTGCTAACGCGAAAACAAGAGCCATATCTATAGTACTCCTTTTAATTCAATTTTAGAAGCTTCTTCACGTCTAATGGTTAATACATAACTTCTCAAAAATATTTCTATAGGGTCTCCCATTGGCGCAACCTTTCTGACTTCTACACGAGTATTTGGAGTTAATCCCATATCAAGAAGCCTTCTTCTCAACATTCCTTCTCCCTTAACTGATGATATTATCCCGCCATTACCAGGTTTTATATTATCTAATGTCATTTGTATTTCCTCCTAAATCGTAATATAACAACTTTTTCAACAGATTATGATAATCATTCTCATTTACTATAATTATAGTATATGCTAATTGATAATCATTGTCAATAAACTTTTTATTATTTTATAATAATAAAAATAATAAGGAACTTTTTATAAATAGAAATATTTCTATTTATAAAAAGTTCCTTATATCTATCTGAATTTATCTTGAATCTTCAGGTTTCGAACCATAGCTTTCAACCACTGGAACAACGAACATAAACCCAATTCCAGGCTCCTTAAAATAATCAAGTTCCTTTTTAATTTTATCAACTACATTATCAAGTTTTTCTTTATCCTTAATTACACTGAAAATAGTTTTATTATATGGTTTTCTTCCATCTATTAACTTTCTTACACTAGCTAGCATAGGAATATTTATATTATGGTCTAAAAGAACCTTCCCCATTCCTTGGCTATCAATTGTTGTAGCCCCAATTTCCTCTTCATAAAACACTTCATGAATTGTATCCAATTTGTATATATCGTTTAATATTAAAATTAGCGCATACATTACAAAACCTCCTCGTTTATTCAATTTAATTATATCATACATTTTTTTGCAATACAATATATTTGATGTTTTTTATATAAAATTCGTGTCACAGTAATATTAATAAATAATACAAGTTTCATAACTTAATATTTATAAAATATAGCAAAACTATTTAAATATAACATATCATGCTTATTTACTAGTTGCTCTACTTCTTTTAATTTTTTCTAGTGCACTAACTGTTAAGGCTGTACATGGTACACTTAAAATAAGTCCTATACTTCCAGAAATAGATCTTACTATTTCTGTTGCAATTATATCAAGATTCATAATTTCCATAATTGAAGTTTTATATGCAAAGAAAACAAGAAGTATAGACATAGACGATCCAGTATATGCTAAAATAAGTGTATTAGTCATTGTTCCCATTACATCTCTTCCCACATTAAGTCCTGATGACATAAGATCTTTAATGTTTATTGTAGGATTATGAATTACTATTTCATTCATAGATGATGCAACAGACATACTTATATCCATAGTTGCTCCCATTGTACCTATAATTATTCCCGCAAATAATAATTCATTAAAATCAAAAGCTATTCCTTGTGGAATATATAATAACATTGTAGCTTCAGTTGTATCGAACCCTGATAAATGAGCAACTTTACTTATAATATATGATATTAATCCTGCTATAATTATACCCGCCGCTGTTCCAATAATTGCAGCAATTGCTTTTTTATTAAATCCAGATAATGTTATCATAGTAACCATAGTTATTATAATACAACTTATTACAGAAGCAAAAACTGGATTTGTTCCTTTTAGTATAGTTGGTACTGTATACATAAATATAATAGCCATTGTAATAGAAAGGGTAGCTATACTTTTTAACCCTTGTATTTTTCCTATAATCAAAATAAGTAATATAAAAATAATTATTAATCCATATAAGTATACATCTCTTTCATAGGAAGAAATAAAAAACTGTATATTTTCAGAATCGCTCTTATCAATTGCCATCAATAACCGCTGTCCTTCTTTTGCTCTTACGTCAGATACAGGACTACCTTGTAAGTAGTTTTCTACAATAACTTCTCTTCCTTTATATTCGCCTGTTGTAATTAATATTTTAACTTTTTGCACACCTTGAATTAAACTGTTTTCATCATACCCCATATTTTGTGCTGATTGTTCATCTATTACTTCTAAAACTTTACCTTTTGCGTTAACCATATTATTCATCCCATTATCTGCAAAAGCAACAAAAACAAAGGCAAGTTGCAAAACTAATACTATAGTTACTGTTTTTATTAAATTTTTCATAATATCACCTATAATTTATTAATTATACCAATTGCATAAAATTAAATCATCTTCATGTCATAAATAATTTAAATAATTACAAAAGTATATATTTAACTATATAATATCTTTTTGTAACTATAAAATCAATCACTAAATAAATATTATTCTATATCCATATGATTTTTAAAATTTAGTCTTATTTTTATTTCAATACATATATATATATATTATACTTATAAATGTTTGAATTAGAACAAATTATAGCTGCAAAAAAATAAATTTTGATTTTGTTATTAAAATTTATGTGTTAAGATTAATTTAAGTTGATTTTAAAACAAAATTTGATATAATAACTTTATATTATTATATCAAATAATATAGTGTAAAGCTATTAGTTGTAGCTTTCGGAGGAATTATAATGAAAAATTACTTAGTAGGGTTGGATATAGGGTCTACGACAGTAAAAATTGCAGTAATAGATCATAAAGGAAATATTGTTCATAAGGAATATAAAAGACATTTCTCGGACATAAAAAATACAGTTACCGAAATTATTAAAAAATCTTCGATTTGTCTTGAGGGTAGCTTAATTAGAATTAGTGTTACAGGTTCAGGTGCTATTGATGTGTCAAAATATCTTGGAATACCTTTTGTTCAAGAGGTAGCAGCAAGCACAAAAGCAATAGAAAAATTTATTCCAAATACGGACGTAGCAATTGAATTAGGAGGAGAAGATGCAAAAATAACATATTTGTCAGGCAATTTAGAACAGCGTATGAACGGGTCTTGCGCAGGTGGTACAGGTGCCTTCATTGACCAAATGTCAATCTTGCTTCGCAAAGATGCTTCTGGATTAAATGATTTATCAAAAAATTATAAGACTATATATCCTATAGCATCACGATGTGGTGTTTTTGCTAAATCAGACATACAACCACTATTAAATGAAGGTGCTAGACAAGAAGATATTGCTGCTTCAATATTTCAAGCAGTCGTAAATCAAACTATAAGCGGATTAGCTCAAGGAAGACCAATTAAAGGCAAGGTTGCCTTTTTAGGTGGTCCATTATATTTTTTATCCGAATTAAGAGAAAGATTTAAAGAAACATTGGAACTAACAGATGAAAATGCTATTTGTCCAGAAGATGCAAACTACTATGTAGCTATTGGAGCAGCATTATTATCAGAAAACCATAAAAAAATTAATTTTGATATATTTAACAATGAATTAAATGATAAAATAAAAAGTGCAAATATAGCTTATCGAAAGAAAGATTTAGAGCCGTTATTTAACAACAAAGATGAATACAATGAATTTTTAACAAGACATAACCAGCATAGAGCAAAACGTAAAGATATTAGTGAGTATTCAGGTACTGCATTTCTTGGTATAGATGCTGGTTCTACAACTACTAAACTCGTTCTAATAGCAGAAGAAGGAGAAATATTGTTTTCCTATTATGGTAGTAATAGAGGTAATCCACTTAACTCGGCAATTTATGCTGTAAAAGAACTATATAAACAGCTCCACGATGGAATAAATATTGCATATACTGCTGTAACTGGTTACGGAGAACATTTAATTAAATCAGCTTTAAATGTAGATATTGGTGAAATTGAAACAATAGCGCATTATAGAGCTGCTGATTTCTTTCTTAATGGAGTAGATTTCATAATCGATATTGGCGGACAAGATATGAAAAGTATGCTTATTAAGGATGGTGTAATTGATTCAATTATGCTTAATGAAGCTTGTTCCTCTGGTTGTGGTTCCTTTATTGAAACATTTGCAAAATCTCTTGACATGTCTGTTAAAGACTTTTCAGAAACTGCAATATTCTCTGAAAACCCTGTTGATTTAGGAACTAGGTGTACTGTTTTCATGAATTCAAAGGTTAAACAAGCACAAAGAGAAGGCGCAACTGTAAGTGATATATCTGCAGGCATCTCATTTTCTGTAATAAAAAATGCTCTATTTAAAGTTATCAGGCTTAAGTCTCTGGATTCCTTAGGAAATAAAATTGTTGTTCAAGGTGGGACTTTTCATAACAATGCCGTTTTAAGGGCTTTTGAGCAAATTGTAGGACGTGAAGTTGTAAGGCCAGATATAGCAGGTATTATGGGAGCATTTGGTGCTGCCTTAATAGCAAAAAACAAATATGACAATTCTAAGCAAACATCATTTTTAAAAGAAGATGATCTTAATAAATTCTCATTTGATACTTCTATGGAGCGTTGTATAAATTGTGGTAATAATTGTTTGTTAACAGTTAATAAATTTTCTGACGGAAGATATTATGTATCAGGTAATAGATGCGAAAAAGGTGCTGAAAAGTATGTTCACGTAGATAAAAAAGGTACACTTCCAAATATATATAAATACAAATATAAGCGTGTTTTTAATTATAAGCCACTATCAATAGAACAATCAACTAGAGGCACAATTGGTATACCTAGAGTATTAAATATGTATGAAGACTATCCATTTTGGTTTACATTTTTTACGGAACTAAAATACAAGGTGGTTCTATCTGGACTATCAAGCAAGAAAATATATGAACTTGGAATGGGCACCATACCATCTGAATCAGTATGTTATCCAGGTAAAATAACTCACGGACATATAATAGATTTAATTAACAATAATGTTAATAAGATATTTTATCCATGCATTGCTTATAATATTAAAGAAGATGAAAATGCAGGCAATCATTATAATTGTCCTGTAGTAGCTTCATATCCTGAGTCCATTGACGCAAATGTAGATTTAAAAGGAGTAAAATTCTATAAACCATTTTTAAACCTAGGTGATAAAGAAAGACTTATAAAAAAGCTTTTTAAAGAACTTGAAGATGAATGCATCACTTTAAATGAAATAAAAATAGCCGCTGAAAAATCGTATAAAGAACTAGAGAAATATAAATCAGATGTAAAAAGCGAAGGCAAAAAGGCTATTAATTTTATTAAAACAAATAACATGAAAGGTATCGTGCTAGCAGGAAGGCCTTATCATATAGATCCAGAAATAAATCACGGCATACCAGAAATGATTGAGGGTTATGGTTTAGTTGTTCTATCAGAAGATTCGCTTGGTGACGATTATCCTATAGTAAGACCAATTAGAGTTATGGATCAATGGTCATATCATACTAGGCTTTATAAAGCTGCAACATATGTTGCAGAAACAGATTGTTTAGAACTTATACAGCTTAACTCTTTTGGTTGTGGACTTGACGCGGTTACAACTGATCAGGTAAAAGAAATACTTGACAAGAAAAATAAAATATATACTTTGATTAAAATAGATGAAATTACTAATCTAGGTGCAATAAGAATCCGTATACGTTCGCTAATTGCATCAATAAATGAACGTGATAGATCTAGTAAAATTCATACACGAAATGATATCATAGAGTCATCTAGACCTATTTTTACTAAAAAAATGAAAAAAGAACATACAATACTTGTACCTCAAATGTCTCCAATTCATTTTCAATTTTTTAAAACTGCAGGAAAAAAATCTGGATATAATTTTGAAGTGCTTCCAGCTGTAGACAAAAAAGCTATAGATGTAGGACTAAAAGTAGTTAACAACGATGCTTGCTATCCTTCTATCATAGTTATTGGACAATTAATAAATGCCCTAGAATCAGGTAAGTATGATTTAAACAATACAACATTATTAATTTCTCAAACCGGCGGAGGATGTCGTGCTACTAACTATATTGGATTTATTCGAAAAGCTCTAAAAGATTTAGGGTACGATAATATTCCAGTTATATCTTTTAATGTAGTTGGGCTTGAGAAACAGCCGGGATTTAAGATTACAGTACCTTTTATAAATAGAATGATTATGTCCGTTGTCCTTGGTGACACATTGATGCGCACAACATACAGAACTAGACCTTATGAAAAAGTAAAAGGTTCTGTTAATCTTATGTATAATAAATGGGTAGAAAGATGTCACAAAGTAGTTGAATCTGGAAATTTTAAAACTTTTAGAGAAACAATAAATGATCTAGTAGAAGATTTTGATAATATTGAACTAAACGAAAATATAAGAAAACCTAAAGTAGGAATAGTAGGCGAAATTCTTGTTAAATTTCATCCAAATGCAAACAACAACATATTTTCACTTTTAGAAGAAGAAGGTGCAGAAGTTGTAGTCCCAGATTTAATAGATTTCGCATCATATTGTACACACAATGGAACCATAAAATATGAACAGTTATTAACTGGAACCTATAAAAGTTGGTTTATTAACAAAACTGCCACGAAGGCTATTGATTTATATAAACGTCCAAGTGTTGAAGCATTTAAAAAATCAAAAAGATTTACTGTCCCAAGTAAAATAGATGAGCTGGCTAATAAAGCAAATAAATTTTTATCTCTAAGCAATCAATCTGGAGAAGGATGGTTTTTAACTGCCGAAATGATAGAACTATTAGATAGTGGCGTTAATAATATATTATGTTTACAACCTTTTGCTTGTTTGCCAAATCATATAACGGGTAAAGGAATGATAAAAAAATTAAAAGATTCATATCCTATGTCAAACATTGTACCAATAGACTATGATGCCGGTGCAAGTGAAGTAAATCAGATAAACAGGATAAAATTAATGTTAACCAATGCATTTAGAAATCTAGATTCTAACCATGAAACGTATAATTTAAAAGAAATTGAACAAGAGTTAGTTGAAAATAAAAATATGCAAGGAAACTTTGGAAATATCCAGCATCAAGTTAATATCTAATTATGATAAAAACCTATTGAATAATTTGTTCAATAGGTTTTTATCATTTTATTATGTATTTAAATTCAAAGTTTTCTTCAGTTTAAATCTTTCTACTTGTTCTTTCAAAAGTTCTGCTTGTGATGAAAGTTCCTCACTTGCTGCAGCTGACTCTTCCGAGGTAGCAGAATTAGTCTGCACAACTACTGATACTTGCGTAATTCCTTGATTTATCTGGCTTATTCCAGCAGCTTGTTCATTAGATGCTATAGCAATATCATTTACTAAAGCTGCAGCTCTAGATATATCTTCGACTATTCCATTTAAAGCAATAGCTGTTTCATTAGCGATTTTAGTTCCTACTTCTGCTTTTTGAATTGACCCTTCAATCATTACTGTAGTTTCCTTAGCTGCTTCAGCTGAACGTGCTGCAAGATTTCTTACTTCTTCTGCAACTACTGCAAACCCTTTTCCGTGTTGACCAGCCCTCGCTGCTTCAACAGCAGCATTTAATGCTAGTATATTAGTTTGAAACGCAATATCATCAATAACTTTAATAATTCTTGATATATTGCTTGATGATAAATTAATTTCTTCCATTGCATTTAACATTTCTTTCATTTGTTCATTACCTTTAACGGCGTTAAGTTTAGTTTTTTCACTAATTTCATTAGCTTTATTAGCATTATTAGCATTTCTTTCTATTTGTAGTTCAATTTCCTCTATGGATGCAGTTAGTTCTTCAATAGAACTTGCTTGCTCCGTAGCTCCTTGAGAAAGAGAAATACTTGAGTCGGAAATTTGTCTAGAACCAGAAGCAACTTGCTTTGCAGCAAGTTCAATATTAAATAAAATTTCATTATTGTTTTGTACCATTTCCAATAATTTCTTACCTAACAAATCCTTATCTGATTTAGCTTTTACATCAATTGTTAAATCACCCGAGGCAATTTTTTCAACTATGTATACTTGATTTCGTATATTTTCAACCATTCTACCAAAAGCTGAAATGAGTCTACCTATTTCATCTGTTGAATCTATAAGTGCTCTTTCTCCACTTTCTGATTTTTCTTTTGTACTCATACTTACATCTCCAACAGACAATTTATCGGCTAAATCAACCATTCTTACTATTGGAGCAGTAATAATTTTTGCATACTTTCTACCTAGATACATAGCTACAAGTATTGAAAATACCATAATGATCATCATAACAATTATAGCAATATTAGTTTTTAACGCAAGATTATCATACAATAGTTGTATCTCTGACACATCACCTAATACAACTTTGTACTTCTCATACAAATCATAATAGTCAGCACTTAAACCTCTAATCTGAAATATCCCAACAACCCCCACAATTCCTGAAACGATTGCAACTATAAGGAATCCTAACAAGAGTTTTTTTGCCATTTTTAAATTATAAAACCACATCATAAAATTTCCTCCCCGAACCTATATTGTCATAGAATATTGTACTATTGTACACTATTTAATAAATAATGACAACAAATTATTAATTTCTACAAATAAATAAATAGAAAATTCTAATTTCTTAATATGTTTTTTAATGCTATATTTATTTCAATTGATTTTATAACTTTTTAGCCTTCTAATTAATAAACATTTTAAAAAAATAAAAAGCGTGTTTAGTTACCACGCTCCTTATAGATATATATTATAAAATCAATTATTTTGAAAGTGCTATTTTTATTTTTTCAAATGCATCATCTAATTGTTCATATGTAATAGTAATAGGTGGTGCAAATCGTATTGTTTTCTCATGTGTTTCCTTTGCAAGGACTCCATTAGCTATAAGTTTCTTTACATATGGTGCTGCATTAATTTTAAACTCAACACCTACAAGTAGACCTTTTCCTCTTATTTCAACTATATCATCATTAACAATACTTTTTAACTTGTTCATAAAATAATTGCCTTTTTCTTCGGCTTGTTTAGGATAATTATCTCTTTCTAAAATTTCCATTGCTTTAATAGAAACTGCACAACCTAATGGGTTACCCCCAAATGTCGAACCATGAGAACCGGGTTCATATACTCCAAGTATATCACTATCTGCCGCAATCGCAGAAACAGCTATTATACCACCACCTAGTGCTTTTCCTAGAATATATATATCTGGTACAACTCCTTCGTGTTCACTAGCAAACATTTTACCTGTTCTAGCAAATCCTGTTTGCACTTCATCTGCTATAAACAGTATATTATTCTCTTTACATAGATCATATGCTTTCTTCATAAAACCAGCAGGAGGAACAATAATTCCTGCTTCACCTTGTATAGGTTCCATCATAAAAGCTACAGTATTTGAAGTTATTGAAGATTTAAGTTCTTCCAAATTTCCATACTCTATTACCTTAAACCCAGGTGTAAATGGTCCGAATCCTTTTCTAGCATCTTGATCAGTACTCATTGTTATTATTGTAATAGTTCTACCGTGAAAATTATTAGAGCAAACTATAATTTCTTGTTTTCCATCTTCTACACCTTTAACAAAGTTTCCCCATCTTCTTGCTGTTTTTAGAGCTGTTTCAACTGCTTCAGCACCTGTATTCATAGGAAGAACCATATTTTTTCCTGTTAATTTACATAACTTTTCCATCCAGTCACCTAAAACATTATTGTAGAATGCTCTTGATGAAAGGGTTATATTATCTAACTGGTCTTTAGCAGCTTGTACCAATTCAGGATGTCTATGACCAAAGTTTAATGCAGAGTATGCACTGAGCATATCATAAAATTTTTCACCCTCTGGATTTGTTACAATTACTCCATCAGCATGTGCAAATACAACTTCTTTTGGATGGTAATTATGAGCTCCGTATTTTTCAGTTTGTTCCATAATCTCTTTTGATTTTCGCATGTTACTTCCTCCAATACTATTTTATTAATTTATGACTAAAATTAACACTTCATAAATATGTTATTGATATAATAACCTTAAACACTAATAAAGTCAAGCATTTTTTATCATTTTAGTGTATATTTATATTAATTTCTTTTAGTAATTAATCTTTAACTATAAAAAATATTTATTTCTTATAGTTCTATTAATGTTGTATTTTAATTACTATTAGTCATCATTTATTTATATCAGATTACATATTACTTGTTTTAATTGTGAAAAATATTTTTGTTAATTTATGATTAATTTTGTTTTAAATATTTGTTTATTGTATTTTTTTACTATTTTATCTGCAAAACACTTATAAAAAATGAACATAAAACACTGATTATGTTTTATGTTCACTTTTTTATATATAATACTTAATTCATAGTTTATATAAATACAGAATCTTCTTATTATGCTTCTATAACAGTTCCGCAACTACCTGCCAAAGCATCTTCAGCTTTATAAAGTGATGTAATTATAGCTTTTCTTCCAGGTCTAGACTTAGCGAAATTAACTGCTGCTAATACCTTTGGAAGCATACTTCCAGGAGCAAAATGTCCTTCTTCTATAAATTGTTCTGCTTCTTTTATTGTTAAATGTGATAAGTCTTCTTGATTTGGTTTATTAAAATTAATTGATACTTTTTCAACTTCTGTTAATATCATTAGTATATCAGCATCCATGTCTTCTGCTAGTCTTTCTGCCGCTAAGTCCTTATCAATTACCGCTGCTATTCCTTCTAAAGAACCATCTTCATTTTCTATAACTGGGATACCTCCTCCTCCGCACGTTATTGCGATTGTTGTATCCCAAAGTGTTTTTATAGTTCCTATTTCAACTATCTTTTTTGGCATTGGTGATGGAACTACTCTTCTCCATCCTCTCCCAGAATCCTCTTTTACAGTGTAACCTTTTTCTTCTGATAACTTCTTTGCTTCCTCTTCTGTATAGAATGGACCTATTGGTTTTGTTGGATTTTGAAAAGCTTTATCATTTTTATCTACTACTACTTGTGTTATTACGCTTACTACTGGCAATATTCTATTTCTTTTAGCTAATGCTAATTTTAATCCTTGTTGTATATGATATCCTATATATCCTTGGCTCATTGCTCCACATACATCAAATGGCATTGCTGGTGTGATATCCTTTGCAGCTTCTGTTGCTAGTAATATTCTTCCTACTTGTGGACCATTTCCATGTACTATTGCTATTTCATATCCTGCACAGCTTATTTCTGCTAAATACTCACTTGTCTTTTTTACAACTTGTAATTGCGATTCTGCTGTTGTTGGTAGGCTCTTATCTTCTAAAGCATTTCCGCCCAAGGCTATCACTACTCTTTTTGCTCTACTCATTTTATTTATTCTCCTTTAAATAATTCTCCCCAATTTTGAACTATCTTTTTCAAAATTGGGGAGGAGTTTTTATATAGTCGCTACTATAACAGCTTTTATTGTATGCATTCTATTTTCAGCTTCATCAAATACTACTGAATGTCTACTTCTGAATACATCATCTGTTACTTCTCTTATATCAAATCCCAATTCTTTCTGTTCTTTTGCCATTTTTGTTTCAAAATCATGGAATGCTGGTAAGCAATGCATAAATATAACATCATCATTGCCTGTTGCTTTTAATAATTCCATTGTTACTTTATATGGTGTAAGCATTTTTACTTTTTCTGGTATTTGTGCTTCTTCTCCCATTGATGCCCATACATCTGTATATATTACATCTGCACCTTTTACTGCATCTACACTATCTGATATTTCAATTTTTCCACCTGTAAATGCCGCTACTTCGTTTGCTTTTTTTACAACTTCTTTATCTACTTGATCTATTAATTCTTTTGGTCCGTAAGCTACAAAATGCATTCCCATTTTTGCACAACCATACATCCATGCATATGACATATTGTTTCTTATGTCTCCTGCAAATACAACTTTAACTTTATTTAATGGTTTTTTAATATGCTCTTCTATTGTTAATAAATCTGCTAATATTTGAGTTGGGTGATCAACATCTGTTAATCCATTCCATACTGGCACTCCTGCATATTTAGCTAAATCTTCCACTACTTGTTGTTTGTATCCTCTGTACTCTATTCCATCATAGTATCTTCCTAATACTTTTGCAGTATCTTCTAAAGATTCTTTTTTGCCCATTTGTGAGCTTCCTGAATCTAAAAATGTTACATGTGCCCCTTCTTCTAATGCTGCAACTTCAAATGCACATCTTGTTCTTGTGGAAGTCTTTTCAAATAGTAAAACTATATTTTTTCCTCTTAATAAATAATTGTATACACCTGATCTTTTTTTAGCTTTTAAATCATGCGCTAAATCTAACATGTATCTTATTTCTTCTGGTGTAAAATCCATTAATGTTAAAAAACTTCTTCCTTTTAAATTTACTGCCATTTCAGTACCTCCGATAATTTAAAATTTATTGTGTGTATAAAACATTTAAAAATTTGATTTTTTATTATTTATTTAAATCTTCCCTAATTAAAGGCATACTCATACATCTAGGGCCACCTCTACCTCTAGATAACTCTGAACTTGGCATTATATGTGTCTTTATGCCCTCTTCTTGTAATACTTTATTTGTAACATAGTTTCTTGAATATACTATTACTTCCCCAGGTGCAATACATAGTGTATTTGAACCATCATTCCATTGTTCTCTTGCTGCATCTATAATACTATTTCCGCCACATTTTATGAGACTAATTTTGTCAAGATTTAAATACTTTTTCAAAATATCTTCAAGTGAACCTTGTTCTTCAGAAATAATCATCTTACCATTCTTATCTCTCTCTAAAACATATACGCTAATGTCTTTTTTTATATTAGGATGCATTGTAAACTTATCATAGTCAACCATTGTAAAAACTGTATCAAGATGCATAAATGTTCTTTGTTTTGGTATATCAATTGCCAAAATTTTATCAAAATTACTATCTTCTGTCAATAACTTATTAGCTAATTTTTCTATTGCATTTGGATGAGTTCTTTGCGATATTCCAACCGCTACAGTTTTTTCATTAAGTACTAAAATATCTCCACCCTCAATAGAAAAATCTTCAGATCTGTCATACCAAAGTTTAGTTTCTTTATAGTCTGGATTACAGTTGAAAATATATTTTGCAAATAATGTTTCTCTATTCCTGGTAACTGTATGCATTTTATGAATAGTTGCCCCATTTCCTACTGTTGCAAATGGGTCTCTTGTAAAATATAAATTTGGCATAGGATCAATAATAAATGGATAATCATTGTTTAAATAATCAGTTAAATTTTTAAGTTTATAATCCTTAATTTCTGTTTTTCTAATGCCTTCCATCATTTTCAATATCATATCTTTGCTACTAAATGATTGGAAATATTCTCTCAATAGATTAGTTTCCCTATCTTCCTTGATTCCAGCCTCTTCAATAAATTCATCAATAAACTGTAGTTTCAAATCATTATTTGATATAGATTCTGCCACTAGATCTTCGAGATAAACAACTTCTACTCCATTGTTTCTTAAAATGTTTGCAAACTCATCATGCTCTTCTTGAGCTATTTTTAAATAAGGTATATCATCAAAAAGAAGTCTTTCTAAATATTCAGGCATTAAATTTTCTAATTCTTTACCTGGTCTATGAAGCAATACTTTCTTTAGCTTTCCTATTTCTGAATTAACATTTATAGCTAAATTATTCAAAATAACCACCACCGTTTCTTTTATATATATATTAACATATTTATTTAACCTTATACATCCATTGTATTAATTTTTATTAATTTTGTCAAGCTTTTCTTATAAATATTAAATATATGTATAAATATACTTATATTCCTTACTTTTCTTATAAATAAAAAAACAGTTGAAATTTTGCTTAAATTTCAACTGTCTGTCATTTTAACCTGGCGACGTCTTACTTTCCCGGGCAGTTACCCACCGAGTATCATCAGCGCTGAAGAGCTTAACTTCCGTGTTCGGGATGGGAACGGGTGTGTCCTCTTCGCTATTGCCACCAGATTCTAGTCCTAACCCAATTTCTTCGACCAAGGGAAGAAAGAAATTGCTGGTAGGTTTATATATCTAAAAGGTTCTAAATTTTAGTACCCTCAAAACTGCATAGGACTTTATCAGAGAAAACATATATTTGGTCAAGACCTCGACCTATTAGTATTGCTCAGCTCAATGTATTGCTACACTTACACATGCAACCTATCTACCTGTTAGTCTATCAGGGGTCTTACTTACTTACGTAATGGGAAATCTTATCTTATGGTCTGTTTCGCGCTTAGATGCCTTCAGCGCTTATCTTTTCCAGACTTAGCTACTCAGCCGTGCTCCTGGCGGAACAACTGATACACCAGCGGTCTGTCCATTCCGGTCCTCTCGTACTAGGAACAGCTCCATTCAAATTTCCTACGCCCACGACGGATAGGGACCGAACTGTCTCACGACGTTCTGAACCCAGCTCGCGTGCCTCTTTAATGGGCGAACAGCCCAACCCTTGGGACCTGCTTCAGCCCCAGGATGAGACGAGCCGACATCGAGGTGCCAAACCTCCCCGTCGATGTGGACTCTTGGGGGAGATAAGCCTGTTATCCCCAGGGTAGCTTTTATCCGTTAAGCGATGGCCTTTCCACTCGGTGCCACCGGATCACTAAGTCCAACTTTCGTTCCTGCTCGAGATGTCTCTCTCGCAGTCAAGCTCCCTTCTGCCTTTACACTCTTCGCACGATTTCCGACCGTGCTGAGGGAACCTTTGAGCGCCTCCGTTACTCTTTCGGAGGCGACCGCCCCAGTCAAACTGCCCAACTGACAGTGTCCATATACCGGATCACGGTATCATGTTAGAAATTCAGTAACAATAGAGTGGTATCCCAACGGTGACTCCACGAATACTGGCGTACTCGCTTCTTAGTCTCCCACCTATCCTGTACAATTGCTACCGAATTCCAATGTCAGCCTGCAGTAAAGCTCCATGGGGTCTTTCCGTCCTGTCGCGGGTAACTTGCATCTTCACAAGTACTACAATTTCACCGGATCTATTGTTGAGACAGTGCCCAAATCGTTACACCTTTCGTGCGGGTCGGAACTTACCCGACAAGGAATTTCGCTACCTTAGGACCGTTATAGTTACGGCCGCCGTTTACTGGGGCTTAAGTTCAAAGCTTCTCTTGCGATAACTTCTCCCCTTAACCTTCCAGCACCGGGCAGGTGTCAGCCCCTATACTTCATCTTTCGATTTAGCAGAGACCTGTGTTTTTGGTAAACAGTCGCTTGGGCCTGTTTTCTGTGACCCTTCAATGCTCCATCTGTTCAGACTTCACACTAAAGGGCACCCCTTCTCCCGAAGTTACGGGGTCATTTTGCCTAGTTCCTTAACAATAGTTCTTCCGCTCATCTTTGGATTCTCTCCTTGCCTACCTGTGTCGGTTTACGGTACGGGCACCAATTTGCTCGATAGAGGCTTTTCTTGACAGCGTGGACTCAGCTACTTCACTACTTATTTTCGCTCCCATTCGTATCTCAGGATTGACTCTGGGGATTTGCCTCCAAAGTCTCCCTACTTACTTAGACACACTATTCCATCAGTGTGCTAGCTTATCCTTCTGTGTTACCCCATTTCTCAAACGCATTTTGGTGGTACTGGAATTTCAACCAGTTGTCCATCGCCTACGCCATTTGGCCTCGGCTTAGGTCCCGACTTACCCTGAGTGGACGAGCCTTCCTCAGGAATCCTTAGGCTTTCGATGGGTGAGATTCTCACTCACCTTTCGCTACTCATGCCAACATTCTCTCTTGTATACAGTCCATATCCTCTTTCGATGGAACTTCAACCCGTATACAATGCTCCTCTACCGATGTACATAAGTACATCCCACAACTTCGGTAATAGATTTTAGCCCCGGACATTTTCGGCGCAACACCACTCGACCAGTGAGCTATTACGCACTCTTTTAATGAATGGCTGCTTCTAAGCCAACATCCTGGTTGTCTGTGTAGTATTACATCCTTTTCCACTTAATCTATATTTGGGGACCTTAGTTGGTGATCTGGGCTGTTTCCCTTTTGACTATGAAACTTATCTCACACAGTCTGACTCCCAAGCTTGTATCTATGGTATTCGGAGTTTGATAGGTTTTGGTAACGTATAACGCCCCTAGACCATTCAGTGCTCTACCCCCACGATACTTCTCTTGAGGCTAGCCCTAAAGCTATTTCGAGGAGAACCAGCTATCTCCGGGTTCGATTGGAATTTCACCCCTATCCACACGTCATCCCGTAGCTTTTAAACGCTAATGGGTTCGGTCCTCCACTAGATTTTACTCCAGCTTCAACCTGCACATGGATAGGTCACCCGGTTTCGGGTCTACAACATACAACTATCGCCCTTTTCAGACTCGGTTTCCCTTCGGCTCCTAACCTCTCAGTTCTTAACCTTGCTGCACATTGTAACTCGTTGGCCCGTTCTACAAAAAGTACGCGGTCACTCTTTCGAGCTTCCACTGTTTATAGGCTTAGGGTTTCAGGTTCTTTTTCACTCCCCTCCCGGGGTTCTTTTCACCTTTCCCTCACGGTACTCTTCACTATCGGTCACTAGGTAGTATTTAGCCTTGGGAGGTGGTCCTCCCTGCTTCCCACAAGATTTCTCGTGTCCCGTGGTACTCTGGATCATATCCTCGTTTCTAACGGTTTCACCTACAGGTCTATCACCTTCTTTGGACCAACTTTCCAGTTGTGTTCGGTTACCGTTATCCATCATTTTGATATGTCCTCAACCCCAAGTATTTCTACTTGGTTTGGGCTCTTCCGCTTTCGCTCGCCGCTACTCTCGGAATCATTTTTTATTTTCTCTTCCTAAGGGTACTTAGATGTTTCAGTTCCCCTCGTTCCCCTCATACAGCTATGTATTTACTGTATGATACATAAGGTTTACCTTATGTGAGTTTCCTCATTCGGATATCTGCGTATCGTAGGCTGCTTACGCCTCCTCGCAGCATTTCGTAGTTTGCCACGTCCTTCTTCGGCTCCTAGTGCCAAGGCATTCGCCCTAAGCCCTTTATATCTTGACCTTTGCTTTGCTTTTACGCTCAGCTATATATTACTTCTTCATAATATATGTTTTTTATATATGTTAATCAATTTCTTGATTGTTCTTACTGTTTTATATTTCTATAAACTTTTTTGTCTTCTCTTTTCTTTTTCCTATGCAATTTTCAAGGTACTCGTTTTTTTATTCTCTTGTTACTTGTTCAGTTTTTTAACTCATTATAACAAAGTTAATGGTGGAGATAAGGAGATTCGAACTCCTGACCCCCTGCTTGCAAGGCAGGTGCTCTCCCAACTGAGCTATACCCCCACTATTTAATGGTTGTTTTTAGAGTTATTTAAAGCACACAAGTTTCCTTGTGTGCCAATAAAACAGCATAAGTTCCTTAAGTTCTCCTTAGAAAGGAGGTGATCCAGCCGCACCTTCCGATACGGCTACCTTGTTACGACTTCACCCCAGTCATTGATCCTACCTTAGGCGCCTGCCCCCTTGCGGTTAGCTCAGCGACTTTGGGTATTACCAACTTCCATGGTGTGACGGGCGGTGTGTACAAGACCCGGGAACGCATTCACCGCGACGTTCTGATTCGCGATTACTAGCAACTCCAACTTCATGTAGGCGAGTTGCAGCCTACAATCCGAACTGGGATCGGTTTATAAGGATTTGCTCCAGATCACTCTTTCGCTTCCCTTTGTACCGACCATTGTAGCACGTGTGTAGCCCAAGATATAAGGGGCATGATGATTTGACGTCATCCCCACCTTCCTCCGGTTTATCACCGGCAGTCTCCTTAGAGTGCCCAGCTTAACCTGCTGGCAACTAAGGATAAGGGTTGCGCTCGTTGCGGGACTTAACCCAACATCTCACGACACGAGCTGACGACAACCATGCACCACCTGTCTCCCTTGCCCCCGAAGGGGAGGATACATCTCTGCATCTGTCAAGGGGATGTCAAACCTTGGTAAGGTTCTTCGCGTTGCTTCGAATTAAACCACATGCTCCGCTGCTTGTGCGGGTCCCCGTCAATTCCTTTGAGTTTCAGTCTTGCGACCGTACTCCCCAGGCGGAGTGCTTATTGTGTTTACTTCGGCACTGACTATCGCTAGCCAACACCTAGCACTCATCGTTTACAGCGTGGACTACCAGGGTATCTAATCCTGTTTGCTACCCACGCTTTCGTGACTCAGCGTCAGTTACAGTCCAGTAAGTCGCCTTCGCCACTGGTGTTCCTCCTAATATCTACGCATTTCACCGCTACACTAGGAATTCCACTTACCTCTCCTGCACTCAAGTTGTACAGTTTCAAATGCTTACACAAGTTAAGCCTGTGCCTTTTACATCTGACATATACAACCGCCTACTCACCCTTTACGCCCAGTAAATCCGGACAACGCTCGCCCCCTACGTATTACCGCGGCTGCTGGCACGTAGTTAGCCGGGGCTTCCTCCTTGGCTACCGTCATTTTTTTCTTCACCAAGGACAGAGTTTTACGACCCGAAGGCCTTCTTCACTCACGCGGCGTCGCTGCATCAGGCTTTCGCCCATTGTGCAATATTCCCCACTGCTGCCTCCCGTAGGAGTCTGGACCGTGTCTCAGTTCCAGTGTGGCCGTTCACCCTCTCAGGCCGGCTACTGATCGTCGCCTTGGTGAGCCATTACCTCACCAACTAGCTAATCAGACGCGAACTCATCCTATACCTCTTAATCAATTTGACTTACTCATCATGCGATGTGTAAGTGTTATATGGTTTTAATCCCAGTTTCCCGAGGCTATTCCTTTGTACAGGGTAGATTGTTCACGCGTTACTCACCCGTCCGCCACTAAGTTTATTCCGAAAAACAAACTTCGTTCGACTTGCATGTGTTAGGCACGCCGCCAGCGTTCGTCCTGAGCCAGGATCAAACTCTCGTTTAATATTTTTCCTGACCAAGCTTACGCTTAGCTTTTTGACTTGCGTCATTTATTACTTTTTTGTTCAAATTTACTTTAGAACTCTCAAAGGTTTTTCTTATGCTGTTTTATTGTCTATGTGCTTTTGTTATTCTTATGAAGCTTTACTAGCTTATCATGCTTGTCATGTTTTGTCAAGCACTTTTATTATTTTTTTATAAATATAATTAATTTAAAATTATACTTAACCTGGCGACGTCTTACTTTCCCGGGCAGTTACCCACCGAGTATCATCAGCGCTGAAGAGCTTAACTTCCGTGTTCGGGATGGGAACGGGTGTGTCCTCTTCGCTATTGCCACCAGATCTAGTCCTAACCCAATTTCTTCGACCATAGGAAGATAGAAATTGCTGGTAGGTTTATATATCTAAAAGGTTCTAAATTTTAGTACCCTCAAAACTGCATAGGACTTTATCAGAGAAAACATATATTTGGTCAAGACCTCGACCTATTAGTATTGCTCAGCTCAATGTATTGCTACACTTACACATGCAACCTATCTACCTGTTAGTCTATCAGGGGTCTTACTTACTTACGTAATGGGAAATCTTATCTTATGGTCTGTTTCGCGCTTAGATGCCTTCAGCGCTTATCTTTTCCAGACTTAGCTACTCAGCCGTGCTCCTGGCGGAACAACTGATACACCAGCGGTCTGTCCATTCCGGTCCTCTCGTACTAGGAACAGCTCCATTCAAATTTCCTACGCCCACGACGGATAGGGACCGAACTGTCTCACGACGTTCTGAACCCAGCTCGCGTGCCTCTTTAATGGGCGAACAGCCCAACCCTTGGGACCTGCTTCAGCCCCAGGATGAGACGAGCCGACATCGAGGTGCCAAACCTCCCCGTCGATGTGGACTCTTGGGGGAGATAAGCCTGTTATCCCCAGGGTAGCTTTTATCCGTTAAGCGATGGCCTTTCCACTCGGTGCCACCGGATCACTAAGTCCAACTTTCGTTCCTGCTCGAGATGTCTCTCTCGCAGTCAAGCTCCCTTCTGCCTTTACACTCTTCGCACGATTTCCGACCGTGCTGAGGGAACCTTTGAGCGCCTCCGTTACTCTTTCGGAGGCGACCGCCCCAGTCAAACTGCCCAACTGACAGTGTCCATATACCGGATCACGGTATCATGTTAGAAATTCAGTAACAATAGAGTGGTATCCCAACGGTGACTCCACGAATACTGGCGTACTCGCTTCTTAGTCTCCCACCTATCCTGTACAATTGCTACCGAATTCCAATGTCAGCCTGCAGTAAAGCTCCATGGGGTCTTTCCGTCCTGTCGCGGGTAACTTGCATCTTCACAAGTACTACAATTTCACCGGATCTATTGTTGAGACAGTGCCCAAATCGTTACACCTTTCGTGCGGGTCGGAACTTACCCGACAAGGAATTTCGCTACCTTAGGACCGTTATAGTTACGGCCGCCGTTTACTGGGGCTTAAGTTCAAAGCTTCTCTTGCGATAACTTCTCCCCTTAACCTTCCAGCACCGGGCAGGTGTCAGCCCCTATACTTCATCTTTCGATTTAGCAGAGACCTGTGTTTTTGGTAAACAGTCGCTTGGGCCTGTTTTCTGTGACCCTTCAATGCTCCATCTGTTCAGACTTCACACTAAAGGGCACCCCTTCTCCCGAAGTTACGGGGTCATTTTGCCTAGTTCCTTAACAATAGTTCTTCCGCTCATCTTTGGATTCTCTCCTTGCCTACCTGTGTCGGTTTACGGTACGGGCACCAATTTGCTCGATAGAGGCTTTTCTTGACAGCGTGGACTCAGCTACTTCACTACTTATTTTCGCTCCCATTCGTATCTCAGGATTGACTCTGGGGATTTGCCTCCAAAGTCTCCCTACTTACTTAGACACACTATTCCATCAGTGTGCTAGCTTATCCTTCTGTGTTACCCCATTTCTCAAACGCATTTTGGTGGTACTGGAATTTCAACCAGTTGTCCATCGCCTACGCCATTTGGCCTCGGCTTAGGTCCCGACTTACCCTGAGTGGACGAGCCTTCCTCAGGAATCCTTAGGCTTTCGATGGGTGAGATTCTCACTCACCTTTCGCTACTCATGCCAACATTCTCTCTTGTATACAGTCCATATCCTCTTTCGATGGAACTTCAACCCGTATACAATGCTCCTCTACCGATGTACATAAGTACATCCCACAACTTCGGTAATAGATTTTAGCCCCGGACATTTTCGGCGCAACACCACTCGACCAGTGAGCTATTACGCACTCTTTTAATGAATGGCTGCTTCTAAGCCAACATCCTGGTTGTCTGTGTAGTATTACATCCTTTTCCACTTAATCTATATTTGGGGACCTTAGTTGGTGATCTGGGCTGTTTCCCTTTTGACTATGAAACTTATCTCACACAGTCTGACTCCCAAGCTTGTATCTATGGTATTCGGAGTTTGATAGGTTTTGGTAACGTATAACGCCCCTAGACCATTCAGTGCTCTACCCCCACGATACTTCTCTTGAGGCTAGCCCTAAAGCTATTTCGAGGAGAACCAGCTATCTCCGGGTTCGATTGGAATTTCACCCCTATCCACACGTCATCCCGTAGCTTTTAAACGCTAATGGGTTCGGTCCTCCACTAGATTTTACTCCAGCTTCAACCTGCACATGGATAGGTCACCCGGTTTCGGGTCTACAACATACAACTATCGCCCTTTTCAGACTCGGTTTCCCTTCGGCTCCTAACCTCTCAGTTCTTAACCTTGCTGCACATTGTAACTCGTTGGCCCGTTCTACAAAAAGTACGCGGTCACTCTTTCGAGCTTCCACTGTTTATAGGCTTAGGGTTTCAGGTTCTTTTTCACTCCCCTCCCGGGGTTCTTTTCACCTTTCCCTCACGGTACTCTTCACTATCGGTCACTAGGTAGTATTTAGCCTTGGGAGGTGGTCCTCCCTGCTTCCCACAAGATTTCTCGTGTCCCGTGGTACTCTGGATCATATCCTCGTTTCTAACGGTTTCACCTACAGGTCTATCACCTTCTTTGGACCAACTTTCCAGTTGTGTTCGGTTACCATTATCCATCATTTTGATATGTCCTCAACCCCAAGTATTTCTACTTGGTTTGGGCTCTTCCGCTTTCGCTCGCCGCTACTCTCGGAATCATTTTTTATTTTCTCTTCCTAAGGGTACTTAGATGTTTCAGTTCCCCTCGTTCCCCTCATACAGCTATGTATTTACTGTATGATACATAAGGTTTACCTTATGTGAGTTTCCTCATTCGGATATCTGCGTATCGTAGGCTGCTTACGCCTCCTCGCAGCATTTCGTAGTTTGCCACGTCCTTCTTCGGCTCCTAGTGCCAAGGCATTCGCCCTAAGCCCTTTATATCTTGACCTTTGCTTCGCTTACGCTCAGCTAATATATTATTTCTTCATAATATATCTTTTTTATATATATTTTAACTAATTTCTTAGTTGTTCTTACAATTGTCTATAAACTTTTTTGTCTTCTCTTTATTTTCCTATGCAATTTTCAAGGTACTTTGTATTTCCTAAAATTAAATTAAACACGCTGTTCAAGCGCTAGCTTGAACAGCAATAAAACAGCATAAGTTCCTTAAGTTCTCCTTAGAAAGGAGGTGATCCAGCCGCACCTTCCGATACGGCTACCTTGTTACGACTTCACCCCAGTCATTGATCCTACCTTAGGCGCCTGCCCCCTTGCGGTTAGCTCAGCGACTTTGGGTATTACCAACTTCCATGGTGTGACGGGCGGTGTGTACAAGACCCGGGAACGCATTCACCGCGACGTTCTGATTCGCGATTACTAGCAACTCCAACTTCATGTAGGCGAGTTGCAGCCTACAATCCGAACTGGGATCGGTTTATAAGGATTTGCTCCAGATCACTCTTTCGCTTCCCTTTGTACCGACCATTGTAGCACGTGTGTAGCCCAAGATATAAGGGGCATGATGATTTGACGTCATCCCCACCTTCCTCCGGTTTATCACCGGCAGTCTCCTTAGAGTGCCCAGCTTAACCTGCTGGCAACTAAGGATAAGGGTTGCGCTCGTTGCGGGACTTAACCCAACATCTCACGACACGAGCTGACGACAACCATGCACCACCTGTCTCCCTTGCCCCCGAAGGGGAGGATACATCTCTGCATCTGTCAAGGGGATGTCAAACCTTGGTAAGGTTCTTCGCGTTGCTTCGAATTAAACCACATGCTCCGCTGCTTGTGCGGGTCCCCGTCAATTCCTTTGAGTTTCAGTCTTGCGACCGTACTCCCCAGGCGGAGTGCTTATTGTGTTTACTTCGGCACTGACTATCGCTAGCCAACACCTAGCACTCATCGTTTACAGCGTGGACTACCAGGGTATCTAATCCTGTTTGCTACCCACGCTTTCGTGACTCAGCGTCAGTTACAGTCCAGTAAGTCGCCTTCGCCACTGGTGTTCCTCCTAATATCTACGCATTTCACCGCTACACTAGGAATTCCACTTACCTCTCCTGCACTCAAGTTGTACAGTTTCAAATGCTTACACAAGTTAAGCCTGTGCCTTTTACATCTGACATATACAACCGCCTACTCACCCTTTACGCCCAGTAAATCCGGACAACGCTCGCCCCCTACGTATTACCGCGGCTGCTGGCACGTAGTTAGCCGGGGCTTCCTCCTTGGCTACCGTCATTTTTTTCTTCACCAAGGACAGAGTTTTACGACCCGAAGGCCTTCTTCACTCACGCGGCGTCGCTGCATCAGGCTTTCGCCCATTGTGCAATATTCCCCACTGCTGCCTCCCGTAGGAGTCTGGACCGTGTCTCAGTTCCAGTGTGGCCGTTCACCCTCTCAGGCCGGCTACTGATCGTCGCCTTGGTGAGCCATTACCTCACCAACTAGCTAATCAGACGCGAACTCATCCTATACCTCTTAATCAATTTGACTTACTCATCATGCGATGTGTAAGTGTTATATGGTTTTAATCCCAGTTTCCCGAGGCTATTCCTTTGTACAGGGTAGATTGTTCACGCGTTACTCACCCGTCCGCCACTAAGTTTATTCCGAAAAACAAACTTCGTTCGACTTGCATGTGTTAGGCACGCCGCCAGCGTTCGTCCTGAGCCAGGATCAAACTCTCGTTTAATATTTTTCCTGACCAAGCTTACGCTTAGCTTTTTGACTTGCGTCATTTATTACTTTTTTGTTCAAATTTACTTTAGAACTTTCAAAGGTTTTTCTTATGCTGTTTTATTGTCTATGTGCTTTTGTTATTAATTTGTTGCTGTTCTTTTCTTGCGACAGCTTTGATAGTTTATCACGCTTGTCGGTATTTGTCAAGAACTTTTTTAATTTATTTTTTTCGTTTTTTCTTTGTTGCCTTTGTCGATTTTTGACGAGCAACTTTATTAGTCTATCATATTGTTTCGTCATTGTCAACTGTTTTTTTACTTATTTTTTTCTATCTCTTGTTTTTCATTTGCCACTCTTCCGAGACAGCTTTGTTAGTTTAGCACAACTTATTCGATGTGTCAACTACTTTTTATTTTTTATTTTTTAATGCTTTATTGCCCTTGCTGAGCAACTTGACTACTTTAACACAGGTTGTTTTAATTGTCAACCATTAATACCTTTATTATACTTGCCAATATTTTCTGAGTTATACATACTATTTTCAATATTAAATTATACTAGTATTTAAATTGTACATAATATTAACTTCACTAATATATACCCCTTTAAAGGTTAGTTAAACATATAAAATAAAAAAGAGCAGATATTAGTCTGCTCTTTTGCTAACAATTAATCTATAGGTTTCATTGTTGGGAATAGTATAATATCTCTAATAGATACTTGGTCTGTTAACATCATTATTACTCTGTCAACACCAATACCAAGTCCACCTGTAGGTGGGAGACCAACTTCTATTGCATTTACGAAATCATTATCCATCATATGTGCTTCATCATCGCCTGCTTCTTTTTGCTTTACTTGCTCTTCGAACCTTTCCCTTTGATCTATAGGATCATTTAACTCCGAAAATGCATTAGCTATTTCCCAAGTATTTGCAAAAGCTTCAAATCTATCAGTTAATCTTGGATCTTCTACATTTCTTTTAGCAAGTGGTGATATTTCAACAGGATGATGTGTAACAAATGTTGGTTGTTCTAGATACTCTTCACAGAACTCTTCAAACAAAGCACTAATTACATGCCCTCTAGTCATTAATGGTGTAATTTCTATATGCTTCTCTTTCGCTACCTTAATGGCTTCTTCATCTGTATTAATTAAATCAAAATCTATACCTGTATATTCCTTAACCATGTCTTGCATCTTTACTCTTCTCCATGGTGGAGTAAAGTCTATTTCTTTTCCTTGATAATTAACTTTAGTTGTTCCTCTAGCTTTCATAGCTACAAAAGCAACTATATTTTCAGTTAAATCCATCATATCATTAAAATCAGCATATGGTTTGTAAATTTCTATAGCTGTGTATTCTGGATTATGTCTTGTATCCATTCCTTCATTTCTAAACATTTTGCCCATTTCATATACACCATCACCTAATCCACCAACAACTAATCTTTTTAAGAATAGTTCATTAGCAATTCTCATGTACATATCTATATCAAGAGTATTATGATGTGTAATAAATGGTCTTGCATTAGCTCCACCTGCTATTGGGCTTAATGTTGGAGTTTCTACCTCTAAGTATCCTGCATTATCAAGATATTCTCTGATACCTCTAATTATCTTATTTCTCATTATAAATACATCTTTAATTTCTGGATTAACTATTAAATCAACATACCTTTGTCTATATCTTATATCTTGGTCTTTTAATCCATGAAATTTTTCAGGCAATGTTTGTAGAGATTTAGATAAAAGTTTAACTTCCTCTGCTCTTACAGATATTTCTCCCATCTTAGTCTTAAACACTTCACCTTTTACTCCTAAGATATCTCCAATATCATAAGTTTTCAACCAATTGTATTCTTCTTCACCAATAGTTTCTTGTTTAACAAACATTTGAATTCTTCCATCGCTATCCTGAATATCATAGAATCCTACTTTTCCTTGACCTCTCTTTGACATTATTCTTCCTGCTATAGAAACATGTTTGCCTTCCATTTCTTCGAAATTGTCTTTGATTGTTTTAGAATTAGTTGTAACTTCATATTTAGAAATTTTAAAGGGATCTCTTCCTGCTTTAATAAGCTCCTTCAATTTCTCAACCTTTACCTGTCTTAAATCTCCTGAATTTTGTATTTCACTCAATTTCTACACCACCTTATCTTTTATAAAAGTTTTTCATTTATTTATCTTTTGTTAATTCAAATTAAACAGTCACTATTTCATATTTAATCATATCTCCTGTTGGAGATGGAACTTCAATTATTTCTCCCAACTTTTTCCCTAATAACGATTTACCCAAAGGTGAAACATTAGAAATCTTACCCTTAAACGGATCTGCTTCAGCAGAACCAACTATGGTATATTCCATAATTTCATCATACTCTAAATCCTTTATAGTAACCTTTGAGCCTATACTTACAATCCCCCTTTGTTTCGCTTCTTTAATAATCTTTGCATTTTTAATCATTAGCTCAAGTTTAGCTATACGACTTTCTACATTAGCTTGTTCATTTTTGGCTTCATCATACTCTGAATTCTCACTAATATCTCCAAAAGCTAATGCAACCTTAATTTTTTCTGATACTTCTTTTCTTTTTACTAATTTTAATTCTTCCAGTTCCTTTTTAATTTCTTCTAAGCCCTCTGCAGTAATCAAAGTTTCATTATTTCTCATATTATTGCTCCTTTAACACTATGTGATGGTTATTAAAAAAACATCTGCAAAAATCCTCATTATGCATATTATTTATATCTTACAAAAATATATATAATCCATTTTATTATAGATTTAAAATAATATGATAATTTGTTGATAATTCTTTTTTAATTAATTAGACTATTATAATCAAGGTACTATACTATGTCAAGATTCTTTTTTGATTTTTTTATTTTTTTATTACATTATTTTTTTATCTGAATTAAAAGATACTAAATATTCATTTAAAACATTAAAAAGCTCTTCCGAAGCTGTTATTTTATTTATTTTATTTCGTATGTCTGATGAGTTCTTCATACCTTTAATATACCAACCAGCATGTTTTCTCATTTCCAATACTGCTAGTTTCTCATTAAGTTCTTCTTTAAGCATTTTAACATGTTTCACTAACATTTCTATTTTATCTTTTGGTGTAATTTCATATAAATCATTTTCGTTATTTAATAGTTTTATGGTATTCATGATTAACCAGGGATTACCTAATATCCCTCTTCCTATCATAACACCATCACAGTTTGTTTGTTCAATCATATCTACTGCATCTTGTGGTTTAAATATATCACCATTGCCAATAACAGGAATATTTACATTTTCTTTTACTTGTTTAATAATATTATAATCTGCTTTACCAGAATAAAATTGCTCCCTAGTCCTTCCATGTACAGCTAATAAATCAGCTCCATTAGATTCTAATATTTTTGCGAATTCTACCGCATTAATATTATTGTCATCCCAACCAGATCTAAATTTAACAGATATAGGCTTATTAGATGCTTTTTTTATCTTGTTAACAATGTTTCCTGCAAGATGAGGATTCTTCATTAAGGCACACCCATCGCCACTCTTTACGATTTTAGGAGCTGGGCAGCCCATGTTTATATCTATTATATCTATATCTTCTCTTTTATTGATGTAGTTTTCTACAACATATGCCATAATCTCAGCATCACTTCCAAATATCTGAATTGATATAGGCCTATTATTTTCATTAATTTTCATTAATTGTTCTGTTTTTATATCCTTATAATACAAACCCTTTGCGCTAATCATTTCTGTATATAATAAACCTGCACCAAAATTTTTGCAAATAGTTCTGAATGTAAGGTCTGTTATTCCTGCCATCGGGGCTAAAACTACATTATTTTTTAATTCTATATTTCCTATACTAAGCTTTTTTTTCATACCTTATACTTATATCTCCTGAATTTAATATTTCTTCGTTTCCCTTATCATTTAGCACCATTAGCCAACCATCGCAATCTATGTCTGTTACATTAACCTTTCTTGCAGTTTTCTTGCCTGGTTTTACAATCTCAATATCTTCACCTCTTAATATAGAGTGATTTGAAAATATATCAACCGCCTTTATTAATGTATTGAAATTTAGCAGTTCATCATAAAATATTTCAAAATTATTTAAAATATATGCTATAAGCCTTTCTCTATCAACTTCTAATCGAGTTTCAGTTTTAATACATGTAGCTATTTGTTTTAAATCTTCATCTATATACTCACTATCTAAATTCACATTTATACCTAATGATACTATTACACCTTCTGCCATATTTTTTTTATTAACAATTTCACAACTAATGCTGCTAATTTTTTTGAAATTAATTAAAATATCATTTGGCCACTTTATTTTACAATCTATATCTTGAAACATACAATTTATGGCTTCACAAATTGAAGAAGAAGCAATTGTTTCAAATTTAGATATCATATAATCTTCAAGCGAAGGCTTCAGTATTATACTTAAATAAATATTTTCATCAGGGTATGAAACCCACTCTCTTCCAAACCTAATTTTAAATTTTGACTGATTTTCAGACAATACTACTGTTCCATCAGGACATGTAGCAAATATACTTTTTGCTTTTACTACAGTCGAACTCAACTCATCATACTGTATAATAGTCTGACCAATATATTTTGTATCTATATGCTCTTTTATTTTATTTAAATCGTACATTATATTCTTCCTTTCTTCACGCCTATATTACTATATAGATTAATTTTCGTCAAGAAATGGTTATATAAAAAAATCACTTAATTTCAGTGATTTTCTAATTTGTATTATAATCCTAATATATCCTCAATAGATACTAAAAGTTCTTTTACCTCGTCAAGTGTTAATTCTGCCATATGTGCTATCCTAAAAGTTTTCTCTTTAAGGTCTCCGTATCCATTAGAAATAGAGAAACCTCTGTTTCCAAGTTCAATATTTAAATCCTTAACGCTTATACCTCTAGTATTTTTTACTGTAGTCAATGTAACCGATGCATTTCTTTCATCAGTAAATATGTCAAAATACTTTTTAGCCCATGTCCTAGTATACTGGGCCATTTCTAAATGTCTTTTGAACCTATTTTCTAATCCTTCTTCTAATATCTTATCCAATTGATAATCTAGTGCAAACATCAATGATAAGTTTGGTGTAGAAGGGTACTGATAGTCTTTTTTCTTTATTGTATCATACAATTGTACTAAATCTAAATAAAAACCCCTGTTTGTTACAGTTCTAGCTTTTTCAACAGCTCTATCTGATATTGTACATACCGATAGACCAGGAGGCAAACCTAATGCTTTTTGTGAAGATGTTATACATACATCAACACCTAATTTATCAACTTCGATTTTTACTCCACCAGCAGAACTTACTGTATCTAAACAAAACATTACTTCTGGATATTTTTTAATAACTTTGCTTATTTCATAAACAGGGTTCATTACCCCTGTAGAAGTTTCATTGTGAGTAATTGTTATTAGATCATATTTATTAGTAGATAAAGCACTCTCAACCATCTCTTTTGTTGTAATACTTCCAAGTTCTGATTTAAATAAATCTGCAGGTACTCCATTAGACGAAGCCATATCATACCATCTATCGCCAAAAGAACCTATTGAAAATATTGCCGCTCTTTTCTTAGTCAAACATCTAACTGAAGCTTCCATCAATCCACTACCTGACGATGAAGATAATAAAATTTCATTATTAGTATAAAACAATGTTCTAAGTTTATTAGATATATTTCTTTGTAACTGCGAAGCTTCTTTACTTCTATGACCAATCATAGGTGTAGCCATTTTTTCTAAAACATCTTTGCTTACTTCTATAGGGCCAGGAATAAATAATTTTTTATGCATTTGTACCTCCTGTTGATTTTATTATCTTTAAATTAACGTATTAATAAAAGTATATACACTGATTTTGACTTGTCAACAAAGAATTTAATATTTTGTAAAATATTTTGTAAAATTACTTGACATAAATAATGTATTGGTGTATTATTTAACTATGATACTAGTTCACACAGTTTTATACAAGAAAGAGTGGTGATAAAATGGAATTTAATAATAATATGCCAATTTATTTACAAGTAATTCATAAATTAAAACAAGATATTGTAACAGGAAAGTTGAAGCTAGGTGAAAAGATGCCTTCTTCAAGAGATTACTCAAATGAGTTAGGTTTAAATTTTAATACTGTAGCGAGAGTATATAAGGAGATGGAGATGGAAAATATCGTATTTACAAAAAGGGGTTTAGGTACATTTATTACCGAATCTTCGGAAAAGGTTGAAAGTATTAGATTAGAAATGGCTAAAGAATTAATTGAAAATTTCGTTGATGGCATGCTACAAATTGGTTTTACACAAGAAGATATGATTAATTTTATTAAGAAATCAAACAAACAATAACTATATTATAATGAAAGGAATGATATTAATTGAATCAAATATTAGAAATTAATAACTTAACTAAAAAATATTATAACAAAACTGCACTTGATGATGTTAGTTTATCTTTCCAAAAGGGAAAGATATATGGACTTATGGGGCCCAATGGTAGTGGAAAAACAACACTTATGAAAGTTATAATTGGACTTCATAAGCAAACTTCAGGAAATGTTTTAATAAACGGGGTTCCTCTTTCGTATAAAACTAAAGCAAGCGTATCATATATGCCTACCGAAAACTTTTTATATGATAGTTTTAAAGTCAAGGATATAGTTAAATTTTATCAAGATATGTACACAGACTTTAGGACTGATTATGCAACTAAAATATTAAATGATATTGGAGTTGATATGGAATTTAGGGTTTCAAAATTATCTTCAGGATTAGTTGGAAAATTGAAAGTTGCACTCGCCTTATCTAGAGATGTTGATATATATATGCTCGATGAGCCACTAAACGGTGTTGATGTATTAGCAAGAGATGTAATTCTAGAGCTTATAGTTAATTCTTATAATGAAAATAAGGTAATTATACTATCTAGCCACCTAGTATCAGAAGTTGAGAAAACTCTAGACCACGTTTTTTTCTTAAAAAATGGAAAACTTGAGTTGAGTGGAGATGCAGAAGACTTAAGGCAACAAAGAGGATTATCTATTGAAAATATTTACAAGGAGGTATATAAGTAATGATAAAAATAATAAAATATGATTTTATAAGAAAATATAAGTTGCTATTAGTAACTATAATATGCTCAGTTTTAATTAACCTTTTAGTTGTTGTAAAAAGTGGAGCAAATGGAAGCTTTGGTTTTTTAATTGCTTTCCCAATGTTAATTACTATTCTATATATAGGTGATATTATAAAGATGTATAGTGATGACTTAAATAAAAAAAGTGGATACATGTTATTTATGACTTCAAATAGTGGATACAAAATAGTAATATCAAAGGTTTCCACTGCTATACTAGAAGGAATTTTAATTTTACTGATATATTTAGTTTTTATCCTATTAAATTCAATTTATATAAGCTATATTCAAGGGTTTAATATAGGAATTAACATAAGTGAGGTTGTACACGCTATAAATCAAATATTGTCTGGAAGCCTAGGTTTTAATTTAGGTCATGTATTTGTATTTTTAGCTGCTGCATTAATTTTTTCAATTAGTTTTATATTAACAGCATATACAGCTATTACTATTAGAAAGAGCATTTTCTCAGAAGTTAAGCTTGGTGGCTTCTTAAGTTTTTTAATATTTATAGCTCTCAACTGGGCAACTTCGTATGCAAATGGTCATTCAATGTCAGCTCTGTCTTCATATTATGATAATATACAAATTGTAGAAAATATGATTTCAGCTACACAATTACTAATGGCATTGCTTCCTATTATGATAATTTCAGTTATAGAATCCATATTGATGACAATTGGTTCAGGTTACCTTTTAGAAAAGAAAATAAACTTATAATTTGGTGAAGTCATTATGCATTTATCAGAACATAAAGGTCTTAATATCACACAACTAAAATTAATCGCTATAGTTTTAATGGTTCTAGATCATATATATGAATTTTTCTCTTATACAAATTTAATACCTATTTGGTTTACTTGGCTTGGAAGACTAGTATTTCCAATATTCATGTTCGCAATGGCTGAAGGTTTTTATTATACTAAAAGTAAAGAGAAATATATGTTGCGTTTGTATTTAGGCTCTGCCTTTATGGGAATATTTAATTTCTTAATTGTCGAAATATTCCCAAGACCAGATAGCTTCCCTATATTAAACAATATTTTCGGAACATTTTTTATAACAGTTTTTTACTTATACTATATTGAGAAGACAAAAGAAAATAAACAAAATAATAAAAATATAATTCCAACAGTTTTAATTATAATTGTTCCAATTATATTAAGTGTCATTCCCTCGCTTACTACTATTGTATCTTATAACCTAGGAATTAATGTTAATCCTAATGTCTATGTACTATTAAATGGGTTGATACCCTCTCCATTGTTTGTAGAGGGGGGACCAATTGTGGTTATTATCGGTATAATTGTATATAGCTTAAGAAATAATAGAAATAAACAAGTTATTGCGTACATTGTTATATGCCTTTCTTTATACACAGGAGGCGGATTCAATATACAAAACCTTTTATATACTAATTACCAGTGGATGATGGTATTTTCATCAGTATTTATGTTGTTATACAACGGAGAAAAAGGCAATGGATATAAATATATGTTTTATATTTTTTATCCTTCCCACATTTATATACTATACCTATTATCTACAATCATTATGTTGAAATAAAATTATAAAAATCGAAAGGAATGTAATATGAGAAAAGCTATTTTATTGCTGACAATTGTTACAATATTCATGTTGTCTACAGGATGTACATCTGAGTTTAAATTAAATGATGTGGTAGTAAAGGATCTTTCTGATAAAATAACTCAAGCTGTAATAGAAAAATCAGATAGCAATATCCAATCAGAAAGACATGATACAAAGACAATAGACTCTAAAAATTTGACTGAACTAATTATAAAAAGTGAAGTTGGAGACATTAAAATTATAACTCATGAATCAAGTGAAATTACAATTGATACAAATATTCAAGCAAAATCAAGCTCAAAAGAAAAAGCCGACGAACTAGTTAAATCTTTTGAGTACTCAATTGAAACAAAAGGAAAGAAATTAAGCATTGATACAACTGGATATAATAAAAAAATAATTAGTGATCAAATAATAGTTGATTTAGTTATAAAAATACCATCTAATATCGAAAAATTTGATATCGGCTCTAATGTTGGAGATATAAGCATTGAAAATATTAACGGAGAGATTAATATCACATCAAACGTTGGCGATACCTTTGTAAAAGACTCCAACGCCTCATATGATATTAAAACTGATGTTGGTGATGTAAATATACAAAACAGTTCATTTTCAGATTCATCTGCTTTTTATACAAATGTAGGAGATATAACCATAAATACTAATGATATATCAGAGGCAAAAAACTTGTCTGTTGAAACTAATGTAGGTGATATTAAAATATTGCTTCCTAAAAGCTCTAATTACGAAGCTGATATACAAGAATTCTTGAAAGATAAAAAGGTTGAATCAATGGGGACTGGAAAAACAAAAATAAAACTTATTACACATGTGGGTGATATAGATTTTGAATAGTTTTAAAATATATTCGATAATACAATTGTATCATCATAAAAAACACACAGTTAATTGTGTGTTTTTTTGTATATTACACATTTCTATGTTTTACAACAGATATACGTGGTATACTTATAATATGAATATTTTTATAAATTATATATAAATATAATATTATTTACATAATTATATGATATAATGAATTTACAATTACTTCCAAGAAAATAGGAGCGATATAATGTTAACTGAAAATAACAATCAATTACCCATATATTTATTTCATCAAGGCACAAATTATTATTCATATAATTTTTTAGGATCGCATATTATATGTTCGGGGGAAAAAACAGGAGTCATATTTAGAGTATGGGCACCTAATGCAATAAAAATACATATTGTCGGAAATTTTAATGAATGGCAAAAAAATAAAGATTTTGAAATGAAAAGAATTCCTAATAGCGGAATATGGGAACTTTTCTTACCTAACATATATGCTGGAGAATTATATAAATTTCTTATAACAACAAATAAATCTAAAGATATCTATAAATCTGATCCTTATGCTTTTTCATCTCAAACCAAGACAGAAACTGCATCAATAGTAAGTAATATAGGAAAATACAAGTGGAGGGATGATAAATGGTTCGAATATAAAAAAACTACCAATATATATGAACTTCCAATTAATATATATGAACTTAACCTTTCATCATGGAAACACAAATCTGATGGCGAACTCTATAGTTATAGAGAAATTGTTTCTAAATTAATTCCTTATATTAAAGAACATAATTATACTCACATTGAACTTATGCCAATCATGGAACATCCTTTTGATGGTTCATGGGGTTATCAGCTATCCGGTTATTTTGCTCCAACTAAACGATTTGGAGACCCAGATGATTTTAAATATTTAGTAGATGAGTGTCATGGGCATGGTATAGGGGTGATACTAGACTGGGTTCCAGCACATTTCCCTAAAGACGCGCATGGTTTATACGAATTTGATGGAAACTCATTATTTGAATACGAAGATAAACAAATAAGAGAAAACAAAAGCTGGGGTACCGTTAAATTTAATTATGGTAAACCTGAGGTACAATCATTCCTAATTTCTAATGCTATATTTTGGTTAGATGTCTATCATATTGATGGTTTAAGAGTTGATGCTGTAAGTTCAATGCTATATCTTGATTATGATAAGAAAAAAGGAGAATGGAAACCTAATAAGTACGGGGGTAATGAAAATCTTGATGCTATATCATTTTTGAGGAATTTAAATCAAGCTGTTTTTAAACTTCACCCAAACACTCTCATGATTGCAGAAGAATCTACATCATGGCCTATGGTAACAAAACCTGTATATTTAGGTGGTCTTGGATTTAATTTTAAGTGGAATATGGGCTGGATGAACGATATACTTGACTACATGTGCACAGATCCGTTTTTTAGGAAGTACAAGCAGAAAAATATTACTTTTTCCCTTCATTATGCTTTTGATGAAAATTTTATACTTCCATTATCTCATGATGAGGTTGTTCATGGTAAAAAATCATTACTTGATAAAATGCCAGGTACATATGAAGAGAAATTTGCTCAAGTTAGGGTTCTATTAGGATATATGATGTCTCATCCAGGCAAAAAATTAAACTTTATGGGATATGAAATAGGGCAATTTGTAGAATGGAATTATGAAAAAGAATTAGAATGGTTTTTACTTGATTATGAATATCATAAGAAATTAAATATATATATTAAAGATTTAAATGATTTTTATTTAGCATCCACAGAACTATGGGAGATTGATTTCTCTTGGAATGGTTTTAAGTGGATTGCAAATGATGACTTCGAACAAAATATTATAGCTTTCACAAGAATTGACGAAAGAAAAAATGAAGTAATTGTAGTAGTTAATTTTTCCCCAGTACAAAGAAATAATTATTCAATCGGTGTTGATAGAGGCACATATTATGAAATTTTTAATAGTGATGATATGAAATATGGAGGAAATGGTAGTGGTAACAAAGATAAAATTATATCAGATAATATGCCTATGCATGGATATGATTGTTCAATCTCTTTAACATTACCGCCTCTAGCAATAATATTTTTAAAAAAAGAGAAAAGTAATAACAATAACATAAATAAAGTTGGAGGAAAAAATTATGATATCGAATAAAAAAGAATGTGTTGTAATGCTTCTTGCTGGTGGGCAAGGAAGTAGACTCGGTTCTCTGACAAGCAAAATTGCTAAACCATCTGTACCTTTTGGAGGTAAATACAGAATAATTGATTTTACTTTATCCAATTGTGTAAACTCAAACTTAGATACTGTTGGAGTTTTAACACAATACCAACCACTAATACTAAATTCATACATAGGAAACGGTAAGCCATGGGATTTAGATAGAATGAACGGAGGAGTGAATATTCTACCCCCATACCAGAAAGTAGATGCATCTAAATGGTATACTGGTACCGCTAATGCAATATATCAAAATATAGATTTTATAGAAGAACATAATCCTGAGTATGTTTTAATCCTATCAGGAGATCACATATATAAAATGGACTATTCCTTGATGATTAATTATCACAAAGAAAAAGGAGCCGATTGTACTATATCAGTAATAAATGTACCTATTAAAGAAGCATCTAGATTTGGAATATTAAGTTCTGATTCCAATGGAAAAATTATAGACTTTGAAGAAAAACCATCTAGACCAAAAAGCACAAAAGCATCCATGGGCATATATGTATTTAATTGGGATAAATTAAAAAAATATTTAGAAATTGATGATAAAAACACTAAGTCAACTAAAGATTTTGGCAAAGATGTAATACCCCTAATGTTAAGTTCAAGAGAAAATATTTATTCCTATGAATTTGAAGGCTATTGGAAAGATGTAGGAACCATTGATAGTTTATGGCAAGCAAATATGGATTTATTAAGTGATGGAGAATTCGAACTATCTGGCGATTGGGCTATTTATTCAAGACATATGGAAAAACCACCACACTTTATTGGTAAAAATGCCTCCGTAAAAAATTCTATTGTTTCCGAAGGAGCTGAAATTTTAGGAACTGTGGAAAATTCAATTATATTTTCAGGTGTTAAAATAAATGAAAATGCTATTATAAGAGATTCTGTAATTATGGCAGATGTGATAATTGATGAAGATACTGTTGTAAACTACTCAATAATAGATGAATTATGTGTAATAGGCAAAAATCTTAAAATAGGAAATCCAAGAGAAAGAAAATCAGATATAACTGTAATACCTCGTGAGAGCAGATTAGTAAATCTATAACATTAATAGGAGGAGTTTAAATGAATGCTTTAGGAATTATTTTTTCAGACATGCAAGATTGGAATATGACCGAACTTGCATCACACAGATCTGTTGCAGCCATACCATATGGCGGCAGGTATAGATTAATAGATTTCACTTTATCTAACATGGTTAATTCTGGTTTAAATAAAATGTGTATTATTACAAAAAGTAATTATCGTTCACTAATGGAACATGTGGGTTCGGGCAAAGATTGGGATTTGTCAAGGAAAAAAGGTGGTATACTAATATTCCCACCATATGCTTTAGGAGAAAATCATGGTCTTTTTCATGGTAGACTTGATGCACTAAAAAGAGTTTTGCACTACATATCTTCTTCAAAGGAAAAATATGTAATACTTTCGGATTGTGATATGATATATAACATAGACTACAACGATGTGATTCGTTTTCATATTGAAAAAGGTTCAGAAATAACAGCTGTATATACAAAAACTAACATTGAAAGAGATAATTCAGTCCATAAAACTTTATATGAAGTAGACAATAATGGCAGAGCAAACGACATATTAGTTAATCCTATAACTGAAGGAAATTATAATGTTTCATTAAATACCTGGGTAATGAATAAAGATTTCCTTGAAAAGTTAATATATGATGCCATTGCACATAATTATAAAGATTTTAGTTATGATGTTCTTGCATCAAGAGTTGGTACCTTTAAAATATATTGTTATGAATATACTGGTTACTACGCTCATATAGATTCTCTAAAAAGCTATTACAATCATAGTATGGAACTTCTACGCAGAGATAAGCTTAACAGTCTTTTCTACGCAAAAACTGGTCCAATATATACGAAAACAAAGGATTCTCCCCCTACTAAATATGGTAAGGAAGCTAAAATAAAAACTTCACTAATAGCTAGTGGTTGTATCATTGAAGGACATGTTGAAAATAGTATAATTTTCAGAGGTGTAAAAGTTGGAAAAAATAGTGTTATAAAAAATTCAATTCTTATGCAGCATACAGCGGTAGGAGAAAACACTCAATTAGATTCAATTATAACTGATACATATGCTATAATAAACGATGATCGTGTTCTACTTGGATATTCCAATTGTCCTTTTTTCATAAAAAGATATTCAATTGTATAATAATAACAAATAATAGGAGTGATTAAATGAATAAAGATAAAGTAAAAATACTTTTTGCGACTGCCGAAGCTACACCTTTTATTGCTACAGGAGGTTTAGGAGAAGTAGCAGGTTCATTAACAAAATCATTGACAGAAATGTATGAAGACGATACTGATATTAGAATTATACTTCCATTATATCAAGGAATAGTAGATAGAACCAACTTCGAATTTGTTGCAAGTGCTAAAATACCATTATCTTGGAGGCAACAATATTGTGGGATATTTAAAACTACCGTTAATCGTGTAACATATTATTTTCTAGACAATGAATACTATTTTAAAAGAGATGATTGTTACGGTCATTTTGATGATGGTGAAAGATTTGCTTTCTTTTCAAAGGCGGTACTGTATGTATTAAGTATTATAGATTTTATGCCAGATGTAATACATGTTAATGATTGGCAGACAGCACTCATTCCTGTATACTTAAAATCAAAATATTCAACATATCCTGGATATGATAAAATTAAGTCTATAATCACTATTCATAATATCGAGTATCAAGGAGTTTATGACTTAAAAATTGCAGAAGATGTATTTGATTTATATAACAACGAAATTTCCTTAGTTGAGTATAATGGTTCAATAAACCTTCTCAAAGGTGCCATAGAATCAAGTGATATTGTAAGCACAGTTAGTAAAAGTTACTCAGAAGAAATATTTGATGATTACTTTGCACATGGGCTTGCACCTATATTAAAAAGAAATTCTACAAAAGTTAAAGGTATTTTAAATGGAATAGATACAACTTTTTACAATCCAGAAACAGATAAGTCTCTTTTTAAAAACTATAATATAAATAATTTAAAAAACAAGTATAACAATAAAACTAATTTACAACGAATGGTTGGACTCCCTCAAAACGTAGACATTCCTGTTGTATCAATAATATCAAGGCTTGTTAAACATAAAGGTATGGACCTCATAACTAATGGAATTGAAGAAATTTTAAGAGAAAAAGTACAATTTATAATTCTCGGAAAAGGTGACAGAGGTTATGAACTATATTTTAAGTCGCTACAGGAAAGATATCATGATAAAGTTGCAGCTAGAATAGACTTTAGTTCCGATATGGCAAGAAAAATATATGCTGGGTCTGATTTTTTACTCATGCCTTCTATTAGTGAACCATGTGGTATTGCTCAAATGATAGCTTCTAGATATGGTACTGTTCCAATCGTAAGAGAAACTGGTGGATTAAAGGACTCTATTCATGATTGTAGTCTAGGTTCGGGCAATGGATTTACTTTTTATGAGCAAACCCCTGAAAACTTAATAAATACAATAAAAAGGGCCCTTGAAGTTTATAAGAACAAAGAAGATTGGACTAAACTAATCTATTCTGTAATGACCGAGAATTTTAGCTGGAATCATTCAGCAAAAGAATACCATAGCATGTATTTAACCCTAACCGATAAATAAAGGAGCTCTTTATGACAGAGAAAACAATGAATAAAAATCATATTAATAATAAAATCGATGAGGTGATTTCCCGTTACTGGAACATAGCTCCTAAATTCGCAACTGATATACAAATATATAGGGCTCTTTGTATTGTTATAAGGGAAATTTTACTAGAAAAGAGATATAATTTTAAACATGAAATTGATACAAATCAAAAAAAACAAGTTTATTACATGTGCATGGAATTTCTAATAGGAAAATCCTTAAAAAACAACTTATTTAATTTAAATTTAGAAAATGAGGTTTCAGAATCATTAAAAAAGTATAATGTAAACCTAGATGATCTATATAAAATCGAAAAAGACCCTGGATTAGGAAATGGTGGCTTAGGTAGACTTGCAGCCTGTTTTTTAGATTCATTAGCAACACAAAATTATCCGGTTACGGGGTTTTCAATTAAATATGAGTTTGGATTATTTAAACAAAAAATAATTGAAGGCTGGCAAACAGAATTACCTGATGACTGGCTTAGTACTTCTGATATATGGCTAGTTCCTAGAACAGAAGAAAGGGTTGTTGTAAATTTTGACGGAGAAGTCAAAGAAGAATGGACTAACGAAGGATTGATAATTAAGCATATAAACACTACGGAAGTGGAGGCTATCCCTTATGATGTTATGATTTCAGGCTATCAAAGCAAAGGTGTAAGCTTACTTAGACTTTGGGAAGCACGTAGTTTAAAAAGTATAGATATGAACCTCTTTTCACAAGGTGAATATATCAAAGCATTGTCAGAAGATTCAATGGCTGAAGCTATATCAAAAATCCTCTATCCTGCTGATAATCACTCTGAAGGAAAAATTTTAAGAATTAAGCAACAATATTTCCTTGTATCAGCTTCTGCACAAAATATTGTTAATGACCATTATAAGAAATACAACACCTTAGACCATTTCTGCGATAAAGTTGCAATACATATCAATGATACTCACCCAGCATTGATTGTACCGGAATTAATGAGAATTTTTATGGATGAATATTTCTGTACATGGGATAAAGCTTGGTACATGGTTACGAACTCTGTATCATATACCAATCATACTGTTTTGCAAGAAGCATTAGAAACATTGGAAATTGAAACTATTAAAAATAAACTACCACGAATATATTCCATTATTCAGGAGATTAACCAACGTTTCATGCAAGATGTGTCAAATAAATATAATGGAAAAATGGATAAAGCAAACCAAATGTCCTTATTCTCTTATGGTAAAATAAATATGGCTAACATTAGTATAATAGGTAGTCATTCTATAAAATGGTGTAGCAAAGCTTCACTCAGAAATATTAAAAAACACTATATTTAAGAATTTCTATGAATATAGTCCTAATAAATTTACAAATATAACAAATGGAATAACTCATAGGCGATGGTTAAATCAAGCAAATCCTGAATTAAAAAATCTCATAAATGATTTAATTGGAACAAGTTACTACTTAAATCCTGAAAACTTATCATTATTAAAAAAATATGTAGATAATGAAGATGTTCTATTAAAAATTGATGAAATAAAATATAATAACAAGCTAAAGCTTACTGATTATATATATAAGAAAAATAATATAATAATTGACCCTGACTCTATATTTGATATACAGGCAAAAAGACTTCACGAATATAAGAGACAACTTCTTAACATTCTTAGGATAATCAGCATTATTATTGATATTATAGAAGGCAAAACAGACAATATCCTACCGGAAACCTTTATTTTTGCAGCAAAGGCCGCTCCAAGTTATTATAGAGCAAAAGAAATAATTCATTTAATATGTACACTTAGCGACTTCATAAATGCAAATTCTGTAATTAAGGAGTTTATAAATGTAGTTTTTATAGAAAATTATTCAGTTAGTTTAGCAGAAATCATCATACCAGCCGGTGAAATTAGTGAACAAATTTCTTTAGCAGGCAAAGAAGCCAGTGGTACGGGCAATATGAAGTTTATGCTTAATGGAGCATTGACACTAGGAACATATGATGGTGCCAATATTGAAATATTAGAGCAAGTCGGAAAAGAAAACTTCTTTCTCTTTGGAATGCAAGACTATGAAGTTGAAAGACTTTGGCGAAGTGGCTATAATTCTGTTACTTATTATCAACAAAATAAAAAATTAAGAAAAATAATTGACTTCCTTAACCAAGGAATAAATGGTAAATCATTTGAATCAATATCTAAATACTTGCTTGGTGTAGAAAGTGTTGGTGACCCTTATATGTGTTTTGCAGATTTTGAAGACTATATGAACGTACACTACAAAGCATCTCAGATATACTACAATAATAAAATGAAATGGAACCAAATGTCCCTTATAAATATTGCTTCTGCTGGAATATTCTCATCCGATAGAACTGTAAAAGAATACTCAAAAAAAATATGGAACTTAGAAACAATAGAGTAAAAATTATTGAGCGAATTGATACAAGGGGGATTTTATGATTATATTTGATAGCAAATCTAAACTTTTTAGATATCCTCAAGGAGCAGTAAAAGAGAATGAAAAAATCACGTTAAAAATATATATTAAACGTGATTTTCTTTGCATACCAAAATTACTGATAGAAAAAAGAGAAGATTATATTAAAAACCCTTACAAAAGTTTAATCTTAGAATGGATTAGTACAGAAAAAAATTATGATATATACGGAACTGAATTTTGTATAGAGGAATTTGGAAATTACTTTTATTCATTTGAATTTGAGAATAGTGATAATATACAACCATATACAAATTTAAACGAATTGTTAATTTATAAAGAAGACTATACCACTCCAGAATGGATAAAAGGAGGTATTATATATCATATATTTGTTGATAGATTTTATAAAAAACATACCAATGAAAAAATTGACAACATCATTATAAGAAATGATTGGGGTGGCATTCCATACTATAAACCTAATGAAAACGGCGAAATTCTAAATAATGACTTTTTTGGAGGCAATATAAATGGAATCATTCATAAACTTCCATACCTATACAGTCTTGGAGTAACAGTTATCTATCTATCACCAATATTTGAAGCTCATTCAAATCATAAATACGATTACAGGTGACTATTTAAAAATTGACCCTCTATTTGGTGTCGAAGAAGATTTTATAAATTTATGCAAAAGTGCTGAAGAATATGGTATATCTATCATATTAGATGGAGTGTTCAGTCATACAGGTGATGATAGTTTGTATTTTAATAAATATAACAAATATAAATCAGTTGGGGCTTATCAAAGTAAAGATTCAAAATATTTTGAATGGTATAACTTTGATAATTGGAACGAAGATTACAATTGCTGGTGGAACATAAAAATATTGCCTACTTTAAATAAAACTAATCAAAGCTACATAAACTTTATTACAGGAGAAGAAGGTGTTTTAAAATTCTGGCTAAAAAAAGGTGCAAGAGGATATAGATTAGATGTAGCCGATGAATTACCAAACGAATTTTTAAGCAAATTAAGACAATCAATTAAATCAGAAGAAAAAGATCCCGTAATTATTGGAGAGGTATGGGAAGATGCTTCAAATAAATTTTCTTATGATAAACTAAAGGAATATTTCTGTGGCAATCAATTAGATTCAGTAACTAATTATCCTTTAAGAACTGCAATTATTGATTATGTAAAAAACAAAGACTGCGCAAGTCTTTATGAAGTTATGAGCATGATAACAGAAAAATACCCTGTTCAATCAATGCATTGCCTTATGAACATTTTAGGTACTCATGATACTGTTAGAATTATAACAGAATTGGGAAGTGAAACCACACCTAACAACAAAGATGAAATGGCAATTTCTAAATTATCAAATAAAGAATTATCAAATGGCATTAGTCTATTAAAGATTGCAGCCCTTTTACAAATGACGTTACCTGGTATACCTTGTATTTATTATGGCGATGAAGTAGGTATTGAAGGATGGAAAGATCCTTTCAATAGAAGGTGTTTTCCTTGGGGCAATGAAAATAATGAGATTTTAAACTACTATAAATTTTTATCTAAACTTAGAAAAAGTAGTCCTGTTTTTATTGATGGAAAATATAAATGCATCTCACATGATACAAGTGTTTTTATCTTCGAAAGATACAATGAAAAAGAAAAAATAATAATAGGAATAAACCTTTCTAATAACCCCATAACTTTGAATTCTATAGACAAAATAAGAAATTATTCTACAATGCAAATAGGTAATGAATTTATTGTTAATAAAAATAGTTTTATAATACTATATTCAAGTAATTCGAAAAAGTCAGGTAGTAATATAACATAGTCCACATGTTTCTATACTTTAATAACGTAGTTTAAAGATATACATATACTAATTATGGAAATCTAAAACTTTTACACCAGAATGAATAATCATAAAATTTACACACGAAAACAACACAAAAAAATGGACATTTATACCGTTGAGGTATAATTTTCTTTTTTTGATAACTAAAAAAATTCATTTATTAGTTGAAAAACAAGGATTAATGTTTTTTAACAAAGTTTGGTATAAATAATCACTCTAATGTATGTAAATGCATTGTTTGCGACATGTAATATTAACTCCTTTTGCTTTTAACAATCATGTTTTTTATTTTTTCAGCTAATTCGTCTGTTAAGTTTTCTTTTTTTAGTCGCCATACCCAATTACCCCCAACTGTTGAGGGTGTATTTATTCTAGCTTCTGAACCAATACATAAAAAATCCTGCAATGGAATTATGCATAGATTGGATTTACTCATATATAAAGAATTAATAATTTTATAATAGATATTGTCTCCTTCTTTTGGATCTAGATAATTAAGGACATCTTTTTTTTCACAGTCATTTAGTTTTTCATACCAACCTAATAAAGTATCATTATCATGAGTTCCAGTATATGCTACTGAATTAGCTTCATAATTATTAGGTAAGTATGGATTATCTTTATTTCCATCAAAGGCAAATTGAAAAATCTTCATTCCAGGAAATTTATAATTGTTTCTTAATTTTAAAACACTGTCTGTTATAATTCCTAAGTCTTCAGCTATAATTCTTCCATCTTCAAAATATAACTTTAAATTCTCAAAGAGTTCGTATCCATATGCTGGCATCCAAAGTCCATCAACTGCATTTGGTGAACCATAATTTATTGCCCAAAATTCATCAAAACCTCTGAAATGATCAAGCCTTACTGAATCATATAATTTAAATGACCATATGATTCTATCGCACCACCATTTGTAAGATGTTTCTTTAAGATACTCCCAATTGTATACAGGATTTCCCCACAACTGACCTTCATTTGAAAATGCAT
>CAXXFT010000028.1:0-7829 GCA_963675125.2 uncultured Sedimentibacter sp.
TAGAATACAATTCGCAGTATACAGAGAGGCTTTGAAGATTGTAGAAGATGGAATTGCTACTGTAGAAGATGTTGATAATGCTATGAAATATGGCCCTGGTTTTAGATATCCAGTTTTAGGACCTTTTGAGACGGCAGATTTAGGTGGGTTAGATACATTCTATTTTATTTCTTCTTATCTATTTAATGAATTGAGTTGCGTAAAGGAACCAACTCAATTACAGAGAGAATTAATGGACAATAAAGATTTAGGGGTAAAGTCAGGTAAGGGCTTCTATGATTACCCTGATAAAAGGGGTGAAGAAGTTATGCAGCGAAGAGATGAAAACTTCTTTAAAATGCTAAAATATATTCACAAAGAAAAGAATAGTAATTGACATTAAAAAAATATATAGATAAAAATGCATTGGAGACATGGCAGTCACCAATGCATTTTTAAAATAAAAAAGTTAAGATAATACTTTTTATATTATGCAAAATATGATATAGTATTAACGAAATTGTAATGCAAAAAAAGATGTAATATTATGGAATTTGTCACTAAATGTGAGTTAGCAAGGTGCAAAATCTATAAATAAAATCATAGGAGGATATGGATGGAAAAAGGGCATAAAAAAGATACATACAACACATTATCTCATATGAGTAACATTAAGATTAAGCTCTTAGTACAGGGTATAATAGTTGGTATTTTTTCTGGATTTTTAATTGTTTTTTACAGAATTGTATTAGACGAGGCAGGTTATATAAGACAATTTATATTGAATTTAAATTGGAATAAGGGTATACTTATTCCAATGTGGTTTTTAATTTTAATAGTCTTATCGTACATAGTAGGAAGGCTAGTCAAGAGAGATCCATTAATAAGCGGAAGTGGAATTCCTCAAGTCGAAGGTGTGCTTTTAAGAAAACTAAAAATGAATTGGTTAACTCTAATTATAGGAAAGTTTGTTGGAGGTGTAATTTCTATTGGTGCAGGATTATCTCTAGGTAGAGAAGGTCCATCTATACAGCTTGGTGCTGCTGTTGGACAAGGAGTTGGGAAAATTTTCAATCGAAATGCAATTGAAGAAAAATATTTAGTTACCTGTGGAGCGGCAGCAGGGCTAGCAGCAGCATTTAATGCTCCTTTGGCAGGAATAATGTTTGTACTTGAGGAAGTTCATAAACATTTTTCTCCTCTTATACTTTTACCAGCAATGTCGGCAGCATTAACAGCTGATTTTATATCAAAACATTTTTTTGGATTAAAACCAGTTTTTAATTTTTCAGGTATTATTCCTCTAGGGCTTGAAACGTATGGATTTATTATTCTTCTTGGGATTATTGTTGGTGTGCTTGGTGCTATATATAACAATACTTTATTAAAAACTCAAGATTTATATAATAAGCAAAAATGGTTACCAATAGAATTTAGACCAATGATTCCATTTATTATAGCCGGTGCTTTAGTCTTTATATTTCCAGAGATTTTAGGAGGAGGTCATTCCCTTATAGAATCAGTAATACATGGTAATTATACAGTTAATATGTTATTATTGATTTTACTAGTTAAGTTTTTGTTTTCTATGATTAGCTATGGATCGGGAGCACCTGGGGGAATATTTTTCCCGCTATTAGTTTTGGGAGCAATATCAGGTGCAATATATGGAGATTTGCTGGAAAATTTTTTTGGGCTTCATTCAAATTATGTTAATAATTTTATTATTTTAGCTATGGCAGGTTTTTTCTCAGCTATAGTAAGGGCACCAATAACAGGAAGTATTTTAATTACTGAAATGACTGGTTCATTCTCATATTTGCTTTCAATAAGTATTATATCTTTGGTTGCATATATTACAGCTGGTTTATTAAAATCAGAACCTATTTATGAGTCTTTGCTTGAAAGATTGCTAAAAAACAATGGAGTACATGATTCATCAGTAGACAGCAGAAATAAAAGTATATTAGAAATACCAGTTTGCTTAGATTCGTATTTAGATGGTAAAGCAGTAAAAGATTTGAAATTACGTCAAAATTGTTTGATTGTCGCTGTAAAAAGAGGTGAAAAAGAGATTATTCCTAAAGGAAGTACTAAAACTTTTTCAGGAGATTATTTGTACGTTCTTGCAAATGAAGAGGAAGCTGCGTTAATTAAGGAAGAATTATTGGAAATGGGATCAAACGTGGTGATTTAATAGCACAAAAATCAAATTATAGTAAAAATTTAAAATTGAAGTAGGGTAATAAATGGAAAAACATATAGAAATTGAAAGAAGCATCATAAAAAAATATAGAAAACAAATATGGTCTAGGTTTACTTCTGCAATTAGAGATTACAAACTTATTGAGGCGGGAGATAAAATAGCAGTATGTATATCTGGTGGAAAGGACTCCATGCTTTTAGCCATGTGTATGCAGCATTTAAAGAAATACAGCAAAATTCCTTTTGAAGTTGAGTATATAGTAATGGACCCAGGCTATAATGAAGCAAACCGAAAAAGGATTATTGACAATGCAAAGATTTTAAATATTCCTGTTGAAATGTTTGAAACACGAATATTTGATGTTGTCGAGTTGTCAGGGGGAGCACCATGTTACTTGTGTGCCAGAATGAGAAGAGGGTATTTGTATAGATACGCACAAAAGTTAGGGTGTAATAAAATTGCACTAGGACATCACCTTGATGATATGATAGAAACTGTATTAATGAGTATGCTTTATGCAGGTGAAATAAAAACTATGATGCCAAAACTTCATAGCTCTAATTTTGAAGGTATGGAATTAATTAGACCTATGTATATGGTACATGAAGAAGATATAATAGCATGGGCTAGATATAATGATTTGCATTTTATTCAATGTGCATGTAAAATAACTGAAAAAATAGAGCTAGAAACAGGTGGGTCTAAAAGGCATGAAATGAAAATGCTTGTAAAGCAATTGAAGAAAATAAATCCTAGCTTTGACTTAAATATATTTACAAGTCTTCACAATGTAAATTTAGATACAGTAATTGGATACCGTGAAAACGGAAAAAGACATAGCTTTTTAGAATATTATGATAATATAAAGAGTAACGATTAACAAAAAAGTAAGTTTCTAAATTAATGAATTCAACAAAATATATTATTGCTAGATTATTTTATATGTTCTTATTAGAATAATAATCTAGCAATAATTGTATTTTAAATAAAGACTATAATCTAAAAATAATTAATTATTTATATTATTTAGTTTTCTATATAAAGTTCTCAATCCCATGCCAAGTTCTTTAGCTGCTAAAGTTTTACCTTTTGTGTTCCAGCCATATTTATCAATAGTATCGACTATTATTTTGTGTTCGATGTCTTTTAGTTTATTATTATTCACTGAATCTTTTGTACAGTTGTGTAAGAAATCAACAGGTAAATCTTCTTTAGTTATAACATCATTGTTTGTCATGTTTACACAATATTCTATTACATTTTCTAGTTGTCTTATGTTACCAGGCCAGTAAGAATTGTTGAAAATGTCTGAAACTGTATTATCAAAACCTAGTATTTGACGTTTAAGCTTCTTGTTATAATATTTTAAAAAATCATTTGCGAGAATCCTTATATCATCTATTCTATCTCGTAATGGAATTAATTTTATAGGTATGACATTTAATCTGTAAAATAGGTCTGAACGAAATTCTTTTTTAGCTATCATTTCTTCCAAATTTCTATTGGAAGCTGCAATAATTCTTACATCTACATTTATTGGGATTATACCTCCAACCCTTTCGAAAGTGTAATCTTGCAATACACTAAGTAGTTTTGATTGAACATTAATAGGAATTTCACTGATTTCATCTAAAAACAATGTTCCTTCATTTGCTAATTCAAATTTGCCCGGTTTGCCTTCTTTTTTTGCTCCAGTAAAAGCACCCGATTCATATCCAAACAATTCACTTTCAAATAGAGATTCGGGTATACTTGTGCAGTTTATTGCTATAAAAGGTTTATCGCGTCTTTTGCTTTCATAATGAATAGTTTTAGCCAATAATCCCTTGCCTGTGCCAGTTTCTCCAGATATGAAAATTGTAGAAGGACTACTTGATATTTTTGAAATAGTGTTTTTGATGGTTTTTATATGCTCGCTTTTACCTTTTATGCTATCTAATGAGAAAGGTAACTCTTTGTTACTAGATAGCAAACTATCTGATAAGTATAAGCTGTTGTGTACTATTCTAATTGCTGCACCTGTTATAACATCCTTATTACGTATAGGGGTTGAAAAAATTCTAATATAGGAGTTATTTATTTTGACTCTATAATTAAAAATTGACCTACCACTAAGAACAATAGATATTATATTATCTGGAAATAGCTGAAAAAGCGATTTAGTATACATTCCGCAAGAAGAAAAAAATTCTAATGCAGATGTATTTATTGTTTCAATATTACCATTTGTATCTGTTGTTATGAAACCGTCATCTGATAAATTTAATACAGTTGTAAGTGATGCTTTTGTAGTAGTAGAATCAGAACCTTTGTACTTTTGCATAATAAAAACTGATAAAAGGTTTGCAAACTGTTCTACAATATTTGTGTAGAAACTTAAGTCGTTAACAATTTTATCATGTCCATCTTTTGAAAATGAAGTAAATGCAAGAACTCCAAGAGATTCGGTGTTAGTTTTTATACTTTTAAGAATTTCTATGGTAGCTGGGCAATTGTCTTTAAACCTACAACCTAAACATGCTGTCATATGACCAGGGTTATTAACCGTTACGGTTCCTTTCATAATTGCTTCCTGGATAGAAGGGGCATGTACCACCATTCCTTTAATTTTGACATATGATTCTGTACTTACAATTAAATTACTTTCAACGTCAAATACAGCATAATCTATATCAAATATACTCTTAATTGTATTTAATACAAACTCTAGTTCTGTTTCATAATCGTATAAATTTATCATAAATCCTCCTGTAGTTTTAGATATTTAACTATATCATTATGTGACAAAAACGTCAATTGATTTGACATATATGTCATAAAAATATCTCCAGATTTCTTTATTTTTAATTTTACATTTGAAAAAATAAAGAAATTAGAAAGCTTGAACAAATTATTTAAATAGTTTAGTATTGGCACAATATATGCTATATAATAAAACAAGTAAATAAAATAGGAGGATTAAAAATGTTACAAAAAAAAGATGTACTTTCATTAAGTGGTAAAGTAGCAATTATAACTGGTGCTGCTTCTGGTATAGGCCTTGGAACTGCAGAGTTACTTTCAGCTTATGGAGCAACCATTGCTTTGGTAGATATTAGTCCTAATGGTGAGGCAGAAGCTTTGAGATTAAGAGAAGCAGGAAGAAAGGCTGAATTCTTCAAATGTAATGTAACAAATTCGCAAGAAGTTAAAGCTACAGTTGAAGCAGTAAAAGAAAAGTTTGGCCATATAGATATATTGTTTAATAATGCAGGTGTTACTGTTAGAAAAACAGTTGTAGATTTAGAAGAAAAAGAATGGGATTTTGTACTAGGTGTAGGGTTGAAAGGAACATTCTTGTTTTCGAAATATGTAATTCCTATAATGGCAGCTAATGGCGGCGGTAGCATTATTAATACTGGTTCTGGATGGGGGCTTAAAGGCGGAGATTTAGCAGCAGCATATTGTGCAGTTAAAGGTGGAATAGTTAATTTAACAAGAGCGATGGCTATTGACCATGGTCATCAAAAAATAAGAGTAAATAGTGTAAACCCTGGAGATACTGATACAGCAATGCTAAGAGATGAAGGGGTTCAAACTGGTCTAGTTAAAGATGCTTTGTCAGAAGACGCATATTTAAAAGATTGCGGAGTTAGTAGGCCATTAGAAAGAATTGGGATACCAGAAGATATTGCTAATGCAGTATTGTATTTAGCAAGTGATTTATCTAGTTGGGTTACTGGAGCAGCCATTGTAGTAGATGGTGGAGGTTTAGCTTAATATAATTTTTTAAATGAAAAAATTGGAGGTAAAAATGACTGTAAAAGGATTTAAAAATCATCCATACATTCCTAATTCTGTACCAGAAATAGAAGAGGAAATGTTAAGAGAACTTGGATTGAAATCTTTAGAAGAATTGCATGAAGAAATACCGCAACAAATTAAATTAATTGAAAACATGAATCTTCCTGAAGCATTTGGATCTGAATATGAATTAAAAAGACATGTAGAAGGATTATTAAATAAAAATAAAAATTGCCTTGAAAATATAAATTTTTTGGGAGCTGGTTGTTGGCAGCATTATGTCCCTGCTATATGTGATGAAATAAATGGCAGGGGTGAATTTTTAACTGCTTATGGAGGAGAACCATACAATGATTTTGGAAGATTCCAAACATTATTTGAATACCAAAGTATGGTTGCCGAACTTGTAGACATGGATGTAGTAAATGTACCTACAATGGATTGGGCACAAGCAGCTGCAACAGCAATTAGAATGGCTTCAAGAGTTGTAGGAAAAAAACAAATACTTGTACCAAAGCTAATTGATAAGGAAAAGTTACAAGTTATAAAGAACTATTGCTCACCAGAATTAGAAATTGTAGAAGTAGAATATGATAAAACAACTGGTTGTATGTGTTTAAATGATCTAAAAAATAAAATATCAGATAAAACAGCTGCTGTATATTTTGAAAATCCATCATACTTAGGTTTCATCGAAGTTAATGCACAAAAGATTTCTGACATAGCACATGAAATGGGAGCATTAAGCGTAGTAGGTGTGGATCCTATTTCATTAGGAGTTATTGCACCTCCACCATCATATGGAGCAAATATCGTATGTGGTGATTTACAGCCACTTGGTATTCATATGAACTATGGTGGAGGTCAGTCAGGTTTTATGGCAACAATGGATGAAGAAAAATATGTTATGGAGTTTCCGTCAAGGTTGTTTGGTATTGCACCAACAACAGTTGAAGGTGAATATGGTTTTGGAGACGTAGCATATGACCGGACCTCTTTTGGACATCATAGAGAGCACGGAAAAGAATATGTAGGTACTCAAACAGGTCTTTGGGGAATTACAGCAGGAGTATATCTTGCTACAATGGGACCTAGAGGAATGGAAGAAGTTGGTCAAACAATAATGCAAAAATCACAGTATGCTGTAGAAAGATTAAATGAAATAGAAAATATTAGTGGCAGTCACTTTAATTCAGTATTTTTCAAAGAATTTGTAGTTGATTTTAATAAAACAGGAAAAACAGTAAAAGAAATTAATAGAGGATTACTTGAAAAAGGAATATTTGGTGGAAAAGACTTATCATGTGATTTCCCTGAATTAGGACAATGCGCTCTTTATTGTGTTACTGAAATTCATGCAAAAACAGATATAGACAAATTAATAACAGCTATTGAAGAAGTAGTCCTTTAATCTTAAGAAAGTGAGGAATTAATGTGAAAAAAATAGATAGAAGTTGCAAAGTCAGAAAGAATTTTCACCAAGCAAAGTGGGATGAGTCAATAATATTCGAGCTTAGTAAAAAAGGTGAAAGAGGTATACTTGTACCTAAAGCTGAAACAAAAGTAGCAGAAAAAGTTGGAGATGGTATATCTAAATTACCTGAAAAACATGAAGAGAAAGACTGCACCTAATTTACCTGAAATATCACAGAATAGAATTTTAAGACATTATACAAGATTATCACAAGAAACATTAGGGGCAGATGTAAATATTGAAATAGGACAGGGAACTTGTACTGTAAAATATAGTCCTAAAGTAAACGACCAATTATCTAGAATGCCTAAAATGTCAGAACTTCATCCATTGCAAGATGAAAGTACTGTTCAAGGTATATTACAAATTATGTATGAAACTGATTTA
>CAXXFT010000029.1:0-49160 GCA_963675125.2 uncultured Sedimentibacter sp.
TGCCAGTTTGCGGATTTACTCCTGATGCAGAATATCCAATAATAAATGGTGAAAAGGGAATAGTTACATGTAAATATAAAAGGAAATTAGAACAAGCAGGAAATATTATTTTAAAATCAATTAGGGGTGGAATTGCCGCTAATGTAGTTCCTGATTATGCAGAAGCTTTAATAACGATATCAAAGAACGATATTAAAGATATTAAAAAATTAGCAGAAAAATTAGAAGGAATAGCTATAGAAGAAAACGAAGATTGTTTATTAATTAAGTCATATGGTATTTCAGCTCATGGCAGTACCCCTGAGAATGGAAAAAATGCTATTTCTCACTTGTTGTTGTTTTTGGGCAAGTTAAATTTTGTAGGAGATACAAAAGAATTAATAGATTTTATAAACAAATATATAGGACTAGATTTAAATGGTAAAAGTTTAGGAATAAATCTAGAGGACGATATATCTGGTAAATTTATATTTAATCTAGGTGTTATATTAGGAAATACAGATGAAATAAGTATAGATATGAACATGAGATATCCAGTTACAAAAACATATGATGAATTTATTGATATATTTAAAAATAAGATGGAAATAGGTAAAATGGAAGAAATTTTTTTAAGACATAAAAAAAGTCTTTACGTTTCTCCCGATACAGAGTTTATCAAGAAATTACAAAAGGTATATGAAGAAAAAGTTGGAGGCACAGCGGATTTGATTTCCATAGGTGGTGGAACTTATGCAAAAGCTATGAAAAATATAGTAGCATTTGGTCCAATTTTTAAAGGTGAACCTATGGTAGAGCATAAGCCGGATGAATATATAGAAATTAATTCTTTAATTAAGAATGTTCAAATAATGGCGGCTGCCATTAAAGAACTTGCTAATTAGTTCATTATAAAGAAATATAGTCATAATTATCTTTGGTAGATATGATGGCTATTAAATAAATATTTAAATTTATGGAGGCAATAAAAATGAAAATAACAAATATTAGAATAGGTGAAATTTCGGTACCATTAAAAACACCTTTTAAAACTGCTCTAAGAACAGTTAATAGTGTGGAGGATATTATAGTTGAAATCCATACAGATACAGGAAACATAGGATACGGTGAAGCGCCTCCAACAGGAGTAATAACAGGTGATACTAAAGGTTCTATAATAGGAGCACTAAAAGATCATATAATTAAAAGCATAATAGGAATGGATATAGAAAATTTTGAAGATATAATGCTTAAATTAGATAAATCGTTAGTAAAAAACACTAGTGCAAAGGCAGCTGTAGATATTGCACTATATGATTTATATGGACAATTATACAATGCCCCCCTCTATAAAATGTTTGGTGGGTATAAAAAGGAAATAATTACTGATGTAACTATTAGTGTAAATGATCCTGAAGAGATGGCAAAAGATAGTTTGGATGCTATAAAAAGAGGTTTTGACACATTAAAAATAAAAGTGGGCAAAGACGCGTTAATGGATTTAGAGAGAATGAAAGCTATAAGAAATGCTGTTGGCTATGATGTTAAACTTAGAATAGATGCAAATCAAGGATGGAAGCCAAAAGAAGCTGTTAAAATTTTAAGGAAAATGGAAGATACAGGTTTAGACATAGAATTCGTAGAACAACCTGTTGAAGCACATGATATAGAAGGACTAAAATATGTAACTGATAATATTTCAATACCAGTATTAGCAGATGAAAGTGTATTTTCGGCTAAAGATGCTTTAACAATACTTCAAAATAGAGCAGCTGATTATATAAATATTAAATTAATGAAAACAGGTGGGTTACACAATGCACTTAAAATTTGTTCTATAGCAGAAGTATATGGAGTAGAATGTATGATAGGATGTATGCTAGAAGCAAAAGTAAGTGTCAATGCAGCAGTACATTTAGCAGCTGCCAAAAGTATCATAACAAAAATAGATTTGGATGGTCCAGTACTTTGTAGCGAAGATCCTGTAGAAGGTGGAGCGGTATTTAATGAATTCATAATTACATTAAATGATGCTCCAGGTCTAGGTATAAAAAAAGTTAATGGAATAAGATATTTAAATTAATATAAAAAAATAATAAAGCTTACACTTAAAAAATTAGTGTAAGTTTTATTATTTTTAAGTTATTCTTTTAAAAGATAATCGATTGATATATAATAATAACATATTGAAGAAGGGACTTTGCTAATAAAAATGAAAAAAAATAGGATGATGTTTATTTTATTGATACCAGTAGCTTTTATTTTGACACAAATAGCTAAACATAATATAAAGTTTGCAGAATTTTATTCTACAAAAATATATCCTTTATTTGCTAAAATTATAGGATTTATAACAGGAATTTCACCTTTTTCTATTGCAGAGATTATTTTAATAGTAGGTGTAATCTTACTACTACTTTATACTTTATTGATGACTATAAAATCTGTAAAAGGAAAGTCAATTAAGTTTCTAAAGATATATATCATAAATATGTCAGTTGTAGTATCAATTTTATATTTTTTATTCGTGCTGTTTTGTGGTATGAACTACTATAGATATGAATTTACAGCATACAGCGGACTTGAGATTAAAAAATCATCAAAACAAGAACTAATTATGCTTTGTGAGAGTTTAATTGAAGATGCAAACAGGTTTAGAAAAAATATAAAATCTGATGAAAATGGGGTTGCAATCTTAGATGATAATATTTATGAAACATCAAAGAGGGCACAGTTTTCATTTAATAATGTATCCAACAGATATGATGTACTTAAAGGTAACTACTCTAGACCAAAACCTATATTGTTTTCAAAGGCTATGTCCTACACCCAAGTAACAGGTGTGTTTTTTCCGTTTACTTTTGAGTCTAATGTAAATGTTGATATACCTTCATATCAGATACCTGCCACAATGTGTCACGAGCTTGTGCATTTGAGAGGATTTATGAGAGAAGATGAGGCTAATTTTCTTTCATATTTAGCATGCATTAGTTCTGGTTATGATGATTTTGCTTATAGTGGAACTATGCTTGCACTAACATATAGCATGAATGCTCTTTATTCAGAGGATTATAATGAATTTGTAAGATTACATAAAAAGTATTCAAAGGAAGTTAATTTAGATATAGCATACACATCAAACTATTGGAAACAATTTGAGACAAAGATTGCTGAAATTTCAAACAATGTGAATGATTCATACTTAAAAGCAAATAATCAAGTAGACGGAGTAAGAAGTTACGGTAGGATGGTTGATTTATTGTTAGCAATGCATAGAAAATAATAAATTTACAAATTAAAAGTTACATTAACATAAATAATATTTCATTTTTGGGATAAAATAACTTAACCATAAATGAAAGGAGATTATGTAATGTCAAAAATAAGTTGTACAGTTACAAATTGCTTTTATAATAGAACAAATGGCTGCACTGCACCAGCTATAAAAGTTGATGGTAAAAAGGCTTTTGAAAGTCGAACAACAAATTGTGACACTTTTATACAACAAAAACCAGGTATGATGAGTTCTGTTGATCAACCAAGACAAAGGACTGAAATATCTTGTGCTGCAACTAATTGTGTATACAACAAGGAAAAAAAATGTGATGCTTCAGATATTTTAGTTAATGGAAAAAATGCTAAAGGTCCAGTTGAAACTTGTTGCAGTACATTTAAATTTCATGATTAAATAAGCTTATAAAAATATGATGCTTGAATTTTCAAGCATCATATTTTTATTTATAAATCTATTAAATTATAGTATAATTATTTGGAACATAATGAAATTTTATCCGTCTATAAAAGTATAAGAGAGGAGTGAAATTAATGAAAAATAATAAGTTTTTAAGTAAAATAATTGTATTAACTATGATTTTATCATTTTGTTTCAGTGTATCTGTATTTGCAGAAGACGAATGTATTAAAGTATATGTTAATAATGAAAAAGTTGAATTTGATGTAAACCCTATATTAGAAAATGGAAGAACATTGGTTCCGCTTAGAGGTGTTTTTGAAAAACTGGATGCGAAGGTAGATTGGAATAAAAATACCATGCAGGCAGTAATAAAGGATGAAAATAATGAAATAGAAATGATGTTAAATAAAAATAAAGTAATGGTAAATGGAGAAATTAAAGATATTGATAGTCCAACTAAGATGATAAACAGTAGAACTTTTGCGCCACTTAGGTTTATTAGTGAAACTTTAGGTCATGACGTTAGATGGGATGAAAATACAAACAGTGTATACATAACTAAATATAAATCAGTTCCTGTTAACAAAAACATAATTCCAACTGTAGGAACAAAAGATAATCTAATTGCTCTTTTAGAATATAATTCTAAAATTTATAATTATATTGGTTTGATACGTCCAATGGTGATGGAAAAAACAGAAGATACCGTTTTTGAATCAGCTGCAGAAGCACCTGTTGCTTCATCTGGAAGTGATAGCTCAAATACTAATAATCAGGTTGAAGGTGTTGAAGAAGGAGATATTGTAAAAAATGATGGCAAACATATTTTTATAAAATCATATGATAAAGTAAAGATAATAGATTCAAACCCATCAAATCCTAGAATCATATCACAAGTTGATGTACCAGAAAATATGGATATCAATGAAATATACATAACTGAAAAAAAATTAGTTGTAATAGGTCAAAATAACTATTATCATATATATAAGCAAAACGATGAAACAATTAAAACAGGTATTGTACCTCCGACATATTATGATGTTAGATGTGATATTCTTATTTACAACATAGAAAATCTTGAAAAACCTGTTTTGGAAAGAGAGTATTTATTTGATGGAAGTTATACATCAGGGAGAACAATAGATAATAATTTGTATCTTGTTACAACAAAGCATTTTGATTTAGGTTATTATGGTAATTTTGATAATGAAAATTTAAATATACCACTTCCAACCTATACTGATTGTATAACTAATGAAAAAACAGAAATAGGTTTTGATAAAATAAAATATTTTCCAAATTATGTTGATTCAAAATATATGATAACAGTTGGAATAAATCTAGATGATGAAAATTCAGAACCTGACGTAGATGCATATATTGGTTCAACAGAATCAATATTTGTTTCTAAAGATAACTTATATGCTACGGTTACTGATTTTTCATATGAGTCGCAATCAAAATCAATTGATTTATATAATCCGATTTACAGTGTTAATACTGTTATTTATAAGTTTGGTTTAAAAGATGGATATATAAATCCTGTTGGACAGGGTAAAGTACCAGGAAATATTATTAATCAATTTTCAATGGATGAGAATGATGGATTATTAAGAATAGCTACAACAATAGGTGAGGTTTGGCAAACAGGTCAAAATGAATCTAAAAATAACATTTATATTTTAAATGATAGTTTAAATATAATAGGAAAATTAGAAGGCTTAGCACCAGGGGAAAGAATATATTCAACTAGGTTTATGGGTGATAAAGTTTATATGGTGACATTTAAGCAAGTAGATCCTTTGTTTGTAATAGATACATCAAATCCAAGTAAACCACAGGTTCTTGGTTATTTAAAAATTCCAGGTTACAGTACTTATCTTCATCCTGTTGACGAAACCCATATTCTTGGCTTTGGTTATGAAACTGTCCAAAATGAGTGGGGTGGAACTAGTACGGGTGGATTTAAGATTTCACTGTTTGATGTGAGCGATGTAAATAAACCTAAGGAAGTAGTAACAGATATAATTGGAAAAAGTGGAACATACTCCGAATTATTATATAATCACAAAGCATTGATGTTTTCATTAAATAAGGAGATTATGGCATTTCCGGTTTCTAGAGCAGGTGATAACTATATCAATGATTTTGTAGGAGCATATGTATATAATATTAATGCTAGTAAATTGGAATTAAAGACAGAAATAACACACATGAAAAATATAAAAAGTGATTATACATATGGAAATGAAATAAAAAGAATTATTTATATTGGAGATTACTTATATACTTTTTCTGAAAACCAAATGCAAGTTCACCATATTAATAACAATGAAAAAGTAAGTGAATTAGGTTTAAAATAAAAAATTAGCTTATTAACTAATGAGGAGTATTAAAAATGAATTACAATCCACTTGAATACAAGTATCCATCAAAAAGAAATGTAGCTTATGCACATAAGGGGATGGTTGCAACATCACATCCCCTAGCAGCTCAAGCTGGTTTAGAAATAATTAAAAAGGGTGGAAATGCTATAGATGCTGCTATTGCTACAGCTGCTTGTTTAACTGTAGTCGAACCTACTTCTAATGGAATAGGGGGAGATGCCTTTGCGTTGGTTTGGATGAATGATAAGCTACATGGGTTAAATTCTAGCGGATATTCTCCAAACAGTATTTCTATTGAAAAGTTAAAGGAAAAAGGAATAAATGAGATACCAAAGTATGGTGTCATACCAGTAATGGTACCAGGTGTTCCAGCTGCATGGGTGGAGCTATCATCTAGATTTGGAAAGTTAACTCTTTCTGAAACTTTAGAGCCTGCTGTAAAATATGCTAGAGAAGGATTTACTGTTTCCGCTACAGTTAAAAAAAATTGGGATATAGCTTACAACAAATATAAAAATGAAACTAAAGGTGAAGAATTTAGTTATTGGTTTGATACTTTTACTAAAGAAGGTAAAACCCCTAGATTTGGGGAATTATGGAGGTTACCATATCATGCTGATACAATTGAATCAATAGGAAAAACAAATGCTGAATCATTTTATAAGGGTGTGCTAGCTGATAAAATAGATGATTTTTTTAAAAAATATGATGGATTTTTAACTAAAGAAGATTTGGCTAATTATAAGCCAGAGTGGGTTGAACCAATTAGCATAAATTATAGAGGATACGATGTATGGGAAATTCCACCTAATGGGCAGGGATTAGTTGCATTGATGGCTCTAAATATACTGAAGGGCTTTGACTTCAACGGAAAAGATAGTGCAGATACATATCACAAGCAAATGGAAGCAATAAAGCTTGCCTTTGCAGACGGTCAAAAATTCATCACAGACAAAAGTTACATGAAAGCAGAAATAAATAAACTTCTATCTAATAGTTTTGCTGAAAAAAGAAGATCTCTCATAACTGATAGTGCACTTATGCCTAAGGCAGGTGAACCTAATGCAAGCGGAACTGTATACTTATGTACAGCAGATGGAGAAGGAAACATGGTTTCATATATACAAAGTAATTACATGGGTTTTGGTTCAGGAATTGTCATTCCAGAAACAGGTATAGCAATGCAAAACAGAGGGCACAATTTTAGTTTCAACCTCGAGCATGATAATTGCCTAATGCCTCATAAGAAAACATACCATACTATAATACCAGGATTCTTGACAAAAGATAATAAAGCAATTGGCCCATTTGGTGTAATGGGAGGGTTCATGCAACCTCAAGGACATGTTCAAGTAGTTGCAAATATGATTGATTTTAATATGAACCCGCAAGAAGCACTAGATGCTCCAAGATGGCAGTGGGTTAAGGGCAAATCATTTGAAGTTGAACATGGAGTACCAGTGCATATAGTAAATGATTTATTAAAAAGAGGACACGATATAAAAATTCAACCAGATGAATCACCATTTGGAAGAGGTCAGGTTATTATTAGAACTGAAGATGGAACTCTTTGTGGTGGAACAGAGCACAGATGCGATGGATATATTGCGGTGTGGTAAAGTGATAAATAGTAAAATGGAGATTATATATGAAAAAATCTAATTTTTTTGCGTTTATATCTAGAATGAAATATATAAATCGCTGGGGTTTAATGAGGAATACCAAAGAAGAAAATGTGTCAGAACATAGCTTAGAAGTAGCAGTGTTGGCCCACGCTTTAGCTATAATACAAAAATATCGGTTGAACATGAATGTTAACCCAGAAAAAACTGTTTTATATGCCATATATCATGATTCATCAGAAATATTTACAGGTGATTTGCCTACACCTGTAAAATATTATAATTCAAACATAAAGACTGCTTATAAAGATGTGGAACATTCTGCTAATCAAAGGCTTTTAAATTTATTACCTGATGATTTTTACAAAGAGTTCGAACCTATTTTAATACCAAAAGATGAAGAAATTGAGATATGGAAAACTATTAAAGCTGCTGATAAAATAAGTGCTTATATAAAATGCTTAGAAGAGGAAAAATCCGGTAATAAAGAATTCATAAGAGCAAAACAATCAATACTAGAAGAATTAAACAATATGAACAGAGAAGATGTAAATATATTTATGGATGAATTTATAGAAGGTTATAACTTGACACTAGATGAAATGGAATAAGAAAAATGCAATGGGGGCACTTCACACTTCACAGTCCCCATTGCATTTTCATTTACAATTTAAATAGGCTATTTATCTCATCACGTGAGAGAGTATTTATTATAACCTCTCCTTTTTGAATTACCGATTCTGCTAAATCTTTTTTGTTTTGTTGAAGTTTTTCTATTTTTTCTTCAATAGTATCATTTGCTATAAGTTTAAATACTTGAACTTTGTTTTCCTGGCCTATCCTGTGTGTTCTGTCTGTAGCTTGATTTTGCGCACTTATATTCCACCATGGATCAAAATGTATAACTACATCTGCACCTGTTAAATTAAGACCTGTTCCTCCTGCTTTTAACGAAATTAAGAAAACGGGTATATTATTTGAATTAAACTTATTTGCTAGTTCTAATCTTTCTTCGCTTTTAGTTGCTCCCGTAAGTTTATAATAATCTATAGATAAACTTTGTAATTGATGCTCTATTATTTTTAACATAGAAGTAAACTGAGAAAAAATTAAAACTTTATGATTTGTTTCCATGCTATTTGTTACAATTTCCATGCATAAATCTAGCTTTGCACTGCCTCCTTTATAATTTTCAAAGCAAAGAGATGGATGACAACATATTTGTCTAAGTCGTGTGAGCATTGCTAGTATTTTAATCTGGCTTTTCTCATAACCATGTTCAGATACTTCACTATTAAATTTTTCTTGTAACTTCATAAGCTCGGCAGTATATAGCTTTCTTTGTACAGTTTCCATATGAGCGTAGGATACAGTTTCAATTTTGTCAGGAAGCTCTTTTAAAACATCTTTTTTTAGCCTCCTAAGTATAAAAGGCTTTATCTGTTTGTGGAGCCTATTTAATATATCCTTATCTTCTGACTTTACTATTGGAATTTCATATTTATCTTTAAACTTATTGTAGTTTAACAGAAATCCAGGCATAATAAAATCAAAAATCGACCAAAGGTCTGATAAAGAATTTTCAATAGGTGTACCAGTTAGTGCAAAACGAACGTCACTTTTTATAAGTTTAACTGCTTTTGCATTTTGAGTTGTTGAATTTTTTATATATTGAGCTTCATCTAATATACAATAATTAAACTCAATATTTTGATATAATTCTATATCTCTTTTTAATAAATCATAAGATGTAAAAATTAACTCATAGTTATTTATTTTCGAAATAAGTTCATTCCTTTGAGTTACCATACCAGAAATAATTAAAGTTGTTATATTCGGAGAAAATTTCTCTATTTCACTTTTCCAGTTATATACTAGAGAAGTAGGGCAAACAACTATTGAAGGTTTTTGATCAGTATTATTTATTCTTTTTTCTGATAATAACAAACTTATTATTTGAAGAGTTTTTCCCAAGCCCATATCATCTGCTAGAATTCCACCTAATGAATACATAGATAATGTTTTAAGCCATTTATATCCTGTTTTTTGATAGTTTCTCATTATATGATTTAATTCTCTTGGTATTTCGAAATTTGTTTCATCAGATTCATTAATATTCCTAATCATATCTCTAAAATTTTGTTCTCTTTGTGCTTCCACCCAGTTATTATTTTTAATTAAGCTATCTAAGTACAATGAACGATACTTTGGTATTTGAATATGCCCTAACTCAAGTTCTTCGCTTGATATATTTAAATCGTCAACTAATTTTTCCATTGTACTAAAATAATCATTATCTAGATTTAAGAATGAGCCATCTTTAAGTCTAAAGTATTTTTTTCTTTTTTTGTAAGTATTAAGGATGTCTTTGAGTTCTGCAGGGTCAAATTCGAGTTTATCAACATCTATTTCAATTAAGTTGCTTTTTAGCCTAACTCCCATTGACATAGATTTTGGATATCTAATATTTATTTTTTTGAAATCATCACTTACATTCACTTCACTAAGTTTAGTTAAGATGTTTATACCTCCTGTTAAGAATTCATATATACTATTTTCATCAGTCATTGAATATTTAACAGATGTTTTTCTAAATCCAGCGTTTTCTATTGTTGCTTCAATTTTAGCTTCCTCTACTAAATTTCTGGCGATAGAATTATTTGTTATAGATTTTCTTAATGGATTTATTTCTATATCCCCATAATTAAATACAACATTAGCATAGATGAAACCCTGACTGTTTGTATCTAAATAAATGTTCGTTGATAGAGGTTGAATTTTAAAATTGTCTGTTAATTTAAATTCAGATGTTACTTTAGCATACTTAGATATTTGAGGTATTACAGCAGAATAAAATTTACCCATGTAATCATCGGAAAGTTTAATAGCTTTTGACGGCTGCATCATAATTTTATTTACTGCAGGAAGAACAATATTTGCAAATTCTTTTGAGCATCTATACAAATTGTTACCAGCGATTATATAAGTATAATTTTTAGATGAACATATAAATGTAATGAATAAATCTGTTGTAAAATAATATTTGTTTTCTTCTTCTTTAATATAAAATTCAACTTCAGGGTCTTTGTTCTTAAATGTAATAGTATCATATTTATAATTGTAACCATTACATTCTAATGTTTGGTCTTCAAACAAGTCAAAAAAACTGTCAATTGAAAAGGGAAGAATTTTGAAATAACGTCCGCTTATGCTAAATGAATTAAATGTGCCTTGGGTCTTAGCTATAATTTGCCTGTATGCGTCTGCTTCATCTCTTAAGAAAATAGCTACTGATTGAGAACTCTTTTCGAATTTCGAGAGTTCATGGTTAAATTCTAAGCTTTTCCCGTATTTAACATAGGTGTTGTTTTTTATACAATTAGCTAATGTGTATGCATCTTTTACTACATATTGTCTAGTATCTCCAATTGTAAACTCAATGTTAATTGTATCTTTTTCAGAAATAAATAAAATTGGTTTGAGAGAGATAGAGCCTTCATTAAATTCACTTTTTACACTTTCTGTTATTTTGTTTTCAAAAATACTTATTAAATCCTCAAGTTGATAGTTATGAATGGTTGATTGTGCTCTACTATTCCTTAGTAATTCTAAATTAGTTACAAAGGAAATTTGTCTTGAATCATGCTTGTGGTATAATTTAAGCATAGTTGCAATTATGTGTTTACATCCACCAGAGTTCTCTAAAAATGCTGGACAATTACACTGGAAATCAAAAATATTACCATTATCATCAATCATTACGGATATGTCATAGGATGAATAATGACCTTTCACTTTTGTTGAATATATATTAATATGTTCCTCAAGCGCTGAATCATATTTCTTTTTATAACTTATATGTGAAACTTGGTTTTTGTTATAATAATCTAATCCTTTTGCATATGTTTTAGGATTGTTTGCAAAACCTCGTATGTCATTTGCATTGAAATTTATTTTTTCCATTTGTTCTCCTTGAATCTCATTCGTTCATTTAATAGAATATTATATAACAATATAGAAACCATTTAAATAGTTAATTTTAAATAAAATGTAAAATTATCAAATAGTTTGTTGTAAAATTAAAATAATATAGTATAACAAAAAGTTATAGCAAAAACAGTTCAATAACATTATTTTATTAGACTGTAAAAATTATTATTGGTATAATCAAAATAAATTAAGGATAAAATGTGTACTACAACATTGTATAACATAGTAATTATGAATCATAGTGTTACATTTTATGCACTTTACCCAACAACAAAAATAACATAAATTCAAAGGAAAATTAAATGGATCAATATGGTTATATAACTTTTAAATCTGTTTCATACGCTATGAAATTTGAAACAGCAATAAAAAAATTCAATATAAATATTAAAATTATTCCAGTTCCACGCAGTATTAGTTCTAGCTGTGGATTATGCGTTAGATTTAATTTAGCAGATAATGATGAATTGCAAAACATTATTAATAAGCATAAACTAGAGTATAGTCGTATTTATAATGAAATATGAATTATGATGTAAATGACAAATAACAACCACATATAAACCCTATTAAAAGAAATACAGATTTAATTCTACCCTTGTGAAGAATATCAGCTTCAGGTATCAATTTACTTACTGTAACATATAGCATGCTGCTTGCTGCTGCAGATAAACAGAATCCTATGAAATAATCAGATATATGACCAAGAATCTCTCCTAAGACAGCACCAAAAGCCGTTGGAAGTCCAGTTAATAGTGTCAACAATAATATATAAAATGGTGAAACACCAGCCATAATAAGTGGAACTCCAATTGTCATTCCTTCGGGAATATTGTGTGCAGCAATTAGAACACCCATTTTTATTCCGATACTTCTTGAATAAACATAGCTAGAACCTAGCGCAACACCTTCAGGGAAATTGTGAAGGCTTAAGCTTACCATTATTATTATTCCCATCTTATAAAAATCTTTTTTTCTGCCTGTATACTTATTTATATTTTTAAAAGGTATTATTTCTTCTGCAAAAAAAACTATTAATAGTCCGCTGCATAGACCTAGGGTAACAATAAAAAATCCACTTACCTCGTAAGATTTTGGTAAAAGATCAAATGAAATTATAGATAACATTATTCCTGCTGCAAAACTTAACAAACATGATATAACTTTATCACTTGGATTACGTATAAATATAGATAGTAGCCCTCCAAAACATGTTCCTATACCTCCAATAATAAATCCTGTTAAAAAAAAGTTCAATATATTCAAATTAATTCCCTCCTGATATAAACATTCTTCAATAATAAAGTATATGTTTGCAATATGTAATTAAGTAATATTAAACCAAAATCTCCTTGTACATATTGTTTGTGTGGTATATAATTCATATAAACAATATATAAAAATTGAATAAATTAACAACAATTGAGAATGGTAGGATAGCAATGGATAAAAATATAAATACTAAAATAGTTAAAATTGACCCTAATAATATTGATTATGATATAATATGTGAGGCTGCTCGAATAATAAATAATGGTGGTACAGTTGTATTTCCAACAGAAACGGTATATGGCATAGGTGCAGATGCGCTAAATGATGAAGCTGTTGATAAAATATTTAAGGCAAAAGGAAGACCTCAAGATAATCCACTTATAGTTCATATAGCAAATTTTAATGACTTATACGATTTAGCAACTGAAGTGCCAGATAAAGTAAAGGTATTAGCAGATAAATATTGGCCAGGACCGATGACAATGATTTTAAACAAAAAAGATATATTGTCTGATAAGATTACAGCTGGCCTTAAAACTGCTGCGATTAGATTGCCTATCAATGAGATAGCATTAGCACTTATTAGAGAAAGCAAAAAAACCAATAGCAGCTCCAAGTGCAAATACATCAGGCAAGCCAAGTCCAACAGAGTCAGGACATGTGATTGATGATTTAATGGGAAAAGTTGATATGATAATAGACGGTGGAAGTACATATATAGGGCTAGAATCTACAGTTGTAGATATGACTACAGAAGTACCAATGATTCTAAGACCAGGTGGAGTTACAATAGAAGACATTGTAAAAGTATTGGGAGAGTGCGAATATGATCCTGCGATTATTAAAACTGATGAAAAAATTATACCTAAGTCTCCAGGTCAGAAATATCGACATTATTCGCCTAAAGCTGATGTCATAATGTATAAAGGGAGTATAGAAAATATAGTAGATAATATTGTACATGATTATGAACAATTTGAGATAGAAGGTAAAAAGGTAGGGATAATGTCAACTTTACAAACTGAAAAATATTATGATGGCAAGAATACTATTTGTGTAGGAGATAGAACTAATTTGTTGACTATTTCGTCTAACTTATTTAGAGATTTAAGAAAATTTGATGAATTAGGAATGGATATAATATTAGCAGAGTCTGTAGATGAATACGGGCTTGGTAAAGCAATTATGAATAGATTAGGAAAAGCAGCAGGAAAAATAATTAATGTATAGGTGAGGTAATTATGAATATATTATTTGTTTGTACTGGAAATACATGCAGAAGCAGTATGGCTGAAGGAATTTTAAAAGAAAGGTTAAAACAAATAAACGAAACGGATATAAATGTTTCATCAGCTGGAATTAGTGCATTTGAAGGTGAGCCAGCAAATCAAAAATCTATAAAAGTATTGGAAAATAGGGGTATAAATATAAAAGCTCATAGGGCAAGACAACTAACAAATGATATTATTTCCCAATCTGATTTGATTTTAACCATGACAGTTTCTCATAGAAATATAATAAATGATTATATAAATAAAAAGACAGAGAAACGTCCCTGTGTCCGAGTGTTTTTACATTGAAGGAATTTGCTAGGAAAATAAATGGTGAAAAGGAAAATAGGAACAATTTGGATATTGATGACCCGTACGGAATGGATTATAATGTGTATGAACAAAGTATGCAAGAAATAGAGACAGAAATAAATAAAATAGTAAATAACATTAATAAGTTGAAATAAAACGGAGGATTTGATGAAGGTAGTAATAGCATGTGACCATGGTGGTTTTGAACTAAAGGAAATTGTAAAAGAGCATTTAGAAAAAAATGGGTATTTAGTAATAGATATAGGAACTTATAATATGGATTCAGTAGACTATCCTGATTATGGCGAAAGAGCAGGACAAATGGTTGCCAATAAAGAGGTAGATAGAGGCATAGTTATATGCGGTACAGGCATTGGAATTTCTTTGGCTGCAAATAAGGTAAGCGGAATTAGGTGTGCCTTATGTACTAACGAATATATGGCTGTGATGTCGAGAAAGCATAATAATGCCAATATGTTGGCATTAGGTAATCGTGTTATAGGTAGTGGTTTAGCTTTATCAATAATTGATGCATGGATGACAACAGAATTTGAAGGCGGTAGACATGGGATTCGAGTAGATAAAATTATGAAGATAGAAACAAAAATATCAAAAGAGGATTAATGATGAATAATAATTATATAGCGTTTTTTTCAGCATTAATAATATCTTTTTTGTTAACGCCTTTAGCAAGAAAGCTTGCTTTTAAGGTTGGAGCATTAGATATTCCTAAGGATGCGAGGAAAATTCATAATAAACCTATGCCCTATTTTGGAGGAATAGCAATATATGTGGCAATAATGGCTTGTATGTTTGTGTATATGCCACAAGATAAGACTAATATTTCGATTATGATAGGTGCAACAATTATTGTGTTTACAGGAATTGTTGATGATATGTATGGGATGCCTGCAAAAATAAAATTGGTAATGCAGATTATAGCAGCAGCTATTGCAATAAAAGGCGGAGTAAAAATACATTTTATTACTAATCCTTTATCTAATACAGGAATGAGCTTATTAAGGGATTTTACAATACCTATAACTTTGTTTTGGATAGTGGGGATTACAAATACTATTAATTTAATAGATGGATTAGACGGTTTGGCATCTGGAGTAGCTAGTATAGCAGCTACAACGCTTCTGTTTACAGCTGCTATAAAAGGGTATGATTTTATTGTAATGCAATGTGCTATAATAGCTGGTGCATCACTAGGATTTTTGCCATTTAATTTTAACCCAGCTAAAATATTTATGGGTGATACGGGCTCGCTTTTATTAGGATATATGTTGGCAGTTACAGCAATATTAGGTATGGTAAAAAGTGTTGCAGCAGTTACTTTGGTAGTACCAATTTTCGCATTGGGTTTACCAATTTTTGATACAACATTTGCAATAATCAGAAGATTTATTAATAAAAAGCCAATAATGGAAGCAGATAAGGATCATTTGCACCATAAGCTTATGGGAAAGGGTTTAAATCAAAGACAAACAGTTTTAGTTATGTACCTAATTAGCATGATGCTTGGTTTAGCTGCTGTTATTGTATCCGATTCAGATCCAGCAAAACGGGAATTATTGTAGTTGGATTTGTAATTGTTATAGTTCTTTATCTAGGAAATAAAATAGGATTATTTACTAAAAAATTAGAGAAATAATTATTTTACTATTTTTATGGGAGGTTGTTATGGAAAAAATTAAGGTACTTATAGTATTTGGTACTCGTCCTGAAGCTGTTAAGATGGCACCAATAGTAAAAGCACTAAAAAAAGACGAAAATTTTATAACAAAAATATGTGTTACAGCACAGCATAGAGATATGCTTGATCAAGTTTTAAGAATATTTGAAATAGAACCAGATTATGATTTGAATATATTTCAGAGCGGACAAACTCTTACACAGATTACATGTAGAGCTTTGACAGGTCTTGAGGGTGTAATAGAGGAATTCAAACCTAAATTAATATTAGTTCAGGGTGATACAACAACTGTATTTACAGGTGCTTTAGCAGCTTTTTATCATAATGTAAAAATCGGACATGTTGAAGCAGGACTTAGGAGGTGGGAACTTGTACTCTCCATATCCAGAGGAAGCAAAATAGAATGCTTACAGGGGTATTGACAAATTTTCATTTTGCTCCTACACAAAATTCTAAAGCAAACTTGTTACGTGAAGGATATGAAAGAAAATAAAATATTTGTAACAGGCAATACTTCAATAGATGCGTTGAAGTGGGTAATAGAAAAAGATTATAAATTTGAGGATGAATTAATTAATAATATAGATTTTGAAAATAAAAAAGTAATTCTTTTAACATCCCACAAGAAGAGAAAACATAGGAAAGCCTATGGAAAATATATTTTCTGCAATTAGAGATATTGTTAGTGATAATAAAGATGTTGAGGTTATATATCCTATGCATCTTAACCCTAAAGTTAGAGAAATAGCAGAAAAAATTCTTGGTGGGACTGAAAGAATACATCTTGTGGAGCCATTGGATTATCTGCCATTTACTAATTTAATGGCAAAATGTTACCTTGTAGTTACTGATTCTGGTGGAATTCAAGAAGAGGCACCATCATTAGGAAAACCTGTACTAGTTGTTAGAGAAGAGACTGAAAGACCAGAAGGTATAGAATCAGGTACAGCAAAACTTGCTGGCACAGATAAAAATACTATACAAGAATATATTAATATATTAGTTAATAATAAAGAGGAATATAAAAAAATGGCAAATGCAGTGAATCCTTATGGCGATGGAAGAGCTGCGGAACATATAGTTAGTACAATAAAAGAAAATATGTTATAAAATATAACCTGTCAAATATATTAATATTTCGACAGGTTATACTTTATTATTAGTATACAAGAATTCTTTTGTTAAAAATATATTGACAAAGTATTTTTTTTGTATTATACTTCGATTATCAAAATATTTGATATTTGATATAACCGATATTCAAAAAAGTCGTGATACAAAATATAGAAATATCAAATTACAATTTATGTATTAATAACGGAGGAAATTATGGTTTTTGAAAAAATAGTAGAAATATTAGAAGATGAATTAGATGTTGAGAAGGAAGATATAAAGCTTGAAAGTAAAATAAAAGAAGATTTAGGTGCTGATTCTTTGGACTTATTTGAGTTAATAAGCAAATTAGAAGATGAATGTGATGTAACAATAGAAGAAGAAGATTATGCTAAACTTATAACAGTTCAAGACATAGTAAATTACATCGATAATAAAAAAAATAATTAAAAATGCTTAGGATGCTTTGTTAATAAAGTATCGAAAGTATTAACTATTAAAACGGGATGTATAATTTATAACTATACTTCTCGTTTTTTTTAAAAGAAATCAATTATTCAAGGAGTTATATATGATAACTACAAAAATATGCAACTTGTTAAATATTAAATACCCTATTTTTCAAGGTGGAATGGCTCAGATTTCAGATGCAAACCTTGCGGCTGCAGTTTCTGAAGCTGGAGGACTAGGCGTTATAGCTGCAGGTAACAATTCCCCTGAAGAATTAAAAAAAGAGCTAGATAAAATTAGGTTGCTAACAGACAAACCATTTGGGGTTAATGTTATGCTATTAAATACATATGCAAAGGAAATAAGTATTTTATTAGCTGAGGAAAAAGTGCCAATTATAATTACTGGAGCAGGAAATCCAGGAGTATATATGAAAATGTGGAAAGATGCTGGTATAAAGGTTATTCCGGTTGTCCCATCAGTAGCATATGCTAAACATTTAGAAAAGATTGGAGCAGATGCATTGATATGTGAGGGCACTGAATCTGGTGGCCACGTAGGTGAGATTACAACAATGTGCTTAACACCTCAAATAGTTGATGCTGTACAAATACCTGTAATTGCCGCTGGAGGAATTGCTGACGGTAGAGGTATAGTCGCTGCACTTTCTCTTGGTGCGCAAGGAGTACAGGTTGGAACAAGGTTTCTAGCGGCAAAAGAGTGCAATGTACACCAGAAGTACAAAGATAAAGTTTTAAAGGCAAAAGATACGGATACAGCGGTTACCGGAAGAGTTACTGGTCATCCAGTTAGAGTTTTAAAAAATAAACTAGTTAATCAATTCAAAGACTTAGATAAAAAGAATGCACCTGTTGAAGAGTATGAAAACTTAGGTAGAAGAAGACTATATATGGCGGCTGTTGAAGGTGATGTAGATTATGGTTCTGTAATGTCTGGTCAAATAGCTGGACTTGTAAATAAAGAGCAAACATGTGAGCAAATTATATTAGAAATGTTCAGTGAAGCAGAAAATATTATTCAAAGTGTAAAAACTTTTGTTTCTTAGGAGGATTAAATGAATAAGACAGCTTTTGTTTTCCCAGGTCAAGGTGCGCAATATGCAGGAATGGGAAAAGAATTTTATGATAATTTTAGAGAAAGTAAGGATATTTTTAATAGAGCAAATGAAGCATTAGGTTTTGATATAACTAAATTATGTTTTGAAGGACCAGATGAGAAATTAAGTGAAACTAAAATTACTCAACCAGCAATATTAACAGTATGCATGGCAATATATGAAATAATAAGAAAGAACAAAGGTAATAATCCTATAGTTATGGGAGGATTAAGTCTTGGTGAATATGCAGCATTAACAGCTGCTGACACTATGGATTTTGAAACTGCAGTTAGACTTGTTTACAACAGAGGAAATTATATGCAAACTGCTGTGCCTGTTGGAGAAGGTGGTATGGCAGCGCTCATGGGATGTACAGATGAAGATGCAATTTCATTTTGTAAACACGTAACTAATAATTGTGACTTACTTGAACCAGCGAATTTTAATTGTCCTGGTCAAATTGCTGTTGGTGGTAAAAATTCCGCAATAGAATATGCATTGAAGGAATCTTCAAACTTTAATATAAGAAAAGCAGTTAAGTTGCAAGTTAGCGCTCCTTTTCACACTTCAATGCTAAAACCAGCAGGTGTTAAGCTTAAGGAAGATTTAGACAAAATTAATTTTACAAAACCAACTTGTGAAGTTATTTCGAATGTGGATACAGAGTACTATGAACATGAAGGTGAAATTGCCGATAAATTAGAAAAGCAGGTTTATAATCCAGTCAAGTGGGAATCATGTGTTAGAAAGATGATAGCAGATGGTGTTGATACATTTATTGAAGTCGGTCCTGGTAAATCACTTTGTGGATTTATTAAGAAAATAGATAAAGGCGTTAAATTTTTGAATATAGAAAATATTAGTACACTAGAAAAATATTTGCAATTATCGTATGCATAATAGGTAATTATTATCTTGGATTTAGGGTTAATGTATAAAGAATACTTTAATATATTAATCTGTACTAATTAGAAAGGATAAAATTATGAAAACTGCTATAATAACAGGAGCTTCGAAAGGAATTGGAGCATTTATTGCAAAAAGGTTAAATGAAATTGGATATAATCTTGTTTTAAATTATAAAAATAATACAGAAGCAATAAATGAACTGATTAATAACTTTGTAAATAAGGAAACAAAAAATATTGTTGTTCAGTGTGATATATCAAATTTTAATGATGCAAAAACACTTATAGATACAGCGTATGAAAATTTTAAAAAAATTGATGTTTTAGTAAATAATGCTGGTGTTACAAGGGACAATTTATTAGCTATGATGACAGAAGATGAGTTTGATCAAGTTATAGATACAAATTTAAAGGGAGCATTTAATTGTTCTAGACATATAGCAAAGAAAATGATGAAACAAAAACATGGAAGAATAGTTAATATTTCATCAGTTGTTGGATTGATGGGAAATTCCGGTCAAGTAAATTATTCTGCTTCAAAGGCAGGACTTATTGGTATGACTAAATCTATGGCGAGAGAGCTTGCAAAGAAAAATATACTTGTAAATGCTGTTGCTCCTGGATTTATACAAACAGAAATGACTGATAAAATACCTGAAGAAATTAAGATGGATATGATGAAGAATATACCATTACAAAGATTAGGTACCCCAAGTGATATAGCTGATGCAGTGGAGTTTTTAATATCAGATAAGTCTTCATATATTACAGGTCAAGTCCTTTCAGTAAATGGTGGATTTTATATGTAGATGTAAAACTATAGGTGAATGATCGGTAATATTGAAATAACAATAGGAAAACAATTAGGAAAAATTGTTTTAGTAGTTGATACTATGGAGGTAAATTATAAATGAAAAAAAGAGTTGTAATTACAGGTATGGGTGTAATAAGCCCAATAGGATCAGGCGTAGAACTATTTTGGGAAAATGTGAAAAAGGGAAAATGTGGTGTAAGTGAAATTGAAGCTTTTGATACAACTGATTATACTGTTAAAATAGCTGCAGAAGTTAAGGACTTTGATCCTAAAAATTATATGGAAAAAAAAGAAGCAAAGAGACAAGATAGATATTGTCAATTTGCAGTAGCAGCTTCTGAGTTAGCTGTAAAAGATTCAGGGTTAAATGTTGACGCTATAAATAATGAAAGATTTGGAGTTATAATTGGCAGTGCAGTTGGTGGGATACAAACTATTGAGGATGAAATTGGAAAATTAAATGAAAAGGGTCCAGATAGAGTTTCAACGTTTTTTATTCCTATGATGCTTCCAAATATAGCATCGGGAATAGTTGCAATAAAGTACAAGGCTAAAGGTATAAATTTTTGTCCAGTTACAGCTTGTGCTTCTGGATCAAATGCAATAGGCGAAGCATATAAGAGGATTCAGGATGGTATTTGTGACATTATGTTAGCGGGAGGAACAGAAGCAGCTATAACAAGAGCATCTATAGCAGGATTTACTTCACTAACGGCTTTGTCTACATCAACAGATGTAAATAGAGCATCGATACCATTTGACAAAGATAGAGATGGTTTTGTAATGGGAGAAGGTTCGGGCATATTAGTTCTTGAAGAGTATGAGCATGCAATAAATAGAGGCGCTAGAATATATGCTGAAGTTGCAGGATATGGATCAACTTGTGATGCTTATCATATAACTTCACCTGATCCGAGTGCTGAAGGTTCTTCAAGGTCAATGCAAGATGCAATAGATGATGCAGGCATTACACCTAATGAAGTTGGATATATTAATGCTCATGGAACAAGTACTCCATACAATGATAAATTCGAAACATTAGCTATTAAGAAGGTCTTTAAAGATAAAGCTAAAGAAGTTCCTGTTAGCTCAACTAAATCGATGACTGCACATATGTTAGGTGCAGCGGGTGCAGTAGAGGCTATAGTTTGTGCTAAGGCTCTACAGGACTCATTTATTCCTGCTACGATTAATTATGTAAATGCTGATCCAGATTGTGATTTAGATTATGTTCCTAATGTAGGAAGACAAAAAGAAATTGAATATGCGCTTTCTACTTCTCTAGGGTTTGGCGGACATAATGCAGCATTAGTAATAAAAAAATATATTAATAAATAGAAAACTAGGAGGCAAAAATGATTTATGATATAAATGATATACAGAAAATATTGCCCCATAGATATCCCTTTTTACTAATAGACAAAATTATTGAGCTTGAAGAAGGTAAAAAAGCAATTGGAATAAAAAATGTAACTATGAATGAACAATTTTTTCAAGGTCATTTCCCAGGAAATCCTGTAATGCCTGGTGTGCTTATAGTAGAGGCATTAGCACAAACAGGTGCAGTGGCAATTTTATCATTAGAAAAATACAAAAATAAAACTGTATATTTCGGTGGTATAAAAAATGTAAAATTTAAGAAAAAAGTAGTTCCTGGAGATACATTAAAGCTTGTAACAGAAATAGTTAAAATGAAGAGTAATTTTGGAGTAGGTACTGCAATTGCATACATTGGCGATGATGTTGCAACAGAAGCAGAATTGATTTTTTGTGTTGAATAAATAATAATGACATTTTTTAAATAATTTAATACTTGCATTTTACGAAATATATATTACAATATGATTAGTAAATGAAATAATACTAATCATATTGTTTATTTATATATTATAATCATGATTACAAACTTATGTAAAAGACTTTTATTATAGAATTAATCTATAGTAGGAGTATATTTTTTGTATTCGGAAACTATCTTAACAAATGAGTTTATTTAAATAACTATTTTCCTTAATTTGTTTATTAAATAATGAGGCAAACGTTATGTAGTATAAAAATTATATTACAGCATATTTTTTTAGTTATTGACAAATAATACATTTAGTTTTATTATAGTAGGAATCGACATAATTGCAAGTTCCGTGATTTAAATTTCATATGCATGTCCAAACCTGCACGATGCATATTGTAATTTGAAGATAAAATCTACTATTGAATTTCCAACCTGTAACTTTTTTGCTTGAAAAACTAATACAAATTTCATATATTTAATTGTTGGCATAATTTATGCTTATAATTTTTTATAAATTAATAAATATTTTTATTGCTAGGTTAATTTTTTAAATTTTTTAAGATAAGAGGTGATGTATAGTGTCTATTGAAATCTTGAAGCAAATAAAGGAGGCAGAGGATAAGGCTGAATTAATAAAAAAAGAAGCTTCTCAGCAAGCAAAGCAAATTATTTCTAATGCTAATGCTGAAGCATCACGAATATTAGATGAAGCTTTTATAAACGCTGAATCAAGTAAATCGGATGTAGTTAAGGTAGCAGAATCCGAAGCACAGGTTATTTATGACCAAATTATAAAAGAAGCGGAAGTTAAATGTAAAGAAATATTAACAAGTGCAGAATCAAATATGGATAATGCTGTATCAATTATTCTGGAAAGGATAGTGAGAACAAATGTCAATAGTTAGAATGAACAAAATCAGTGCTATAGGTCTTGAAACAGTTAAAGCACATCTGATTAAGGAGCTAATGGATTTAGGTGTTGTTGAAATTAGTTCACAAGATTCTAAACTCACTGATCCAGATTGGGCTTCTTATACGGAAAGAGATGGAAATGAAAATGAAGTATTAAAATTAGATTCTAAAATTTCTAAAATTAGTACAGTAATTGAGAGTCTTGAGAGATATGATAATTCTAAAAGTCCTCTTTTTAAAACAAGAAAAATTATTTCTTCGGGAGAATTTGAGAAAACGTTAAGTAGTAAGGATAAAATAGAAGAAAAAGTAGAACATATTTTTAATCTTATTATTAAGCTAAATGATCTTATCACTGAAGAAAATAAAATTACAGCTAATATAATTAGTTTAAAACCTTGGGTAGGTTATAGTATTCCAATTGAATTAGGAGAAACAAATTATACAAGTATATTTACAGGTGTAGTACCTAATATTTTAGGTGTAGAAAATCTAGCATCAAGAATTGAAGAAAAGTCTAAGAATTGCGTTGTTAATTTGATAGGTAGTGATAAAGATCAGAACTATCTATCAGTGCTTTGTATGAAAACTGAAAAAGAAGATATATATGAAGTCTTAAAACAGTTTGGATTTAATGCAGTTATGTTTAAAGATGTCGAGGGAACTGCTGCAGATAATATTATAAAATATGAACAAGAAATTAAAGTAATTTCTGAAAAGAAAGTTAGTGTTGAAACAGAAATCTCAACATTTATTATGAATAAAGATGATATTCAATTATTCTATGATTATTTATTGATTGAAAGAGATAAGTTTAAAGTTCTAAATAGTATGTTAAAGACTAAAAAGACTTTTTATGTTAATGGATGGATTCCAGAAAGAAGCAAAAAAATAGTTGAAAGTGTTCTTAATAAGTATGAGTGTTGGTATGAATTTGAAGAACCACAAGAAGGAGAGGAGTATCCAATACTTCTTGACAATAGTTCTTTTGTTCAACCTTTCGAGTCTATAACAGAATTATACAGTTTACCTTCTTCAACAAATGTTGACCCAACAGCGTTAATGTCTATTTTCTATTTTATATTTTTTGGACTTATGCTTGCGGATGTAGGGTATGGACTAATTATGTCAATTGGTTGTTATGTTATATTAAAGAAATTTAATATTGAAGGAACCATGAAAAAAATGTTCAGCATGTTTTTCTATTGTGGAATTTCAACCGTATTTTGGGGAGTAATGTTTGGAAGCTGGTTTGGTGATGCCATAACAGCTATTGCAAAAGTAATGTTTCATACAGACTTTGTAATTAAACCAATTTGGATTAATCCTATAGATGAACCAATGACACTTTTGATATTCTCTTTTATAATTGGTTTAATTCATCTTTTTATAGGTATGGGTGTAAAAGCTTATATAATTGTAAGAGACGGTCATCCTTGGGAAGCATTGTTTGATGTAGGTTTCTGGTATGGATTGATTATTGGTCTTGCGTTATGGTTATTTGGTAACTCTGTTATACCAGGTTCAGCTGCTGTAGGTAGATGGATGTCTATTATATTTGCAATTGGGTTAATCTTAACACAAGGAAGAGAAAAGAAAAATATCTTTTCCAAGTTACTTAGTGGTATATTGAGTTTATATGATATAACTAGTTATTTAAGTGATGTATTGTCTTATTCTAGATTGTTAGCACTTGGATTAGCAACAGGAGTTATTTCGTCGGTAATTAGTGTACTAGGATCTCTAGGCGGCGATGGAATATTCGGTTCAATCTTGCTAATAGTAGTCTTAGTATTTGGGCATACATTCAATATTGCAATAAACGGACTTGGATCATTCGTACATGCGGCGAGGCTGCAATACGTTGAATTTTTTGGCAAGTTCTACGAAGGCGGTGGAGATATGTTTAATCCGCTAATGAAAAAAACAAAATATATTAAAATCACCAAGGAGGTAATTTAAATGGAACTTTTTACAACAGGAAATTTTTTAGCAATTTTGGGTGCCTCAGTTGCAGCACTTGCTGGCTGTGGTAGCGCAATAGGTATTGGATATGCAGGTTCAGCTGCATCAGGTGTTTTAGCTGAGGATCCAAAAAAATTCGGATCAACTTTGATTTTACAGGCGTTGCCTGGAACACAAGGTATATACGGGCTTTTAATAGCTTTTATAATTTTAAATAAAATAGGATTTTTGAGCGGTGGTATGGCAGACTTAACAGCTGTACAAGGTGGATATTTCCTTGCAGCTGCACTTCCAATTGGAGTTGTTGGTATTGTTTCAGCTATACACCAAGGAAAAGTTTGTGCATCAGGTATTATGCTTATATCAAAAAAACCAGAACAAATAGCAAAAGCTATGGTTTATGCAGCTATGGTTGAAACATATGCAGTTTTAGCGCTTCTTATTTCTTTCCTTATAATTAATGGTATTGCAATCTAAATTATTTTGTATTATTGATTTATCAAAATTTATAGTAAGGATGTGAAACAATGAGCGTTGAAAATATAACACAAAAAATTCTAAGTGAAGCAAACAGTTACGCTGAAAATTCTATTAAAACAGCTGAAAAACAAAGTGCTGAAATAATAAATAATGCAAAGCGTGAAGCTGATTTAATTATTAGTGATAAAGCTGAAAAATCGAATGCTGAGATAGATGTAATCAAGAGCAGAAAAATATCAGCAGGTAAGCTTCAGGAAAGAAAGATGATACTTGCTGCAAAACAGGATTCAGTTAAAAAAAGTTTTGATAAAGCGCTTGAAAAGATTTCAACAATGTCAGAAGATAAATATATTGATTATCTTGTAGAAGAAATTTCGAAAATTCCAAATTGTGAAGGCGAAATAATTCTTAATGAGAATGACAAGAATAAAATCGGCGATAAACTTGTCAAAGCAGTGAATGAAAAATTAAATACTAACAAACTAGTTTTAAGCAAAAGTACAGTTCAGACAAAAGGTGGATTTATACTCAGAAATGGGGATATTGAAGTGAACAATACTTTTGAAATGATATTAAGCTCTATAAGAGAGGGGCTTACTTTTGAAGTAGCAAATGAGCTTTTTAAATAAATCCTGCCTGAGAGGAGGAATGGCTTTGGCAAAGATTAAAGATACAGATTATTTATTTTCTACAGCACTTGTGAGGAGCGTTGAAAAAAACATGCTTTCTCGTGAGAGAGTGGAAAAAATGATAGATGCAAGGACTGTCGAGGATGCATTAAAAGTATTATATGATTGTGAATATGGAAATGCAAAAGAGCAAGTAACACCTAGAGATTTTGAAAAACTTTTGGAAGAAGAACATAAAAAAGCATATGATTTTATTATGTCTATTGCTCCTGAATTAAATAATTTTAAAATGTTTTTGTATACATATGATTATCATAATTTAAAGGTAATTATGAAAGCAGAATTTTTAGGTATTGAAGCAACTCAATCATTAGTTGACACAGGAACGATTGATGTTAAAATGCTCAAATATGCGGTAAAAGAACGAGATTTTACTATATTAACAGAAAATATGAGAAATGCTTTAAATGAAGTAATCGATAATTTTCCTAAAAGTAAAGATCCTCAGATGATAGATATTGTTTTTGATAAGTATTGTTATGATGAGATGTTAAAATCCGCTGAAGAGTTGAATAATCAATTTGTTATTGATTATTTAAAAATATTGATAGATACAATTAATATTAAAACATTCGTAAGGCTTAAAAAAATGGGCAAATCATGGGATTTCTTTTCAAAAGTATTTATAGTTGGTGGGAAAATACCTCAAAAATCATTTGTTACATCGTATGATGAACCTTTTGAAAAATTCTCAGAAGATTTAGTAGCATTTGGATTTGGAGATGTTTTTCTTGAGGGTACAGATGATCTTAAGGAAACAGGAAAGTTTACAACACTAGAAAAACTTTGTGATAATAAAATAATCGAACATATTAAAACGGCTAAATTTATTTCGTATGGGATAGAACCACTTGTAGGTTATTTAATTGCAAAAGAAAATGAAATTAAGTCGGCAAGAATTATAATGGCAGGAAAGCTTGCTGGAATACCTTCTGAACTTATTAGAGGGAGGTTGAGAGAGACATATGTATAAAATAGGTGTTATTGGAGATAAACAAAGTGTGCAAGGTTTCAGAGCGGTTGGATTAGATGTATTTGATTGTTCAAATGCAGATGAGGCTAAACATACATTGCATAAAATTGCGAAAGATGACTACGCTATTATTTACATTACTGAAACAATTTGCAATGGTATTTTGGATGAAATAAACGAATATAAAGGTATGAGAATACCTGCGATTATTCCAATACCAGGTTTAGATGGAACATTAGGTATCGGTGTTTCAAACATTAAAAAAGCAGTTGAAAAGGCTGTAGGTGCCGACATATTATTTGACAACAATTAAGTTTAAAGTGATAGAATTATTGGTTAACAAAAAGTGAAAGCAGGTGATTGAAGTAATGAGCCAAGGAAGAGTAGTAAAAGTGTCTGGTCCTCTAGTTATAGCGGAGGGCATGAAAGAAGCCGATATGTTTGACGTTGTACGTGTAAGCGAGCAAGGATTAATAGGCGAAATTATAGAGATGCGTGGAGAAATGGCATCAATTCAGGTATATGAGGAAACATCAGGCTTAGGACCTGGGGCTCCTGTTGAAACAACTGGTGCTCAACTTTCGGTCGAGCTTGGACCTGGTCTTATAGAAACAATATATGATGGTATTCAGCGTCCGTTATTTGAAATTAAAAAAGTAGCAGGACCTAATATTACAAGAGGAATAAATGTTCCAGCTCTTAACAGAACTAAAAAGTGGGAGTTTGTACCTACAGCTAAAAAAGGTGATAAAGTTCAGGCAGGAGATATAATAGGAACAGTTCAAGAAACAGTTATAGTTGAGCAAAAGATTATGGTTCCTTATGGAATAAGCGGTACTATTGAAGAAATAAAAGGTGGAAGTTATACTGTTGAGGAAACGGTATGCGTTGTTAAAAAAGAAAATGGAGAGAGTGCTAATTTAACTTTAATGCAAAAGTGGCCTGTTAGAAAGGGTCGTCCATATAAAGAAAAATTAGTTCCTGAAATGCCTTTAGTAACAGGACAGAGGGTTATAGATACACTATTCCCTATATCTAAAGGTGGAGTTGCAGCAGTACCAGGGCCATTTGGTAGCGGTAAAACCGTTGTTCAACATCAGCTTGCGAAATGGGCAGATGCAGACATAGTAATTTATATTGGCTGTGGAGAACGTGGAAATGAAATGACAGATGTTTTGATGGAGTTTCCAGAGTTAAAAGACCCTCGAAGCGGCGAATCACTTATGAAAAGAACAGTATTGATTGCTAATACATCAGATATGCCAGTTGCTGCTCGTGAAGCATCTATATATACTGGTATAACAATAGCAGAATATTTTAGAGATATGGGCTATTCTGTTGCACTTATGGCAGATTCAACATCACGTTGGGCTGAAGCACTTAGAGAGATGTCAGGACGTCTTGAAGAAATGCCTGGTGAAGAAGGATATCCTGCTTACTTAGCATCACGTCTTGCTCAATTCTATGAAAGAGCAGGAAGGGTAATAAGTCTAGGATCTGATGGAAGAGAAGGAACTCTTTCAGCAATAGGTGCAGTTTCACCTCCAGGTGGAGATATTTCTGAACCAGTATCACAAGCAACATTGCGTATAGTTAAAGTATTCTGGGCTTTGGATTCATCTTTGGCGTATAAACGTCATTTCCCAGCTATTGATTGGCTTCAAAGTTATTCATTGTATGTTGATAGATTGAATTTATGGTATGATGCTAATGTAGCTAAAGATTGGTCTAAATTAAGACTAGAAACAATGAGATTATTGCAAGAAGAAGCAGAGTTAAATGAAATTGTACAGCTTGTTGGTGTTGACTCATTATCTGATGGAGATAAATTAAAGCTAGAAGCATCAAGATCTATTAGAGAAGACTATTTACATCAAAATGCATTCCATGAAGTAGACACATACACATCTCTTGATAAGCAATATAAATTATTGAAATTAATAATGGGATATTTCAATAAGAGCATGGAAGCTATAAAAGATGGTGCGGATTTTAAAGCTTTAGCAGATCTTCCAATAAGAGAAAAAATAGGAAGATTTAAATATATAGAAGAAGAAAAAATTGAAGAATCTTATAATAATATAAATAAACAAATGTATGAAGATATAGAAAATATTTTAGCAAGCAAGGAGGTTGAATAACATGATTAGAGAATATAAAACCATTGCCGAAGTTGCAGGACCTTTGATGCTTGTAAAAAATGTAGAGAATGTTACTTATGATGAACTTGGAGAAATAGAGTTACCAAATGGAGAGATGAGACGTTGTAAGGTTCTTGAAATCAATGGAACTAATGCTTTAGTTCAGTTATTTGAAAGCTCTGCTGGAATAAATTTAGCTGAAAGTAAGGTTAAATTTTTAGGAAGAGGTATCGAACTTGCAGTTTCATCAGATATGCTTGGTCGTGTATTTGACGGACTAGGAAGACCAATAGACAATGGTCCAGAAATAATTGCAGAACAAAGAATGGATATAAATGGACTTCCAATGAATCCAACAGCTCGTGATTACCCATCTGAATTTATTCAAACAGGTGTTTCAGCTATAGATGGATTGAATACATTGGTAAGAGGACAAAAATTACCTATATTTTCTGGCTCTGGTTTGCCACATGCAAACCTTGCAGCACAAATAGCCCGTCAAGCTAAGGTTTTAGGTACAGACAGTAACTTTGCCGTTGTTTTTGCAGCTATAGGTATAACATATGAGGAAGCAAACTTCTTTATTTCTGACTTTAGAAGAACAGGTTCAATCGATAGAACTGTTTTGTTCATGAACCTTGCTAATGACCCAGCTATTGAGCGTATATCAACGCCTCGTATGGCTCTTACAGCAGCAGAGTTCTTAGCATTTGAAAAAGGAATGCACGTTCTTGTAATCCTTACAGATATTACAAACTATGCTGAAGCTCTTCGAGAAGTATCAGCAGCAAGAAAGGAAGTTCCTGGTAGACGTGGATATCCTGGATATTTGTATACAGACTTAGCAACTATTTATGAGCGTGCAGGTAAAAAACGTGATATAGAAGGTTCTATAACAATGATTCCTATATTGTCAATGCCAGAGGATGATAAAAACTCATCCGATTCCTGATTTAACTGGATATATAACAGAAGGACAGATAATTTTATCTCGTGAGTTATTTAGAAAAGGTATCACACCTCCAATAGATGTGTTACCATCACTTTCAAGATTAAAGGATAAAGGTATTGGCAAAGGCAAAACAAGAGAAGACCATGCAGATGTACTTAACCAGTTGTTTGCAGCTTATGCTAGAGGTAAAGAAAGTAAAGAGTTAATGGCTATACTTGGTGAAGCAGCACTTTCTGATACTGATAAGCATTATGCTAAATTTGCAGATGAGTTTGAAAGAGAATATGTATCTCAAGGTTATGAAACAAATAGAACTATAGAAGAAACATTACAAGTAGGATGGAATCTCCTTACTTTACTTCCACAAAGTGAACTTAAACGTATTAGAGATGAGTATATAGAAAAATATCTTCCTAATAAAGAATAAATTAAAGTAAGGAGCGTGTTAGTATGGCAAGGTTAAATGTAAATCCAACCAGAATGGTATTAACCTCTCTGAAAAAGCGTTTGAAGGTGGCTGTTAAGGGTCACAAAATGTTAAAAGACAAGCGTGATGAGCTTATGAGACAGTTTTTAGAGCTTGCCAGAGAAAATAAAACCTTAAGAGAACAGGTTGAAAAACAGCTTGCAGATGTGTATTCAAATTTTATTATAGCAAGTGCTGTTATGTCATCTGAGGTTTTAGACGAAGCTCTAATGTATCCAAAGCAAGGCGTTTCTATAGAAGTAGGTAATAAAAACATAATGAGTGTTGATGTTCCTGTATTTGAATTTACTACTACAACAGATGATACATCCAACATATATCCATATGGATTTGCTAGCACATCAGGTGAGTTAGATAGTGCTATAGCAGACCTTTCAGATATTTTTCCTATTATGTTAAAGCTAGCTGCTTTAGAAAAGGAAGTTCAGCTTCTTGCTGCGGAAATAGAGAAAACAAGAAGAAGAGTTAATGCTCTAGAATATGTTATGATTCCTAAATTTCAAGAAACTATCAAGTATATTCAGATGAAACTTGATGAAAATGAAAGAGGAAATCAAACTAGGTTGATGAAAGTCAAAGATATGATGTTAGAGGAAGCAATTAAGCTTAAACAAGAACAAGATAGAATTGCTTTTGAAGAATATAAATAATAAATATAAAAGGGAAATGCATTGCATTTCCCTTTGTAATATCTGCATACATACTAATTATTTCTTGACAAAATAGTTATTATTAGTATATACTTTGATTATCGAAATAATTGCAATTAGAAATATTAGGAGATAAAAACTTATGAAACTTTCAGAACTTAGAATAGGTGATTTAACTGCAAAAATACCTATTATTCAGGGTGGTATGGGTGTAGGGGTATCGTTGTCTAGCTTAGCGTCGGCTGTTGCAAACGAAGGCGGTATCGGTATAATTTCAGGAGTACAAATTGGATTTAGAGAACATGACTTTTCTACAAACCCTATTGAGGCAAACCTTAGGGCTTTAGGAAGTGAAATAAGAAAAGCTAGAGAAAAAAGTAAGGGCATTATAGGAATGAACTTAATGGCTGCTATGAACAACTATGAATTGTATGTAAAAGAGGCAGTAAAGGAAAAAATAGATTTAATTATTTCTGGTGCTGGGCTCCCTATTACATTGCCTAAATTAGTTAAGGATAGCAATACAAAAATAGCACCCATAGTTTCGTCTGCAAAAGCAGCTAGAATAATTATAAATAGTTGGCTTAAGCAAGATAGACTTCCAGATGCGGTGGTTGTAGAAGGACCGCTAGCAGGTGGGCATTTAGGATTTAAAAGCGGAGAATTGCTAGAAAATACATGTAAAACATTAAAGCAACTTACTATAGAGGTTAAAGAGTTAATAAAAACTTATGAAGAAAAATATAATGTTAAAATTCCTATTATATCTGGTGGTGGAATAAGAACAAAGACGGATATGGAGGAAATTATTAATGCAGGTGCAGATGGAGTTCAATTAGCGAGTGTGTTTGTGCCAACAATAGAATGTGATGCACATGAAAATTTTAAATTAGCATATATAAATGCATCTCATGAGGATGTATTTATTATTAAAAGTCCTGTTGGGATGCCTGCAAGAGCTATAAAAACAAATTTTTTGAGCAATGCTTTGGAAAACGGATGTGAACCAATCAAGAAGTGTTACAGATGTATGCCAAAATGTGAAGCGGATAAAATACCATATTGTATTTCAGTTGGTTTAATTAATTCAGTTCAAGGAAAAGACGGTTTAATATTTTCTGGTGCAAATCTTGAGAGTATTGATAAAATGACAACAGTAAAAGAGGTTATCAGTAGTTTTATAGATTAATTAATATAAATTAAATAAAAAAATAATCCCTCATTGATGTAAAGTATATAATTTTTAATCTATTAATTAAGCAATACCAACAAAAATATCCTGCTAAAACAGGATATTTTTGTTGGTATTGCTTAATTTTGATTTTCTATAAGTTCTGTAATTTGGTCCAGGGCATATGTAATTTCTCGATTATTCATTATTTCTATATCGCAATATTCTTTATACAAATTTATTCTTTCATTATATAGATTATATAATTTGTTTTTTCCTTCTGCTAAAAGGGGTCGTATATTTGTATCAATATCTTGCATAATGTTGTCCAATGGTCTGTTTAAAAAAACTATTATACAATTTTCTTTAAATATATTAATATTTTCTTTTCTTTTAACAACTCCACCACCTGTAGCAATAATGTGTGAATTTAATTTACTTAATGCCCTGCTGCATCTAGTTTCAACATCCCTAAAGTAATCTTCACTAATTTGAAACATTTCTTTAATGCTTTTATTTTCATTCATTTCTATAAATTCGTCCATATCTATGTAGTTCATATTAATTTTTTTAGATAACATATAACCAATAGTACTTTTACCACTTCCGGGCATTCCTATAATTACAATATTTTTGTTCATGTAAACCTCCTGCTAAAATATATCCAAAATGCTATCAATAACATTATTTGAAATTTTTGTTTCATTCCATATTTCTTGGGATTTTACAGCTTGTGCAATAAGCATGTATAATCCGTTTATTGTTTTTAGACCTTTTTCTCTAGCTTCCTTTAAAAATAAAGTATCAGATGGATTGTAAATTAAATCAATAGCAGTATTAAATTTATCTAAATGCTTTTTATCTATTGGACTGAATTTTATTTTAGGAAACATCCCAACAGGAGTACAATTAATTATGATAGAACAATTGTTAACACTATTTAATTCATCATACATAATTACTTTATCATCGGGATATTTTATTTTTGACGATTTTGAGTCTCTAGATACCATAATTATATCTTTTACACCGTTATCTTTTAAATATTGAGTTACGGCTTTCGATGCTCCCCCTGTTCCAAGGATAACAGCTGTTTCTCCTTTTATTTCTATATTTGAATGGTTAATCATCATTCCAAAACCGTAATAATCTGTGTTATACCCTATTGCCATACCATTTTTATTAATATTAATTACATTTATAGCTCCTATTTTTGAAGCTTCAGGACTTAGTGAGTCTAAATATTTAATTATATCTAATTTATATGGTATAGTTACATTTACACCGTTGTATCCAAGTGCCTTTAAGCCAGTAACAACATTTTTTAAGTTTTCTCTTTGAACTTGAAACAATCCATAATAACCATTAGTATGAGTTTCCTCTAATATTTTGTTGTGAATTTGTGGAGAGTAGGTATGACCTAACTTTTCACCTATTAAACCATATAAATTTTCCATCATAGACACCTCTATTACAATATTTTAATTTCATCTCTTTCTATATCTTTACATGTATTCATTATTTGTAAGTATAATTTTTCTATATAATTTTCATATTTTTTATTTTCAAGATGGTTTTTACACTTTTCAATAACTATTTTCTCTCTTCCTTCATCAAATATTGGTATGTTTCGTACTGCCTTATATTCGCCTACCTTTAAAACTAAATTGAATCTTTTTTCTAAAAGTTTTACTAATTCCTTATCTATAGAATTTATTTCATCTCTAATTTGAGTTAAATTTATTTCATTTTGCATAATTCGCCTTCCCTTTCTAATATTAAATCAAGAATAACTATTGCTGCAGCCCCTTCGATAACAGGTAACGCCCTTGGCACTATACAGGGGTCATGTCGACCTGATATTTGTAAATTTGTGTTTTCCATAGAAGATATATTTACAGTATTTTGTAAAATAGATATAGATGGCGTTGGTTTTATTGCAGTCCTAAATATTATGGGCATTCCATTTGTTATTCCACCAATTATTCCACCGTTGTTGTTGCTCGTTGTTGAGATGTTATTGTTTTGCACATAGTATGAATCATTCGATTCTGAGCCACGCATTTTTGTGATATTAAAACCTTCACCAAATTCTATTCCTTTTACAGATGGTATGGAAAAGATCATGTGAGATAACTTGCTTTCTACAGAGTCGAAAAATGGCTGACCTAAACCTGCATCAGTATTTATGATAAATGTTTCAACTATTCCACCAACAGAATCGCCATCTTCTTTAGCCTTCAGTATCTCTGATCGCATCTTTATAGACTTGTCTTCTGAAATAACGGGAAATTTCATATTTTTTAAATTTTTTAAAGAGTTTATATTTAAATTTGAAATGTCTTCATCTTGAATTTTGCTTATGTTTTTTATACGACTTCCAATATATATGTTTTTATTTTTTTCTAATATTTGCATTGCTATTGCTCCTGCAAATAGAAGAGGTGCAGTAATTCTACCTGAAAAATGTCCTCCCCCACGATAATCATTAAATCCTAAATATTTAATAAATCCAGGATAGTCGCTATGACCAGGCCGCATATTGTGTTTTAAAATATCATAATCTTTTGATTTTTTGTCTTCATTATATATTATTGCACACAATGGAGTACCTGTTGTTTTACCATTGAAATAACCACTTAAAATGTTATACAAATCCTTTTCATTTCTAGTTGTAGATAAGTTACTATTGCCTGGGACTCTGCGAAGCATTTGTTCATTAATATAATTTAGATCTAGTTCTATACCTGATGGAAGTCCATCTAGTGTTACACCTATTGCTACTCCATGTGATTCTCCAAAAATGCTTATTTTTAATTTATTTCCAAACATTGAGCTCATCTATATCACCTCCTAATGATTTATAATCATTCCAAAACTGTGGATAAGATTTATTTACAGCTGTATAATTTTCTAATATAATTTCTTTTTCGCATTTTGTCGCTGCAATTGCAATTGACATTGCAATTCGATGGTCATTCCAACTGTTTACAGTTGCACCACCTTTTAGACTACTTAAGCCTTCTATTAATAAACCATCGTCTAATTCTTTTATATTTGCGCCAAGCTTATTCATTTCGCTACAAATTGCCTTTAATCTGTCTGACTCTTTTATTCTTAAACGCTCTGCCTTTATTATTCTCGTAGTTTTATCATCTTTTAATGATGCAAGAACCGTTAAAATTGGCACTAAGTCAGGTATTTGAGATGCATCAATTATAATTTCATCTTTACTATTTTTTTCTATATGGTTGAATTTTTTAATTACATTTAGTATTTCTTTATCACCCTGCATAGTGTTTGGATTAATTCCAGTGCAATTTACACTATTACCTATCTCCTTTGCAACTAAGAAGAATGCAGCCTGTGAAAGGTCTCCTTCGACAGTGTAGTTTGTTGATGAATACTTCGAATTGCCTTTTATTTTAAATTCTTCATAGTTTTTGTTTTCTATGCTAACATTAAACTTATTTAGTATTTCTATAGTTAAGTCTACATATCCCTTTGATTCCATATTATCTGTTATTTTAATTGTTGAATCGTATCCAGTAAGAGGAAGTGCAAATAATAATCCTGATATAAACTGAGAACTTATGTTACCTGAAATCTCGTAATTTCCACTTTTTAACGAGCCACTTACGGATAATGGTAAAATACCATCATTTGTTGTATACTTAACTTTTTTCTCTTCAAAAATTTTATAATATATATCAAGAGGTCTTTCTACAAGCTTACCACTACCTGTAAAGGTGCATTCTTCTGATAACATTAAACCAAGTGGGATTAAGAATCTTAATGTTGAGCCTGATTCTCTACAATTAATATTTGCTTTTTCAATATTATTTCTTTTACCTCGTACATGTATGCTATAAGTTTCATTAACGCTTTCAACAACTTTTATTTCTGCACCAAGTTCTCTCATGCCATCTATTGTAGCTTTTATGTCTTCTGATAAAATAACATTATCTATTATACTTTCATTACCATCTTTACAGAGAGAGGCACATATTATTGCTCTATGACTTAAACTTTTAGATGGGGGTGCTTTTATTATACCATTAAGTTTTGAAGGTTTTATTATTATGCTGTTCATTCGAATTCTCCTGTTCTCAATTCTTTTGCAAGAAATTGTATATATTTGTTATAGGCATTTGATCAATAAAAGCTTCACCTATTTTTTTTAATAAAATTAAATTTATATTTCCTGAAATATTTTTTTTATCTTTACAAATTGTTTTACTTATATAATCCATATCAACATTGGGAAAATTATAATCTATATTAAAATTAATCAATACTTTTTTTATTTTATCTGAAGTTCCTAATTCTGTATACCCAAGAGCTTCACTCTTTTGTGTTATGTAATACATTCCCAAAGCTACTGCTTCTCCATGTGTATATTTTTCGTAATTATAATAAGTTTCTATTGAATGACCTAGAGTATGACCAAAATTTAGTATCATTCTAATATCTGTATCTAATTCATCTTGTTCAACTATATTTTTTTTAATATTGCAACAATCAAGAATAATTTTATCTATATTTTGAAACAATTCCTCTCTAGATTTAATAGTTATTAATAATTCATATAAATCTAAACTTTTAATACATGCATATTTTATAACTTCTCCTAATCCATCTTTAATGAAATCCTCAGGTAGAGTAGTTAATAGATTAGAGTCTATAAACACTTTTTTAGGTTGATAAAAAGAACCGATTAAGTTCTTTCCTTGCTTTATGTTTACTGCTACTTTTCCACCTATACTTGAATCGATTTGTGCCAAAAGTGATGTAGGAATTTGTACATAGTCAATTCCTCGTAAATAGGTTGATGCCGCAAAGCCTCCTAGATCTCCTACAACACCACCACCAAATGTAATTATCATATCACCCCTAGTTATATTAAATTCTATCAGTTTAGAATAGACATTTTCAAGTACATTAATAGATTTGCTTTTTTCACCTGGATTTACTACAATAAAATTAGGGTTAAAATCATAGTTTGTCAATGAGTCTTTTAGGATGTTTCCATATAAAGAATAAATGTTTTTATCGGTAACAACAGCAATGTTAACACCATTATAAATTTTTTTTATTTCCTGTCCGATATTTTGAATAATTCCTTTCTCTATTAAAATATCATATTTTTTTGTTTTTAGATTTACACTTAGCACTGTCATATAGTCATCTCTTTTCTTCTTGCTTTACTTATATTTAGAAATGAAACCAGACCATCTTCATCATCAGAATTAATAATATCACGAATGGTACTTATATCAGCCATGAAATTATTAAGTTCATTTAATATATTGTCTTTATTCTCGAAGATTAGTTCACACCACAATTCTGAATTAATATCTGCTACTCTTGTAGCATCTTTAAAGCTTCCACCTACACATTGTAAATTATTATTTAGATTTGAATTATTCATTAATGTACATGCGATAATATGAGGAAGTTGACTAGTGAAGGCAACTTTTTCATCATGCGTTTGGGCAGACATTTCAATTATTTCTTTAAATCCTATTCTTTTGATGATTTGTTTTAAAAGATTTAAGGAATTACTAGAAGTATTTTTGTTAGGAGTTAAAATGTATTGAGCATTTTTAAACATATCGGCATCAGAACAATTGTAACCACTAGATTCCTTACCTGACATAGGATGACCTCCTATAAATTCAAGGTCAGCTCTAATTACATCTAGTACTTCTGAAACGATTTTTCTCTTCATGCCTAAGGTATCTGTTATTAGAGCATTTTTCTTGAAATACTTCATGTTATCTTTTAAAAAGTCAATAGTAATATTTGGATAGGTACATAAAATCACTATGTCGGAATTTTCTAGAGGAAATTGTGAGTTAGTGAATCCTTCATCTATTATGCCGGTGCATTTAGCTTGATTTAAAGCATCTATACTTATATCAATTGCCCAAAGTTTATTAATTTTTATGTTTTCTCTAATAGCTTTGGCATATGATCCTCCGATTAGCCCTATTCCAACAATTGTTATATTTAAATTAGATATATCAAAAGATTTCAATTTTAATACCTCGCTTATAGTTATATTTCTCTTCTTTCTATTTCTGCAAATGATTTTAATTGTCTCATAAGGTTCTCAAACCTGTTAGGCTTAATAGATTGATTACCATCACAAAGTGCATTTTCAGGGTCATTATGTACTTCTATTATAAGGCCATCTGCCCCTACTGCAATAGCTGCTTTTGATAATGGCTCAACCATCCACCATAAACCTGCAGCGTGACTAGGATCAACTATTACTGGTAAATGACTTAGCTTTTTTATTGCTGGTATGGCGCTTAAGTCTAATGTATTTCTTGTATAGTTCTCAAAAGTTCTAATACCTCTTTCGCAAAGAATTACATTTTCATTGCCCCCTGCTAAAATATATTCAGCAGACATAAGGAACTCTTCTATAGTAGATGAAAGTCCTCTTTTTAACAAAATAGGCTTTTTGGTTTTTCCTAATTCTTTTAAAAGTTCGAAATTTTGCATGTTTCTAGCTCCGACCTGTATCACGTCAACATCTTCTATAAAATCATCAAGAAATTCAACAGACATAATTTCTGTTACTATAGGCAATCCCGTTTCTCGTTTTGCATATTTTAAAAGATCAAGTCCGTGTTTTTTCAATCCTTGGAAACTGTAAGGTGAAGATCTAGGTTTAAAAGCTCCACCTCTTAATAAGCCAGCACCTGATGATTTTACTGATTTAGCTATTGATAAAATTTGGTCTTCGCTTTCAACAGAGCATGGACCTGCGATTATACATAATTTTTTGCCTCCGATATATTCGCTTCCTACCTTAACCACTGTATTATCTGGATGAAATAATCTATTTGATTTTTTGTAAGGTTCCTGTACCCGAATAACTTTATCTATTACTCTGTTCGTATCAAATATACTTTGATCTAGTTTACTGGTATCTCCAATAATTCCAATAATTCTATGGTTTATTCCCACAGATTCATGTGTTTCATAACCCATTTTCCAAATTTTTTCTTTTATTGCATTTACTTCTTCTTCATTGGCTAATTTGTTAATAACTAATATCATTTTAAGACCTCCGATTGGTATTTTGTGTAGTAATAATATAAAAAAAGAGCCCTATAAAGGACTCTTCTATAATTATCTTATAAAATGAGAAAATTTAAAAATTACTCTAAAGAAAAGCAATTTTATATCAAAACGCTAGTTTTAATCCTTTATAAATATATTTATGTAATTTTTTTATACAACAATAAAAGTAATAATAATAATTACTTAAATAACGGCTGTATAATTCACTTACATAAAATTTATTTATAAGTTCCATTGTAAATTTTCTCCTTCAAATATTGTTTATGATATTTTAACACAGAATTTGAAGTTGTCAATAATAAATTTAAATTTTTTTTAATATTTATTATATTTGAATTTTATATAAGTTGTATAAAAGTGCCGATATTTTAAGCTTTGAAACTCCCCAAAATTTTAAGAAATGGAAGCTCATTTGAAAGCTGGTTAAGAATTATCTTTATGCTATCATCAAGTATATTACCCTCAAAATCCATGTAGAATAAATACTTCCAAGGACTTTTTAAATCAGGTCTTGAATAAATGTAAGATAAATTTACTTTGTAGTAAGTAAATAATGATAATACATTTTCAAGAGCACCCATTTGGTGAGGTACTGTAAATACAATGCTAACTCGGTTATGGTTTTTATTAGCTAATAAATATTTTGATACAGCTCCAAAGCGTGTGTAATTTTGATTTGGATTAATACTTTCTTTTAGAATTTTAAGTCCATAATTTTTAACTGCTTCAGGCGAACAAATACAAGCAATATTTTTATTGTTCATTAAATATATTTTTTGTGCTGCAACTGCAGTATTTGTCTCGTTTATTGCTATAAGGTTATTTTCATTAATATAATCTCTGCACTGCATTATTGCTTGTGGGTGTGAATATACTTCTTTTATATCCTCTAATCTAGAGTTAATAGTACCAGCAAGACAATGGTCTACTTTTCGTACATAATTATAATTTATAAATAAATCATATTTTAATAGCAAATCATAGACATCATTCACGTATCCAGCAGTAGAATTTTCTATGGGAACAATTCCTACCTCGGCACATTCATTAAATACTTCCTTAAATACATCTTCAAAGGAAGATTTATTTATGTATTTTTTATCTTTAAATAAATATTTTGCAGCACCTTCTGAATATGAGAATGGTAATCCTTGATAACATACGGTTCGTATATCAAGTTCATTATTAATACATTTAATACTAATTATATCATCTGATTCTTGACTATAACTATACTTGTAGTTTTTATCTAGTGATAATAGATTTTTTAAGAAGTAATTATATTGATAATCATATTTTTCATTTTTATTATCTATAATATTTTTACTATTGATGTTGTTTTTAGATGAAATAATCTTTTTTAATACGGACATTCTTTCTTCAAATATATTTTTTATTAATTCATCATATTTGTTCAATTCTTGTATTAAATCATTATAATCTGACATTTAGTTACCTCAATTCTATTAAATTTTCATATAAAACAAAAAACCTTCCGCCGCTATATCTTAAACGATATAGGGACGAAAGGTTAAAATTCAACTATTCCGTGGTACCACCCAATTTCAGCAAAACTGCTGCTCTTTTTCGAATACGAGATTAAATCTGATATTCTATCCCTATAACGTAGGAAATACGTCCAAGCCTACTTAATTCAGCCGAGAGCTCAAGAAGGAACTTCAAAATGATTACTCTAATATTCGCTTACAGTCAACGACGAATACTCCCTGGTAGCTTCCTCAAATTTACTTTCTTCTATCATAGCTTTTAATTATCAATTTTTACTATAATATTATTAATCTTTAATTTTGTCAATAGTTTTTTTATTTATTTTTATATATTTTATATTAATGTATTTTAAATATATATAATTAAGCCTAATTATAATATTTTCTTTGTATGGTATTGCAAATAATTAGTTTGCGAAATATGTAATAATGTGTTATAATTTAAATAAAAATTCTGCATTAAAGGATAGGAGGAATGTATGAAAAATAAAATATTTACAAGAATACTGTCGTTTACAGTTTTACTTTCTATGGTATTCATGTCTGCTGCAAGCGCTGTAACATTTAATGATATATCAGATCATTGGGCTAAAGATTACATAATAAAAGTTGCAAATAAAGGTCTTGTTACTGGGTACAAGGATGGTACATTTAAGCCAGAAAATTCAGTAAATGTTCTAGAATCATTGGTTATGATGTCGAGGTTGTATGATATAGATGACGATATAAAAGAGCAAATAGTTGAAGAATATGAGCCTGTTCTTGAAGATATGACTAATGCGGAAGATTACAGTTGGGCTTTTGAAAGTCTTTCAGTAGCTTTAGAGCTTGGTATAGTTTCTCAAAGTGGATTAGAAAAAATGTTTAAGGATAAAACAATATCACAAAATGCAAGTAAAGAAGAAATTTGTGTTCTTTTAACAAAAGCTATGATGCTTAGCGAAGAAGTTAAAAACTTAAAAGTATATACATTACCGTTTAAAGATGTATCATCAATTGCTATATCAGCTAGACCATATATATATGTGATGTATGATAAGGAAGTAGTAAAAGGAGATACTAAGGAGAATATTAATCCTAAAGATAGTATAACAAGAGCAGTGATGGCTACTATGCTAGATAGAGCATATGAATACATAGATGAAAATAAGGTAGAACCTGAACTACCAAGTTACAAACCAACTAAAAAACTCAGTGGGATAATAACAGATGTTACAGAGGGCGATATAGAATCATACATATATATCAAAGACGACAATAGTGATACTACAATAGTTAGAGTGAATTCAAGTACAAAAATATACCTTAATGATAAAACTTCAACAATTTCAAAAATAGAAAAAGATATGCTAGTAGAATGCGATATAGACGAGCAAAGAATAGCAAGAACTTTAAATGCTGATAATTTGACTAAAATTATAAAAGGTAAAATATCTTATGTTGCTTATGCATCACCAGCTAAGATAACTATAATCGATGAAGATAAAGATAAAATTACATATGATGTACCATCAGATGATATGAAAATATATCTAGATGGAAAAGAAGTAGCTTTAAAAAATCTTGAAGAAAAAGATTTAATATCACTAAGAATAAAAGATGGTGTTTTATATCAAATAGATTCGACAAGTAGGATACAGAAATATGAAGGCAAAATAACTGCAATTGATTATACAAATTTGCCTATAAAACTGACAATGCTAACAACTAAGGATAATAAATCAATGACTTTTGAATATTCAAGCGATGTGGAAGTAACGAGAAATGATGACGATTCAAGCTTTGATCAAATAAGAATTGGAGATATAGTTACTCTAACCGCTGAATATGGTAAAATGATATTAATAAATACAAATGCTGCTGAAGCAGAATTAAGTGGAACTATAAAAGAAATATTGATTGCTAATCAAAACAAGATAAAAATAGCTAATTCTTCTGGAACTATTAAAGAGTATCCTGTTAGCAATAATGTCCAAATTAATATTGGTAGCAAAAATGCAACAATTTATGATTTGAGACTTGGTTATCAAGTAAATGTCAATACATCAGGAGAAGAAATTGTAACTATCGAAGCTGCTGAAATACAAACTGCAAAAAGCTTCTCAGGTAAAGTAGTGTTTGTAAATGAGGATGATAAGCTTATAATGATGCAAAACATAAAAGATAATGGTCAAACAGAACTTGTATATGTGAGAGTTGCAAATTCAACAAAGATATTTGATACTTCTGGTAGCACTAAATACATAAAAAATATATCAGAAGGAAATAATATTTTGTGTACTATAATTTCTCAAGGTGGAGAGAATGTTGCGGTAAGCATAATGATACAATAATAACTTAATAATAAAGGCAACTGATTAATTATATGACCCCAATAAGTTATACCTAAAAAATCTAACTTATTGGGGTCGGTTTATAAAATTTTCAGTTGCCTTTTTTGTAGTTTATTTTAGTGGTACACCATGAATTGTTAAAAATATATATTTTATCATTAAAATAATTTTAATTATGTAGTATAATGGAATAAATACAAAAATTATGTCAAAAAATATTTAAAGTTGAAGTATATCATAAAATGGAGGAAGATTATGAAAAAAATAGCCATAATACTATTAATAACAATGTTTGTTGCAATTGGATGTACAAGACTCCCTGCATCACAAGAAACTGGAGTGAAACCAGGGGAGTACAAAAGCTCTAATATTTTAAATTTTGAAGAAACAAAGACAGAAAATGATAAATTAAAAAGGGAACTTGAGCAAACAAAGGATGAGATTCAAAAATTAAAGGATGATTATTTAAGTATTGCTAGAAATAATGATTTATTAGTAGGGAAACTTAATGAGGCAGAATCTTTGTTAAAGCAATTGGAAGATGAAGGCGTTGAATTACCTAAATTTGTTCTTGAAGAAACTGATAGAAATAGCATTATAAGTTATATTAAAGAAAGAAAAGATGTGTTATCAAAAAACTTTAAGGATATAAAATTGGTACCTACTGAAGAAGATGATAATATAATTTTATTTTATACTGTAGGATATGGAGAAAATTATAATCAAATTTTTATTTGGGAAGTAGGCAAAAGTGAGCCAATTATAATAGATAACGCATTCTTTAGCAAGGATGGCAATTGGGAATGGTTGTTAAAAGATAAATATATATTAATTGATTCAGGTAAGAGCTCCATAATTGAGAAGAAAGTTTTAGATATTAATGCAATGAAGATAGTAAGTACTTTTGAGACAAATTCAGATGATATATATTTATTGCCAGGCACATCAAGTTTGATAATTCAAAAAGCTAAAACAGATTTATCAACGCCAATATATGAAATATATAATTTCATTACAGGAGAAGAAAATAAATTAAACTTTGAATTTGAAGATAAAGACTTAAGGTTTATTGTAGATAGTATAAAAAATACTATTAATTTTTCAGGTACATACGTTGATATTAATAATATAGAATATTCGGTTAAAGTTTCTATGGATATTGATAAAATAAAAGAAAAATATTCTATAAAACCTTTAGAAGAATTAAAAGAACAAAACGATACAATTGTTAATCAGGAAGAAACTAATTTAAATTAAGAAGGAAATGTATAATAAATATGATTATAAAATATGATGTAATAATAATTGGGGGAGGACCAGCTGGGCTATTTACAGCAGCATCAATAAATAATAAAAATATATTGATATTAGAAAAAAATTCTGAGCCAGGAAGAAAGCTTCTCATATCTGGTGCTGGGCAATGCAACTATACTAATTCAAGTGATATAGAGAGCTTTCTCAATAAATATGGGGATAATGGGAGGTTTTTGAAACCAGCTTTATATCACTTTTCAAATAAGGATACAATAAATTTTTTTCAAACAGAGGGTATTGATAGTATTGTTAGAGAAGATAAAAAAGTATTTCCTAGTTCACTTAAATCTAGAGACATACTAAGTGTATTATTAAATAAATGTAAAAGCAAAGGTGTTGAAATTAGGTTTAATACAGCGGTTAATGATATTCAATACGATAAAGCAAATAGTTGTTTTGTCATAAAAGATAAAAAGAATAAATTTATTAGCAATACCCTTGTTATAGCAACTGGTGGTAAATCATATATAGGTACGGGTTCAACAGGTGATGGGTATGTATTTGCTAAAAGTTTAGGTCATAAAATAGTGGATACAGCACCAGCACTTGCACCAGTTTATGTTGAAAATTATGAGTTTTCTGAATTGTCAGGAATTTCATTTCAAAACATTTTAATAACATTATGGAGAGAAAATAAAAAGATAAATCAGTTTGTAGGAGATCTTTTATTTACACATAAAAATTTATCTGGTCCTGTTATCATTAATAATTCACGATATATTTTTAAAGGAGATATACTAAAAATTAACTTTACACAATATACAAATAATGAAGAATTTAGAGTAAATTTTGAACAAAAAATTTTCTCATCGGGAAAATGTCAACTTAAAACAATAATTCGAGAACTTGATATGCCAAAGCGCTTTGTTGATAAGATAATGGAACTTGGAAATGTATCTGATGATAAAATTTGTAGCGAATTAGATAAAAAAAGCAGAAAGAAAATAATAGAACTCCTATCAAATTATTCAATGAAGGTTCAATCAATTGGTGATTATAACATTGCTATGGTAACAAGAGGTGGAGTGTCAACAAGTGAAATTAATTCTAAAACAATGGAGTCGAAAATTATAGATAATTTGTATTTTGTAGGAGAAGTATTAGATATAGATGGTGACACAGGTGGATATAATATACAAGCAGCATTTTCAACAGGGAAATTAGCAGGGGGACAGTATAAATAAAATTATACAATAAATCACTCAATTACTTAAAAGGAAAGGAATGATAATTATATGGATATATGTATTAAGTACTGTGGTGGTTGTAATCCTAGGTATGATAGAAAAAAGATAGTAGATAAGTTAAAATGTGATTTTAAAGATATTAATATAATTACACAAATAGATAATGAAAAATGTGATTTTGTTGTTATAATAGCTGGCTGTACTAGTGCTTGTGTGAATCATGATAGTATAGAAGGAAAATATGGAAAGCTTATAATTAAAAATATTAGGGATTATCTTAAATTAAGGGAAACCTTAGTAAGTGTTATTAAATAATTAAAAAAAGGGTAATTAATTGAATATTAATTTGCCCTGTTAATTTTGTTCGAACTTTTTTTCTCTAGTTAGAGTAAGAATTAAAACTGCTGTCAATATCAATATACACCCTACTATGTTTTTAAAAGATAAAAGCTCATTTAAAAATATTACTCCCAATATAACACTTGTAATAGGTTCAAACATTCCTACTATAGCCGTTATAGTTGAACCAGCATTTTTAATAGCAACTGCCATTAATGTATTTGCTAATACAGATACGAAAATCGCAACCAAAATTGTGTAAAACCATCCAAGTATAGACATACTAAAAACTAGTTTGCTTGTACTTATGCCAAATATAAAAAGTAATATAGTTGATACAATACAAAGATAAAAAGAAATTTTAAACGGAAACATTGTATTTATGCCGCTCTTATCCATGAAAACAATAAATGAAGCATAGGTTATTCCTGAAATAAGAGCAATGATTATACCTAATATACTTCCTGAAAAATCACCTTCAAAAAATAATAAAATACCAATTGTAGAAAGTATTAATGCTGTAAGTTTTTCTTTGTTAAGTTTTTCTTTAAATAAAATCACACATGCAGACGCTACTAGTACAGGATAAATATAATGTATTGTAGTAGTCATTCCTACTGAAATGTAGTTATAAGCACCATATAAAGTCAGTGCTGTTAAAACTGGACCTAAAATACTTAGAATAGTCAAATTCTTAAGCTCTGTTTTAGTAACTGACAATGGAATTTTATTTGCCTTTAAAATTACAAAAAGCATCGGTAATGTAAGTAGGCTTCTATAAAATGTCAATGAAAATGAATTACTACCTTCAGCATAAGACAATTTTCCCAAGATAGGAGTAAACCCGTAGATAAAAGCTGCTAAAACAGCACATGTGATTCCTTTTGTTTTATTCATCTTACCGCCCTCAGTTAAAAAGGGGAAATACTAGATTCCCCCTAAATATTGTTATTTGTTTATATTATTTATTACCACAGCATTTTTTATATTTTTTTCCTGAACCACATGGACATGGGTCGTTTCTTCCAACTTTTTCACCTTTAACAACAATTTTTGATCGGTTGAAGTCTTTTTTTATTTCTTTTCTTTTTTCTTCATCAAAAATATTGCTCCACTCATTTAAACCATATAACCAATCTGCTTTTGCGTCATGCATATTCCAAAGTAGTTTTTCAAAATCAAATTCAGCATTAATTTCTGATTCTTCATTTAAATCTTCTAAAATCAAAGGTTCTTTAAAACTTGTATTTGCTCCATCTAAGAATCCAACAAATTGTTTATTTGTCATGTTATATTTAGTAGCTAAATCTTTTAGAGTTCCTTCTATAACTGGGTTTTTTGTTTCAAGAACTGATTTATAACAATCAGCTTCTTTACCCATGTATTCTTTCCAAAATTCTTCATAATCACTTTGCGTATTAATGTTCTTTAAATCTTCGTCCCACTCTTTATATAAACTCATGGTTGACCTCCGTAATTTTATAATACTAAGATTATTCTATCAGAAAATAATAAAAATTCAAGATAAATATAATTTTTAGTTTTTATATGATGTAGTATCACCTACTACTCCTAACTCAAAACTATCATCATAGGTAATATACCTTATGCCGTTTTCAATACTTGTTAGAGCATTATCACCTTTCCAAACTACATAAATTTTATTATTCGCTGACGCTTTTTTTAGAATATCATTTAGCACTTCAACTTCTCGTTGGTCCTTTATAGTATCAAAACTAGCATTCATAGATAATACTAAAACTTTATCTTCAAAATTTGTTAAGCTTTTAATGTTATTCCACATAGTTGTGTTGCTTGCACTGATGGTACCATTAGTAATTATGCCATCAAAATAAATTATTTTGCCGTTGTTTTTAATGACATTACCATTAGAAGCGACTATTTGTGACTTATCAGTTGATATAGTGAGTTTTTCATCATAGTCAGTAACTTTTACTACCTCTAATGAATCTTTAAACTCTGTTTCTTGTTTTAAATTAAGTTCCTTATCATTTGGTTCGTACATCAGTCTTAAATTATCAATGTAAATAGTACCTGAGTCTTTTTGAGTTTCATTTATTTCTGCAAGATATATATTGTCAAGAGTTATAGGATATGCTGTACCTACAGGTATTTTTGCAGTAACCCATTTCCATCCTGTCCAGTTTACTTCGTCAGCAAATGTAATTTTACTTTGTGTTCCATAAACATCAGTTATTCTACATCGTAACCAGTGATTTTTTCCATCCCCATAAACCCACATACCGATACCTTTAGGTTTATCTTCTAATTTTATACCTTCTCCATTTTCACCAAAATTTACAAATGCTATACTTTGGTCAGTCATTTTGGTGAAATCATAATTAAGTCTTAATGCATTATAGCCTTCCTTTACATAATCCTTAGTAATTTCAAAACTTCCATCTGAAATTTCTGGATACAGGGAAAGTTTAAGGTTTTCGAGATCTTCAAATCTATTAAGGGTTTTCATTTTATATCCAACTTTAACTTGAACATTTTTAACCGCATTGCCAAAGG
>CAXXFT010000030.1:0-19307 GCA_963675125.2 uncultured Sedimentibacter sp.
TAAAAAGGAATTATTTGACTTAATAGATAATAATGAAAATTCATTAAAAGATATAGCTTTAAAAATTTGGCAACATCCTGAAGGTGCATATGAAGAATTTTATTCTTCTAATCTTCAAAAAGAATATTTGAAAGAAAATGGATTTATAATTAAGTATGTTCCAAATCTAGAAACTGCATTTATAGCTGAATTTGGTAAAGGTAAGCCAGTTATTGGTATTTTAGGTGAGTATGATGCATTACCTGGTATGTCTCAAAAAGTTTCATCTGTAAAAGAACCTCAGGAAGGATTTACTTGTGGTCATGGATGTGGTCATAATTTACTAGGAACTGGTGGAGTTGGAGCAGTCATAGCTCTTAAGGAAGCTATGGTTAAAGAAAATTTAAATGGAACCATTCGATATTATGGTTGTCCAGCTGAAGAAACTTTATCAGGTAAGGTAAAGATGGCAAAGGAAAAAGTATTTGACGACTTAGATTGTGCTATAAGCTGGCATCCTTCTAGCCTAAACGTGGTTTGGGATGTAGTTTTCTAGCTATGAACTCTATGAAATTTAGATTTAAAGGTACACCAGCTCATGCTGCAGCTGCACCACAAGCAGGTAGAAGTGCTTTAGATGCCGTTGAACTTATGAATGTTGGTGCGAATTATCTTCGTGAACATGTAATTGATAGTGCTAGAATACATTATGTAATTACTAATGGCGGTATGGCTCCAAATATTGTCCCTGATGATGCTGAGGTTTGGTATTATGTTAGAGCTCCAAAAAGAGAAGATGTAAAAGAAATAAGTGATAGATTGTATAAAATTGCTGAGGGCGCAACTTTGATGACTGAAACAACTATGGAATATTCTTTAGTAGCAGGGTGCTATGATGTAATTTCTAATGATGTGTTAAGTAAAGTTATGCATACTAATATGCTAGAAGTTAAACCTCCTAAGTATAATGATAATGATTATAAATTTGCAAAAGAACTTTCTTCGTTAAGCTCAAAATCAGATAAGAAAAAAGTTATGTCAACTTATTTTGCACCAGATTATATTTTAGATAAGGTTTTATGTGATGAAATAATTTCAGTAGATGATAAAGATAAAGTAATGTCAGGCTCTACAGATGTAGGTGATGTTAGCTATATAACTCCATTTGCACAAATAACAGCTGCTACATGGCCAATTGGTACAGCAGCTCACACATGGATAGCAACTGTGTCGTCTGGTTCGGATATCGGTTTAAATGCAATGATTTTTGCTTCTAAAACAATAGCCGGAACTGTTTATGACTTGCTTAAAGATATAAGTATCATAGAAAAAGCAAAGCAAGAATTTGATAAAACCTTAGGTGGTTTGAAATACGTATCTCCTTATGAACAATAAAATTTATGGGTAAAGAATGATATGATACCTCCAAAGTAGATAGAGTAATTATTTGAAATTATATAATCTGCTTTGGGCGGTTTTTTTATGGGGAGAAATCAGTTATTTACTCAAGAGGAAGAAAACTTTATAAAGCTTAAAAACTATTATAGTTGATGATTTATTAATAATTTAATTTTCCTAAGCCTCTATTATGTTGTAACCTATTAGATTATCTTTAATAAAATAAATAAGAGTAATATAAGATAACTATAGTAATAATTTTAACATTCTAATGCCTTAACAGCATAAAGGAGGAGTCTAATGGAGATTTATATTATTACATTCAAGCAAGGAAACTATACTATAGCTGCATTTAGCAGACTTGAAAATATGGGATTTAAAGATATAAGGTTGTCTTCGGTGCCATTCAGTATTAAAAGTGAATGTGATTTATGTATAAAAACAAATAATTATGAAATGCTAAAATCAATTTTAAGAGAATGTAGAGGAAAGTTTCCGATTAATAATGTTTATAGTTCAATAAAAGTAAACGGAACATATGTTTATAAATTACTTCCAATAACAATTGATTAATTTTATTTTTTTAAAAATAAATGTTAATAAAAAACAAAAAGACTAAACAAAGTAACAGGTAACTCTGTTTCTTTGTTATTTTTTTATTAAGAGTAGGTAGATATATTACTTAATGAAAATAATATTTAATGTTGACAAAATTAGTTGGGTATAATATAATCTAATTAATCCCTAGTTAAAAGGTCGGGAATAAACATTGAAAGGAGTTAAGTTATGATATTATCTACAAAGGGAAGATATGGATTGAAGGCAGTATTTGAACTTTCTCTAAATTATGGTTTGGGTCCTGTATCTCTTAAAAGAATATCGGATAAGTACAATATTTCAGAAAATTATTTAGAACAGCTTTTTTCAAAATTAAAGAAAAAAGGTTATATAGATACGGTAAGAGGAGCTCAGGGTGGATATTTGCTTGCAAAAGATCCCAGAGAATTAACTGTAGGTATGATACTTAGAACACTAGAGGGAGAAATGACTACTTCTGATTGTTTAAGTAAGGAGATATGCTCTAGAGAGTCTGTTTGTGCAACAAGGGGCATATTTGAAAAAATAGAAAAAAGTATAAATGATGTTATAGATAATATAACTTTAGCAGATATGATTAAAGACCATGAAAAAATAAACACAGAGGAGAAATAGTAAAATGAACAGAAAAATTTATTTAGATAATGCTGCAACAACAAAAGTAAAAAAAGAAGTAATAGAAGAAATGAAAAGCTATTTTGATGAAATGTATGGAAATCCTTCGAGCGGTATTTATGAACTTGGAAGAAAGTCAAAAGAAGCTGTAGAGAATGCAAGAAAAACTGTAGCAGACTTTATAAATGCTGATGAAAAAGAGCTATATTTTACTGCTGGTGGCTCAGAGTCTGATAACTGGGCTATAAAAGGAGTGGCGTTTGCTAATAAAGATAAAGGAAATCATATTATAACCACCAAAATTGAGCATCATGCGGTATTGCATACATGCGAATATCTTGAAAAGTTTGGATTTGAAACAACTTACTTAGATGTAGATGAATATGGAATGATAGATTTAGAACAATTAAAAAATAGTATAAAACCAGAAACAATATTAATATCAATAATGTATGCAAACAATGAAATAGGAACAATTCAGCCAATAGAAAAGATAGGCGAAATTGCAAAGGAACATAATATAGTTTTCCATACTGATGCTGTTCAAGCTCTTGGAGCTGTTAGAATAGATGTAAAAAAACAACATATAGATTTAATGTCAATGTCAGCTCATAAATTAGGTGGACCTAAGGGAATTGGTGGAATGTACATTAAAAAAGGAGTTAAAATTGATAACTTAATTCATGGTGGAGGACAAGAAAGAGGAAAAAGAGCTGGTACTGAAGGAGTTCAAAATATAGTTGGTTTTGGAAAAGCTGTTGAAATGGCTAGTAAAAATTTTGACCAATATGTTTCCAAATTAACTAAAACAAGAAACAAGTTAATGGAAGGCATTAAAAATAACATACCTGATGTAGTATTAAATGGTCATCCAACTATGAGATTACCAAACAATGTTAACTTTTCATACAAATATGTAGAAGGCGAATCAATACTACTCCTGTTAGATATGGATGGAATAGCTGCATCTAGTGGTTCTGCTTGTACATCTGGTTCACTTGATCCATCACATGTACTTTTAGCAACTGGACTTGACCATGGAACGGCTCACGGTTCAATAAGGTTTACAATAAGCGAAGAAACAACAGATGAAGATATAGAATATGTAATAAAAACAATGAAAAGCATAATTGAAAAACTACGAGCAATTTCACCACTAAAAAAGAATATGTAAATAAGTGGTAACAATTATAAAGCAAATTGGAGGATAAAGATATGTATACAGAAATAGTAATGGATCATTTTAAAAACCCAAGGAATGTAGGTGCAATAGAAAATGCAGATGGTGTTGGCCAAGTTGGTAATGCTAAATGTGGAGATATAATGAAAATATATTTAAAGATTAAAGATGATATAATTGAAGACGCTAAATTTGAAACATTCGGATGTGGATCAGCAATTGCTTCATCTAGTATGGCTACAGAGCTAATAATAGGTAAAAGTATAAATGAAGCTGTAGAGTTTTCTAACAAGGCTGTAGTTGAAGCATTAGGAGGACTTCCACCAGTTAAAGTTCACTGTTCAGTACTTGCAGAGCAAGCAATTAAATCAGCGTTATATGATTATGCACAAAAAACAAATAAAGTAATTAAAGGTTTAGAGAATTATACTCCTGAAGATGAAGAGGTTCATTGTCATTAATATTAATTATTTTAAAAAGCGGTGACGTAATGCAAGCATTACAGTCACCGTTTTACGTTGTATATAAGTGACTAGATATAATTATTAGTTGACAATATACGATTACATACATTATAATTTACCTTATTATAATGCGTACGAATGAAAATATAATGGAGGATATGAATGGATAGATTTTCAATAAACAATATAAGAAAAGAATTTTTAGATTTTTTTAAAAGCAAAGAGCATCTAACAGAGCAAAGTTATTCCCTTGTTCCAAAGAATGATAAAAGCTTATTACTTATAGGTGCAGGAATGGCACCTATGAAAAGATATTTTACTGGAGCAGAAACCCCACCTGCAAAAAGAATGGCCACATGTCAAAAATGTATTAGAACTGGAGATATTGATAATGTAGGTGTTACAGCTAGACATCTTACTTTTTTTGAAATGCTTGGAAATTTTTCATTTGGAGATTACTTTAAAGAAGAAGCTATAGAATGGGCTTGGGAGTTTTTAACTGAAATTCTAAAAATTGAAAAGGAAAAACTTTGGGTTACTGTTTATGATAAAGATGAGGAAGCTTTAAAAATATGGAATGAGAAAGTTGGTCTTTCTCTTGATAGAATTATCAAGTTAGAAGATAATTTCTGGGAATTAGAAATAGGTCCAAGTGGTCCAGACTCAGAAATATTTTATGATACAGGGATAGAAAATGGTTGTGATTCACCTAATTGTAAACCAGGTTGCGAGTGCGATAGATTTATAGAAATATGGAATCTTGTATTTACTCAATTTGATAAAGATGAACAAGGAAATTATAATCCACTTGAAAATCCAAATATAGATACAGGAATGGGATTAGAAAGAGTTTCAACGGTATTGCAAGGTAAAGAATCTGTTTTTGATGTTGAACCTTTAATAAGTATCATAAGAAAGGTTGAAGAAATATCAAAAGTAAAATATGGTGTTGAAGCTAAAAAAGATACTGCAATGAAAATTATTTGTGATCATTCAAGAGCTGCTACTTTTATGATTTCTGATGGTGTTATACCATCCAATGAAGGTAGAGGATATGTTCTTAGAAGGCTGATTAGAAGAGCTATTCGTCAAGGGAAATATTTAGGGATTGAAAATCAGTTTTTGTGCGATACTGTTCAGGTTGTTATAAATGAGTGGAAAGAGGCATATAAAGAGCTTTCAGAAAAAGAAAGCTACATTTTAAAAGTTATAAGTTTAGAAGAAGAAAAATTTAAAACTACTATAGATCAAGGACTTGAATTACTTCAAAAAGAAATTGATATAATAAAAGAAAAAAATGAATTAACTTTAGATGGTAACATTGCATTTAAACTATATGACACTTTTGGTTTTCCTTTAGAACTTACTGAAGAAATATTAAAAGAAAATGGATATAAACTCAATAAAGATGAGTTTGTTTCAGTTATGGAACAACATAGAAAAATGGCTAGAGAAGCAAGGAACAAAACTGGAAGCTCAGGTTGGAAAGACGAACAATTCAATATTGAAACATCTAAGACCGAGTTTGCAGGATATACAGACAGTTCAACTGAATCTAAAATTACTAAGTATTGTTGTGGATGGAATTGAGGTAGATTCTATAAAAGAAGGGCAAAAAGGAGCAATAATACTTGATAAAACTCCATTTTATGCTGAAGGTGGCGGACAGATAGGAGATACAGGAAGTATATTATCTGAAGGCGTTGAAATTAATGTATTAAATACTAGAAAATATAACAAGGATATTTTCATTCATGAGGCAGAAGTTATAAAAGGTGAAGTTTCTGTAGGCGATAAAGTTACTTCTAATATAGATTTAAAAAGAAGAAAAAATATAGCCAAAAATCATACATGTACTCATTTGCTTCACAGTGTACTAAAAAAATTATTTGGCGACCATGTAAATCAAGCAGGTTCATATGTTTCTGAAGATAGATTAAGATTTGATTATACTCATTTTGAAGCTGTAGATAGTAAAATAATTAAAGAAATAGAAAATCGAGTAAATGAAGCAATACAGGCTGATTATAAAGTATCTGTTGATTTTTTAAACTTAGAAGAAGCAAGGGAAAACAGGTGCAACAGCACTCTTTGATGAAAAATATGGCGATACTGTAAGAGTTGTTAGTGTAGAAAATTTTAGTAAAGAGCTATGCGGTGGCACTCATATAGATGAAACATCAAAAATAGGTATATTTAAAATAATTTCGGAGGGGAGTATTGCATCTGGAGTTAGAAGGATAGAAGCAGTTACTGGTAAGGCAGCATATGAACATTTAGTAGAGCTTAATAATATGATAGAAGAATTGTCAAATTTAATGAAATCTACTAAGGAAGAATTATTAAGCAAAGTGACAAACTTAAAAAAGGAATCAAAAGAAAAAGATAAAGAAATCCAAAGATTAAATAATGAAATACTTAAAAATAGTATGGATGAAATACTTGAGCAGTATGAAGAAATTAATGAAATTAAATTATTTGCTTTAAAGTTGAAGGATAAAGATGCTAACTCACTAAGAGAAATAGCTGATAAAATTAAGGATAAAAATAATAGCTGTATAATTCTTTTGGCATCTGAATTAAATGAAAAAGTATTGTTCGTATCTTCTGTAACAAAGGATTTGATTCAGAGAGGGATGCATGCTGGAAATTTAGTTAAAGAAGCTGCTTCTGTAGCTGGTGGTGGCGGTGGAGGTAGGCCAGATTTTGCACAAGCTGGTGGAAAAAATCCAAATAAAATAGACGATGCAATAAATGCTGTTCGAAATATTTTAAAATCAGTAAATAACTAAAATTGAGTATATAGCATAACATAGAATCTATCAAATCAACCATAATTATCCTTGATTGTTTCTTAATGCAAATAATAAATAATTATGGTTGATTTTATTACAAAAATGTATTATAATTAAAAGAGGTGTTTTTTTATGGATAAAAAAGTTAATAATACTGCAAAGTTTGATTATAATATGGAATCTCTTAATGGAGCAAGAGATATTATATCTCAGGTATATCAGTCACTTAAGGAAAAAGGATACAATCCTAACAATCAGCTCATAGGTTACATATTATCAGGAGATCCAACATATATTACTAATCATAACAATGCAAGAAGTTTAATACGCAAAATTGAAAGAGATGAACTATTAGAAGAGATACTAAATGTATATTTAGATGTAATTGAACTTTAGATTACAGAAGTAAACAGCAGTATATTATTAATATACTGCTTCATTTATATGGTGAAGGTAATGGAATATATTAATTTTTTTGAGAAAAACAATGTTTCTAAATTGTGTTATGGGACTCTTTCCCTAAGCAATTTGCAAAATAATGATACCGATAATAATAAAATAAAATTATTAAATTATGCTTATGAAAATGGAATAAATTTTCTAGATACAGCTGAGCTTTATAATAACTATAAATTAATAAAAGAATTCATAAAAGATAAAGACAGGGAAACACTAACTATAGCTACAAAAAGCTATGCATACGATGAGAAGACTGCTGAATATAGTATTATCAAAGCTTTAAAAGAAATGAATACCGATTATATAGATATATTCATGCTTCATGAGCAGGACAATGGTAATAATTTCATTGGTCACAGTAAAGCTGTTGAGCGATTTATGAAATATAAAGAAGATGGTATAATTAAACATTTTGGAATATCAACTCACAGAGTGGAAGCAGTAAATGACAGCATAAAATTTAAAGAAATTGAAATAGTATTTCCATTACTAAATATGAAAGGTATTGGAATACAGGATGGTAGTATTACAGATATGTTGAATGCTATAAAATTAGCAAATAAGAACAACAAATTTATTTTGGCTATGAAAATTTATGGAGGAGGACATCTCATAAATGATGCAAAAAAATGCATTTAATTTTGTGAATAACCTTAAGGAAGTAGATGCCATAGCTGTTGGTATGAGCACAAAAGAAGAAGTGGATGCAAATATCAGTTACTTGGAAAACAATGAGTTAAATCATAATATAAAAAATAAATTAAAAAATCAAAAACGTACTCTCGTAATAGAAGAGTGGTGTATAGGTTGTGGAAGATGCGTAAAAAAATGCAAACAAGATGCTCTTGAAATTATTGATGGAAAGTGTAAAGTCGATATGAGTAAATGTGTTTTGTGCAGTTATTGCGCGGGTGAATGTACGGATTTTTATATCAAAATTGTGTGAGGTTTATATGGACAGAATTATGGGTCTTGATGTAGGAGATAGAACGATAGGAGTTGCTGTAAGTGATTTGTTAATGATAACTGCACAAGGAGTAACTACTATAAAAAGAACAAATCTAAAGAACGATATTAATGAGCTCAAGAAAATAATAGAAGAATATAAGGTTAATATAATTGTTTCAGGACTACCAAAAATGTTAGATGGTACGGTTGGAATCCAAGGTGAAAAAGTTTTAGAATTTTTGGAAAAACTGAAAAAACGTGTAGATTTACCTATTGAGCTTGAAGATGAGCGTTTTACTACTTCAATATCTGAAAGAATGTTAATAGACGCCGATGTTAAAAGAAAAAAAAAGAAAAGAAGTAATAGACAATTAGCTGCTGTTCAAATATTGACCACATACATGCAGCGAAAAAAACTAAGAGGCATCTAATTGTCAAATCCTATGGAGGTCAAATGAACATGGAAGATAATATAATTGAACTTATTAATGAGGAAGGTAAGGCAGAAAAACTCGTCATAGAAGCTACTTTTCATGTTGACGATATTCAATATGCAGTACTTCATGAAGTAGATTCTGATGAAGGTATGATATACAGTTTAGATGAAACTGAGGACGGGGAAATTATATTTAATATAATTGATGATGAAGAGGAATTAAAAGAGGTAATTGAAATCTATGAGGGAATAGCTGATGAACTAATATAATTAAATTTTTGAGGTGGGATTATGGGTGATGTTGAATTCTTAAAAGATAAACTTGGAGAAAAAAATTTCAAATTAACTAATCAAAGAAAAGTAGTGTTTGAAATTTTAAATAAAAAACAAGAAGATCATCTCAGCCCAGAAGAAATATATGAGCATATAAAAGATATTTATCCTGAGATAGGTCTTGCAACAATATATAGAACACTTCAGTTATTTGAAGAAATAGGGTTAGTTTATAAGCTTAATTTTGATGATGGTTGTTATAGATACGAAATATTATCTCAAAATGACAAGGAAATTCATCAACACCATCATTTAATTTGCAAAAAATGTGGTAAAATCATAGAAGTCAAGGAAGATTTAATGAACTCATTGGAAGAAATAATAGAAAAACAATACAATTTTGAAATAAAAAATCACATAGTTAAATTCACCGGAATCTGCAGTCAATGTAGAAATAAGGAGAATAATAATGGCAACAGAAAAGAAACATAAACTAAAAATAATTCCTTTAGGGGGATTAGGTGAAATTGGGAAAAATATGACAGTTGTAGAATACGGAAGCAACATCGTAATAATTGATTGCGGTATGTCATTCCCTGAAGATGAGATGCTAGGTATTGATATTGTAATACCTGATATAACATATTTGATTAAAAACAAAGATAAAATAAAAGGAATTGTTTTAACACATGGACACGAAGATCATATTGGTTCTATACCATATGTATTAAAAAAAGTAAATGTTCCGATATATGGAACAAAGCTAACACTAGGTTTACTTGGAAATAAACTTTTAGAGCATAAATTAGAAGACGTATCATTAAATGTTCTAGATGCAGGAAAATCTGTAAATTTAGGTTGCTTTAAAGTTACATTTATTAGGAGTAATCATTCAATACCTGATGCAGTTGGTATTGCTATTGATACTCCAATAGGTACAGTTGTTCATACTGGTGACTTTAAAATTGATTTTACACCTATTAATGGTGATGTTATTGATCTTGATGCGTTTGCAGAGCTTGGAAGAAAAGGTGTATTATTAGCGATGTCAGACAGTACAAATGTCGAACGACCTGGTCATACTGATTCTGAAAGAACTGTTGGTGACAAGTTCATGGAAATATTTAAAAACTGTGAATCAAGAATAATTGTAGCCTCTTTTGCATCTAATGTTCATAGAGTTCAACAAATAATAAATGCAGCAGTTGCATATAATAGGAAAGTTGCAATATCAGGTAAAAGCATGATAAATGCAGTTAAGGTTTCCCAAGAACTTGGATATTTAGATGTTCCAGATGGAACTATCGTTCATGTTAATGATATTAAAAAACTTAAAGATAATGAAGTTGTTATAATAACAACTGGTAGCCAGGGCGAACCTATGTCTGCCCTTACTAGAATGGCAAATAATGATCATAAAAAGCTTGAAATAAAGCAAGGTGATTTAGTAGTTATTTCAGCTAATCCAATCCCAGGAAATGAAAAAACAGTATCTAGAGTTATAAATATGTTATATGAAAAGGGAGCAGATGTATTGTATGATGCTTTGATGCAAGTTCATGTAACTGGTCACGCAAAACAAGATGAGCTTAAACTAATGCTAACTCTCTTAAAACCAAAATTCTTTATTCCTGTTCATGGTGAATATAGACATTTGATGCTCCATGCTAAGCTTGCTGCCAATTTAGGTATAGAAGAAAAAAACACTATAATTGGTAAAAATGGGGATATTATTGAAATTACCTCTAAATCTATTATGAAAAACGGAAATGTAACTTCAGGTAATATTCTTGTAGATGGCCTAGGTGTAGGTGATGTTGGAAATATTGTTTTAAGAGATAGGAAGCTTTTATCTGAAAATGGTTTGATTATAGTGGTGTTATCAACAGAAAGAGGTACAGGAAGAGTACTTGCTGGTCCTGAAATTGTTTCAAGAGGATTTATCTATGTAAGAGAAAACATTGATTTAATTGAAGAATCAAAAGCTGTGGTTAGACGTGCTTTGAATAAATGCCAAGAAACTAATACAAGAGAGTGGAATAATATCAAGATGGCTATAAAAGATGCACTCAGTAGCTTTATTTATGAGAAAATTAAAAGAAATCCAATGATACTTCCAATAATTGTAGAAGTAAATAATAATGAATTACCAGATTTATCTGATAAATAATCAAAAAGATAAGGGCTCTAGAGCCCTTTTTCTATTTCTGATGGAGGATTTTGAATTACTTCAATTGGTAAATCTTTGTAACACATATACCATTGAACACAATTTAATCCATCTATATTTGGGTTATTAGCCCTTTCTAATAATTCATCAAATGTCCTTGGGTAAGGCACAATTACAGGATCTCCAGGCATCCAGTTAGCAGGAGTATTAACCTTAAATTCATCAGTTACTTGAAGAGCATCTATTAACCTTAAAAGTTCATACATATTTCTACCATTAGTGGCTGGATAAGTTAATATAGCTCTTATCCTTTGTGAGGGATCTATTATAAATACATCTCTTACAGTTTGCTCATAAATTCTATCAGGATTAACCATTCCATATGTAGCAGCAATAACAGAATCTCGGTCAGCTATTAGAGGGAAAGGAATTTTTATTCCTGTAAATTCCAGTATATTATAAAACCATCCTAGATGAGCTGGATTACTATCTATACTTATACCTAATAATTGTACGTTTCTTTTTTCGAATTCGGGATAAAGTTGAGCAAATGATATAAATTCTGTTGTACAAACTGGAGTAAAATCTCCAGGGTGAGAAAAAAATAAAACCCATTTTCCTCTGTACTGTGACATTGTAATAGGTCCATCAGTAGTAATTGCTGTAAAATCAGGTGCAATTCTACCTATAGTGAGACACTCTCTATTAATATTTGTATTGATATTTTCAGCATTGATATTTTTTGAAATCATAATAACCTCCTTGTTATGTATCTTTTGTTATTATATGATTCATATCAAGCATTGTTAATATTATAATTACATAAAAAGAAGAAGCCACATTCGCGACTTCTTCTTGCTTACATATTATCTTTTTACATTATGAAAGTTTACACCTAATATCGGTCCAAATTGAGATGGTTTATTGTTTACAATCTTTTTTTCCTTAATTCGAGTATTTTCATCATTGATAACACTGCTTAAATTTGGATTTAGAGCACCTGATTTTAAATCAGATATTCGAGACTGTCCATCGTTTTTTATTTTGATTTTATTTATCTTGTTAATACTTTCAAAATTAGGAGTGTTACCATAGTTACCATTTTCGTAGTCCAAAGCAACCAGTCCTTTCAAAATAATTCTTTCATAACACTTATTTAATGTAAGCAATATTATATTAACCAATATATAAAAAGATATTCAAGAAAACCTCATATATTTTTTTTGTTGTAATAATTAATAAAAGATTGTATAATAAAATGAATTTAATTATTTTTGAAATATTTATTGGAGGACATATGAAAAAAAAATTAGGGTTCTTCTTATTAGTTATAATTATTTTAGCAATAGGAATTAATTCTTATATAAATAGCTATATTGATAAGTATTTAAATCCAGTTGATTCTAATAATGACAATAAAATAATAGTAGAAATTCCCGAAGGAAGTAATACTAGTGATATAGCTGAGATTTTATTTAATAATAATATAATTGGTGATGCTAAAGTATTTAAATATTATGCTAAAAAAACAAAGACTGATGTTCAATTAAAGGCGGGAAATTACATTTTATCAAAAAATATGAGTGTTGATGAATTAATAAAGGTTCTTATAAAAGGTGGAACAACGGGGAATACTGTAGATATAACAATTATAGAAGGACTTACAATTGAAGATGCAGCCAAGTCAATTTCTGATCAACTGGGATTAAATTATGAAACACTATTAAATTTGATGGATAATGCTGACAATTATAGAGAAGAATATCAGTTTTTAATGGACAATCCTAATATTAAGAGTTTACAAGGTTACTTAATGCCTGAAACATATAATGTTTATATACAATCAGATGAAAATGATATAATAAGGATTTTACTTTCTCAATTCGATTATTTCTATAAGAACGAAATTATGTCTTTGCTTTCAAATTCAAAACTTAATTTGGAGGATACGGTTAATTTAGCCAGCATAGTTGAAAAAGAAGCAGTGCTTGATGTAGAGAGAGATGAAGTTGCAGCAACATTTTTAAACCGTTTAGATGTAAATATGAAGCTTCAATCATGTGCAACTGTTAATTATGCTCAAGGTGAATGGAAGGAAAGACTTTCAAATGAAGACATATCTATAGATTCACCATTTAATACTTATATAATTGAAGGTTTACCACCTGGACCAATTAATTCACCAGGCAAAAAGTCTATTATCGCAGTTTTAGAACCAGCTGATGTTGATTATTTGTTTTTCGTAGCAAAAGGAGATGGTTCACACTATTTTTCAAATAATTACGAAGATCATCTAGCAGCGAAAAATAAATATTTAAATTAAAAATTAAAAGGAATATAAATGGATAATATAAATAGAGAATACATAGATGTATATATTAACAGTTTAATAGAAAATAGAGATGAAAAGTTAGAAAAATTTAGGTTAGAGTGTATTGAAAGACAATTACCTATAATCCACAAAGAAGTTGGACAATATATAAAGCTTATAATTAATCAAATAAAGGCTAAAAATATAATTGAAGTCGGTACTAATGTTGGATACTCTTCAATATTTATGAGTCATATCATGAATAATGAAGGTAGAATAAAAACCTTAGAAAGAAGTGAAAAATTTTATAAAGAAGCAATTGAAAATATCAAGAAGTTTAATCTTGAAAAAAATATAGAAGTGTTTTATGGAGATGCTGTTGAAATTTTAGATGATATAGAAATTGATGGATTTTTTGACTTAGCATTTATTGATGCAGCAAAGAGTTATTATACTACATTTTTTGATAAATGCTCTAAAATGATGAAATCAGGTGGAATAATAATTTCTGATAATGTATTGTACCAAGGAATGATTGCAACCGATGATTTGGTTGTTAGAAGGAAAAAAACATTGGTTAGAAATATGAGAGATTATCTAGAATACATTTCCCATGATGATAGGTATATAACCTCAGTTTTGCCATTAGGAGATGGGTTAGCAGTTACATTAATAAAATAAAATAAAATTTAAGGAGATATAAATGTTACCTAAATTATTAGCACCTGCTGGAAGTATGGATAAGTTAATTATGGCAGTGGAGTATGGTGCAGATGAAATATATTTTGCAGGAAAATCGCTTGGTTTGAGGGCAGGAAGCAAAAATTTTACTAACAAAGGATTAGAAGAAGGAATTGAATATTGTCATAAATATGGTAGAAAATCAAACATTACTGTCAACATAGTTCCTCACAATGATGATTTGAAGGGGTTTGAGGAATATATTAAATATTTGTATAAAATAGGTGCAGATGCTCTTATAGTTGCAGACCCTGGTTCTATAGAAATTGTTAAACAAACTATTCCAGATATGAAGATACACCTAAGCACTCAGGCTAATACTACTAATTATTATACAGCAAATTTTTGGTATAAACAGGGAGTTAATCGTATAGTATTAGCTAGAGAACTTTCTTTTGTAGAGATAGAAGAAATAATAAAGAATTCGCCTGATGATTTAGAATTTGAGGCATTTATACATGGTGCAATGTGTATATCTTATTCTGGTAGGTGTTTGCTAAGTAGTTTTATGACAGGAAGATATTCTAACAAGGGAGATTGTTCACAGCCTTGCAGATGGAAATACAATTTGGTTGAAGAAAAAAGACCAGGTGAATATTATCCAATTGAAGAAAATGATGAAGGAACATTTATTTTCAACTCAAAGGATATGTGTTTAATTGAACATATGCAAAAATTTGCAGACCTTGGAGTAAAAGCAGTAAAAATTGAAGGAAGAATGAAAAGTGAATATTACACTGCTATTGCAGTCAGATCATATAGAAATGCATTAGATGAAATATTGAAACCCGAGAGGGATAGAAATACAAAGTACTGGAAAGAAGAATTGGAAAAAGCTTCGCATAGAGATTTTACTTATGGGTTTTATTTTGGTAATCCATTTAAGGAAGGACAGTTATATACATCTAGCAGTTATATTCGATCATACGATGTTGTTGGTATAATAAAGTCATATGATAAATCAAGTGGTATAGCCTTGGTAGAACAAAGAAATAAATTTAATGAAGGTGATGTATTGGAGTGTTTTGGTCCAAAAGGAATGCATTTTGAAGTTCTTGCAATGGATATGAAAGATGAAAAAGGAAAGAAAATAGATTCTGCACCTCACGCACAACAAATTGTTCAAATGAAAATACCACATCATGTAGAACCCCTTTACATTTTAAGAAAAAAAATAGAAAATTAAAATAATATATACTTTAGTTAAAAAAATAAAAGTATTCAATATCTGTTTAAAATTGAATACTTTTATTTTTTGTTTTATGTACCTATTTACCAACATTGGCAACTAGAGCATCATACAATTTGTTTAATGCTTTTTTTTCTATTCTTGAAACATATGATCTTGAAATACCTAAAAGTTTTGCTATTTCTCTTTGTGTTTTGTGCTCATTATTTCTAATTCCATATCTAAGTTCAATTATTGTTTTTTCTCTTTTTTGAAGAGCTTTATCAAGAATTTCATCAAGAGCTTTTATTTTTTGCTCTCTATCAATTCTAGCTACAATTTCTTCACCTTCGTATTTTATTATATCTATTAGATAAATGTTATTTCCTTCTTTATCAGTTCCTAGTGGTCCTTGTAAAGAAATTTCTTTTTTTAGTTTTTTATCGCTTCTTATTGTCATTAGAACTTCATTGTCAATGCATTTAGCGGCATAAGTAGCAAGCCTAATTCCTTTGTTGTTATCAAATGTTGATACAGCCTTAATTAGTCCGATAGTGCCTATTGAAATTAAGTCCTCTTGATCTATGCTCACAGTTTTATATTTTTTTATAACATGAGCAACTAATCTTAGATTTCTTTCAATAAGCATGTTTCTAGCTTCAATATCTCCCTTTTTTGATTTTTCTATAAGTTCCAGTTCTTCATCCTTATTTAATGGTTGCGGAAATGAACTTCCACTTGTGATATAACCGAAGATGAAAATTGAAAATGGAAATATTAATTGCAATGCATTTTCTATCAAAAAAAACACCCCCATAGTACTTAATATTATATGCATACTTTTGAAAAATGTGTATGTACACTTTGTTAAGATTTGTTGATATTCTAAGGTTTGTACAGATTTTACTTTGAATAGTCTAGCATCTTTTTAGTTGATAAACGGATATGTGAAACTAAAATGTAGAATATCTACATTTAGTTTCACAAACTAATAAAAAATGAATTTTGTTAATTTAACTAATCTTCATCAATTTGCATATCATTCATATTATTTAACTGTTCCATACAATTCATTCTTTTCATATACTCGTATAATTGTCTACAATTCATTTGTGTACCAGGCATCATTGGAGAAGCTGGGATATTTCCTTCAGGCATATTAGGCATCATTGGGTATGGTGGCCTGTTGCCGTTAGGCATACCTGGCATCGTATTAGGCATTCCAGGCATTGTAGGCATTCCCGGCATTTCTGGATATGTTGGCATGTTCATATTAGGCATACCTGGAATATTGTTCATAGGCATATTTGGTAATGCAGGCATATCACCATCAGGCATAGGCATATTACTTTTAGCAGGAATATAGCTATCTGGAATAAAAGGCATAGATGATGGGTATCCTCCTATATTGTCCATACAAGCCATTCCCATTACAGGCATTGGAACATTTCCATAATATGGTGGCATGTTATTAGGATTCATGTAGTCTTTCATATTGTAAAATCCTTTTGAGTAATTCATATATAATATCCTCCAAATTTCATTTTATTAAATTTCTTACAATTAATATACGTAGCAAATTGATAATAGTGAATTAAAAATAAAAATGTTTCTTTACTATTTTAATTACATGAATTAAAATATAGTTGTACTTATGATTTAATAAGTCTTTTATATTTATTTTTAATTATGTAGTCAAAAACCACATAATTAAATGGAGGGAAACTAATGCACTTAACTAATTTACATACACATACTAATTATTGTGATGGTAAACATTCTGCTGAAGATATGATTATATCAGCAATAAATTGCAATATGAAATCGATAGGAATATCTACACATGGACCATTACCATTTAAGTCAGATTGGAGTATACAAAAGACGGAAGTTGATAAATATATTGATGAAATAATAAAACTTAAACAAAAATATAGTGGTACTATTGAAATTTATTTAGGAATGGAACTAGATTATATACCAGGTATTGGATTTGATAAGTATAATTTAGATTTAATTAAGATACTAGATTATTATATTGCCTCTGTTCATTTTCTTGCTAAATTTAATAATGGAGAAATGTGGACAGTAGATTATAATTTAGAGGAGTTAATGAATGGTATAAATGAGAGCTTTAATGGGGATATACAAATTGCCATTGAGACCTACTATGACTATATTGGGAAAATGGCCATGGAATATAAACCACCTATTATAGGACATTTGGATTTATTTAAAAAAAACAATAAAAATAATATTTTGTTTGATGAAAACGAAAAATGGTATATAAACGCTGTTGAAAAATGTCTTAGTAAAATAGCAAAAACTCCTTGTATAGTAGAAATAAATACTGGAGGGATTGCAAGAGGATATACAAATGAACAATATCCTTCAACATTTATTCTTAAAATGATAAAAGAAAAGAATATTCCAGTTATAATTAACTCAGATGCTCATTCAACTGATGGAATTAATTGCAAATTTGAGGAAGTTTATAAATTAATTTACAATTTAGGTTTTGAAAAAATTTATTACTTATCTGAAAATGGATGGAAAAACCAAATAATAAAATTATAGTATTATGGGTGCAGAAAATCAAAATTTTGTTCTGCACCTATGAATAACTTTATTAGAAATCACTACCTTTTGTAATCACTTCTCTAATTTTATTCATAATATTTTCATAACTTCCAGATGAGTGTGGAACAAGACATTTTGAACAATCTTTTATACCTTCGTTTTTAATAAAATTTCCACCACAATCTCCTTTTAGCATATATAAAGGACAATAGCAAAACAAACAATTAAAATTTTCGATGTCACTTGTTTTATGACATGGAAAATATTCGCATTCTTTATTTTGAAAAAACTTAAAGTGTTCTGTATTCATTGAGTACTCCTTTTTTATTAAAATACTTTTATTTTTTAAATAAATTATAACATATTAATATAAAAAAGTAAAATTGTATGATATAATGATATAACAAGATAATTTTATAAATAACAGGTACACACAAAATACATATGTAATTTATAACACAAAAATGAATACAATTAGGTGGATACTTAGTGTGTGTCTCAATATAAAATCAACTGGAAGTTAATAACTAATTTATGAGGAGATGTGATTATGATTAATATTTTATTAGTAACACATGGTGATTTTGGAAAAGAATTGTTAAGAAGTTCAGAAATAATAATAGGAAATATAGAAGATGCAGAAACAATATCCTTTAATCTAGGTGAAAGTTATGATCAACTTTCAAAAGAAGTAGAGGAAACTATAGATAGGTTGACAAAAAATGATGAATTAATTGTATTTACTGATATGTATGGTGGAAGTCCTTTCAATGCTGTGTGTAAGTCCATGAAAAACAGAGATTTTTATCATATAACAGGAATTAATTTTCCTTTATTTATTGATATAGCAGTTAATAGGAGTTCATATAGTATGTCAGAAATTGCTGAAAAAATAATAAAAAATGGAAAGAAAAGTATAGTTTTTGTAAATGAAAAATTTACAACGGATTAATGGAGGACTAATGAAAAATATTGTATTAACAAGGATTGATGATAGATTATTGCATGGTCAAGTAATCGTATCATGGATACCTTTTTTTAATATTGAAGAAATTGTTATAGTTGATGATGAATATGCTAGTGATGATTTTATGTCAAGTTTAATAAAAGAAGCATCACCTGAACATCTTAATGTAAATGTGTTAACTATAGAAGAATCAAAAAAGTTTTTAGAATCAGGTGATGATAAAACT
>CAXXFT010000031.1:0-117110 GCA_963675125.2 uncultured Sedimentibacter sp.
AACCTGAAGTTAAATTAAAAAAAATAAGCATAAAAGAGACAATATAAATAAATGCAAAAAGGGGCTGTTGCACTAAGAAATTAGTGTAACGCCCATTTTTATTGCAAAAAAACAAATTCCGGACTTCGAAAAGTTCGGAAAAAGGTGTAAAATATATTTATGCTAATAAATAATTTATCACAAAAGAATTATACCATTCGCGGAGACTTTTATCAATTAAAATTACCGCTAAATATTGAATGCATGATTCCAAATGATGATTCTGTTAGGCTGCTGGGTCAAATCATAGAGGAGATGGATTTATCAGAATTATACAAGACCTATTCCCGAATAAGGAAAAATCAAGCAACTCCAAGACAGATGTTCAAAATCATGCTCTATGCATATATGAATCATTGTTATTCTTCAAGAAAAATTGAAAGTGCTTGCAAAAGAGACATAAATTTTATGTATCTTCTTGAAGGCTCCACTGCACCTAATTATTCAACAATTGCAAGGTTTAGAAGTATTCATTTTGGTGAAATTTCTGAAAAGTTAATGGCTCAATTCACAAATTTGTTGGGTGAGAATGGTGAGATTTCAATGGAAAATATATTCATTGACGGTACTAAAATTGAGGCGGCTTCAAACAAATATACTTTTGTTTGGAAAGGAACTGTTACTAAAAATCAACAAAGAATAATAGATAAAATACCAGAGTTTTTCAAGCAAACAGAAGAAAATTTCGGATTAAAGGAATTACATAAAGATAAAATTAAAATGCATAATTTAAAAAAACTTAGACGAAAACTCCTAAACATCAAGAGAACAGAAAATATAGTTTTCGTAAATGGAAAGGGAAAAAGAAAATCATTGCTTCAGAAAACTGTTGAAAAACTGGATGAATATATTGAAAAATTAAAGAAATACAATCAATACTTACACATAATGGGAGACAGAAACAGTTTTTCAAAGACGGATCATGATGCAACTTTTATGAGAATGAAAGAAGATTACATGAAAAACGGGCAACTGAAACCAGCCTACAATATTCAATTTGGAGTGGATTCTGAATATGTAGTATGGATTAGTGCAGGACCGCAACCCACAGATACCACAACATTAATTCCATTTTTAGATAATATGAAAGATCATTTAGAATACAAATACAAAAATATAGTTGCAGATTCAGGATATGAAAGCGAAGAAAACTACGTGTATATCCATAGGAATAAACAGCTTGCATTTATCAAGCCATCTAATTATGAAATCAGCAAGACACGTAAATATAAAACTGATATAAGCAGAAAAGAAAATATGATTTACGACAAAGAAAATGATTTTTACATATGCGGCAATAATAAAAAACTTGTTGTGACCAGAACGAAAATCAGCAAGAGCAAAACGGGATACAAAAGCGAAAAAACCTGCTATAGCTGTGAAGACTGTATAGGATGCAATATAAAGTCAAAATGCATAAAAGGAAACAATAGTAAAATACCTTTAGAAGAGAGAACTAAACATCTTGAAATTTCAAAGCTGTTTCAAAGTATGAGAGAAGAAAATATAGAAAGAATTCTTAGTGATGAAGGAATCAAACTAAGAGTGAACCGAAGCATTCAGGCGGAAGGCGCATTTGCGGAAGTAAAACAAGACATGGGTTTTAGACGTTTTTTATGCAAGGGTAAAGGTAACATTACAGCAGAATGTATTCTTCTTGGCTTGGCTCATAATGTGAGTAAATTGCATAACAAGATACAATCAGGACGTTGTTCCTCTTATCTGTATTCATTGAAAACAGCATAAATTTTGATATTTTAAGAAGAAACATTAAATAAATGGTGTAAATTAGCATCATTTATTTAGTGTACTCATTTTTCAAAATTCAAAAAATATTAAGATAATTTTGAACAAAACATGTTATTTGTCAATATAAAAAGAGGCTTTGCACTGCGATTTTTAATCGCTAATGCAACAGCCCCTTTTTAAAAACAAATATGTATTTATGTAGTATTAATCATTACCTAAAATATTACCTAATCCTATGCTCCCTAAAAGGCTTCCCTCACCTTTTGATTCGCCACCAGCTTTTTTGCTAGCAGCAAATATTCTATCAGCCATTCTACTGAAAGGAAGTGATTGTAGCCATACGTAGCCAGGGCCTCTTAAAGTAGCTAAAAATAATCCTTCTCCCCCAAATAAAGCACTCTTTACATTTCCGACGAACTGAACATCGTAGTCTACTTCTTTAGTGAATGCTACCAAACAACCTGTATCAATTTTAATCATTTCACCAGGTAAGAGTTCTTTTTTTATAACCATACCTCCAGCATGTAAAAAAGCAAGTCCATCACCAGTTAATTTTTGCATTATGAATCCTTCTCCACCAAAGAAACCAGCACCTATTTTCTTTTGAAATGCAATGTCTATTGATATGCCTTTTGCCGAACATAAAAATGAATCGCGTTGGCAAATAATTTGTCCGTTATAATCTGTTAATTCCATTGGAATAACTTTACCGGGATATGGTGCTGCAAAAGCAACCACACACTTATTGTTACCCCTATTTGTGAATGAAGACATAAACAAACTTTCACCAGTTATAACTCTTTTACCTGCACCCATTAATTTTCCCATTAGTCCTTTTCCCGCATCTTTGTTTGAACCATCACCGAAAATAGAGTCCATTTCAATACTTGAATCCATGTACATCATTGCTCCAGCTTCTGCTATGATGCTTTCACCATAGTCTAAGCCTATTTCTACAAATTGCATATCATCTCCATACAATGTGTAGTCAACTTCATGTGCTTTTTGCATAAAAATTCTCCTCTCAAATTATAATATATTATAGAAATTTATAAGAACGTCTCTGATAATTTACTTATAAAATATACTCTCTATTTTATATTATATCAAACTATTAAATAGAAAGTAAATAATTTTTGTAAAATTTTACTTTTTTACTTGACAATTTTTTATCATAGTTAGACAATAAAATACAGTGAATTTGATTTGATACGATGCTATTATAAAAATAATTTAAATTGAAAACATAGTTGATGGAGGATTTTAAAATGGGAAAAATTATTATGTCACCAAGTAAATTTATACAGTGTAGTGGAGCGTTAAGTGAATTAAAATGTTACACCCAAAATTTTGGTAGCAAGTTCTTGGTAGTTGCAACTGAGGGCGGACTTAAAAGAACAAAAGCAATAATAGAAAAAAGCTTCACTGACACTGATAAAAAAATTACTTTCACTATTTTCAATAAAGAATGTTGTAAAAAAGAAATAAATAGAATTATGGAAGTTTGTAAATCTGAAAAATGTGACTGCATTATAGGTGTTGGTGGAGGCAAGCTTCTTGATACTACAAAAGCGGCAGCTCATTATTTAGGAATTCCTATTGTTATAGTTCCAACTATTGCATCAACGGATGCTCCATGTAGTGCATTGTCTGTAATTTATACAGAGGATGGAGTTTTTGAAGAGTATATGGTTCTTCCAAAAAATCCTGAAATAGTAATTATGGATACAAAAGTAATAGCAGAGTCTCCTGCTAGATTTCTAGTTTCGGGAATGGGCGATGCATTAGCGACTTATTTTGAAGCAAGAGCTTGTAAAGCTTCAAATGCAACAAACATGGCTGGTATGCTTCCAGCAATATCTGCATATGCTTTAGCTGAACTTTGTTATAAAACATTGTTAAAGGATGGATTGAAAGCGAAACTTGCAGCTGAATGCGGAGTGGTAACTACTGCAGTAGAAAATATTATTGAAGCTAATACTTATTTAAGTGGAATTGGATTTGAAAGCGGGGGTTTGGCTGCAGCACATGCAATTCATAATGGATTTACTGTAATGAGTGAATGTCATGGTTTATATCATGGAGAGAAAGTTGCATTTGGTACTTTAGTTCAATTAGTTTTGGAAAATGCTCCTTTAGAAGAAATTAAAGAAGTTATAAACTTCTGTATTTCGGTTGGACTTCCTGTAACACTAGAGGAAATGGGAGTAAAGGAAATTGATAATCATAAAATTATGGAAGTAGCTATAGCCTCTACCGCAGAAGGTGAAACTATATATAACATGCCATTTGAAATAACTGCTGAAAAGGTATATGCTGCAATTTTGACAGCTGATGCAATTGGAAAAGATGCTCTTATTTAGAGTAATGGAATTAGAACAAATCTGAATTATAAATTATAAAAGCCATTATATTTCATATGATATATAATGGCTTGCTTTTATACGACTTGAAATTTTATTGATTATGTTCATGCTTGAATAATTTTATAGAATGAAACTTTTGAATATCATAATAAAATTTATACATTAAACCAGCGGTGGTTTTTTGAGCCAAGGTTAGTATTATTGAAGTCACTTTATAAAATCTCATATTTTGATTTTCAACTCGTAAATATCTTTTATGTGTATCAATTGCTTTTTTGCTGTTAAAATTAATATAATATCTTAAATTGTTATAATATATTCCTCCTTTGTATACTTTAAACTCATGGTGGTATTTATACATTTCAATAACCCAATTTTCATAACTTCTATGATTGTGTAATAATTCCACGTTGGCATGTTGTGGAACGGTTAAGTCTTGAATTAAATGGCAAGATGCACCAAAATAAAACATTGCTTCCTTTATATTTCCATTTGAATATTCATTCAATGCTTTAGTATAATATCTTATACATTCTCTTTTAGCATCGCTGTTACCATATAATCCATCATCTTTTGTTGGGTTATAAAAATGACTACTGCTTTTTAAATCTTGATCAGCCCAAACCACACCTGCATTTATATCATTTATATAGTTAGCCATAAAATTATAAACTTCAAGATAACCATCATTCTTTAATATAACAATAGATTGTTTGTTTATGAATTGGTGTACAGTACATTCTGTCTTAATTATTCTTTTTTTTATTGGATTTAATGCTTTTACAATATTTTTGTATAAATGAGCATAATATCTTTCTATAGCGTGCATACGCACCATCCTAATTATTTTTTTGATTTCAATTTATGTTTTACATGTTTGAGATTTTTATTCTAGGAAATATTGATAAATATTAATTCTAGAAGCATGCATTAAATTGCTTCCTTAATGAGTTTAATTCAAAAATATTTTGATACATTAAATTAATAAGTACATATAATGTAAAATAACTATAATTTTGCAGAATTTTTAAAAGGAGGTACATTAAATTGAATTATCATGATATAAGAAAGATATTTAATATAGATGAAACGTATACAAGTTATAGTAAACATAAAAATATACATTATCCTTATAGTGTTTTCATGACTGAAACCCCTGTTAATACTGAAACTGGATTTTTAGAAATTTATATAACTAAAAATTTAGGTAGGGAGTTTCCAATAGATGCCGTTATTACAATTTATGCAAAACAAGGAGATACACAAGTTCCTGTTAAAAGCTTAATAGCAACTGAGAATCCAACTATAATTGAATTACCTATAGCAAACCCCCTAGGAGATTTAATTGAAGGTCCAGAATATTTCTTTACAACTTATGACTTAACAATAGAAAGTTTAGGGTATTATAAAGTAATAACTTTAAATATTAGGCTGTTTCCAAATATTACAACGAGTTTTTATTATAATTTAAATAAAATTTTACAAGGGGAACCTATTGAAGAAGAAATAATAAATCTTCCACCACATCCAAGAGATATATTGATACAAGATTTTAAAAAATTTTGAATATATATTTTTCGTATCTAGCCAGATTAGTACATCTTTTTAGATGTGCTTTTTCATTGGGAAAAATAATATAATACTATGAACTAAAGTAGCCTTTCAATCATAATATAGTTATTAATAGCAAGCGAAAGGGAGAAGTTTTTATGAAGAAAAATATTTTTTATCCTTATGAAACATATATAGTGCGTTATGGTGATACTTTGAATAAAATAGCAAAAAAATATAAGATACCATTGAATTTGTTAATATCAACAAATCCCCAAATTATAAAAAATAAATATATTACTATTGGACAAATAATATCTATTCCAAGGCAAATAACTATTCCAAACCATGCAATATCAATCCCAAGGCAAGTGATAACTATTATTGCACCAGATCAGTTAGAAATAATTGATAGAAATGTAAGTGAAATAATTGATGATATAAATAATCAAGATTGGAATGAAGCTAATCTCAAATTGACTATAATAAAAAGTAATCTTGATGAATTAAGGCCAATACTTGAAAAAGACTCGATTCCATTAAATTTAATTTCCAACTTAAGTAATGCAATAGTTAATTTAGATAATGCAGTAACTTCAGAGAGTTCATATGATGCTAAAGTTAATGCTAATACTATTTCATTATACATTTCATATATTCTTGATTATTATAAGACAAAATTATCAACCAATATAATAAGATTAAAATATATAGCTAGGTCAATCATATATAATGCTGAAGTAGAAAATTGGAACATAGTAAATGATAATTTTGACTTTTTAAATGTGGTATGGAATGATTTAAACCCAGAATTATCAAGTGCATATAGTGAATCTATAATTAAATTTATTCAAACAATAGATTCATTAGGACAATCAATAGCAAATCAGGATTCAGTTACCACTATAAATAATGCCAACGATATTCTTAATCAAATTAGTTTGTTTGAACAAAGTTATATATCTGTATAAACAATATAATTTCTAATGCAAGCAAACAAAGGTTGCTAAAACACCGAAAGGGGACATAGGTCCACCCTAGTGGAAGTCGTGTAGCAACTTTTTTTACATATTTAGATTAGTAATGTAATAAATAAAATTCTACAAAAAATCCAAAAATTAATCATAAAATAAAACTTTCATTTTTGAAAATATATGATATAATTTATCCATAAAACGAACATATGTTTGAAAGAGGGATATCATGTCAGATATTATAATGCATATAGATGTTAATTCAGCCTTTTTATCATGGACAGCTGCATATGAACAACAAATAGGGTTAAAAAGAGACATAAGAGAAGTTGCATCTGTAATAGGTGGTAATGAAGAAAATAGACATGGAATTGTTTTGGCCAAATCAATTCAAGCAAAGAAATGTGGAATTAAAACTGGAAATTCACTAATGGAAGCGCGACAAATGTGTCCAAATCTCCTTGTAGTTCCTCCTAATTATCAAGTTTATGTTCGTGCAAGCAAATCTCTTGTTGAATTTTTAAATACTTTTTCACCTGATATTGAAATATTTAGTATAGATGAATGCTTTATACGATTTAAAGATATAAACAAAAAACAAGCTATAGAATTGGCATACTCTATTAAAGAACAGATAAAACAGACTTTTGGATACACTGTAAATATTGGAGTGTCTACTAATAAACTACTTGCAAAGATGGCGGGAGATTTTGAAAAACCAGATAAATGTCATACTTGTTTTGCAGAAGAAATAAAAGAAAAAATGTGGCCACTTTCAGTAGAAAATTTATTTATGGTTGGACGTCGCACGCAACCTAAACTAAATAAACTTGGTATATATACAATAGGAGATTTAGCTAATGCAGATTTTAATATAATTTCAACATTATTAAAGTCACATGGAAGACTTATATACGCATATGCTAATGGGCATGATGCTTCAATTTTTAAGCCTCCTACTCCAATAAAAAGTGTAGGTAATAGCTCAACTTTAAAATTTGATGTTGAGGATTTGGAAACAGCTCATGCAATAATTTTAAGCCTTGTTGAAATGACAGCATGGCGTCTTAGAGAATCTAGAATGATGTGTAGTGTAGTGAGCATAGGTATAAAAGATTCAAATTTTGGATATATTTCAAGGCAGAAAAAGCTTATGTATTTCACTGACTGTACAAAAGACATTTATAATAATATATGTTCTCTTTTTGATAAGTGTTGGAATAAAAGGCCTATAAGGCAGTTGGGAGTGTCTGTATCAGATTTAGAATTTGCAACATTTCAGCAAATAAGCATATTTAAGGATCGTAATATGTTAAATAATGAGAAACTTGACAAGGTTATCGACATCATAAGAGAGAAATATGGGGACAATGCAATAATTAGAGGAGTATTTGCAAATTCTGAGCTTAGCCCATTATTAGGTGGATATCCAGAAGATGATTATCCTGCCATGAGTAGCATACTGTAGAAGGAGTGATAATGTGAAACTTTTAAATAAGCCCATAAAAGTCATGGCTATTTTTAATACAGATGGAAAAATTGAGCCTGTTAAATTCCGACTTGATGACAAGGTAGTACGTATTGAAAAAATAATGAAAACATATGAAGAAAAAATAGTAGGAAATAAAAGACTTGTTTTTGTCTGTCAGCATAATAATTGTGATATATACGAAATAAAATACGAAGTTGATAGTAAAACCTGGTACTTGTTTAAGAAATAATGGTATGAGTAAGTTTGGCTTGATTATCGGAGAGCAATACATTAACATTTTCTCCCTTAAGCCATCGTTCCACTTCTGATTTTGTAAAAATTAAGGGCATACGTTCATGAATACCTGACATATATTCATTGGCATTTTTGGTGATTATAACGTATGATAGTTGTTCTTTATTGGTATCGAATAAACTAATTTGTTCTGATTTTGAGTTATATGCATTATATAATCCGGCCATGTATAGTACCGAGTCGGGATTTTTAAAATAATACTTATTTTTGTGAGCCGATTTATCCCATTCATAAAATCCTGAAGCAGGAACTATGCACCTGTTATATTTAACAAGATTTTTAAACATTACCTTTTCTGACAAAGTTTCCGCTCTGGCATTAATAATCACGCCTTTATCGTTCCACTTTGGGAATCCCCACTTTGCAATAATAGGGTTTGCTTTATTTTCTTGCATTGTAATTACAAGAGTTTTATCTGAAGGAAATATTTCACCTGTTTTAAATTCATCAGATAAATTCTTTTGAGCAGCATTAGTAATTTCCTTTAATTCTTTATCATCAATATCGAAATAATATCGTCCGCACATTTAATAACCTCAAATCATTATTTATCATTATTTATTATCGACAAATCACATTTTCATTATCCCTTGGTAAATCAAGCCGAAGTGATTTTATTTTATCAGCTGATGCAATTTTAGTAAAGTCTTTTTTACTTAAGACCCATTAAAAATTAATATTCAATAAAATAGCTGTTGTATTGTTTTTAACATAACCATATAGTATACTAAGGAAAGAGAAAAGAAAGGTGGGTTGTATTATGGGTGTTGGAACTAAACTGTGCTAATAGCAGGGCTATTGCACAGTGAATTAAATTTAAAATAGGCGAATGTAATAGCTACTGCTAATCCTATATTATTAATCAGGAGGTGCAGAATGGGCTATTTTAAGGCAAATGATATTTTGCCAAATGAGATAATTGAAGAAGTTCAAAAATATATAGATGGTGAGTTGGTTTACATTCCTCGAAAAGAAAACACGCGAAAAAAATGGGGAAGTAAAACAGGAGTAAAAATTATTCTTGCTGATAGAAATCGTGATATATATCAGGACTATCAATCTGGGATGTCATTAGATGCGTTATCAGAAAAATACTATCTAGTTCCTAAAAGTATAAAACGAATTATTCTTCAACAAAAGAAGAAATAGATATTTATTGTTGAGTGTCATAGCAATTGTTATGGCACTCGTTTTATTATAAAAATGTATGTGGTAGAACTATTACTTCAATCAATGGTATACTTATAAAAACAAATAAAGGAGGACTTTGAAATGGCATATTTTGAATATAAGAACAAAAATATTTATTATGAAGAAAACGGAAATGGAAATCCCTTGGTATTTTTACATGGCAACACTGCTTCTTCTAAAATGTTTGAATCTATAATCAAGTTATATTTAGATGAGTATAGAGTCATTACTATAGATTTTTTAGGGCATGGTAAATCTCAACGACTGGATGAATTTCCTTCAGACCTATGGTTTGATGAAGCAATGCAGACAATTTCCCTATTAGATTTTTTATCCTTAAAAAATGTCAATTTACTAGGAACAAGCGGCGGTGCTTGGGTAGCCCTTAAAGTTGCTCTAGAAAGACCGGATTTAGTAAATAAAGTAGTAGCAGACAGTTTTGATGGAAGAACTCTGGTACATAATTTTGTAGAAAAGCTATTAGAAGAACGCTATTATTCTAAGCAAAATGAAATAGCAAAACAATTTTATATTTTTTGCCAAGGAAACGATTGGGAAAGTGTTGTTGATAATGACACGAATTGTTTGCTACAATTTGCGAAAGAACATAGTCCCTTACTACATAAAGAATTATCAGAACTAAAAGTTCCATTGCTACTTACTGCAAGTAAAACGGATGATATGATTAGAAGTGATTTTGAGGATGAATATACTTCAATTTTGAAAGAAGTACAATATGGAGAAAAATATGTATTTTTGAAGGGGTTTCATCCAGCAGTTATATCCAATGATGTTGAATATGCAAAAGTAATAAAAAATTTTCTAAGAAAATAAAGATTTAAGAATTTAGTATAGATGATTTAAGCAAACAAAAAATTGTTCTAGATAGAAAGCTTTTTAGCGGAAATAGAGAATGTTAATTTATCAGATGAAGAAAAGAATAAATTATATAAAACAATTATTGATAAAATTGTATGGATTAGGGATAATAACAATGTTAGTATAAATACAATTTAAATAACGAAAGGAGCGTGATAAAATGAAGATTAATAATAGTATACCCAACAGACTGATAAGTGAAAAATCACCTTATCTTCTTCAACATGCGAATAACCCAGTTAATTGGTATCCATGGGGAACGGAAGCTTTTGATAAAGCTAAAACAGAAGATAAGCCGATTTTTTTGTCTATTGGGTATAGCTAGGTTTATTTAAGTACTTGTCACTGGTGCCACGTAATGGCACATGAATCATTTGAGGATGATGAGGTTGCAGAAGTTTTAAATAAAGATTTTGTATGTATTAAAGTTGATAGAGAGGAACGACCTGATATTGATTCTGTGTATATGAGCGTAACACAAAGGTTAACTGGTAGTGGTGGATGGCCATTAACTATAATTATGACTGCTGAACAAAAACCATTTTTTGCAGGTACATATTTCCCTAAACAATCAAGATATGGTATTAAAGGTTTATTGGATATATTGAGTATTGTGACAACAAAATGGAAAAATAACAAAGATGAGATACTAGAATCTAGCAGTAATATAACTGATATTATTAAGAAACAAGAAAATATACATGGAGAAAAATTTAATCTATCTAAAGATATAATAGAAACAGCTAAGGAAACTTTTAGAAAAAATTTTGATAAAAAGTACGGAGGATTTGGTAAAAGTCCTAAATTTCCTCAACCTAGCAATATTATGTTCTTAATGAAATATTATGAACTAGAAGATGATGAAAAGGTATTGGAAATAGTTGAAAAAACATTAGACGGTATGTACAGAGGCGGTATTTTTGATCATGTTGGTTTTGGGTTTTCTAGGTACTCAACGGATGATAAATGGCTGGTACCTCATTTCGAAAAGATGCTTTATGACAATGCTGGATTGGTGATTTGTTATATAGAAGCATATCAATTAACTAAAAAATTAATATATAAAGAAATAGTAATAAAGACACTTGATTATATTTTAAGAGAAATGACTAATGAAGATGGAGGATTTTATTCTGCACAGGATGCTGACAGTGAAGGAGAGGAAGGAAAATACTATGTATTTACACCTGATGAAGTAATAAGCATTTTAGGTGAGGAGTCTGGAAAGAATTTTAATAATTATTTTGATATAACTAAAAGAGGGAATTTTGAAGGTAAAAATATTCCTAATTTAATAGAAAACGAAAATTATTATGAAACAGATGAAAGTATTGAAATGATGATTAAGAAGATGTATGAATATCGACTTAAAAGAACTAAGCTTCATAAGGATGATAAAATACTAACATCTTGGAATGGAATGATGATAGTCGCATTTGCTAGGGCATATAAAGTGTTTGGTGATGAAAAATATTTACATGCTGCTGAAAATTCGCTTAGGTTTATTAAAAAAAATTTAATTGATGAAGATAATAAAATTGGTGTAAGATATAGGGACGGTTCAACACTTGGAAATGGAACATTAGACGACTATGCATTTTATATATGGGCATTGATAGAAATGTATGAATCAACATATAAAATACATTATTTAAAAAGGGCAGTAAAATTCAATGATAAAATGATAAAATTCTTCTGGGACAACGAAAATGGTGGATTTTTCTTGACTAGTAATGATAGTGAAAGTTTAATATATAGACCAAAAGAAGTATATGATGGGGCTATGGCATCTGGTAATTCTGTTGCAGCTTTGTGTCTTGTAATGCTTTCAAAACTTACTGGTAATATAAAACTTGAAGAAATGTCAAGAAGACAAATAGATTTTTATACAAATATTGTTTCTGAATATCCATCTGGTTACACGTTTGCTTTATTGTCCATAATGTATGAACTTTATCCATCAAGAGAAGTAATCTGTATATTAAAAAATAAAGAAGATATTAATAAATTAAATAATTTAATTAAAAGTAAGTATCTTCCAAATACTGTTGTGGTAGTTTTAGATAAAGTTGAATTGGATGAAGCTTCAGAAGTGATAGATTTTATCAAAAACTATAATTTAAAAGATGACAAATCAACTTACTTTATCTGCGTTAATAAAGAATGTGAATTACCAATAACGAATTTTGATGAATTAGAAAAAAAATTGATTTAATTTTTATTAGTTAAATATATCCTATTATATAAAATATATATTAGGGCATAATAATTTTGAAAGTTAAATAACTTTTAATCAGTAAATTCGGAGGTATATATGCAAATAAAAGCAAGTAATATGGGTACTACAAACCCAGGAGTTAAGTGTGTTGTTAACACATGTCATTATTATGCAGATGGAGACCATTGTACAGCACAAAAAATAGAAGTTCAGCATAAAAATGCAAAAAATAGTCAAGAAACTGACTGTGCTACATTTAAACCTAATAATAGTTTTAGGTAATTAGTTATATCTAAAAATTAAAATTTTATAAAAAAGTTATCTCTTATTTAAAGAGGTAACTTTTTATTTGTTACCAAAGATTTGGTGAAGCATTGAAAATTGTACAAGATTTTTTGCAAGAACAACATCTTTTTATTATGCCAAAGCCTGATTTTTTAAACAATAAGTAATTTTGTTTTTTATAAAAAAACACCCTTTTTAAAAGGGTGTATACATATTTTTGAAATTATATTTGTATTTTCCATAGGAAGAGAGAAAATAAATTCTACAATTTTTAAACATTAAACCTAAATAATACAATATCTCCATCTACCATAACATATTCTTTTCCTTCAAGACGCATTAGACCTTTATCTTTTACAGCGCTCATTGTGCCGAGTTCAGCAACATCTTTATAAGATGTAACTTCGGCTCTTATGAAACCTCTTTCAATATCAGAATGTATTTTACCAGCTGCTTGAGGAGCTTTTGTTCCTTTTTTTATTGTCCATGCTCTTGATTCCATAGGGCCTGTAGTAAAGTAGCTTATTAATCCAAGCAGGTGATAACTAGCTCTGATTAGTTTATCAAGTCCTGATTCTTCAAGCCCCAATTCTTGTAGAAATTCTTGCTTTTCATCATCTTCAAGAACAGAAACTTCTTCTTCAATTTTACCACATACAACAATTACTTCGGAATTATCTTTAGAGGCATGTTCTTTGACTACATTTACATATTTGTTTGTTTCAGGAGCATCTAAGTACTCTTCATCTACATTGGCTACATAGAGAACTGGTTTAGCTGTTATTAAATTAAATGTTTTTAATAACTTCATTTCTTCATCAGTATACTCTAAATAACGAGCAGATTTTTCGTTTTCTAATTCTTCAACTAGTTTTTTTACAAGTTCAAGCTCTGGCAGGAGGGATTTATCATTCTTTGCTATTTTTGTTAATCTCTCCAGTCTTTTGCTCATAACTTCTAAATCAGCTAGTATAAGCTCTAATTCTATTATTTCAATATCTCTTTTTGGATCTACAGAGCTTTCCACATGAATAACATTTTCATCATCAAAGCATCTTACAACATGTACTACTGCTTCCACTTCTCTAATATGAGAAAGGAATTTGTTTCCAAGTCCTTCACCTTTACTTGCGCCTTTTACTAAGCCTGCTATGTCAAAAAACTCAATAACAGCGGGAACTGTTTTTCCAGAATTGCTCATTTTAGTTAAAAAATCTAATCTCTTGTCAGGAACACTTACAACACCTACATTTGGTTCGATTGTGCAAAATGGATAATTTGCAGATTCAGCACCTGCGGATGTTATTGCATTAAATAATGTACTTTTACCTACATTAGGAAGTCCAACTATACCTAATTTCATATATTTCGTCCTTTCATTTGGTTAAGGCAAATATTAATATTGCCATAAATTATTTCTAATATTAGTATTTAATTTCAAATTATTATATAACATATGAATTCTAATTTCAATACATTTATTCATATCAATTAGTAGTACATGTTTTGGATAACATTTTCAAAAAAAATATCAATAAAAAGCATATATTAGGTTTGCTTGAATATTATAAAATATATAAGACAAATTATAGGGGGAAGAAAAGGGTATGAATGATAAACAGATGCAGTCAAATTATATTAGGGTAGTTGGGGCGATATACAGCGATCTCGAGTTTAGTCACGAAGTTTTTGGTGAAAAGTTTTATGAATTTTATTTAGAGGTTCCACGTTTGAGCGATACTAAAGATTTGCTTCCTGTTATAATATCAGAAAGAATTATTAACGACATAAATATGGATATTGGCAATTATGTGGTTATTGATGGACAGTTCCGATCTTATAATAGATATGAAGATTTAAGTAATAAGCTTTTACTAAGAATTTTTGTAAGAGACATTAATGTTCCAAATGAAGAAGAGTTAGAAGAAATTAAAAGGCATCCTAACGAAGTGTTTTTGAATGGTTTTTTATGCAAGGATACAAAGTATAGAACAACTCCATTTGGGAGAGAAATAACCGATATGTTAATTGCAGTAAATAGGTCTTACAATAAATCTGATTACATACCTTGTATTGCGTGGGGAAGAAATGCAAGATATTGCGAAAATCTTGAAATAGGAGATCATGTAAAGGTATGGGGTAGAATTCAAAGTAGAAGATACCAGAAAAAGCATGATGAGGATGAATATCAAACTAAAACAGCGTATGAAGTATCAATTACAAAATTAGAGCATATCAAAACAGATAACAATAGAAAGAAGGAAGAATAATACTTCATCTAAATAATGAAATAATTAGTAAAATGGTGGGACTAAATTTAGTTATAAATTGAAGTTTCACTTTTTTTTGTGCGTAATACAATTGCAATAAAAAAGAACTTGACAAAATTAAAAAATAATATTAAAATATAAAAAACCTTTAATAAAGAAAGAAAATTATGACTAATATTTTTTTACTTAACTAGCAAAGGTATTCATGTTTAATTAAAAAAAGTGTCGAAACTATTCGTAGTAAAACTGTTCTAAAATTTATGCTAACCAAAAACCGTTCTAAATTTAAATGAGTCTAAATTAATAATATTAAATTCAAAATATTAATTGTTTTCGAATATTTTTATTTTTGTGTCTAAGTGAAATGCACTGGGGACAGTTCCCTCTACATTAAATTAATGTATTTGTGCTAAAGTGTATGATGGAGGTATTTATGAGGAAAAAAGTTATTTTAGGGGCTTCGTTAGGTAATTGTGTACATGTTGCAGGTATAATTCATTTTTTGCAAATAGCTGAAAAGGAAGGATATGAAACTATATTTTTAGGGCCAGCAATCCCGATAACGGAAATATTTAATAAAATAAAAGAAGTAAAACCATATTTGGTTGCATTAAGCTATAGGTTAACTGCAAGTAATTGTGATAATCTTATAAGTGAAATAGTTCATATGTCAAAGAATGAGTTAGAGGATTATAAAAATATAAAGTGGTGCTTTGGTGGTACTTCGCCGGTTTCACAAGTAGCGATGAAATATAATTTTTTTGATTATATTTCAGATGGATTTGATGATGTTGATGATTCTATTGCATTCCTTAAAAATATAGATAAAAAATTAACAGAACAAGAATATGGTCAAAATATTATAGACAGGATAAATGATAAATATCCGTATCCTGTTTTGAGACATCATTTTGGGCTACCTTCATATAAGGAAACGTTAGATGGGATAAAAACTATAGCACAAAGTAAAGTTTTAGATGTAATTTCCATAGGGCCAGATCAAAATACCCAACAGTTCTTTTTTAGACAGGAAAAAATGAATAAAAACTTAGATGGAGCTGGAGGTGTTCCTTTGAGAACAAAGGAAGAATTTATATCTCTCAAAGAAGCGGCACAGTTTGGAAACAAACCATTATTAAGATGTTATAGCGGCACGGAAGATGTAATAAAATTTGCTGAAATGTTAGATGAAACTATCAGCAATGCATGGTGTGCTGTACCATTATGTTGGTATAATGAAATTGACAAAAGAGGTACAAGAACTATAGAGGTATCTATAAAGGAATCTTTTGAATTGATAAAATATCATGGGGACAAAAATATTCCTGTTGAAATTAATGAACCTCATCATTGGGCACTTAGGGATGCACATGATGTAATTTCAGTTGTTATGGCATACTTATCATCATACAATGCAAAAAAGCATGGTGCAAAAGATTATATAGCTCAATATATGTTTAATACACCTAATGCCTTATCATTCTCCATGGATTTAGCAAGGGTTTTAGCTATGATAGAACTTGCTGAGACTTTGATGGATGAGAATTTTAGAGTATATAGACAAGTTAGGGCGGGACTTAATTTTTTATCACCTGATTTAGATGTGGCAAAAGGACAGCTTGCTGCAACTACATTTTTAGCTTCAAGTGTTAAACCACATATAATTCATGTTGTTGGATTTAATGAAGCAGAGCATGCTGCAACTCCTGAAAATATAATTGAAAGTTGCAAAATAGTTAGAGGTGTTATTAAGAATCTTGTGGGTGATTGCATTGATATTTCTAATAATACAAGTATACAAAATAGAAAGGTACATTTAATAAATGAAGCAAAATTTCTTTTAGATTTTATTTGCGATTATTATAGGGACTATGAAGATCCTCTTGGAAATGGAGATGTAATAGCTGATTGCATAAAAAGAGGAATACTAGATGCTCCTCATATATTAAAAAACGAAAAATTTAAAGGAATCTTAGAAACTAGAGTTATTGATGGTAAATGTGTTGCATTTTCTAGAGAACATTCAAGGGAAATTAGGGAATTTGAGCGTATGGAATTATTGAAGAAAAACGGTAATTTATAAATAAGTATATATTAAAATGGAAGGGGTTTTAATTTGAACGTTGCAATTATTGGAGCAGGTAATGGTGGGCAAGCTTTTGCTGCATATTTTACCCATTTAGGCTGTAGGGTGTCATTGTATAATAGAAGTATAAAGGCTTTAGAGGATATAGAAATTAATGGTGGAATAGAATTAATGGGTGTATATTGCTATAAGGAAAAAATTCATTTGCTTTCTAGCAATATTGAAGAAGTGGTTAGAGGGGCAGATTTAATTATGGTAGCAATGCCAGCCAATGCTCATCATCATGTAGCTAAACAAATGGCTCCATATCTGGAAAATGGACAAGTGATTGTTTTGAATCCAGGTAGGACTTTTGGAACATATAACTTTATGAATGTGCTTAAATCATCAGGGTTGAAAGCAAATGTAGTTCTAGCAGAAACAGACACACTTGTATTTACATGCCGTGTTCTTAAAAATGGAATATGTAGAATTTTTTCAATTAAAAAAGAATTGTATATTGCAGCACATAGACCAGAAAATACTAAAATAGTATATGATATGTTAAGTAAATATTTTGATATACTAATCCCAGCTAAATCGGTTTTATTTACAGGTTTATCAAATTTAGGAGTTATATTTCACCCTGTTCCAATTATTTTGAATGTTGCTAGAATAGAATGTAAAGAAACTTTTTCTCACTATCAAGAAGGAATTACACCTACTGTTGCATTGTTGCTAGAAAAAATAGATAAAGAAAGAGTTGAAATAGCAAGACAATTAAATATTGAAGTTGACAGTGCAATAAATTGGCTTAATCGTATATATAAATCTGAGGGAGAAACATTGTATGAAGCATTGCAAAACAATCCAGCGTATACAGAAGTTTTGGCTCCTTCAACAATTCATAACAGATATATATATGAAGATATAGAAACTGGTTTGGTACCATTATCTGCAATAGCACATAAAATTGGTATAAATAGTTATACTATAGATTCAATTATCAACCTCGCTAATATTTTATATGATTTTGATTTTGTTCGCCACGGGAGAAATGAAAGCAGAATTGATGTAGAAAGTATTATAAGACAAACTGAGGAAAAAAATATAATTTATAGAATAAGTTAATATTAAAAATAATAAAAATATCCTTTATATCATATATGAAATTAGGATATTTTTTTATAGTTTGTTCCCCCTAGCGGAAGTTGCGTAGCAACTTTTTTTATATATGCAAAACAGACAAGTTGTGATACAATATAATTAAAAGACAAAGAAAAGGAATGAAGAAATGATATTAGTATTAGCAGAAAAACCTTCAGTAGGAAAAGATATCGGTAAAGTATTAGGTTGTAACAAATCGGGTAATGGTTATGTAGAAGGAAATAAATATATAGTAACTTGGGCGTTAGGACATTTAGTAACATTAGCAGATCCGGAAAAATATAATCAAAAGTATAAAACATGGGAAATGGAGGATCTTCCGATTATCCCTAAATATATGAAAACAGAAACAATAAAAAAGACAAGCAAACAATTTAATACGGTTAAAGATTTGCTTGTTAGAAATGATGTAACTGAAATTGTTATAGCTACAGATGCAGGTCGTGAAGGTGAGTTAGTTGCAAGATGGATTATTGATAAAGCCAATATAAAAAAGCCAATTAAAAGGCTTTGGATTTCATCAGTAACAGATAAGGCAATTAAAGATGGTTTTAGCAATTTAAAAGATGGAAAATTGTATGAAAATTTATATGCATCAGCTGTGGCAAGATCAGAAGCAGATTGGATAGTAGGTATAAATGCTACGAGAGCACTTACTTGTAAGCACAATGCTCAATTATCATGCGGTAGAGTTCAAACGCCTACAGTAGCAATGATTGCAGCTTTGGAAGAAGAAATAAGAACATTTAAACCAGAAGTTTATTATGGAATTGAAGCCACGAGCAGTAATTTCAGATTTACTTGGCAAGATATTAAGACAAATGATACAAAAACATTTGATAAAGAAAAGTCAGATAAAATATTAAATTCGTTAAAGAGTAAGGACTTAATCATTGAAAATATTACGAGAACTAAAGATAAAACTTACGCTCCACTTCTATATGATTTGACAGAACTCCAGCGAGATGGAAACAAAATATATGGATTTTCTGCTAAAGAGACATTATCTATTATGCAAACACTATACGAAAGACATAAAGTTCTTACTTATCCTAGGACAGATTCAAGATATATATCAGAAGATGTAGTGGAAACATTAAAAGATAGAGTAAAGGCATGTAGCGTTGGTCCAAACTCAAGAATAGGGTTTAAAATCTATTCTCAGCCTATAAAAGCGAATAAAAATTTTGTAAATAATAACAAGGTTTCAGACCATCACGCTATTATACCAACTGAACAAACTGTCTATTTGCAGGATTTAACAGATAAAGAAAGAAAAATTTATGATTTAGTAACGAAAAGGTTTCTTGCTGTTCTTTCTAAACCTTTTGAATTTGAAAAGATAGTGATTAATGGAAAAGTTGGTAATGAAAAGTTCTCTACAAAAGGAAAAGTAACTATATCTCAAGGTTGGAAAGAAGTATATAGTCATTATGAAGATGATGAAATATTAGACGACTTTCCTATAGAGAAATTAAACACATTAAAATCAGGAAACGTTATAAAATTATCATCAATTAAACAAACTTGGGGTGAAACAAAGCCACCTACACGTTTTACAGAAGCAAGCCTTTTATCAGCAATGGAGAACCCAATAAAGTATATGAAAGGTGCCGACAAAGATTTAAAAAAGACAATTGGTGAAACTGGTGGATTAGGTACAGTAGCTACTAGGGCTGATATAATTGAAAAGTTATTTAACAGTTTTGTAATTGAAAAGAAAGATAAAAGCATTTATACTACTTCTAAAGGGAGACAACTTTTAGAACTTTCTCCTCAGGATTTAAAATCGCCAGTTTTAACAGCAGAATGGGAACAAAAGCTAAATGATATAGCAAAAGGTAAACTTAATAAAAATGATTTTGTAAATGAAATGAAGCAATATACTGAAACAATAATAAAAGAAATAAAGTCAAGTAATCAAAAGTTTGTACATGATAATGAAACAAAAACAAAATGCCCCGATTGCGGGAATTATTTATTAGAAGTAAACGGTAAAAAAGGAACTATGCTTGTTTGTCAAAATAGAGAATGTGGATATCGAAAAGGTATAGCGCAAATAACAAATGCTAGATGTCCTAATTGTCATAAAAAACTTGAGTTAAGAGGAGAAGGCGAAGGCAAAATATTTGTGTGTAAATGTGGTTTTAGAGAGAAACTTTCTGCCTTTAATAAAAGAAAACAACAAGAAACATCCTCTATTTCAAATAAAGAAGCATCGCGATTTATTTCAAAACAGAAAAGTAAAAGTGAAGAAAATATTAATACAGCATTAGCAGATGCATTAGCTAAGCTGAAATTATAGTATAATTTACTATTAATTGATAAGGAGTTAATGATGGATTTAATAATAATTGTTGTTGTGGCTTTTATATTATATGGATTTTTCAAAAGGAGAACATTGTTAAAACAAGTTAATGTATTCAATCAGCTTTTATATATTGAAAAAAGTCCAGAAAAATATATAGATGAAGTTGATAAACTTTTAAGGAAAATGACAACTGAAAAAGAAAAACACATAAATTTAATTCAAAAAACCACAGGTTTATTATATGCAGGTAGATTTAATGAATCTATACAAATTTTAACAGATGAAGTAAAAAAAATTCCACCTAATTGGCAGCATGTATATTATCATAATTTAATTATTAGTCATTTTTTCAATGGTGAAATAGATAAAGGAAATGAAATATTAAAAGAAGCAGTAGATGTATTAAATGAATATGCTAAAAGAGAGTCAAATAAAAAAGCAATTGAATTCATTTATGCTATAGCAGATTTTTATAATGGCAAAGGAGAAAGTCGAATAGAATTTTTTAAAGATTTAACTGAAATTGGAAGAAATGAGTATCGTATAGCTTTTGGATATTATTTTCTTGGAAAAATATATGAACAAGAACATAAAGATGAAGAAAGTGTTGCTTACTTAGAAAAAGCAAGATATTATGGGAAAGGTAGCTTCATTGAACAATTTTCAAGGGATTTTGATAAATTGTAATATTATTTAAAGGCATAAATAATGTGTAAAATTATTTATGCCTTTAACAAACATACGATAAAATAATTAATCACGAAAAGTTATGCATTATATAGTTGCTGCACTGCAACTATTAACATACTAATGTCGTGTAAATAATTATGTGTATTTAATTATTTATCTGAGTTTATATTTACAAATCTACTTCCTATACCCCAAACAGATACAACTGGTAAAATATTTACAAATGCTTTTAATTCATTATCTTTTATAAAGTGTTGAATCATTATAGATTGTTTAGGGGAACAAATTGTTACAAGTTGTAGTTTTTCTTCATAGGTATAACAACCTTTAACGTTATATATTGTAACTCCTCTATTTAACCCGTACATTATAAATTCACTAATTTCTTCGTAATCTTCACTTATTATTTCTAGTTTATATAGTTTTGACCCTAATCCAAACATAATATAGTCGCAAACTTTAGTTGTTATTAATTGACTTATTATTGAATATAAAGCTATATTTCTACCGAATACTAAAGCAGAAATTATTATGACAGCTCCATCTAAAAACATCATTAGATAACTAACATTTATTGAAGGAAAAACTTTTTTGTTTAATATTCTTGCAATGGTATCAGTTCCACCAAATGAAAAACCTTTTCTTAAAATCATTCCTACACCTATACCGTAAAAAATAGAGAAGTATATAGAAGCTAAAAGAAGGTCATTTTCTACGAATTTGAATTCAAAGTTTTGCATCAATAATAAAGTTGTAGGGTACAAGAATGAGAGAAATGCAATTTTAAAAATTTCTTTTTTACCCATTAATAGATATGTTACAACTACTATTATTGCTGTTAAAAGGTAATATATATAAGAATAATTATAATTTATGTATTTTTCTAATATAATTGCTATACCAGTTATACCACTTGTGATTAAACCATTAGGTTTTAAAATATAATTGACTGCAAAAGCAGTTATAAAACATCCTATTGTTAAATAAATCGTGTCGTAAATATATTTTTTATAATCTATAGATTTCATGATTTCCCCTTTACATAAATAATATATATAATATCAAAAAAATATAAAATAGTAAATAAAATAAATGTTTATCTTTGTAGAGAAAGGATATAAAATATAAATAGCATAGTGAAAGGATAGGTAAAATGAAAATCACAGAAAATAATAACCAATTAATTATAGAAAATGTAAAAGATTTTAATTTGACACATATATTTGAATGCGGACAATGCTTTAGATGGAATAAAGAGGACGATGGAAGCTATACAGGTGTTATTCAAAACAAGGTAATCAATGTATTACAAAATGGAACAGATTTAATTTTTGATAACATGAGCATTAATGATTATAATACTATAATTAGAAATTATTTTGATATGGACACAAATTATTCTGAAATTAAGAAAAATATCAATGTAGATGATATTATGGATACTGCGATAAAATTTGGACATGGTATAAGGATATTAAATCAAGATGAATGGGAAATTATTATTTCATTTATGATTTCTGCGAATAATAGAATACCTATGATAAAGAAGGTAATAGAAAATATTAGTAAAACATTTGGAGAGTACATTTGTAATTATAGAGGAAAAGATTATTATACCTTTCCAACTGCAGAAAGGTTATCTGAATCGCCTTTGGAATTAATTCAGGAATGTAAGGCAGGATTTAGGTCTGAACGAATTAAAGAAGCAGCTACAAGGTTTATTAGCGAAAAAGAAATAATATATGATTTAAAAAATAAAACATACGAAGAAGGTCTTGAATATCTTAAAACTTATAAAGGAATTGGGGATAAAGTTGCAAATTGTATATTATTGTTTTCAATGAAGCAATTTGACACATTTCCTGTTGATGTTTGGGTAAGGAGAGTGATGCAGACACTTTATGTTGATAAAAATACAAATGATAAAGAAATAAGAAAATTTGCAGAAAATAAATTTGGCAAATCATCAGGATATGCACAGCAGTATCTTTTCTATTACGCTAGAGAACAAGGAATTGGTAAGTAAACATTTGATTTAATTTAAAAAATAAAAAACATTTATTGACTAAATTTTTAATTTGGAGTACTATTATTCCTATAAATAGTAAAGTTTGAGGTTTAATATGGATGGAAATAAAGTGAGAAGTCTAAGAAAAAAAAAGGGTATGACAATAGATGATTTGTCTTTGAAATCGGGATTTACATCTAGTTACATATCTCAAGTTGAAAGAAACCTCATTGAACCATCTTTATCTGCATTAAGTAAGATTTGTAAAGTTTTAGATATTTCACCATACTATTTTATAGATAATGATGATGATAACGTAATTATTACACGTAAAGAAGATAGGCAGAAATTATTGATGGGTGAAAATAATAAGGAAATAATTTATTTGTTACCTATAAATTGTGAGAAAAAATCAAAATTTAAATTTGATGCATATGAAACAATAATTGAGCCAGGTACTTGGGATAGTTTAAATTTTATTATAATAGAATCTGATAAATTTGTAATAATAAAAAAAGGAACTCTGTTAGTAAAAATTAATGATGATAATGAAATATTGCAAGAAGGAGATAATATATATATTTGCTCAAACACTCCTCATAAGATGTATAATCCGACAGAGGAAATATGTGAAATTTTATGTGTAATTTCTCCGTAAGTTTATTAAAATGTATAAATACTGTTGATAAAATGTATACTAAAATATATAAAAAAATATTATTAAATATAGAAAGTGAGAGGAGCATTATGAGTACAATGGAAAAAGTTTTTGAAGACATTAGAGAAGAATTTATAAATGCAAGTTTAGATGATAAAATAAAGATTTATACTACTACACAGGGATTAACCGTAGAGCAATTTAAAGAATTACTTTCATATTATCCAATAAAACATTTGGATAAATTAGAACAAGCGGTAAATAGTATATAATAACAATAAAAAAAGCAATCTCATAAAAATATATTTTTATGGGTTTGCTTTTTTTTATACATGTAAAGTTATAAATATTGCATAAAATTCAAAAAAATGGACATTATATGTATCGAGGTGATATATATGATAAAAAAGAAAAATACAATAAATAGAAAAATTTTTATTGAAGAAACAATAGGTACAAGGCAATATTTTAGTTATAGAGCAGACTTGATGTTGTATAAGTTGATACTATGTTTAATAATATTTATTACAATAAATGCTATGACATCGAGCATAGTTTTTTCTTTTTTTATTACATTGCAGGTGTTTATAATTTTCACTTTAATTAATAAGCTAAATATAGATAGAAAGGAGAAAGAAGGTAAAAAAAAGTTAATTAATAAATCAAAAAAGGAATACTTTAAAAGGAAAATTAATGATATTAATATAGATGGTTTTGAAAATCTAATAAAATTTTTCTTTGTAAAACAAAATTATGCTAACTATAAAAAAATAGGAGAACATTCTTTTTCTACAGAATTAGAAGGAATTGAATCATATGTAAAAGTTATAAAGCTTTTTGAAGAGGCAGAAGTTGATAGAATAGATGTTAAAAACTTCATTACTTTATTGAGTCACAAAAATATAAAAAAAGGCTTTATAATAACAAATAGTAAATTAAATGATGATGCAAAAGAACTTTTAAATAAAGTTAATGATAAAATTAAGATAGAAATACTAGACATAGACGAACTTTTTAAGTTAACTTTAAAATTTGACTTACTACCCCCAAATAGCTATTTTTATAATAAGATTCGAATCGAACATAAAAAGGATATAAATATAATAAAAAATAATATGTTTAGCAGTAAAAAAATAATTATTTATATATTTTCAGCTGTTTTATTTTATATAGTATCAAAAATAATTTCATATAATGTTTTACCATTATATATATCATATTATTTTGTTTTATTAACATGTACTTGTACCGTGTATAATATTTATAATAAAATAAACAAAAAAAAGGTCAACAGTGTATAGTTTAATTACAGATTTTTATTATAATTGCCAAATAAATTGTAGAAAACCCAATTTATATATTGATATTATTTTCAATGTGTATTATAATTTTTTAAGAATTTAAATTATAATAAAATATTTGGAGGAAACTATGAGTAATAGAGTACCAGTTGGATTATCAAACAAACACGTTCACTTATCACAAAAAGATATTAATATATTGTTTGGAGAAGGACATGAACTTACATCAATAAAGGACCTTGGTCAACCAGGACAATTTGCATGTGAAGAAAAAGTAGATTTAGTTGGACCTAAAAGAACTATTAAGGGTGTTAGAGTACTTGGACCAGCTAGGGGTGAATCTCAAGTTGAAATTTCACTATCAGATGGATTTACATTAGGTATACCTGATGTTCCTGTTAAGGGTTCAGGTAGTTTAGTTGGAACTCCAGGAATAAAATTAGTTGGGCCAAAAGGAGAAGTTGAATTAGAACAAGGCGTAATAGCGGCTGCTAGACATATTCATATGAATCCTAAAGAAGCAGCAGAGTTTGGTGTAAAAGATAAAGATATGGTAAAAGTTAAAGCTGAGGGTGAAAGAGGTTTAGTGTTTGAAAATGTATTAATCAGAGTTCATGATTCATTTGCTTTAGAATTCCATGTTGACGTTGAAGAAGGTAATGCAGCAATGTTACAGAATAAGCAAATGCTTGAAGTAATTAAATAAATTTGCTGGAGAAAAATTATAAATGAATGATTTAGCAAAATATATTGATCATACAAATTTAAAGCCAGATGCAACTACAGAAATGATTATGAAATTATGCGATGAAGCAAAAGAATATGGATTTTATTCTGTTTGTATAAATCCTTGCTATGTAAAGCTATGTTATGAATTGTTACGAGATACAGATGTAAAAATTTGTTCTGTAATTGGATTTCCATTAGGCTCTAGTAGCTCTGTTGTAAAAGCATTTGAAACAAAAAATGCAATTGATAATGGTGCTGATGAAATTGATATGGTTATTAATATTGGAGCTTTGAAAAGTAAAGAATTTGACAAGGTTTTCGATGATATTAAAGAAGTTGTTAATGTGATTTCGGGTGATGTCATTTTAAAAGTAATTATAGAGACTTGTTTATTATCTGATGAAGAAAAAATAAAGGCTTGCGAACTAGCAGTTAAAGCTGGAGCTGATTTTGTTAAAACATCAACTGGATTTAGTACAGCTGGAGCTACCGTTAATGACATTAAATTAATGAAAGAAACGGTTAAAGGTAAATGTAAAATAAAGGCATTCCGGAGGTATTAGGACAAGAAAAGATTTAGATTCAATGATATTAGCAGGTGCAGACAGGATTGGAGCAAGTGCTTCAGTGAGTATTGTAGATGAAATAAACAGTTAGTGATTTATGAGAGTATTTACATACTCTCTTGTTTTTTGTAAACTTAATTAATGTATATGAAATGGGTACATTTAACCAATTAATTCTTTGACATATCAACAGCAAATTGATATAATAATATAGGAGGTGTTTGTGTTGAAAAAATTAGAAGAGTTAAAAAAATTATTGGTTTCTAAAGAAAAAATGAAGTTAGCAGTAGTTGCTGCCGAAGAAGAAAACGTATTGATAGCAGTAGATGACGCATTTAACAATGGTTTAATAAATCCAATATTAATTGGGGATATAGAAAAAATAAGTTTATACGCAAGTAAGTTATTAATAGATATTTCTAAATATCAAATAGTTTCCGCAAGCAGTTTTGAAGAATCTGCTAAAAATTGCAGTTACTATGGTAAATGAAGGTAGAGCAGACTTTTTAATTAAAGGGTTGCTTGATACTTCAATTTTATTGAAACAAGTATTAAATAAAGAGTACGGACTTATTAGTGGTAAGCAACTTAGCCATGTTATGATATATGAAGTACCAAGTTATAATAAACTTTTGTTTTTAACAGATGGAGGTATGGTAACTTATCCAGATCTTAATCAAAAGAAGGACTTAATTTTAAATGCTGTAGATGTAGCAAGAGCGATTGGTTATAAAGAAATAAAAATTGCTTGTCTAGCAGCAAAGGAAAAAGTTAATCCTAAAATGCCAGCTACTGTTGATGCTGGGCAATTAAAAGAAATGTATTTAAATAAACAATTCGATGATGGGATAATAGTTGAAGGCCCAATATCATTGGACCTTGCGATTTCAAAAGAATCAGCTGAGATTAAAAAATATAATAGTTCTGTCGCAGGAGATGCAGATGTATTGTTAGTACCAAATATAGAAATGGGTAATGGTATAGGAAAATCTATTTCACTATTTGGTAATGGTTTAAATGCTGGTATAATTATGGGAGCAACTTCTCCAATTGTACTTGTATCAAGGTCAGATTCATATGAGTCAAAATATTATTCAATATTACTTGGAGCAATTGTTTCGCAATATAATAGAAAATAATAAACGAGGTGGCTTAAGTGTATAGAATATTAGCTATTAATCCAGGTTCTACTTCAACAAAAGTATCAGTTTACGAAGATGAAAAAGAATTATTTGTTGATGTTATTAGTCACAGTGATGAAGAACTATCAAAGTATAATAGAATTCAAGATCAATATAGTTTCAGAAAAAGCGTAGTTGTAAAACTCTTATTTAATAATAATATTGATATTAAGAATTTAGATGCTGTTGTAGGCAGAGGTGGGCTGTTGCTACCTGTAAAGTCAGGTGCATATAAGGTTAATGCGTGTATGGTTAATAGGTTGAAAAATAATCCTATTAGTGAACATGCATCAAATTTAGGAGCACTTATTGCATATGATATCGCTAGGGAAATAAATATTGGTGCATACATATATGATTCTGTTGCAGTTGATGAACTAATTCCTTATGCAAAAGTAACGGGAATACCTGAAATAGAAAGAATGAGTCACGGTCATGCTCTGAATATGAGGGCAGCTGCAATGAAGATTTCAAGAAAATTAGGTAAAAAATATACTGATTGTAGATTTGTTGTGGCCCATTTAGGAGGTGGATTTACTACCTCGTTACATCTAAATGGCAGAATGACTGACATCGTAGGAGATGAAGAAGGTGCATTTTCACCAGAGCGTCCAGGTGGTATACAAGTTCGTCAATTAGCTAAGTTTATTATGAGTTGGACTGGCGATAAACAAGAATTAAAGAAAAAACTTAGAGGCAATGCAGGACTTAAAGCGCTTCTAGGAACTATAGATTTAAGAGAAGTTGAAGTAATGATAGATAATGGAAATGAATATGCAAAACTTGTATATGAAGCTATGGCTTATCAAATTGCAAAAGGAATTGGTTGTCTTTTTGCTGCAGCTAAGGGTAATGTAGACAGAGTTATACTTACGGGTGGAATAGCTCATTCTTGTAGATTTACCGATCAAATATGTGAATATATCAAATCTATAGCCCCTGTAGAAATATTGCCAGGTGAAAACGAAATGGAATCCTTAACAATGGGGGTTTTAAGAGTTTTAAGGGGAGAAGAGTGTGCTTTAGAATATTCTGAATAATAAATTCAATATTTATAATAAGGTTGATAATATGTTCATTTTATGTTAGTCAGTTTAAATGCTGTAAACATGAAAGGGGCATATTTTTTTAATTAATAAAACTAATTAATAAAACTAATTAATAAAACTAATATATTTTAACTGTTATTATTCATAAATAGATGTTATAATAAAATATATAATTTTTTTTAATTGTTAATTGTTATCTTATAAGGAGACTATGATGGATTTTTTACCAATAAGTATAGACGATATGAATAAAAGAGGTTGGGATCAGTGCGACTTTATTTTTGTAACAGGAGATGCATATGTAGATCACTCATCTTTTGGTACAGCAATAATTTCAAGACTATTGGAAAGGTATGGGTATAAAGTTGGTATTATATCACAACCTAATTGGAAAAATTTAGAATCTTTTAAAATTCTTGGAGAGCCTAAGCTTGGCTTTCTTGTGAATTCAGGTAATATAGATTCAATGGTAAATCATTATACATCTTTTAAAAAGAAAAGACGTAATGATGCATATTCTCCCGGTAACAAACCAAATATGAGACCAGACAGGGCAGTTACGGTTTATTCTAATAGAATTAGAGAAGCATATAAAGGTGTTCCTATCATAATAGGTGGTATAGAAGCAAGCCTTAGGAGGCTTAGTCATTATGATTATTGGAGTGACAGTATAAAAAGGTCAATTTTACTAGATTCTGGAGCAGATTTACTTGTATATGGAATGGGAGAAAAATCCATAGTCCAAATAGCGGAATCTTTAGAATCAGGAATTCCTATATCAGAAATCACATATATAAATGGTACTGTATATAAAACTCGTGATATAGAAAGACCATTTGAACCTGTTATTTTGCCAAGTTATAATGAGGTTATTTCTTCAAAGAAGAAGTATGCACAAAGCTTTAAGATACAATATGAAAATACAGATTCAATCACAGCAGATACACTTGTAGAACAATATGATAGCATTTATGTTGTACAGAATCCACCAATGGAAATATTAACAGAGCAAGAATTAGACGATATATATGATCTTGAGTATATGATGGATTTTCACCCTATATATAATAATTTAGGTGGAGTTCCTGCTTTAGATGAAATAAAATTTAGTATAACTAGTGTTAGGGGATGTTTCGGCGGGTGTAGTTTTTGTGCCTTAAATTATCATCAAGGAAGGATAATACAATCTAGAAGTCATGAATCAATTATAAAAGAAGTTGAAAAAATGACTGATGATAATAATTTTAAAGGATATATACATGATGTTGGAGGACCAACTGCTAATTTTAGAACGAAGGCTTGTGAGAAACAAGAAAGGTATGGAGTATGTAAAGATAAAAGCTGCCTTTCACCACAAAAATGTAAAAACCTTGTAATAGATCATAATGATTATGTGAATTTACTTAAAAAAATCAGAAATGTAAAAGGTGTAAAAAAAGTTTTTATAAGATCAGGTATAAGATATGATTATGCTATATATGATAGTAAAGATGATTTTATAAAAGAATTATGTGAGCACCATGTAAGTGGGCAACTTAGGACAGCACCGGAACATGTTTCGGAGAGAGTTCTTAAGCTCATGGGTAAACCGTCAATTAAAATTTATAATAAATTTGTTGAAAAATTTTATAATGAGAGCAAAAAATATAATAAAGAGCAATATATAGTTCCGTATTTTATATCTTCACACCCTGGTTCGAGGCTAAAAGATGCTATCGAATTAGCAGAATATATAAGAGATATGGGTCATATACCTGAACAAGTTCAGGACTTTTATCCTACGCCGGGGACTCTTTCTACTTGTATGTATTATACAGGTATAAATCCTTTAAGTGGAGAAGAAGTATATATTCCTAAAAGTATAGAAGAACGAAAAATGCAAAGGGCATTAATGCAGTATAATAAAAAAGAAAATTATGAACTTGTACTGAATGCTTTGAAAAAAGAAAAAAGGTATGATTTAATAGGGAATAATTCAAAAGCTTTGATTAGACAAGGAATTAAAAATTAAGAAATAATGGATAAAATTAATGGTTTCTTAATAATTAAGTTATTGCAAAATGTATCATTGTAAGTTAATATTATATATAATAGTTTTAATTATATAGTTTATTTAAATAAGAGGTAATTTTTATGAGCAGAAGAACAAGAAGACGAAAGAGAAATTTGCGTATCTTAATAATGACATTTGTTTTGATAGTTGGTATAGTTGCAGCTGCAATTGTTGCAAATGGAATAGATAGAGAAAGGCAAAAACTAAATAAAAATGATATTACAAAAAATAATGATATAAATGATAAAGAAGAAGACAATATTGGAAATAACATTGTTCAGCCAGAACCAGAACCAGAGCCAAATCCAGATATTACAATTAACATAAAGGCGACAGGCGATATTATGTTTCATCCTTCCCAGCTAGATGGTGCATATGACTCTGCGACTGGTACATATGATTTCACAAATAGTTTTAGAGAAGTAAAAAGTATTTTGCAAAGTGCAGATTTAGCTATAGCTAATTTCGAAGGAACAACTGCTGGTAATAAAATTTACGCATATCAAGGATATCCTTTGTTTAATGCACCTGATGAAGTTTTAGATGCGATTAAGGATGCTGGATTTGATGTTTTATCTACAGTTAATAATCATTGTTTAGATACTAGAAAGGCTGGAATTGTAAGAACAATAGAACAAATTCAAAAAAGAGGTATGGATACTGTAGGAACATATATTGAAAAACCAGAGTATAGAGTTTTAATAAAAGATATTAAAGGCATTAAAGTAGCGTTTATGGCATATACTGAAATGGTTAATGGACTTGAAAGTTTGCTAACTGGAGAAGAACTTGATTCCATGGTAAATATTATAGATGAAGAAAAAATGAAAGAAGATATAAAGTATGCTAAAGAACAAAAAGTAGATGTTATAATAGCATACATGCATTGGGGAAATGAATATTCAAGGGTAGAAAGTCAAAATCAAAATAATATAGCTGATATGTTATTTAATGAAGGTGTCGATATTATCCTTGGTAGTCATCCGCATGTTATACAGCCTTCTAAGATTTTAGATTACAATGGAAAAAAGAAATTTGTAACATTTTCTATGGGTAACTTTATATCAAATCAGAGAGTTGAAACACTAGGACCTTATGGTATAGGAGAATCTGTAGCAAAATATACAGAAGACGGTGTAATAGTTAATATTGAAATAGAAAAAAAAGGTGAAACTGGCGAGGTATCCATAAAGAAAATAGACTATACACCTTTATGGGTTTATAAGGGTATAAATGAAAACGGTAGAACTGAACATGTAATATATCCAGCAATGAGTTATATTGAAAGTGATGAGTTAAATGACAATTCTAAAGCGCGCATGAGAAGATCTTATGATGATACGATGATTCAAATGGATGTTGAATAAATTTAATTTTGGGAAGTGGTTGTTATGGGGCAGATTAAATTGATTTTAAGCAATTTAGGAGTAAACAGTATTGTTGATATAGCTATTGTTTATTACGTTTTTTATAAAGGTTTTATGCTTATAAGAGACATGAGAGCGAAGCAACTATTAAAGGGTATATTTTTATTAATTATTTTGATACCAATTGCTGCTATATTTAAATTACATATGGTAAAGTGGATATTAGACCGTACATTTCAAGTTGGTATAATAGCATTGGTTGTTGTGTTTCAGCCTGAAATTAGAAGGGCACTTGAATATATTGGTAGAACATCAATGTTTTCTTTTTCAAATTTAGATAAGAACTCAGCAACATCAGAATATGTAATAAAGGAAATAGTAACAGCTACCTCTTCTTTAGCAAGGCAAAAGATTGGTGCTCTAATGATATTTGAACAAAAAATAGGACTTAATGACATTGTAGATAGTGGTACTAAACTAAATGCTGATATTTCAAGCGGACTTTTAATTAATATTTTCATTCCAAATACACCACTTCATGATGGAGCTGTGATAATAAAGGACTATTCAATTATAGCAGCAGGGTGCTTTTTACCTTTAACAGACAACAACTTGCTTAGTAAAGATATAGGGACAAGACATAGGGCTGCAATCGGAATGACTGAAAAATCAGACTCCATAGCACTTATAGTCTCAGAAGAGACAGGGTATATATCATATGCAATAGATGGTAGACTATATAGAAATATACAGATTGAAGAGCTTGAACATCTATTGTCTAGTATATATATGGAAAGTGAGAAGTTAAATATTTTTGATAGATGGAGATATAAAAATGAAGTTAAAAAATGAGAAGTTATTTATTCAAATTGCTTGCTTGATTTGCTCTGTTGGCTTATGGGTTGTAGTAATGGTTCTAACTAATCCAATACAAAATAAAACTGTTCCCAATGTTCCGGTGATTATCAAAAATTTATCAGCTTTGGAAGGCTCAAATATGGTTTTAATGAACGGTGATAAGGATAATTTAACAGTAAATGTTAAAGTGAGCGGAACTTTAGAACAACTTGATAAGTTGAATAAGAGCGATTTCAAGGCATACATAGATGTTTTAGGACTTGGGGAAGGTACTAGAAATGTTAAGGTAGAAGTATCAGGCCCAAATGAAATTGAAATTGGGGATTCTTATCCTTCTCAAATAGCATGTGTTGTAGAAAGCGTAATTTCTAGGGTTATGGATGTTGATATACAATATGAAGGAAGTCAAGCACAAGATTATTATAGAGCAAGTGGTACACCTAATCCATCATCTGTAAAAATAACAGGTCCAAGAAGCATTGTTGATTCTGCTAAATCTGCAATAGCAACAATTAATGTTGATGGGGCTATAGAAACGGTTGTAAAAACAGTCCCTGTAAGAATATACAATGGAACAGATACTGAAATATTTATGTCTGTACCTACCGATAATGTTGAGGTATCGGTACCTATTTATCCTACAAAATATGTTAATATAAAGCCTAGTATATCAGGGGTACCGTTAGATGGTTATGAACTTATTGATACGTCAGTATCTCCTAGTAGAGTTAAAATTGCTGCTAGAAGAGATATTTTAGATTCTATTAAAGAACTGGAACTTGAAGGTCTTGATATAACAGGTGCATATCACAATGTATTGTCTACTAGAAAGATATTAAACGATAGTGGATTTATGATACTTGGATTAGACAAGGATCCCGTAGTCAATGTTGTAGTAGAAAAAATAATACAAAGAGAATTGACATATAAAATAGACGAAATTGAATTTACAAATATTAAAGATGGATATGAAGTGGACGTAAGTAATATAGATACAAGTGTTATAGCAACTATAGAGGGAGCTACAAGTGCAGTTAATAATTTCAATAAGGAAGAGTTGAAAATAATAGTTGATCTTTCGCAAGCTTCTTTGGGCAACAATATAGTTACAATTAAAAATATAACAGATAATAAGCAAGTAAATATTCTGTTAAATATGGATACAATTAAAGTGAATATTATAGAGTCGGAAAATCAATCTGGTACAGAAACAAATACAATAAATCCTGATAATCAAACTGAATAAAGTTACTAAAAATTCTTATCTTAATTATTATATTTTGGTAGGAATTTTTTCCATAACTTTGATAAATTTTTATTATAACTAAAAATTATTATAAAAAGAGGGCCATTATGAAAAAAAAATTAGATTTGCAAATGATTAATTTGAAAGAATATCAGGGAATGTTACAAGCTGTTTTTTTAGCTACACAAGATGCAATAAGTGTTGTAAATGAAAAAGGTGAGCATATAATGGTAAATCCTGCTTATACAAATATAACAGGCATTGAACCTAAAGATGTAATAGGAAAAAATGCACTTTTTGATATAGAAGAAGGTGAAAGCCTTCATTTAAAAGTTCTTAATTCTAAAAAACCAGTGTCTAACACAAAATTAAAAATTAAACCTAGCGGTAAGACTGTTGTTGCACAAGCAGCGCCAATAATTGTTGATAATGTATTGAAAGGCAGTGTAGCTGTCTTACATGATGTAACAGGAATAAAGGACTTAACCGAAAAGCTGGTGGAAGCAGAAAAAAAAATAAGACAGCTTACATACAAATATTTGCCAGAGGATATAATTGGAAACTCTCAAAAGTTAAAAGATGTTAAAATGCAAGTGTTAAAAGCGTCTAAAGTTCCTGCTACAGTTCTTTTAAGAGGCGAGAGTGGAACTGGCAAGGAGCTTTTTGCAAACTCAATTCATGCTCAAAGTCAACGAAGAGACAATAAGTTTATAAGAGTAAATTGTGCTGCTTTATCAGATACATTACTTGAAAGTGAACTGTTTGGATATGAAGAGGGCGCTTTTACTGGTGCAAAAAAAGGTGGTAAAAAAGGTCTTTTTGAGGAAGCTGATAAAGGTACAATTTTTCTAGATGAAATATCTGAAATAAGTTTGAATACCCAAGCTAAACTTCTGAGAGTACTTCAAGAAAAAGAGATTATGAGAGTTGGTAGTACAATTCCTATATCCATAGATGTAAGAATAATTGCAGCTACTAATTTAGATTTGAATCAGGCAGTTAAAGATGGTAAGTTTAGAGAGGATTTGTTTTATAGAATAAATATTTTACCTATATATATACCGCCTCTTAGAGATCGAAAAGAAGATATTCCTCTCTTAATAAATGAGTTTATTGTTAAAATTAACGATGAATATGGCAGAAATATCGGAAGTATATCTGATGAAGCAGTAAAACTATTAATGGATTATAATTGGCCCGGAAATGTAAGAGAACTTGAAAATGTAATTGGAAGATCAATAATTAATATGAACTTTAACGAGCAAATAATTAAAAAAGAACATCTTCCTCATTTGCATCCTCCAATTAATGCAACGAATCAAACTGCAGAATTAAAAGATATTGATGAAATTCAGAGACTTAGTCTTATTACTGAAAATGCAGAGAAAAATTATATTCGAAATGTTTATTTTAAACTAAACAAAAACAAAACAGAAACTGCTAAGAAATTAGGTATTTCTATAAGAACGCTATACTACAAAATGGACAGATATAAAATACAAGAATGAAATATTGTGCAAATATTTGCGCAATCAATGGTATTGCTAATAACTGCATGCAAATATTTGCAAAATTAAAGAAAAAATAGGAAATAAAAATAAAGTCTGTTAACAGATATTGAAATTTCAATATCTGTTTTTTATTTTGTTAATAGTATTTTATGGTATGATAATTGCTAAGTATATTAAAGAGGTGAAAATATGGAAGGGTTTAAAGAAATAATTAAATTAGCACAAAAAAAAGGACCTAGAAGAATAGCAGTTGCTGCGTCTAATGATGAAGATGTTTTAAAAGCCATAAAGATAGCATTAGATGAAAATATTTGTATGCCTATTCTTGTAGGTAACAAAGAAATAATACAAGAATTATCAAAAAAAATTGGTTTAGATTTAAGCAAAGTTGAAGTAATAGACGAAAAAGATAATAAACAGTCATGTATTATAGCAGTATCTATGGTTAGTAGTGGTAAAGCGGATATTGTTATGAAGGGGTTAGTGGATACTTCAGTAATTTTAAAAGCTATATTAGATAAGGAAATAGGATTAAGGACAGGAAATATCTTGAGTCATGCAGCAATATTTGAAATAAAAAATTATCACAAAATTTTATTAGTAACAGATGCAGCAATGAATATTGCACCAAACGCTGACGAAAAAAGACAAATATTAGAAAATGCTTTGAAACTTACAAGTTCATTAGATATTGAAAAACCAAAAGTTGCAATAATTTGTGCAAAGGAGAAGGTAAATCCTAAGATGCAGGCGACTGTAGATGCACAGCAACTAGTAGAATTAAACAAGAGTGGCAAATTGTTAGATTGTATGGTTGGTGGACCTTTTGCGCTTGATAATGCAATTTCAAAGGAAGCAGCTGAACTTAAAGGTGTTAGTGACCCAGTTGCAGGTGATGCAGATATATTATTAATGCCGAATATTGAAGCAGGAAATGTTTTGTATAAATCACTTACATATTTTTCAGATTCAGAAAATGCAGGGATATTATTAGGAGCTAAAGCTCCAATAGTTCTTACTTCAAGAGCGGATTCAGATAAAGCGAAATTAAATTCAATAGCATTAGCGGTACTGTGTGCATCTAAGTAATAAAGGAGAAATAATATGGTAAAAAGACAATTAATAATAAATCCAGGTTCAACATCAACAAAAATTGCAGTTTATGAAGATGAAAATCAAATATTTGAAAAAACAATTAGACATTCAACGGATGAAATAAGTAAATTTAAAAAAATTTCAGAACAATTTGAATATAGAAAAAAATTAATAATTGATGAATTAAAAATTAATAATATAGAACTCAAAACTTTATCTTCGATAGTTGGTAGAGGTGGATTATTAAAACCTATAGAAGGTGGAACATACAAAGTAAATGATGAAATGGTTTTAGATTTAAGAGCTGGTGTAACAGGAGAACACGCTTCAAATCTTGGTGGATTGATTTCTCGTTCAATAGCAGATGAGATAAATGTACCAGCATTTATAGTTGATCCTGTTGTAGTAGATGAAATGCAGGAGGTATCCAGAATCAGTGGACACCCTAACTTTGAGAGATTATCTATTTGGCATGCATTAAATCAAAAGGCAGTAGCAAGAAGAGCAGCGATAGAAAAATTTGGAAAAAAATATGAAGACATGAATTTTGTGGTTGCACATCTAGGTGGAGGGATTTCAGTTGGGGCACATAGAAAAGGAAAAGCAATCGATGTAAATAATGCACTTAATGGTGAAGGTCCATTTTCTCCAGAAAGATCAGGATCTCTTCCAGTAGGTCAGATTATAAAAGCTTGTTTCGATAAAGTATATACACAAGAAGAAATAAATAAGATAGTTGTTGGTAAAGGTGGATTGACTGCTTATTTAGGAACAAACAGTGCACAAGAAGTTAGTGAATTAGCGGATAGTGGAAATAAAAAGGCAGAATTAATTTATACATCTATGTCATATCAAGTAGCAAAAGCTATAGGAGAATATGCAGTTGTTTTAGATGGAGATGTTGATGCAATAATTATAACTGGTGGAATTGCATACGATAAGAAGTTTGTAGATATGATTAGTAAAAAAGTTAGCTTTATTGCAGAAGTTATAGTGTATCCTGGTGAAGATGAATTGTTAGCGTTGGCACAAGGTGGACTTAGGGTTTTGAATGGTATTGAAGAAGCAAAAGAATATTAATTAGCAGCTGATTAATCTGTTTGTTAGGGAGGAGGGGTATCAGTGCTAGATAAAAGATTAGTAATTGTTACAGGTCATTATGGAAGTGGAAAGACAGAGTTTGCAGTAAATTATGCGGTTAATATGAAAAATAATTATGATAATGTAAGTTTAGCTGATTTAGATATAGTAAATCCCTATTTCAGATCTAGGGAAAAAAAGATTTTATTAGAAAATATAGGTATAAAAGTACTGGACAGTAGTATAAATAATAATCAAACTTTGGATTTACCAGCATTGCCTGCTGGAATTATGGGTAGTATTACAAATTTAAATATGAAGGCTATACTCGATATAGGAGGAGACCCTGTAGGAGCAAGGGTTCTTTCTAGATTTTCTGAGCAAATCAAAACGATGGATTATGATTTGTTTTATGTAATAAATGCTAATAGACCAGAAACTCAAACTAAAGAAAATGTCATAAAATATTTGAAGGACATAGAAAATACATCAGGTCTAAAAGTTACAGGACTTATTAATAATACACATTTGTTAAAGGATACTAGTATATCAGATGTTGAATTAGGTCATGAACTTTCAAAGGAAGTATCTTGGGAAATTGACGTTCCCATAAGATATGAAGTTGCTATGAAGAATATAGCAGATAAAATAGTAAATGAAGAAATAAAGGCTAAGTTATTCCCTGTGAATTTATATATGAGGGAAGAATGGATGAGCTAAAAAATGGAGGTTATTATGGCAAGAGGAAAAGTAACATTTAATGAAGACATATGTAAGGGTTGCGAATTGTGCGTATCTGTATGTCCTAAAAAAATAATTAGTTTGAATAAAAATATAATAAATCAGAAAGGTTATAATCCGGCATATGTAACAGACCAAAATGAGTGTATAGCTTGTGGGAATTGTGCAATTATGTGTCCAGACTCGGTAATAAAAGTAGAGAGATTATAATAGCGGAGGTAAATTATGTCTAAGGTATTAATGAAAGGAAATGAAGCAGTTGGAGCGGCAGCTATAAAGGCTGGTTGCAAATACTTTTTTGGTTATCCTATTACACCACAAAGTGAACTACCAGAATATATGTCTTTAGAACTTCCTAAAGTTGGTGGGGTATTTTTACAAGCAGAAAGCGAAATAGCAGCTATAAATATGGTATATGGTGCTTCGGGATCTGGAGCAAGAGTTATGACTGGCTCTTCAAGTCCTGGAATTTCATTGAAGCAAGAAGGAATCACATATTGCGCAGGCGCAGAATTACCATGCGTAATAGTAAATATGATGAGAGGTGGTCCAGGACTAGGTAGTATTCAACCAAGTCAAGCTGATTATTTTCAAGCTACAAGAGGCGGTGGAAATGGAGATTACAGAACAATTGTATATGCGCCATCTAGTATTCAAGAGACTGTAGACTATGTTATGGAAGCGTTTGATAAAGCAGATTTATATAGAACTCCTGTTTTAATATTGGCTGATGGAATGATTGGACAAATGATGGAAGCCGTAGAATTTAAGGAGCCTAAAAAAATAGATCTTCCTGAAAAAGATTGGGCTACTACAGGGACAAAAGGAAAGAGAACTCATAATATAGTAAATTCATTGTATTTGGATTCAGAGTTACTTGAAAACCACAATCTTAAACTTGAAGCAAAATATAAGTTAATAGAAGCAAAAGAAGTTGTATATGAATCATTTGGGTTAGAGGATGCTGATGTCGTTTGTGTTGCTTACGGAACAACTTCGAGAATAGTTAAAAATGCAATAAAATTAAGTGAAGAAAAAGGCATTAAAGTAGGATTAATTAGACCAATAACTTTATGGCCATATCCATATGAGATATTTAAAAAAATTAACCCAAATGCAAAAGGTGTACTAACTGTTGAAATGAGTACAGGACAAATGATTGATGATGTAAAAATAGCTGTTGAAGGTAAATTCCCTGTATATTTCAATGGTAGAACTGGTGGTATGATTCCTACTCCAGCAAGCATATTAACAGATATTGAGAAAATTGCAGGAGGTATAAAATAATGACTATTGTATATGAAAAATCAAAAGGATTAACAGATGCTCAATTACATTATTGTCCAGGTTGTACACATGGAGTAATACACAAATTAGTAGCTGAGGTATTAGTTGAGTTAAATATTTTAGATGATGCAATAGGAGTAGCACCTGTTGGCTGTTCAGTTCTAGCATATGATTATTTTAGTTGCGATATGCAAGAAGCTTCTCATGGTAGAGCACCTGCTGTAGCAACAGGAATTAAAAGAGTATTACCTGAAAGTATAGTATTTACTTATCAAGGAGATGGAGATTTAGCATCTATAGGAACAGCAGAAATAGTTCATGCAGCTCATAGAGCTGAAAAAATAACTACAATATTTGTTAATAATGGTATATATGGTATGACTGGTGGACAAATGGCACCTACTACATTAGTAGGACAAAAAGCGACAACAGCACCTCTAGGAAGAGATGAAGCTCTTTGTGGCAAACCAATTAAAGTATCTGAGATGCTTGCTACTATTGATGGTGCAAGGTTTGTAGAAAGAGTAGCTGTTAATACACCAGCAAACATTAGAAAAGCTAAAAAAGCAATTAAAAGAGCGTTTGAATGTCAAATTAAAGGTGAGGGATTTGCAATTGTTGAGGTGTTATCCACATGCCCAACTAACTGGGGCAAAACTCCTGTGAATGCATTAAAATGGCTGGAAGAAAACATGATCCCATATTATCCTTTGCAAAATTTTAGAAATTTTGAGGAGGTAAAATAACATGGATGAAAAAGTTATAATGGCAGGTTTTGGTGGTCAAGGTATTATGGCTATGGGAAAACTTTTAGCATATGCAGGAATGCTTGAGAATAAAGAAGTTTCTTGGCTTCCATCGTATGGACCAGAAATGAGAGGTGGAACTGCAAACTGTGATGTATTAGTTTCTGATAGCATGATAGGTTCACCTGTTATATCACATGATGCAACAGCTGCTTTAATTATGAATTTACCTTCTTTAATTAAATTCGAAAAAGAAATTATAACAGGTGGTAAAATTATAATTAATAAATCATTAATTGAGGGAGAAACTACTAGAAAAGATGTTGATGCTTATTATGTACCTGTAAATGAATTAGCAACTGAACTTGGTAATCCTAAAGTGGCTAATATGGTAATGCTTGGTGCATACGTCGAATTAACTAAAATTGTGCAAATTGATTCTGTTCTCAAAGCTTTTGTTAAAGTGTTTGGAGAAAATAAATCACATTTGGTGCCACTTAATAAAGAGGCTCTACTAAAAGGTGCAGAAGCTGTAAAAAAATAATTTCATAAAATTATAAGCCCTGTTTATTTACATAATTAAATGGGGTTTGTTTTTTTATAACTAAATTTGGGTTTGATTTATGTAAGTTTTATATGGTATATTATATTTATCAATAAAAAGAGGAAAATTTGATGAAACAAAAAATATATGAAGTTGCATATGATATGAGTTATGAAATAGTGGGAATAACATCTGTTTTAAATTATGATTATTTAAGACCGATTTTTAATGAACGGGTGGATAAAAATTATTATAATGAATTGCAAGAGCAAGATATAGAAAAAAGGTTAAATGCGAAAAATGTATTTATGGATTGTAAAAGTATAATCGCAGTTGGTTTTTCTTATGCAAAAGGATATAAAAATATTGATAAAAGGGATAAAGGCTTAATTAGCTTGATATCATATGGGAAAGATTATCATCAGATAGTATATAAGTCACTAAAAGATTTTGCAAATAAATTAGAAAAGTATATAAATTTTAAATATAAAATATGCGTTGATACAACACCATTAGTTGATAAAGAAATTTGTAGAAATTCTGGAATCGGAAATTACGGCAAAAATAGTTTGTTGATAAATGAAGATTTTGGATCCTTTATTTACTTAGGGTACTTGTTAACAAATATAGAAATTGAAGAAAATGATAATAAATTTATTGACATATGTAAAGACTGTGATATTTGTATTAAATCATGTCCAAATAATGCTATATTAACAAATGGAAAAATAAATACTAAAAAATGTGTTTCGTATTTAACTCAAACTAAAAATTATATTCCTGTAGAATATAGAAAAAAGATGGGTAATCATATTTATGGATGTGATGTTTGTCAGCTTGTTTGTCCAAAAAACGAAAAAATATTGTTAAAAAAATCAACAAATGATTATAGAGAGTTATTAGTTGATTTAAAAGAATTGTTATCTATAACAAATTCACAGTTCACTAATAAATATGGAAGTACATCTGGTGGTTGGAGAGGCAAAAATATTTGGAAAAGAAATGCTATAATTTCAATAGCTAATTTGGACTTAAAAAATATGTTTGATTTACTAAAAGATGAACTGAAGAATCCATCTGATATGATTAAAATATATTCAGCTTGGACTTTATTAAATCTTAATAGGAAAAAGGCAGTAGATATATTGTATAGTAATTTGAAATATGAAAATGATATAATAGTAGATGAATATAAGAAGTTATTGGAGGAATATATATGATAGTAGGAACGTGCCAAATTGAACTGATAATATTTGAGTCAAATTCACTTAAAGAAAAAAGACATGTCATAAAAAGTATTATAGAAAGAATCAAATCGAGGTTTAATGTTTCTGTAGCTGAGGTAGATTACCTTGATTTGTGGAATAGATCACTTATAGGTGTTTCAGTTGTTTCAAATAGTAAGCTTGTATGTGAATCAGCTATCAATAAAATAATTGATTTTATTGATAATGATGAAAGAGTTGAAATTATAAATCATTTTATGGAGGTACTCTAGAAATGACAAAAGCAGACAAGGTGTATCAGTTATTAGAGATAGAGTATCCGAATGCTAAGTGCAGCCTTGATTATGGAACACCGTTTCAGCTTTTGGTATCAACAATATTAAGCGCACAAGCAACAGATAAAAGTGTGAATAATGTTACTGAAAAATTATACAAGCTTTATCCTGATGTAGATAGTTTCTTAACTTTAACTCAAGAAGAGATTGAAAATAAAATTAAAAAAATAGGATTGTATAAAAATAAATCAAAAAATATATATAATATGTGTAGAGAACTAAAATATAAATTTAATAAAGAAGTACCTAAAACTATGGAAGAACTTATGTCACTTTCAGGTGTTGGAAGAAAAACAGCTAGCGTTGTTCTTGTTGAAGCTTTTAAAATTCCGGCTTTTCCAGTAGATACACATGTGTTTAGAGTTTCAAAGCGATTAGGGCTTGCAAAAGGTTCTACTGCGGATAAAGTTTCAGATGAAATGATGAAAAAACTATCTAAAAAAAAGTGGCATCTCATGCATCATTTACTTATAACTCATGGTAGAGAGGTATGTGTAGCTCAAAATCCTAAATGTGAAATGTGCTGTTTAAAGGATATATGCAATTATTTTAAAGCTAAGTAATTATTATTATTAAAATATTATAGTAATTTAAATACTATATGTAAATAAAAAGTAAAATATTGACGAAATAAATAAAAATAAGTCTTTATTATATTATGAATAAATGATATAATTTCTTTTATTGATAAAATTAATAGTATATAGGAGAAATAAATGCCATTAAATATAGTTTTATTTGAACCCGAAATTCCACAAAACACAGGTAATATAGCTAGGACTTGCGCTGCTACAGGTTCTAATCTGCATCTAATAAAACCATTAGGGTTTTCCGTAAGTGATAAGTATCTTAAGAGAGCAGGTCTTGATTATTGGGATTTAGTCAATATTAAATACTATGAAAATATTGAAGAATTACTTGAAACAGCAAAACAAGAAGAAATATTTTTTGCAACAACTAAGGAAAGTAAGTTTTATACAGATGTAAAATACAAAGATAATTGTTTTATAGTGTTTGGAAAAGAAACTGCAGGCTTGCCTGATTATATACATGCGAAATATAAAAATAATAGAATAAAAATTCCAATGATTGATAATGTGCATGCAAGATCATTAAATCTTGCAAATTCGGTTAATATAGTAATGTATGAAGCACTTAGACAATTGGATTTTCCTAGTTTAAAATAAAGTTTGGTTATTACAATTGGAGGAAAAATGGATATTGCAATTAGTTTAATAGGTGGCTTAGGCTTATTCTTATTTGGAATGAACTATATGGGTGATGGTCTGCAAAAAGCTGCTGGAAATAAAATGAAAAACCTATTGGCAGCCCTGACTAAAAATAACTTTACAGGTCTTTTGGTGGGAACATTGGTTACTGCTGTGATTCAATCGAGTAGTGCTACTACAGTTATGACAATTGGTTTTGTCAATGCCGGTTTAATGAATTTGAATCAGGCTGTGGGAATTATAATGGGAGCAAATATTGGAACTACAATTACTGCATTGTTAGTGTCTTTAGATATAACTAAATTAGCTACATTGTTTGTTGGTATTGGTGTTTTTGTATATTTAGCTACTAAAAAGAAAAAAATTAAAAATGTAGCTGAAGTAATAATAGGATTTGGAATTCTATTTGTAGGTATGGATTTGATGAAAAGTGCAATGGAGCCAATGAAGAATTCTTCATTATTCATTGATGCTATGACAAAATTTACAAATCCAGTTTTAGGTATATTAGTAGGATTTTCTATGACAGCAGTATTACAGTCTAGTAGTGCTACTACGGGATTATTAATAGCATTATCAGCAAGTGGTGGTGTAACATTAGAAATGGCTTATCCCGTAATTTTTGGACAAAATATAGGTACCTGTGTTACAGCTATGTTATCAAGTATCGGAGCAAATAAAACTGCTAAAAGGGCAGCAGTAATACATTTATTGTTTAATATAATTGGAACACTTATTTTTATGATATTTTTGAGAAGACCTATTCAAATGTTTGTACTTGAAATTGTTCCTAGTTATGTACCTAAACAAATTGCAGTTGCACATATATTATTTAACATAATAAATGTAATTATATTATTCCCATTCTCCAAATATTTGGTAAGGGCATCTGAAATTATTGTTAAAGGTGGCAAAGAAGACGATAAGGAAAATATTGTAAAATATATTGATCAGAGACTTCTTGCAACACCACCGATAGCATTAACACAAGCATCTAAAGAACTGTTGAGATTAGGACATATGGTGCAAAGTCAATTTGAAATATCAGCAGATGCATTTGCAAATAAAAATGAAACTTCAGTTTATGAAGTTTTTGAAATAGAAAAAAGAGTAAATGCATTAACAAAGCTAATTCTTGAGTATTTAGTTAAGTTAGACAAAGAGTCATTAACTGATGACGAAAAAGATAAACTTGTAACTATGATGAACACTTTAAACGATCTAGAACGTGTTGGGGATCATGCAGATAATATAGCAGAGCTTGCATTATATAAAATCGAAAATAATGTTTCTTTCTCGGAATCAGCGAATCAAGAATTTATGGAAATGTATGATTTAACTAATGAAGTATTTAAACTTTCTTTAGATGCGTTATCAACTATTGATTGTGATGATTGTCACTTAGTTTTAAATAGAGATAAAGAAATAGATAATATGTTTAAATTGTTAAGAAAAAATCATATTGATAGATTAAATACTCGTATATGTGAGCCGAATTCTGGTGTAATATTTTTAGATACCATAAGCAATTTGGAAAGAATAGGAGATCATTCATCAAACATAGCTATTACAATACTTGAAGTAATAAATAAAAAAAATAAAATTATTTTATAAATAAAGCTTGATTTATTATTAAAGGTTATATATAATGAATTTAGTTGAATAAATTGGATGAAGTTTACGGGAGAGACTGTTATAATATTAACAGCGCCGAAGGATTAAGTTGACAATATGCCATATTGTTAATGATGATCTCAGGCAAAAGGACCGTAATCAGACAAAACTCTGAAAAGCGTAGCACCGAAGGAGCAACTCGAAATAGTGGAGGAATCTCTCAGGTCAATAACAGAGCAGAAGGCATTAGCTTTCTGTTCTTTTTTTATCTAAAATTTTATTTATTAAAAGTGGAGATTAATTATGATAATAACAAATAACAATACAGTTTATGAGAAGTATAAAAATGATTACAGTATTAACTTTATTGATGGTGGATTTAAGGATGTTTTAATTACTGCAAGAAATAAAATACATGAGGGATATGAATTATTAACACATCCTTTATCTAGTAGTATAAAGCCAAATGAAACTCCATATAAGTCTATAATAATTTCTGACAATAAAGGGAATATTAATTATGATTCGCTAATAATTATTGAAAATTCAATAATAGCATTTGATAAATTTAATAATATGAAAACTTATAATAATTATTCAGAAAAGATAATAGAAGATTTTAAATTAATTGATTTAACTGTACTTGAAAGTGCATTAAATAAATAAAACAAATAATATATTTCGGAGGTGATTTTTTTGAAATTAGAATTAGGTTACATTTTTATTAAAGACATTCAGTTTGCTGAAGTATCAAAGGTAGAAAATGGAACGCTTTATGTTAACAAAGAAGAAGTAAGAAAAATAATTCTAGAAGATCAAAATTTTATATCAGCTGAGGTTGAGCTGGCTAGACCAGGTGAAAGTATTCGTATAATGCCGGTTAAAGATGTTATAGAACCAAGAGTTAAGGTTGAAGGACCTGGAGGTATATTCCCAGGTATGGTAAATAAGGTTGAGACAGTTGGATCTGGAAAAACTAATGTTTTAAAAGGCGCGGCAGTCATTACTACAGGAAAAATTGTAGGATTCCAAGAAGGTATCATAGATATGACTGGAACTGGAGCTGAATACACACCATTTTCGAAATTAAATAATTTAGTATTAGTTTGTGAACCTAAAGATGGTTTAAAACAGCATGAACATGAAAAAGCGCTTAGATTTGCTGGATACAAAGTTGCATTATATCTTGGAGAACTTGCTAAAAGTTTAACTCCAAATGAAACAGAAGTATTTGAAACATTAACTGTAACAGAAGGAATAAAAGCATATCCTGAACTACCTAGAGTTGCATATGTGTTAATGTTACAAAGTCAAGGTTTAATGCATGACACATATGTATATGGAGTAGACGCTAAACAAAGTTTAACAACAATGCTTTATCCTACAGAAATAATGGATGGTGCTATAGTAAGTGGTAACTGTGTATCTGCATGTGATAAAAATACAACATATCATCATTTAAATAATCCAGTTGTACATGATTTATTTGCAGAGCATGGAAAAACTTTGAACTTTGTTGGAGTAATAATTACAAATGAAAATGTTTATTTGGCAGATAAAGAGAGATCTTCTAACTGGAGTGCAAAACTAGCTGAATTTTTAGGACTTGATGGAGTTTTAATATCTCAGGAAGGTTTTGGGAATCCAGATACAGATTTAATTATGAACTGTAAAAAAATAGAAGCAAAAGGAATTAAAACAGTTATAATAACAGATGAATATGCTGGAAGAGATGGTTCGTCTCAATCACTTGCTGATGCTGATGTTAGTGCAGATGCAGTTGTAACAGGTGGAAATGCCAATCAAGTTATAGAATTACCAGCCTTGGATAAAGTTATTGGTCATGTTCAAGTTGCAGATATAATTGCTGGTGGATTTGATGGTAGTTTACATGCAGATGGAAGCATTACAGCAGAATTACAGGTAATCACCGGAGCCACTAATGAAATGGGCTTCAATAAATTAAGTGCACGTTAGTAGAGAAGGGAGGAGAAAATAATGATAAAAGTTGTTCAATATATTAATCAATTCTTTGCTAATGTTGGCGGAGAAGAAATGGCACATATACCAGCTGAGGTTAGAGAGGGAGTAGTAGGCCCTGGTTTAGCATTTAAACAAGCATTTGGAGAAGAAGCAGAAATAGTTGCTACAATTGTATGTGGAGATTCATATTTTAATGAAAATCTTGAGGAAGCAAAAAAAGTAGTACTAGATATGGTTAAAAAATATAATCCAGATTTATTTATAGCTGGTCCAGCGTTTAATGCAGGTAGATATGGAGTTGCTTGTGGAACTATAGCTACAGCAGTCAAAGAAGAACTTGGGATTCCTTCTTTAACAGGAATGTATAAAGAAAATCCAGGTGCTGATATGTTTAAAAATAAAATATATATGGTTTCAACGAAAAATTCTGCGGCAGGTATGAGAGATGCAGTTAAAAAAATGGCACCACTTGCATTAAAACTTGCTAAAGGTGAAAAAATAGGTGCTTCTATAGAAGAAGGTTACATGCCTAATGGTTTAAGAGTTAATTTCTTTGAAAAAGAAAGAGGATCAAGAAGAGCAGTTGATATGCTTATTAAAAAATTATCAGGCAAAGAATTTGTAACAGAATTTCCAATGCCAGATTTTGACAGAGTAGATCCAAATCCTGCAGTAAAAGATATTACTAAAGCTAAAATAGCATTGGTAACTTCTGGAGGAATTGTACCAAAAGGAAATCCTGATCATATTGAATCATCAAGTGCTTCGAAATATGGAGAATATGATATTGATGGAGTTATGGACTTAACAGAAGCAACTTATGAAACAGCACATGGCGGATATGACCCAGTATATGCTAATTTAGATGCTGATAGAGTATTGCCGGTTGATATATTAAGAGAATTTGAAAAGCAAGGAAAAATTGGATCCTTACACAAGTATTTTTATACTACTGTTGGAAATGGTACTGCAGTTAAGAGTTCAAAGGGGTTTGCAGAAGAGTTCAGCAAAAAATTGAAAGCTGATGGAGTAGATGCAGTTATTCTTACATCAACCTGAGGTACTTGTACTCGTTGCGGTGCAACGATGGTAAAAGAAATTGAAAGAGCAGGAATTCCAGTTGTACATATGTGTACAGTAGTTCCGATATCTTTAACTGTTGGAGCTAATAGAATAGTTCCTACTATAGCAATACCTCATCCTCTAGGAAATCCTACTTTAACTCTTGAAGAAGAAAAAGATATAAGAAGGAATTTAGTAGGGAGAGCATTAAGAGCATTAGAAACTGAGGTTTCAGGTCAAACAGTGTTTGAAAAATAACTATTTGAATAGGCAATATAATTCTCTGCGTGAATTATATTGCACTATTTAGTATTGATAATTTAGATATTAGTAAAAAATATTTTTTATTACTAAATAAAGTATTGAAATTTAAATGCTAAAAAAATGATTAAAAAAATTAATGTTTTGGAATGTAAATTGCATGGTATAATAATTGTAATAACTTATGTGAAAGAGGTGTGAAATGAGCAAAGTATACGATGTAATAATTATTGGAGCTGGTCCAGCGGGATTATCAGCAGCGCTATATGCGGGTAGAGCTAGATTAAGCACATTAGTTATAGAAAGAGAAAAAGATGGAGGACAAATAGTACTTACATCAGAAGTTGAAAACTATCCTGGTTGTCTAGAAGGAGAATCAGGCCCTACACTTATAGACAGAATGGCAGAGCAAGCAAAACACTTTGGAGCAGAAAAAGTATACGATGAAATACTTGAAGCAAAACTTGAAGGAAAAGAAAAAGTTTTAGTAGGCAAAAAAGGCGAATATGTAGGAAAAACAGTAATAATAGCAACAGGAGCATCATCAAGACCAATAGGATGTCCTGGAGAAAAAACATTCACAGGAAAAGGCGTATCATATTGTGCTACATGCGACGCAGCATTCTTTGAAGATTTAGAAGTATATGTAGTAGGCGGAGGAGATACAGCCGTAGAAGAAGCTATGTATTTAACAAAATTCGCAAGAAAAGTATCAATAATTCACAGACGAGATGAACTAAGAGCTGCAAAATCAATCCAAGAAAAAGCATTTGCAAATCCAAAAGTGAATTTTATATGGGATAGTGCAGTAAAAGAAATCAAAGGCGATGGATTAGTTAATTCAATGGTATTAGAGAATTTAAAAACAGGAGAATTAACAGAAGTAGAAGCAGATGAAGACGATGGAATATTCGGTATATTTGTATTCATAGGATACACACCAAAGACAAAAATATTCGAAGGCATAATAAATATGGAAAATGGATACATCGTAACAGATGCAGATATGAAAACAAACATAGAAGGCGTATATGCAGCAGGAGATGTTAGAGTAAAGAGTCTGAGACAAGTAGTAACAGCAGCAGCAGACGGAGCAATAGCAGCAGTACAGGCAGAAAAATTCATATCAGAATAAAATTGGAGGTAAAATAAAAGATGTTAGTATTAGATAAAACAAACTTTGAAGCAGAAGTATTACAAGCAGAAGGATACGTATTAGTAGACTTTTTTGGAGATGGATGCGCACCATGCGAAGCATTAATGCCACACGTAGTGTCACTATCAGAAAAATACGGAGAACAATTAAAATTTACAAAACTAAACACAACAAAAGCAAGAAGAGTAGCAATAGGACAAAAGATACTAGGGTTACCAGTAATAGCAATCTACAAAGGTGGAGAAAAAGTAGAAGAATTAGTAAAAGAAGATGCGACACCAGAAAATGTAGAAGCATTAATTAAAAAATATATATAAAAAATAATATATATTAAACAAAATATTACAAAGAAAAGAAAAACAACAAAAATAAATAGGAGGAAGAAAATGAGCTTATTACAAGGAAAAAAAGTAATAATAATAGGCGACAGAGATGGAATACCAGGCCCAGCGATAGAAGAATGTGTAAAAAGCGCTGGAGCAGAAGTAGTATTTTCATCAACAGAATGCTTTGTCTGAACTGCCGCAGGCGCAATGGATTTAGAAAATCAAAAGAGGGTAAAAGATTTCGCAGAGAAATTTGGTGCAGAAAACCTAGTAGTAGTATTAGGAGCATCAGAAGGCGAAGCATCAGGATTAGCTGCTGAAACAGTAACTAACGGAGACCCAACATTTGCAGGTCCATTGACAGGAGTTCAGTTAGGACTCAGTGTATTCCACGTATGTGAACCAGAAATAAAAAATGAAGTAGATGAAGCTATATATGATGAACAAGTAGGTATGATGGAAATGGTGTTGGATGTTGATGATATAATTTCAGAAATGGCTCCAATAAGAGAAGAATTCTGTAAATATCTCTAGTCACAACAGCTTACATTACACTATAGATATGATTGCTTCACAGTTAAAAATTGTGAGGCAATTTTTTTAGATAAGAAAACTAATAATATTTTCAAGACAACAAAAGGTATTAAAGTTAAGGGAGTATATAAAGAAAATCGCTATTAAAAATATAAAACCATCCTATAAAATATTTAATAAAAAATAAGAAGTATTAACATAAAAAATGGAGGAAAACAATGAACAGTGTAATAAAAGGAGCAAGTTATATACTTGCATTCACACCAGATATGGTAATGCATAATGGAACAACACAAACAACCGAAAGACAAATAAATCCAGAATCAGAATATTTAAAACAACTAGAAGAACATCTAAGAACATACGAACAAGTAGTAAAATATCCACCAAACCAAGCATATATAGGAAACGTAACACCAGAAGAATTAGCAACATACGAGCAACCATGGCATAACAAAGATGTAGAAGGAGCAACAAGATACGGAAAATTCGGAGAAATAATGCCACAAGACGAGTTCATATGCTTAATGCAAATGTGTGATGTATTCGATTTAGTAAAATTAGAAAAGAACTTCGTTAAAGAAACAAAACAAAACCTAGAAAAGCACCCGTTAGTAGGCAAAGATCTAATGGATAGATTAAAAGAAGGCGAAGAAGCAGACGTAATAAAAAAATTAGTAGAAGAAGAGCATTCAGAGCCATTATATCACAACAAGGTATTAGTAGGATGTGTAAAAAGAGCACACGACTTAGACGTAAACCTAAGCGCACACGTAATGCACGAAAACCTAACATCAAAAGCGACAAACGTACTAGCGATAATGAACCTAATAGCAAAAAATGATATAAAAAAAGAAGAAATAGACTATGTAATAGATTGTTCAGAAGAAGCATGCGGAGATATGAACCAAAGAGGAGGAGGAAACTTCGCCAAAGCATGTGCAGAAGTAGCAGGATTAGTAAACTCAACAGGCTCAGACGTAAGAGGATTCTGTGCAGCACCAACACACGCACTAATAGTGGCTGCATCACTAGTAAAAGCAGGAACATACAAAAACGTAATAGTATCAGCAGGCGGATGCACAGCAAAACTAGGAATGAATGGAAAAGATCATGTGAAAAAGGGACTACCAATACTAGAAGACGTACTAGGAGGATTCGCAGTATTAATAAGTGAAAACGATGGAGTTAACCCAGAAATAAGAGTAGACCTAGTAGGAAAACATATGGTAGGAACAGGGTCGTCACCACAAGCAGTAATAACATCATTAGTAACACAATCATTAGACAAAGTGGGAATGAAAATAACAGACATAGACAAATATTCAGTAGAAATGCAAAATCCAGACATAACAAAACCAGCGGGAGCAGGAGATGTACCAGCGGCAAACTACAAAATGATAGGAGCTCTAGCAGTAAAAAGAGGAGACATCGAAAAAGCAGAATTAGCAACATTTGCAGAAAAACACGGAATGGTAGGTTGGGCACCAACACAAGGGCACATACCATCAGGAGTACCATATATAGGATTCGGAAGACAAGATATACTAGACGAAAAAATAAAAAATGCTATGATAATAGGAAAAGGAAGCTTATTCCTAGGAAGAATGACAAACCTATTCGATGGAGTATCATTCGTAATAGAGAAAAACCAAGGAAAAACAGAAGAAAAAGGAACAGTATCAGAAGAACAAATAAAAGGATTAATAGCAGAAGCTATGAAAAAATTCGCAACAAATCTGTTAGCAGAATAGGAGTAGGTATATGTCAGAAAAACAAGTAAATCAAATAATAGGAAAAATATTTGATCAGTTAGCTGATACACTTGCAACTGGCGAATATGGAAACAAGCCAAGAATTGGAATAACATCCATGGGAAGCGAACATGGAGAAGAAAACATAATAGAAGCAGCAATAAAAGCACAAAAGAGTGGGATAGAAGTAACCCTAATAGGTTCACAAACAAAAGAAGGGGTAAAACTATCACAAGTAGAAACAGAAGAAGAAACACACAAAAGAATGGAAGAATTACTCAGTACAAAAGAAATAGACGCAGCAGTAACAATGCACTATCCATTTCCAATAGGAGTATCAACAGTAGGAAGAATAATAAGCCCAGGAAAAGGCAAAGAAATGTTCATAGCAACAACAACAGGAACATCATCAACAGACAAAGTAGAAGGCATGGTAAAAAATGCAATCTATGGAATCATAACAGCAAAGGCCTGCGGAATAAAAAATCCAACAATAGGGATACTCAACATAGATGGAGCAAGACAAACAGAAATAGCATTAAAAAAATTAAAAGACCAAGGATATGACATCACATTTGCAGAATCACAAAGAGTAGATGGAGGATGCATAATGAGAGGAAATGACCTATTAATGGGTTCATGCGATGTAATGGTAATGGATTCATTAACAGGGAACATAATGATAAAAATATTCTCATCATACACAACCGGTGGAAGTTATGAGTCAATAGGATACGGATATGGACCTGGAATAGGAGAAAACTTCGACAAACTAATAATGATAATATCAAGGGCATCAGGAGCGCCATTAGTAGAAGGAGCAATCAAATATGCAGCAGAATTAGTAAAAGGAAACTGCTTAGAAATATCAAAAGAAGAATTTAAAAAGGCAAACAAAGCAGGATTAAAAGAAATCCTAAAAAGTTTAAAAACAACAAAAAAAGAAGTAGTCACAGAAGAAATACAAGCACCAAAAAAAGAAGTAGTAACCTCACAAATATCAGGAATTGAAATTATGGACCTAGAAGATGCAGTAAAAGCCTTATGGAAACAAGGAATTTATGCAGAAAGTGGAATGGGATGTACAGGACCAATAATTTTAGTAAATGAAGCTAAAACAAATGAAGCAATTAAAGCTTTAGCAGATGCAGAATTTATTTCAAAAGAAAAAGTTAATTGCTAAAAATTGTGTAAATGATAAATTGTTTATATTTGGTACGCATCATATATGCGTACCAAAATTTTATATATAATTAAATGGCTACTCGTATTTAACTTCTTTTTAGTTTTTAAAACTATGGACTGGGGCAGGTATTCTTCCACCTCTATTAATAAAATCTTCACTTGAAAATTTGCTTACAGCCATTAGCGGAGCTCTACCTAAAAGTCCTCCAAATTCTGCTGTTTCCCCCACTGATTTTCCATAAACGGGAATAAGTCTTACGGCAGTTGATTTCTGATTTATAACGCCTATTGCACATTCATCAGCTATGATTGCTGAGATAGTTGAGTCAGGAGTATCTCCTGGTATAGCAATCATATCTAATCCTACAGAACAAACACATGTCATAGCTTCTAATTTGTCTATATTTATAGAACCATTATTTACTGCAGATATCATACCCTCATCTTCGCTAACTGGAATAAATGCACCGCTTAGACCTCCTACATTTGAAGATGCCATAATACCCCCTTTTTTTACAGCATCATTTAATAATGCAAGTGCAGCAGTAGTACCATGAGCACCACAGCTTTCTAGTCCGATTTCTTCTAAAATTCTCGCTACGCTGTCACCAATTTCTGGAGTAGGAGCTAACGATAAATCCATTATTCCAAAAGGGACATTCATTCTACTTGATATTTCTTTTGCAATTAATTCTCCAGCTCTTGTGATTTTAAACGCTGTTTTTTTAATAGTTTCACATACTGTTTCAAAGTCCTCACCTTTAATTTTTTCTAAAGCATGTTTAACAACACCAGGGCCGCTAACACCTACACTTAAGCAAGTTTCAGATTCACCAGCTCCATGAAACGCACCAGCCATAAATGGATTATCTTCTACTGCATTAGCAAAAACAACTAGTTTAGCACATCCAATACTATCTTTATCTCTAGTAAGATAAGCAGTTTCTTTTATTATTTTACCCATTAGTTTAACAGCATCCATATTAATTCCAGCTCTTGTTGTTGCAATATTTACAGAGGAGCATACTTTACTAGTTGAAGCTAAGGCTTGCGGTATTGAGTTAATAAGTATTCTATCTCCTTTAGTAAATCCTTTTTGAACCAATGCTGAAAAACCACCAATAAAATTTACTCCTGCTGTATCTCCCGCTTTGTCTAAAATTTCTGCATACTTAACATAATCTGTATCATTGCTAGAACCAGCTATTATAGAAATAGGTGTAACTGAAATTCGTTTATTGATTATTGGGATTCCGAATTCTTTTTCTGTTTTTTCAGCAATTTCTACAAAATGTTCAGATAACTTTGTTATTTTATCATAAATTTTAATTCTAGATTTTTTTTCATCAGTATCTGCACAATCTAGTAGAGATATTCCCATAGTTACAGTTCTAATATCGAAGTTGTATTTATCAACCATTTTAATTGTTTCTAGTATATTTTTAGTATTTATCATTTTTACCACCCTTAAATTTGATTATATTTCATACATTTTATCAAATATATCTTCTCTTTGAATTTTTATATCCATAAGTATTTCTTGTCCTTTTTTTACTAATTCATCTTGTAAGTTAGAAAATTCAGTATCTAAATTATCTAAATCAACAAGCATTATCATAGTGAAGTATTCTTTCATAACTGTTTGATTTATATCTAAAATATTAACATTTCTATTTGCTAAAAGAGTAGATATAGTTGAAATAATGCCTACCTTGTCCTTACCGATTATTGTTAAAATTGCTTTCATTTTATCCTCCGTAATTTGTTTAATTTGTTTAATAATAATTTGTAAACAAAAAGAGACTTCAATGAAGTCTCTTTATATCACAGAGATATATAATACTATTATGTATTTTATATCTCTGTCCTTTTACCTGAGAGTTTCGTTATCAAATAACTTTCCCCTTCGGTGCTCATAAAGAGTCTCTCCAGAGTTATGTCAGCTGACGGTCGACAATATCTTCCTCCAACTTCATCCATATTATTAAATTAAGGCATAGTATATATTATATTATAAAAAAAATCAAGACATTTATTATTAATTAGGACATAAAATTATTAGCATTTATATAATTATTTTGATATAATGTAAATTAAAGATTAAGGTACATATGTAATTTTCATATTTACTTTGAATTGAAAAATAATAATGATTGAAAAATAGATAGAATTTGATATAATATATATAGCTACGTGAGGAGTGATATTATGAAGATGGGATTTGAATTAAATCTAACCCAAACTCAAAAGCTAATAATGACGCCTGAATTAAGACAGGCAATACAAATTTTACAATTTAATAATGTTGAATTGACCGAATATATAGAAAAGCAGCTTGAAGTCAATCCATTTCTAGAGTCTATTGATAAAAACACTGAAGTGGTTTCCAAAGAGGACAACCATGTAGAGATTAATAAAAGTGATAAGAAAGATGAAATTGATTGGAAAGACGTTATTGAAAAATATGATGACATTAGCTATAAAGCATATGGTAACGCTGTTAATTCAGAAGAAAAACAGACATTTGAAACATATACCTCAAAAAAAATGTCTTTAAAAGATCATTTGATGCTTCAACTTGGTGTTTCTGTAAAAACACAAAAGGAAAAGAGAGTTGGAGAATTCATAATAGAATCTTTAGATAATAAAGGATATCTTGGCTGTACGCTGCAAGATATAAGCCTTTTGTTGAATGAGGATGTAGTTGAAATAGAAAGAATTCTAAGGTTAGTACAATCTTTTGATCCACTAGGAGTTGGAGCTAGAAATCTAAGCGAATGTTTGATGATTCAACTTAAAGAAAAGGGAATTCAAGATAAGAACGCTTATATTATTGTCGAAAAGTATCTTGAGGATGTTGCTACTAATAAGATACAAAAAATAGCGAAAGAATTGCACATTACTGTAAAGAGAGTTCAAAGTATTTTTGATATTATTAAAATGCTCGAGCCGAAGCCAGCTAGAGGGTTCATAGTTGATAGTGATAATATTAGATATATTGTTCCAGATGTAACTATAGAAAAAATTAATGGTGAATATGTAATAATTGTAAATGATAGTAATTTGCCAATGCTTACTATAAGTGGATATTATAAAAGTATGATTAGTAATTTGGATGATAAGGAAGCAAATAAATTTCTTACAGACAAACTTAATTCTTCTATGTGGTTAATAAAAAGTATTGAACAAAGAAGAATGACTTTATATAAAGTTGTAGAATCAATTCTCAAATTTCAAAGAAAATTTTTTGATGAAGGTAACAATGCAATTAAACCTTTAGTTCTTAAAGATGTAGCGGAAGATATTGGTGTTCATGAATCAACAGTAAGTAGAGCGACAAATGGAAAATATGTTCAAACACCTAGAGGAATATTTGAATTAAAATATTTCTTTGCTAGTAGTTTAGATAATGATAATGGAATTGAAGGTGTTTCTTCTACAAGTGTGAAAACTCAAATTCAAGATTTGATAAAAAATGAAAGCACGCAAAAACCTCTTAGCGATCAAAAGATTGCAGATATATTAGGTGAAAGCGGTATCAATATATCTAGAAGAACTGTTGCAAAGTATCGAGATGAGATGCGAATTCCATCTTCTTCTATGAGAAGAAGATTTTAAATAAGAAAATGTAAAAAAAACATACACATGACGAAATGACATACAATATATGACGAAAAATTTGACACATATATTGTTACAGGTTAATAATAAATAAATATTAATTTTTATTAGTTTCTCTAATTTGAAAATAATAAAACAAAAATAATCCTAATTATGTAGTAGATTAATGCAATCTGAGACATGATTGTTAAAAAAACGTAACAGAAATAATTTTAATTAAATCATAACAATTATAAAAACAATGCTACTTTTTTAAAGTGGCATTGTTTTTGCAATAAAATGCTTAAGTATGGTAGACAAGTGTAGGAGGTGATAAGATAAAGTTAAATAGTTTCAAATGTTTATAATAAGCTCAATAGAAATTTTATTGAAATCTGTCTAAATTAAAATGGAGGGTAAAAATGTTAAAATTAAAGAAAATAATATCAATTTGTTTAGTGGTGGCTATGTGTTTTTCATTAGCAGCATGTTCAACACCTGGACAAAAAGAAGAACCGGCAGGAACAACAGAGTTAAATACAGAACCTGAAACTGAAAATGCAACACCAGAAACTAGTGCGCCTGAGAAAAAGGTATTTAGATATTCATTATTAGCAGATGCACCAACATTAGACCCACAATTAATGAATTCTATACCTAGTGCTACTGTAGGTTTTCATATCTATGAAGGTTTAATGAGAAATCATGTTGGAGAAATATTGCCAGGTATGGCTGAAAGCTATGATATATCAGAGGATGGAAAAACGTATACATTCCATTTGAGAGATGCAAAGTGGAGTGATGGAGTTGAAATTAAGGCGCAGGATTATGAATATGGTATGAGAAGATTAGTTGACCCAGCAACAGCAAGTGATTATTCGTTCTTAGTTACATCTTTAATTAAGAATGCTGGTGAGATAAATGCTGGTAACATGCCTGTAGAAGAGTTAGGAGTTAAGGCAGTTGATGAAAAAACATTAACTATTGAACTTAACAACCCTACGGGATACTTTTTAAGTATGCTTTCTATGTCTCAATTGTGTCCTGTTAGACAGGATTTAGTTGAAAAATATGGTAAGGATTTTTCTGCAGATGCAGATAAGAATGTATATAGTGGACCATTTATAGTAAAAGATTGGAAACATGAAGATAGAATAATTTTAGAAAAGAATCCGAATTTTTGGAATGCTGATGCAGTAAAACTTGATGAAGTTCATATATTAACAGTTGCAGATCCTATGACTGCTGTTGCTATGTATGAACAAGGTGAATTAGACCAAGTAAATGTTCCGGCAGAAATATTAGCAAACTATAAAGATGATGTAGATTATTACAATGATGGTGCTAATGATTTTATGAAATTAAATATGGATGGAAGCTGTGAATTAAGCAACAAAGATTTAAGACTTGCTATAAATTATGCTATAAATCGCGAGGATTTTGTTCTTTTAAGCACTCAAAATTTATATCAGCCAAATCCTAGATATGTATTGCCACAAGTAAATGGTGTAAAAGGTGAGTATGGTGAAGAATATCCATATGAAGCATTCCCATTAAAAGGTGATACAGAAAAGGCAAAAGAGCATTTAGCTAATGCTATGACTGCTCTAGGAGTTACAGATCCATCACAAATTGATGTTGAATTATTAACTACAGATGCAGAACGTACAAGAATTGAAGCGGAAATTTTACAAAGTCAAATCCAAACTGCTTTAGGAATAACTGTTACAATTAGACAGGTTCCTTATAAACAAAGATTAAAAATGGAATCAGATCATGAGTTTGAAATGGTTGTAACAGGATGGGTTCCTGATTATCCTGACCCAATGTCATATTTAGAATTATGGCCTACAAATTCACCATATAATCATGGTTCATACAGTAGTTCAGTATATGACGGATACATACAAGAAGCTTTATCTAATACAGACCCACAACAAAGAATGGATGCATTGTTTAACGCTGAGAAAACATTGTTAGATGATGGTGGTATAGTTCCACTTCAATTAAGAAGAAATGCTATGCTACTAAATCCTAAAGTACAAGGGTTCGAAACATATTTTGTTGGTATTAACTATGATTACATTTATGCAGACATTGTAGAATAATTAGATAATTAAATAATTAATTATAAAGGTGATTCTACTATAGAATCATCTTTATCTTTAGATTAAGTATAAATATAATAAAAACTTAAAAGAAATAGGAGATAAAAATGTTAGAAAAACTTTTTAATTATTTAAGTGAAAATAAAGTAGAAGGCTTTTTTATTTCGAGACCTCAAAACGTTAGATATGTGAGCAAATATACAGGTGATGATTCATATTTATTTATTACTCAAAATGAAAAATATTTTATTACTGACCCAAGATATACAGAACAAGCTGGTCAGGAGTGTCCTGATTTTATTATAGTAAATTGGAGAGAACAAGGAAAAACATTAGCGGAAGCAGTTAAATTAATAATAGAAAATTTAAAAATTAAAAATTTTGCTTTTGAAGCAGACTTTGTTACTTATAACATATATAAAGAACTTTCTAATAAAATGGATGCACAAGCTATTCCATGGACAGGAGTTATTGAAAACTTTAGGTCAATAAAAACAGATGAAGAAATACGCAATATTAGAGTTGCCTGTCAAATTGCCGACAGGGCATTTAATAAAATAATTAAAGATATTAGAGTAGGAGTTACAGAAAAAGAACTTGCTTCTAAATTATCACATCATATGGTTATGGAGGGTTCAGATACAAAACCTTATGGAAATATATTAATTTCAGGAAAAAGAACATCTTTGTTGCATGGTATACCTTCTAATAAAGTAGTTGAGTATGGAGATTTTGTGCTTATGGATTATGGTTGTGGTTATAATGGGTATTTGTCGGATATGACAAGGACTGTTGTAGTTGGAAAAGCGACTCCTGAACAAAAAGAGGTTTATGCTTTGGAAAGAAAAATGATTGAAAAAGCAACATCCTTAATGAAAGCAGGTACACCAGCTACTGATGTATATGAAGCATCAATTGAACCTATAAAAAATACTAAGTATTTTCAATATCATTATAGTGGAATTGGACATGGTATTGGTTTGTTTGTACATGAAATTCCATTTATGGGACCAAGGTCTAAAGATATTTTACAAGAAAATAACGTAATAACGATTGAGCCAGGTATATATATACCAAATTGGGGAGGCGTAAGAATAGAAGATCAAGTGTTAATAACCAAGGAAGGAAATGAAATACTAACTAGTTCCACAAGAGAGCTTATAGAATTGTAGGATTATTATAAAAGTAGAGGTGATTATGTGCGTAAATATATATTAAAAAGATTATTGATTTCTCTTGTAACTGTATGGGTGTTGACTACTATTGTTTTTATACTTGTTAGGTTAATGCCGGGCGATCCTTTTTCTAGTGACAAGATGACACCTGAAATAAAAGCAAATATTGAAAGATATTATGGATTTGATAAACCGGTTATTGTACAATATTTTACATATTTAAATAATATTTTACATGGTGATTTTGGATATTCCATGAAATACGTTAATCAATCTGTAAATAAAATAATTGGTGATTCATTTCCGTATTCATTTGATTTGGGCATGAGGGCTTTGTCTCTCTCAATATCATTTGGAATCGTTCTTGGTATAATTGCAGCTTTAAACAGAGGTAGAAGATTAGATTATGTATGCGTGGTGATTGCAATTATAGGCACGTCCGTTCCAGATTTTATAATTGGAGGGTTGTTGCAATATTTCTTTGGTATAAAGTGGGGTCTATTTCCTGTTGCACAGTACAATGGAATAAAATATACAATATTACCATCTATAGCTCTTGGGTTTTATACATTAGCTATGGTATCGAGACTTATGAGGGCAAGTATGCTTGAAGTTGTTCAGCAAGATTATATAAAAACTGCAAAATCGAAAGGTATATCGAAATTCAGAATAACTTATAAACACCAAATCAGAAATGCTATAATGCCAGTAGTTACTGTTTTAGGCCCTACTGTCGCAAGTGTATTAACAGGAACATTTGTAATAGAGTCAATTTTTGCAATACCTGGGATGGGAAAATATTATGTTCAAAGTGTGCAAAATTTAGATTATTCTTTAATACTTGGAATGACAATTTTTTACGGAGCCTTTTTAGTTTTAGCAAACATGATTGTTGATATATTATATGGAGTAATTGATCCAAGAATAAGAGTAGCAGGAAAGTAGGTGCAATATGGAAAAAAATATAGATATCAAAAACATTGACATATCTCAATTTAAAGTAATAGGTAAAAATATAGAAAAAATGGAAGCAATATCAAGACCAAATTTAACCTACTGGAAAGATGCATGGAGGAGAATTAAGCAAAATAAGGTTGCTTTTTCAGGCTTAATAATATTGATTGTATATATAGTGTTAGCCATATTTGGGCCTATGATAAGCCAGTATGAATATACTGCAATTGATTCATCTAGAATGAACCAATTTGTTTCATCTGAACATTGGTTTGGAACAGACGAATTAGGAAGAGATCTTTGGACTAGAGTGTGGAGAGGTGCAAGGGTTTCACTTGCTATTGGATTTATTGCAACGATTTTGAATACAGTAATAGGTGGTTTGGTTGGTGGATTATCTGGTTATTATGGAGGTACGTTAGATTCTATACTAATGAGAATAATAGATGTCTTGTATGGCATCCCATACCTTATAGTATCAATTCTTGTAATGGTCGTATTAGGACCTGGAATAACATCTTTGATTGTTGCTATGGTAATAGTAGGGTGGATAGGGACCGCAAGATTTGTAAGGGGTGAAATACTAAAACTTAAAGAACAAGATTTTGTTGCCGCGGCAAGAATACTAGGGGTATCAGATTTTACAATCATAATTAAGCATATTTTGCCTAATGTTATGGGCTTAATTATTACAAACTTAACTATGGCAGTTCCTAAGGCTATATTCAATGAAGCGTTTTTAAGTTATATAGGACTTGGTATTGCACCACCTGAATGTAGTTGGGGAATATTAGCCAAATCTGGTGTTAAAATGCTCAGGATATATCCGTATCAATTATTCATACCATCATTCTTTATATGTACAACAATGCTTGCGTTAAACCTCTTAGGAGATGGCTTGAGAGATGCATTGGATCCTAAATTAAGAGGTACAGAATAAAGAAGGGAAGTGAGAAAATGGAAAAGATGTTAGAGGTAAAAAATTTAAATTTTTCCTTTCATACATATGGAGGAATAGTTAAAGCAGTAAGAGGTGTAACTTTTGATGTAAATGAAGGTGAAGTGATTGGTATAGTTGGTGAATCTGGATGTGGTAAAAGTGTTACAGCTCAGTGTTTAATTAGGCTTAATCCAGAACCACCTGGTTTTTTTGATGAGGGTTCAATAAAATACAAAGGCAAAGAAATTACTAAGATGTCGGACAAGGAAATGAGAAAAATTAGAGGGGTTGAAATAGGATTCATTTTTCAAGACCCTATGACCTCGTTAAATCCAACTATGAAAATTGGAAAACAAATAGAAGAGATATTCATACAAAGAAAGTTATATAATAAAAAGGAATTAAAAGATAAAGCATTAGAAATACTAAAGATGGTTGGAATATCAGATGGGGAAAGAAGATATAATCAATATCCCCATGAGTTGAGTGGAGGAATGAAACAAAGGGTTATGATTGCTATTGCTCTTGTTGGGAATCCAAGCATTATTATAGCTGATGAACCCACTACATCCCTTGACGTTACTATAGAAGCACAAATACTTGATTTATTAAAAGATTTACAGAAGAAATTGAAAACATCAATAATTTTAATTACACATGATTTGGGGGTTATTGCTAAAATGTGTGATAGGGTTCTTGTTATGTATGGTGGCAAGATAGTTGAAAGAGGAATGGTGGACGATATATTTTATAATACTAAACATCCATATACATCAGGCTTGTTATGTTCTATAGCAAGTCTAGAAACTGAAAAAGGTGAAGAACTACAACCTATTGAAGGAACACCTCCGGATTTATTCTCACCGCCACCTGGTTGCCCTTTTGCAGCTAGATGTGAATATGCAATGGAAGTGTGTTATAAAATAATGCCTCCTGAATATGATATAACTGAAGAACATCAAACAATGTGTTGGTTGCAACATGAAAACTCTTTAGATATAAAGCTTCCTTGCAAAAAAGAAATTAAAGGGGAGGTGTTTTAGATGACTATAGAAAGAGAACCTTTGGTACAAGTAAAAAAGTTAAGTAAATATTTTCAAATAAGCAAAAAAGAAACTTTAAAAGCAGTTGAAGATGTGTCTTTTGATATATATGAGGGAGAAACAGTTGGATTAGTAGGAGAATCTGGATGTGGAAAATCGACTACAGGAAGATGCCTTGTGAAATTATATGAACCTACTAAAGGTAATGTGCTTTATAAAGGCAAAGATATATTTAATTCTAAAAAAAATTCGGAGAAACTTGAATATTGTAAAAGTACACAAATGATATTCCAAAATCCTTATTCATCTTTGAACCCTAGGATGACAGTTAAGGATATAGTTGGTGAAGGAATTAGACTTCATGAAAAAATATCAGAAAAAAACTTAGATGAAAAAATAGAAGATTTATTGAAAACTGTTGGGCTAAATAGAGATCATATGTCAAGGTTTTCTCATGAATTTTCAGGTGGACAAAGGCAGCGTATAGGAATTGCAAGAGCATTATCCGTTAATCCTGAATTTATAGTTTGTGATGAACCAATATCAGCACTTGATGTATCTATACAAGCTCAAGTTTTAAATATGTTAAAGAAATTACAGAAAGAAAGAGGCTTAACATTTTTATTTATTGCACATGATTTAAGTGTAGTTAAATATATATCAGATAAAGTAATCGTTATGTATCTTGGAATGATTGTTGAGCAAGCTGATGCAGTTGATTTATATAAAAATCCAATGCATCCATATACAAAGGCGTTATTATCAGCAATACCAGAGGCTGACCCTAAGATAGCAAAAAACAAGCAAAGGATAATGTTAAAAGGAGAAATTCCAAGTCCTATAAATCCAAAAGAATGCTGTAGATTTGTAGAAAGGTGCACATATGCTAAACCTATATGTAACGAAGCAATACCTGAATTAAAAACATATGGCGATAATCATAAAGTTGCATGTCATTTATATTAACATTTCAATAAAAAATATGATGAAATCATCATATTTTTTTATTTAACTTTTATAATTTGTTTCAGAGAATATACTTTTAAAAATACTATACAATCATTTATTAGTATGTTACAATAAATATTATCTGCGTAAAGTTACATACTATTCTTAAATAGCGTGACATAAATACTACTGAGAACAATAAAACAAATTCATAATTGAAAATTTCAAAAATATAACAAAAAAGGTATTGCAAAAATATTAATATGTGATAAAATAAAAATAAAGGGACAGAAACGTACAATAGGGACGTTGAATATCCCGGGGGTTTATATGGAAGTAAATAAAATTCTAGAAATACAAAATCAGATAGTACCTGAAACAGTTGAATTGTTTATGAGAAGATACGAAATTCTTAGGATTATTAGTGACTTTCAGCCTATTGGTAGGAGGGCTTTATCTAATAAATTAGGAATAACAGAAAGAACAATGAGAACTGAAATTGAAAAATTGAAGGAAATTAAACTTATTCATATTGAGTCATCTGGCGTTTGGTTATCGGATATAGGTAAAGAAATGCTATCGGAGGTTCAAAAAACATTTTATTACATAAAAAATTTATCAGAGACAGAATTAAAACTAAAAGAAAAGTTAAAACTTAGAAGAGTTGTTGTCGTAGCAGGAGATGTTAATAAAGACAAATATACTTTTAAAGAACTAGGAAAAAAAGCAGGAGAAGTTGTACTTGATCTTATTAAACCAGATACGATTTTAGGAATAACTGGTGGAACAACTATGGCATGCGTAGTAAATCAAATGAGTAAGAAAAATAATGTAAAGAATCTTTTAGTTCTGCCTGCAAGAGGAGCATTAAGCGAAGAATTAGGTATTGAGGCTAACACTATTGCAGCTAATTTAGCAGAGAAATTGAATTCTGAATATAAACTACTACATATACCTGATAACTTGGACTGCAATGAATTAAAGGCTTTGAAAAATAATAAAATAATTAGAGATGTTCTAGATGACATAAAGAAGATAAATCTTCTAGTTTTTGGATTAGGAAATGCAAAGGATATGGCTTATAGGAGAAAGGCTGATAATTCAATATTTGAAAAAATAGAAGAAGACAATCTTATAGCTGAAGCCTTTGGATATTATTTTGATCAAGATGGATTGATGAAAATGCAGACAAATTCAGTAGGTATATCTATTGAAAACTATAATCAAATCAAAGATATTGTCGCAGTTGCAGCAGGTAGTTCAAAAGCAGAAGCAATATATGCTATATCAAAATTTAATAATAATTTTATACTTGTAACAGATGAAGGTGCAGCTAATAAAATTTTAAGTTTATAAATTGTGGGTTAGTATTTCATACTCACCGTAACGAACATTGTGCTAGTAATATATTATAAATATAATGAGATAATAAATACAATCAATGAAACAAAGACATATGCCTTTGTCTTAATGTATTTATTTAATCATTGTGATGCAAGCTGTTATCTGGCTTGCTTGATGATATAATAAATACAATTAATGAAACAAAGACATTTGTCTTTGTCTTGATGTATTTATTGAATCGTTGTGATGCAAGCCGTTTTCTGGCTTGCTTGATGATATAATAAAATATAAATAATTTAGGAGGCTAACAATGGTTAGAGTAGCTATTAATGGGTTTGGAAGAATTGGAAGATTAGCATTGAGGTTAATGATTCAGGATAAAGATTTTGATGTTGTTGCTATAAACACAAATTCTGATGCTGAGACATTAGCATACTTACTAAAATATGATACTTCACAAGGTAATTTTATGATAGATAAAATTTCGTATGAAGATGATGTATTATATGTAGATGGTAAAAAAATACTTACATCAAGAGTTAAGGAACCAGAAAATTGCAATTGGAAAGATTTAAATATTGATTTAGTTATCGATTGTACTGGAAAATTTAATGATAGAGAAAAGGCTGAAAAACATATTAAAGCTGGAGCTAAAAAGGTCTTATTATCTGCACCAGGTAAAGGTGATTTAAAAACAGTAGTTTACAATGTTAATCATGATATTCTTGATGGACGTGAAACAGTTGTTTCAGCAGCATCATGTACTACAAATTGCCTAGCACCATTAGCTAAAGCTATAGATGATAAATTTGGAATAGTTAAAGGTTTGATGACAACAGTACATGCTTATACTAATGACCAAAATATTTTAGATAATTCTCATAAAAAAGGAATAAATTCTAGAAGAGGTCGTTCTGCAGCAGCAAATATTGTTCCAGCTTCAACAGGTGCAGCAGCAGCAGTTGGAATCGTACTTCCAAAATTAAAAGGTAAATTAGATGGTATGGCACTTCGTGTTCCTACAATTACAGGCTCTGTAGTTGATTTAGTCGTTGAACTAGAGAATAATGCTACAGTGGAAGAAATAAATAAAGCAATAAAAGAAGCTTCAAATGAAACATTGAGATACACTGAAGATCCAATTGTATCATCAGATGTTATTGGTACAACATACGGTTGTACATTTGATGCATTGTCAACTAATATTCTCGAAGTTGATGGTAAGCAAATGGTTAAGCTAATTGCATGGTATGATAATGAAATGTCATTCACGGCTCAATTAGTTAGATTAGCAAAATACTGGTCTACAATGAAATAATGAAAAATTGTTGAGCAATTGATCGGCTTTAGAATAATAATTGATTTTGCAATTGCTATTTTACAGCAAGTCTATTGCTCTTCTATTACTTTAATGGTATTTATGGAGGTTTATATGAATAAGAAAACTTTAAAAGACATAGATGTAAAAAATAAAAAAGTACTTGTTAGGTGTGATTTTAATGTACCACTTGACAAATCAGGAAATATAACCGATGATATAAGAATAACTAGTTCTCTACCAACAATTGAATATTTATTAGATAATGGAGCTTCCTTAATTCTTATGTCACATTTAGGTAGACCTGACGGTGAACCTAAAAAAGAATATTCTTTGTTACCAGTTGCTAAAAGATTAGGAAAGTTATTAGATAAAAAAATAATTTTTGAAGATTGTGATATAGTAGTTGATGATAAGGTTAAATTTGATGCATCAAATTTATCTAAAGGTGAAGTAATGTTACTTCAAAATACTAGATATAGAAAAGAAGAAACCAAAAATGGAGATGCACTATCTAAAGATTTGGCCGGACTTGCAGATTTATATGTAAATGATGCATTTGGAACAGCTCATAGGGCTCATTCTTCAAATGCAGGCGTATGTAAATATTTGCCATCTGCAGTTGGATTTTTGGTCGAAAAAGAAATAGATGTTATGGGTACTGCCTTAGAAAACCCTAAAAGACCGCTTACAGCCATATTGGGTGGTGCAAAGGTTGCAGATAAAATTGCTGTAATAGAAAATTTTTTAAATATTGCAGATAATATTATTATTGGGGGAGGTATGATGTATACATTCCTTAAATCACAAGGATACAATGTCGGAAAATCTCTTTTAGAAGAAGATAAAATTGACCTTGCAAAAGAAATAATCCAAAAATCAAAAGAAAAGAATATCAACTTATATTTACCAATAGATGTAGTAGTTGCTAAAGAATTTAAAAATGATACAGAATTTTACTCTGTTAATAGTGATAGTATTCCAGATGATTTCATGGGACTTGATATAGGTGAAAAAACAATAGAAAAATTCTGTGAGGTTATCAACTTATCCAATACGATTATATGGAATGGACCTTTAGGAGTTTTTGAAATGGATAACTTTGCAAAAGGAACTAATACTATAGCAGAATGTATTGCAAATAACAAAGGGGCTATATCAATTATTGGTGGAGGTGATAGCGCTGCTGCAATTGAAAAAACGGGTTTAGCAGATAAAATTACGCATATATCAACAGGTGGTGGAGCATCACTTGAATTATTAGAAGGAAAGGTATTGCCTGGAATAGATGCGGTAGATAATAAGTAAAGGAGACAAAATGAGAATACCATTGATAGCTGGAAACTGGAAAATGAATAATAATATTCACGAGAGTTTATTGTTGGTGAATAACTTGATTCAATTATCTAGTGATTTTAATAATGATGTTGAAGTTTTAGTATGTGCACCATTTACTGCACTGTATTCACTTAACAAGTTGCTAAGTGATTCTAATATAAAACTTGGGGCACAAAATATGCATTATAACGAAAAAGGAGCATTTACTGGTGAAATTTCTCCTCTTATGTTGAAAGAAGCTGGTGTTGAATATGTTATAGTTGGACATTCTGAAAGAAGACAATATTTTAATGAAACAGATGAATCAGTAAACAAAAAATTAAAAACATCGTTTATATTTGGAATTAAGCCAATATTGTGCATAGGAGAAACATTAGAACAAAGAGAAAGTAAAATAGAAAAAGCAATAGTTGAAAATCAGATTATTAATGCGTTTAAAGATATAAAAGCTGAAGATGCAGTTAAAGTTGTAGTTGCTTATGAACCAATTTGGGCAATTGGTACAGGAAAAACTGCAACAAGTGAAGAAGCTAATGAAATGGCTAGTTTTATAAGAAATGTAATTAAGAAATTATATAATGAAGAACTTTCTAAGCAAGTTATAGTGTTGTATGGTGGTAGCGTAAAGGGTGAAAATGCCTCGGAGTTTATGAATCAATCCGATATTGATGGTGCTTTGGTTGGAGGAGCAAGTCTAAATGCTGAAGAATTTATTAGAATAATAAATTTTAATCAACAATATAAAAAAAGTAACAAGGAGATATTATGAGAAAATTAACAGCATTAATCATTCTTGATGGTTGGGGTATTGGTCCTGATTATCCAGGAAACGCTATAGCTAGAGCTAAAACACCTAACTTTGATTTGCTTATGAAAAAGTATCCCAATACAACATTGACTGCTAGTGGATATGAAGTTGGCCTGCCAAAAGGCCAAATGGGAAATTCAGAGGTTGGACATCTAAATATTGGTGCAGGTAGAATAGTTTATCAAGATTTCACGAGGATAACAAAATCAATTGAAGATAATGAATTTCAAAATATAGATGCATTTAACAATGCAATTAATAATGTAAAAGAAAATAATTCTACATTGCATCTTATGGGATTGTTATCAGATGGTGGAGTACATAGTCATAATTCTCATTTGTATAGTTTGATTAAACTAGCAAAAGATAAAGGCGTAGAAAAATTACAAATACATTGTTTTACTGATGGACGTGACGTTGGTCCTGCTAGTAGTTTAAGTTACATAAAAGAACTTGAGAAAAAAATTAGCGAAATAGGTATAGGTCGTATTTCTACAATAATGGGAAGATACTATGCAATGGATAGAAATCAGCATTGGGATAGAACTAAAGAAGCATATGATGCTATGGTAAATGGCAAAGGAGAAATTTTTGATAATGCAGTTGTATCTATTAAAGATTCCTATTTAGAGAATATTACTGATGAATTTATTAGGCCATTGTTAGTAAAAGATGAAAATGGTAAATTAGGAACGATTAATGAAAATGATTCAATAATATTTTATAATTTCAGACCTGATAGAGCAAGACAGTTGACAAGAGCTTTTGTAGATGATGATTTCAACCATTTTGATAGGAAAAAGGTGAATTTAAAATTTGTTTGTATGACTCAATATGACAAAACAATAAAAAATGTTGAGATAGCTTTTAAAGCTCATCTAATTAAGAACACTTTAGGCGAATATTTAAGCGAAAGTGGATTCAAACAACTGAGAGCTGCTGAGACAGAAAAATATGCACATGTAACTTATTTTTTTAATGGAGAGTTAGAGGAACCCTTGAAAAATGAAGTTAGAATTCTTATACCATCACCACCTGTTGCAACTTATGATTTAAAACCAGAGATGAGTGCATTCGAGCTTAAATCTATGATAATAGAAGAAATGGAAAAAGACATATATAATATTATGATTATTAACTTTGCAAATGCTGATATGGTGGGACATACAGGAGATATAGATGCAGCTATAAAAGCTGTTGAAACAGTAGATAAATGTCTTGGCGAAGTAGTGAATTACATAATTAGAATCGGCGGAACAGCGTTAATAACAGCGGATCATGGTAATGCTGAAGAAATGTTAGATCATACTACACTTACTAAAATGACAGCTCATACTACAAATAAGGTTCCTTTTATAGTGGTTCAAAATACTAATAAAATAAAACTTAGAGAAGGAATATTAGGAGATATTGCACCAACTATGCTAGACCTTTTAGAACTTGAAAAACCATCAGAAATGACTGGTGAAAGCTTAATTGTAAGAAAAAATAAAATAGATAACTAATTTGGAGGTATTAAAATTGACTATAATATCAGATGTATACGCAAGAGAAATTTTGGATTCAAGAGGCAACCCTACAATTGAGGTAGAGGTATGGACTGAAAGTGGAGGATATGGAAGAGCAGGAATACCATCAGGGGCTTCTACTGGAGCATTTGAAGCTGTAGAATTAAGAGATGGTGATAAATCAAGATATCTAGGCAAAGGGGTTTTAACTGCTGTAGATAATGTAAATAATATAATAGCGCCAGAATTAATTGGAAGAGATTCATTAGAACAAGTATCTATTGACAAAATGCTAATAGAGCTTGATGGAACTCTAAATAAAGCTAAATTAGGTGCAAATGCTATTTTAGGAGTATCTATGGCATGTGCTAGAGCGGCGGCAAATACTTTAGGAGTACCATTGTATCAATATCTTGGTGGTGTAAATGCAAAAACACTTCCTGTTCCAATGATGAACATATTAAACGGTGGTCAACATGCAGATAACAATGTAGACATTCAGGAGTTTATGGTTATGCCAGTTGGAGCATGTTGTTTTAAAGAAGCGTTAAGAATGGGAGCAGAAATATTCCATAGTTTAAAAAATGTTTTAAAAGCTAAAGGTTTAAATACCGCTGTTGGAGATGAAGGTGGATTTGCACCAAATTTAACTTCTAATGAAGAAGCTTTAATTACAATAGTAGAGGCAATAAAAAAAGCTGGTTATGAACCAGGAAAAGATGTAATGTTAGCTTTAGATGTTGCTGCATCTGAACTATATAATCCAAAAACTAAAACATATAAACTTGCTGGAGAAGGCAAAGAATTTACTCAATCAGAAATTGTAGATTTCTATGTATATTTAGCAAATAAATACCCAATAATATCCATAGAAGATGGAATGAATGAAGAAGATTGGGAAGGCTGGATTATGCTTAATGAAAAACTTGGTGATAAAATTCAAATAGTTGGTGACGATTTATTTGTTACTAATACAGAAAGACTAATTAAAGGAATAGAACAAAAAGCAGCAAACTCAATTTTAATAAAATTAAATCAAATAGGTACTATAACCGAAACATTAGACGCTATTGAAATGGCAAAAAGAGCAGGATATACCGCGGTTGTATCTCATAGATCTGGTGAAACGGATGATTCTACAATAGCTGATTTAGTAATTGCTACTAATGCTGGACAAATAAAAACAGGAGCCCCATCAAGAATAGATAGAGTTGCTAAATATAATCAATTATTGAGATTGGAAGATATTTTAGGAGATGCAGCACAGTATAAAGGCATGAAAGTTTTTTATAATATTAAGTATTAATATAAAGAATAAAGCGATAGTTTGTCTATCGCTATTCCTTTATTTATGACTTTTATGTTATTTAATTAAAAAATAGAAAATTGTTTACTAAATTTTTATTGATTTTGTAATTCTTTAGTGTTATAATCTTAACGTTATGCAGAGAAAATAGCTCACGGGAGGTGTGTGGATAGTGGAATTAATAGTTAGAATATTTTTAATAATTGCAAGTTTAATTCTTATTGCGAGTATATTACTTCAATCAGGAAAGTCAGCAGGTATGTCTGGAGAAATAGCAGGTGGTGCTGAGTCAATATGGGGCAAGAATAAAGGTAGAAGTTATGAAGGTAAACTTGAAAAATTAACAACTATCTCGGCAATTATATTTGTGGTTGCTTCATTAGCATTGATAGTTATTCAATAATAATGTTGTATATTATGCGATATATTCTAAAAATGCTGATAAATCAGTAAAATTTTGGAATTTATTGTTGTGTAAAAATTAATTAAAATAACAATGGAGGAATAATTAAATGGGAACACTAATAATAGCCCCGATAGTAGGGGTTGTGGCATTATTGTATGCTTATTACAAAGCTATGAGCATAAATAAGGTTGATGCCGGAACGGATAGAATGAAGGAAATATCTTCATTTATTCATGAAGGAGCAATGGCTTTTCTTACTAGAGAATATAAGTCAGTAGCAATATTTGCAGCGGTATTATTTTTTGTATTAGGTTTTGGAATCAATTGGCAAACAGCAATTTCATTTGCAGTTGGAGCTGTTTTTTCTACATTAGCTGGATTTTTCGGTATGACAGTTGCTACAAAAGCAAATGTTAGAACTGCAAATGCAGCAAGAACTTCAGGTATGAACAAAGCTTTAGAGATAGCATTCTCAGGTGGAGCAGTTATGGGAATGGTTGTTGTAGGGTTAGGTTTGTTAGGAGTTGGAGCATTATGGATAGTATTTGGTAATGCTAGTTACTTAACTGGTTTTAGTTTAGGAGCTTCTTCAATAGCATTGTTTGCACGTGTTGGCGGTGGTATATATACAAAAGCAGCCGATGTTGGAGCAGACTTGGTTGGTAAAGTTGAAGCAGGTATTCCTGAAGACGATCCAAGAAATCCAGCAGTTATAGCAGATAATGTTGGAGATAATGTTGGTGATGTTGCCGGTATGGGAGCTGACTTATTTGAATCATATGTTGGTTCAATTGTTTCCGCAATAACACTTGGATTAATTGCATTTCCTGAAGGTGGAAGAGGTGTTTTATTTGCACTATTATTAGCTGCAATTGGTATCCTTGCATCTATCATAGGAACTTTATTTGTTAGAGGAAAAGAAGGCGGAAACCCTCAAAAAGCGTTGGATGCTGGTACATATGTAAGTTCTATAATAGTTGTTTTAGCGGCATTTTTCTTAAGTAATTCATTACTTGGTGATGCAAGACCTTTCGGTGCAATTGTAATTGGTTTAGCTGTAGGATTGATTATTGCTAAAATTACTGAGTACTATACTTCTGGTGATTATAAACCTGTACAAGGCATTGCAGAACAAGCAGAAACAGGACCAGCTACAACTATTATTAGCGGGTTATCTGTTGGTATGCAATCAACAGCATATCCAATAGTAGTATTAGCTATTGGTATAATTGGAGCATATTATGTAGCAGGTTATTCAGGCGGTTCTATGGATTCTGTTCAAGGACTTTATGGTATAGCTCTTGCAGCTGTAGGAATGTTGTCGACTGCTGGTATGACAGTTGCAGTTGATGCATATGGACCTATTGCAGATAACGCAGGTGGTATCGCTGAAATGTGCGAATTACCTCATGGAGTAAGAGAAATAACTGATAAACTTGACTCAGTTGGAAATACAACAGCAGCTATTGGTAAAGGATTTGCAATTGGTTCAGCAGCTTTAACAGCTCTTGCATTGTTTGCTTCTTATACACAAGTTGTTGGGATTACTTCAATAAGTTTAACTGAACCTACAGTAATAGCAGGATTGTTTATAGGTGGTATGTTACCATTCTTATTCTCGGCAATTACAATGAGTGCAGTTGGTAAAGCAGCATTTGCAATGATTGAAGAAGTAAGAAGACAATTTAGGGAAATACCTGGAATTATGAAAGGTACAGATAAACCTGATTACAAAACATGTGTTGACATAAGTACAACAGCAGCATTAAGAGAAATGATTGTTCCTGGACTTTTAGCAGTAATAGTTCCATTACTAGTAGGATTTTTACTTGGTACAGAAGCACTTGGTGGATTATTAGCAGGTGGATTAGTATCAGGAGTTCTTATGGCTATTATGATGGCTAATGCTGGTGGAGCTTGGGATAATGCTAAAAAGTACATTGAATCAGGTGTTCATGGTGGAAAAGGTAGCGAAGCTCATAAAGCAGCAGTAGTTGGAGATACAGTTGGAGATCCATTTAAAGATACTTCAGGACCTTCAATAAATATATTAATTAAGCTTATGACAATAGTAGCACTTGTATTTGGACCAGTTATAGCAGCAAATGGTGGAATATTGTTAAAATTATTCTAATAAATATATAAATATGAAAGACTTCCCAAAAGGGAGGTCTTTTTTCTTGCAGAATTAATATTTGATATGGTATAATCATTTTGTTAAAAATTCATATAATAGTATTATAACATTTTTACAATAATAGGCGTATAATAAAAAAATTGTTAAACTAAATGAGAATTATCGACAGTGAGGGATATATGATTATTAATATTGATGGATTGAATATTAACTATATAGATGAAGGCACAGGAAGTAATGTTTTATTACTTCATGGCTGGGGGGCAAATATTCAAACTATGATGCCTGTATTTAATATTTTAAAAAATAAATGCAGAGTTATTTCTTTAGATTTACCTGGTTTTGGAGAAAGTGATAATCCTAATGAACCCTGGAACTCATACAATTATGCAGAGTTTATAAAAAAATTTATTGATGAAATTAATATACAAGATATAATTTTGTTTGGACATTCACATGGTGGTAGGGTGTCTATTATATTATCTGCTAAATATGATAATTTAGTTAAAAAATTAATACTAATTGACAGTGCAGGATTGATTCCTAAGAGGAAGCTTCAATATTATTTAAAGGTATATAGCTTTAAATTTTTTAAAATTTTGTATACATCATTTGTAAAAGGTGATTCTAAGAAAAAAAAGTTAGAAAGATTTTATAAAAAATTTGGTTCAGAGGATTATAAATTATCAGAAGGTGTAATGCGACAAACTATGGTTAAAGTAATTAATGATAATTTAGAGGATTTATTATCAGAGATAAAAGTACCAACCCTCTTGATTTGGGGAGAAAATGATGAAGATACACCCTTGTATATGGGTAAATTGATGGAGGAAAAAATTAAAGACAGTGGATTAATTGTATTGAAGGATGCAGGACACTTTTCTTATGTTGATTGCTATGAGCAATTTAAAGCTGTAATAATGGTCTTTTTAAAAGATAATTTTAATAAATAAGTTGGGAGTGAAAATATGATACTTTTTATAATAATATCATTTGTTTTATTTTGGTTTTTATTATGTGCAGTAAAAATAAAGTATTTTATACATATGATGCAAATAGAGAGTTACAAAAATAATAAATATGAAGAATGGTTGCAAAATCAGAAAGTCAAGGTACATACCACAAATGATAAAATATATATAATATTATCTGTATTTTTTTTGTTAGTATTTTTATTTTCTCCTAGTGCTATAAAAGGTAAAACAATTTCATTTGCTTTGTTATATTGTATAATGGTAATTGTATTTTTTGTTAATATCACTAGAGTTAAATATGAATCTAAAAAACCACTTGTTTATACTCAGAGGGCTAAACGATTGTATGCCATGACATTATCATTAATTGCTGCTGATTTTGTTATTACAATAGGTATATTATCAATTTTGAAAATAAATTTATTTATTTATTTCCCTGTATGGGCATGTATACAAGCTATTTTGTACTATTTTTCAGGATATTATGTTTTGCTAGCAAATTATTTAGTAAAACCAATTGAAAATAAAATTAATAAAAAGTTTTACATTGATGCTTCCAAAAAGGTGAAGGAGTTAAATAATATTACATCGGTTGGTATTACAGGAAGTTATGGCAAGACAAGTACAAAATTTATAACAGCAACGATTTTAGAGGAAAAATATAAAGTTTTAAAAACCCCTGATAGTTACAATACTCCAATGGGTATAAGTAAAGTAATTAACAATGATATGTCAGATGAATATGATATATTTATAGCAGAATTAGGTGCTACTCATATAGGTGATATAGACGAAGTTGCAGCACTTACAAATCCTACTATAGGTTTGATTACATCAATTGGACCATGTCATTTAGAAACATTTAAATCCATTGATAATATTATGAGGACTAAATATGAACTAATAGAAAGACTTCCTAATGATGGAACTTCTATATTTAATTATGATAATGAATATGTAAAAAAACTGGCAGATAAAACATTTAAAGACAAGATACTATATGGAATAGAAAATATAGAAAATACAGATGTTTTTGCAACTGATATAAAAGTTAGTGAAATAGGTTCAACATTTACATTGTGCATTAATGAATTAGGTACGATTGAATGCAAAACTAAATTATTAGGTAAGCATAATATTTTAAATATACTAGCTGGTTGTGCGGTAGCTAAAGTATTAGGGTTGACATTAGAACAAATGGCTGCAGGAATATCAAAAATAGAAAGTGTAAAACATAGATTAGAACTAATTGATCCTGGAACTGGAGTAATAGTTATTGATGATGCATTTAATTCTAATCCAGATGGTGCTAAAGCAGCACTCGATGTACTTAATGAATTTAGAGATAAAAGAAAAATAATAGTTACACCAGGTATGGTTGAACTTGGAGAAATCGAAGAAGAAGAAAATGAAAAATTTGGCGAATATATTTCAAAAATTTGTGATATTGTAATATTAGTAGGCGAAAAAAGAACAGCTCCTATAGTTAAAGGGTTTCAAAAACTAAAATATAGTAGTGAAAATTTATTTATTGTTAATTCGTTAGATGAAGCTAGTGAGATTCTTAAGTCGCTTACAAAAGTTAATGATGTAGTTCTTTTTGAAAATGATCTTCCTGATACATACAGTGAAAAATAATATTAATGGAGGTATATAATGAAAGTTGTAGGTATAATAATAGGTGGTAAAACTGTAGAACATGAAGTTTCAATTATAACAGGACTTCAAGTTTTAGATAATATCGATAAAAATCTATATGATCCTAAAATAATATATATACAAAAAGATGGTAAGTGGTACTTTGGAAATAGCTTACATAATATAAAAAACTATAAAATGAAAAAATTTGATGATGCATATGAAGTTTTGCCAGGATTTAAAGAAGGGAAGTTGATACTGTATCCACATCCCGACATAAAGCAAGGATTTTTTGGTAAAAAGTATGATTCATGTGAAATAGACATGATATTCCCTGCAGTACATGGAACAAATGTAGAAGATGGAGCTTTACATGGCATGTTTCAAATGAATGGTGTACCATGTGCTTTTGGTTCAGTACTAAGTTCTTCTCTTGGAATGGATAAAGTAATAATGAAAAAGGTATTTGAAAGCTATAATTTGCCAGTAGTCGACTATACTTGGTTTTTAAGAAGTGACTGGGATAGTCATAAGGTAGAAATTATGCAAGCTATTAATAGAATTGGGTACCCATTAATTGTTAAACCAGCAAATTTAGGATCAAGTGTTGGAATCAGTAAAGCTGAAGACGAAGAAGAATTATTGAATTGTATAAATATTGCCATGTCATATGACCGAAAAATAATAGTTGAGAAATGTGTTCAAAATGTAAGAGAAATAAATTGCGCTGTAATGGGATATGAAAATAAATTGTTTGTATCTTCTTGTGAAGAGCCTATTGGTTGGAAAGAATTTTTAACATATGAGGACAAATATGTAAATAAAGTTAAAGATAGTACAGCAAAGAGAAAAATTCCAGCAGATATTAGTGATGAAATTACAAAATTAATTCAAGATTATGCTAAAACATCATTTACTGCAATAGATTGTTGTGGAAATGCAAGAATAGATTTTCTCTATGATGGAAATAATATATATGTAAATGAAATTAATACAATACCTGGTTCTATTGCTTTTTATTTATGGGAAAGCTGTGGAGTTACATTTACTAATCTTATAACTAAAATACTTGATTTAGCAGAACTTCAGCAAAAACAAAATAGTATAAATATATATTCATACGATATAGATTTATTGAACAAAATGTCTACAAACGGGAAGAGTGGCAGAAGCAAAAAAGTATAATATGTATGAATTGGTAAGAATCTATGAAAGAAGGTAAATGATGAACATTAAAGATAAAATAATTGAATTTATGAGGGAAGAAGCATATAAACCCTTAACGTTTAAAGAACTAATGAATGTTTTAAATCCAGAAGGTAATTTAAGGAAAGAATTAATTAAAACATTAAATGAGCTTGAAGGAGAAGGTAAAATAATATTTACCAGATCTGAAAGATATGGTCTTCCAGAAAAGATGAATCTAATAATAGGTACATTAGAAGGTCATCAAAAGGGGTATGCATTTTTTAGACCAGATAGTAAAGAAATTAAAGATATGTTTATACCACCAGGAGATATGAATGGTGCTATGCATGGAGATAGAGTAATCGTAAAAAATACTAAATTATCAGAGGATATGAAAAGTCCTGAAGGAAAAGTAATTAGAATAATTGAAAGGGCCAATACATTCATTATTGGAACATATCAAAAAAGCAGGAACTTTGGTTTTGTTGTACCAGATGATAAAAGAATTTCATATGATATTTTTATTCCAAGGGAAGATTCTAATAATGCCAAAAATGATACCAAAGTTTCTGTTAAGATTACAGAATGGCCGGAAATGAGAAAGAATCCAGAAGGAAAAATAGTAGAAGTGATTGGAAATATAGAAGATACCAAAACACATATAGAAGCTATTTTGAAAGAGAAAAAAGTTAGACAATTTTTTACAGAAGATGTAATTAAAGAAGCAATCAAGGTATCGTCAGAAGAAATCAGAGAAGAAGAAATTAAAAGGCGTAGGGACTTAAGAAATCTTACGATAATAACTATAGATGGAATTGATGCGAAAGATTTAGATGATGCTGTATATGTGGAAAAAATTAGCGAAGATAAGTATAAGCTTGGTGTTCATATAGCAGATGTAACCCATTATGTTAAAGAAGATAGAAAAGTTGACAAAGAAGCTCTAAAGAGAGCAACAAGTATTTATCTAAGTGATAGAGTTATCCCTATGTTACCAAAGGAATTGTCAAATGGGGTTTGTAGCTTAAATCCTAATGAAGACAAATTGACATTATCAGTTGAGATGATAATTGATTTAGATGGTAAAGTAATTGATTTTGAAATATTTGAAAGTATAATAAAAAGTAGTTATCGAATGACTTACAAAGATGTCTCAAATATTCTTGAAAACAATGATGAAGAGTTAACAAATAAGTATGAAAAAATACTCCCAATGCTTAAAGAAATGGAAGCTTTAAGCCTAATTTTACGCAAAAAAAGAGAGACAAGAGGATGTATAGATTTTGATTTTGATGAAACCAAAATTATTACGGATGAAACAGGAAAAGCAATAGATGTAACTAAATATGAAAGAAGAATTTCAAATAGAATAATTGAAGAATTTATGTTAGCGTGTAATGAAACAGTAGCTGAAAATTATTATTGGCTTAACATGCCTTTTGTATATAGAATACACGAAGATCCGGAAGATGAAAAAATGTATGAATTTAGTAAGTTTGTTCATAATTTAGGATATACTATTAAAGGAAGTCAAGATGTTCACCCTAGAGAATTACAACAATTGCTAGAAAAGGTAAAGGGTAAAAAAGAAGAAACATTAGTGAATACTTTGATGCTTAGGTCCTTAAGAAAAGCAGTTTATTCTTCAGAATGCTCAAGTCATTTTGGATTAGCTGCAACATATTATTGCCACTTCACATCGCCTATTAGAAGATATCCAGATTTACAGATACATCGAATAATTAAGGGGCAACTCAATGGTAGAATATCAGAAAAAGAAATGGATAAATTATTTGAACGTACGGCGTTTGTAGCAGAACAATCTTCTAAAATGGAGCGAATTGCAGATGAAATAGAACGCGACACAAATAAAATTAAAATTGCTGAATTTATGTCTGATAAAATTGGTGAAGAATATGAGGGTGTTATTTCAGGTGTAACTAGTTTTGGTGTTTTTGTAGAATTAGATAATACGGTAGAAGGTTTAGTTCATATATCAAACATTATTGACGATTACTATATCTATGATAATGAGAAAAAAGAACTTATTGGCCAAAACAGTAGAAAAGTATACAAAATTGGTGATGTAGTTAAAGTAAAATTAAAAACTGTAAGCATTGCAAAAGCAGAAATAGATTTTGTTTTTATATAATAATATATAATATCATGATATGCTTTGATAAAATCGAATAGTTTACATAATTATCAAAAAATGTGATAAGTTTAAAAAATGTAATTAATATGTCATTTGACAACATAAAAAAATAGTGTTATAATCTGTTTACACTTAATGGTAGGTGATAATTATGGCTCAAAATACAAAAAATGTTGCAAGTAACAAAAAAGCATATCATGAATATTTTATAGAAGAAAAATATGAGGCTGGGATAGTACTTGTAGGAACAGAAGTAAAATCAGTAAGACAAGGAAAAGTTAACTTAAAAGATAGTTATGTAAATATAAAAGATGGCGAAGCTTATGTTTACAATATGCATATCAGCCCATATGAAAAGGGAAACATATATAATGTGGATCCTTTAAGAGTTAGAAAACTTCTCTTGAACAAAAGGGAAATAAGAAAATTAGTTGGGCTAATAACTTTAAAAGGTTATTCAATCATACCTTTAAGTTTATATCTTAAAAATGGTCTGTTAAAAATGGAAATTTCAGTTGCAAAAGGTAAGAAAAATTACGATAAACGTCAAGTTCTTGCTAAGAAAGATGCAGAAAGAAGAATTCTTAGACGTGACGATTAGCTATAGTCGTCAAAAACCTATTACGGGGGCGTAAATGGTTTCGACGGGGGTATAGAAGGAAGATAAGCGAGTCGTTGTCGCCAAACAACGATAAAAGTGGCAAAAACAATAAACGCAAAAGAAAATAATAATTTAGCATTCGCAGCGTAAGCTGCTTGCTTGTTCCCCTTAGCCGACCTGTAGGCTAAACGGGAGCATCATCTAAAGCAGGGAACTACTTAAGGGGTTCTTCGACCTTAAGTTGAACAATCGAAGATAGCCAAACCTTCAGCCCGACGATAGGCGGTTGGTGAGGCGAAACATAAAGTATCGTCTGCACTCGGAGAAAGTCTTGTGGAAATATTTTCGGACGTGGGTTCGACTCCCACCGCCTCCACCATTAAAATTCACAACAAAAGAAATTTCAAGTTTGTCCTCAAATATGAGGACTTTTTTTATGTAATTGTTTATTATTTATCTTTGTTTCTTTGCATGTACAATTAATTGAAGTTTGAAAGAATACATTTGATTCTTACAATGATTTGCTGATGAAAATTATGAAATAAAGTTGTGAATTGTACAATAAGTATAAAAAAATTGAATTTTACAATCCTCTTTTTTAGTTGTAAAATGTGAAAGAATTACAAGACATAAGATAAATATGAGTTTTTTTGCATGGAAAATTTTAATTATAAATAATAAGTTGTTATGTGATTAACAAATAAATGCGAGCATTTGAATGAAATTATGCGAGATATATTGGATTGATTGCAGATGCAAAGGTTAACGCAACAGAAGAATTAATATTATTATTTACATAACCAATCTTAATTGGACAAGGTTTATCTAAAAAATATTTTGTAAAAAAAACTTAAAATATCTTGACGTTAAAAAAACATACGCGGAGGTTATTACATGAAAAAAGTTATTATTTTAATGTTTAGTTTAATTTGCAGTATTGTTTTATTAGTGGGCTGCAGTTCGGAAAAAACAGAAACAGCCGTTACTAAACCTGAAACAGATGCAAAATCTAATGAAGAAAAATTAACAGGTGAAATTTCTTTTTCTACTTGGGGATCTGCTGAAGAAAAGAAAGTAAATGAAGAAATTATTGCTCTTTTTGAACAGAAACATCCAGGTACAAAAGTTAATTTGGAATATATCCCGGATGAATATACTACTAAAATTGATACTATGTTCCTTGGTAAAAATGCACCAGATGTTATATATGGTCATCCTAAATATTTTACCAACTGGGCAAGTAAAGGATTATTAATGGATTTAACTGATAAATTCAATGCCGATCCTGAATTGCTTGATGATTCAAAGTTTTCTACTGGTTTATATGATTCTTTTAAATACAAAGGTAAAAATATTGCCACAGTTAATGGTGCAGATACGCTTGTAGTTTTCTATAATAAAGATATGTTTGACGCTGCTGGGCTTGATTATCCTAAAGCAGGATGGACATTAGATGATTTTAGAGATGCAGCGCAAAAATTAACTATAAAAGATGAAAATGGGAAAACAACACAATTTGGTGCAACTATTGGTGGAGCAGGCTATTCAGCATGCGAAAGTTTTATATTTGCCAATGGAGGTAAATTTTTTGATGATATGAATAATCCCCAAAAAGCAGTATTCAACTCTCCTGAGACTGTAGAAGCATTACAGTTTATACAAGATTTATATCTTGATGATAAATCAGTACCTTCAAGCCTAGATAACCAGAACTTAGGAGGAAACTGGGATACCGGTAAGGTAGCTATGGATATCACAGGTGTTTGGGCAGTTGTATATCGTACTGCAATAACTGATTTTAAATGGGATATGGTTGAAATCCCAACAGTAGAAGGAAAAGAAGCTGTCTATCCAGCGTTGTATGCAGGTTATGCAATTTCTAATACAACTAATAATCCTGATTTAGCTTGGGAATTTGCAAGATTTATGCAAAGTGACGAGGCACAGAAAATGCTAGCTTCATCTGGTTTGATAACTGTCATAAATAAGGAAATTGCTTCTTCGGATGAAGTTATTAAAATTGAAAATGCACCAGAGCATCATATTATTAGAGTAACAACATTGGATAATGCTGTTCATAATGATGCTGTTTTAGAAAATTGGGAAGAGATATTATCTAAGTACTTTGATCCTAATATTCAACTAATGATTACTGGTGGGCAATCGGCACAAGAAGCTGCTGAGAAGATTCAGGCCGGTTTTGAGGAAGCCTTAAATAGTAAATAAATATTGTTTTAGATAAATATAAATGGAGTAAACCTCTAACTGAGATTGACTCCATTTATACATTCAAATAGATGGAGTAATTATGAAGATTAATAAAAATTCACTGAGCTTTTTTGGCTTTACATCTCCTTGGATTATTGGATTTCTTTTTCTTACATTGATTCCTATAGCAAGTTCTTTTTTTATCAGTTTTACTGAGTGGGATGTTTTAACAAAGCCAAAATGGGTTGGTATAGCTAATTATATAGAAGTATTTACAGATCCTTTATTTTATCAATCTACGAAGGTTACCTTAACCTATACGTTATTTAGCGTTCCGATTAATGTCATATTAGCATTATTTGTTGCTATTCTTTTAAACTCTAAAATAATGGGTGTAAATATTTTTCGTACTATTTATTATTTACCAGCAGTTATCTCTGGTGTTGTAGTTTCAATGCTTTGGGCTTGGATCTTTAATCCGGAATTTGGACTATTAAATAATTTTCTTTATAATTTTGGAATTCAAGGACCAAATTGGATTTATGATGAAAAATGGGTAATGCCCTCATTGATATTGATGTCAATGTGGGGAATAGGTGGGAGTATAGTTATGTATTTGTCTGGATTACAAGGTATTTCTCAAGACTTGTATGAAGCAGCAAAAATTGATGGCGCTTCATGGTGGAACAATTTAATCCATATTACAATACCCGCCATGAGTCCTATTTTGCTATTTACTACACTTACTGGAATAATTGGTTCTTTGCAAACATTTACGCAATCATATGTTATGACAAGTGGTGGACCAAATAATAAATCTTTGTTTTATGCTTATTATGTTTATCAACATGCGTTTAAATGGTATCAAATGGGTAAAGCATGTGCTTTAGCATGGGTTCTATTTTTAATTATTTTTATTATTTCGTTTATAACTCTTAAGCTTTCTACTCACGTAGTACATTATGATTCTGAGGATGGGAATATTTTATGATAGAAAACAAAAAAAAAATTAATTGGATTAAGTTTCTGACATATATTTTGATTATTTTTGGTGCAGTTTTAATGATAATACCTTTGCTATGGATGATTTCCTCTTCACTTAAAACACCTACTAAGATTTACGAGGTACCTATTCGTTGGATTCCTGAAAATTTTAATTTCGATAACTATACCCGTTTATTTACGGATTATAATTTTCATAAATATCTAATAAATTCACTAATATTAGCTGCAATAAATATTGCAGGAAATGTTCTTTCTTGTTCCTTAGTAGCATATGGATTTGCTTTCTTGAATTTTAAATACAAGAAACAAATATTTGCTCTATTGTTAGCGACTATGATGCTTCCAGGAGAAGTAATATTTTTTCCGCAATTTTTATTATTTAATTATATTGGTTGGTTTGGTACATTGAAGCCCTTATGGGCGCAGTCTTTCTTTGGAAATGCTTTCTATATATTTTTACTTCGTCAATATTTTTTGACTGTTCCAAATGCATTGTTGGACGCAGCAAGAATAGACGGTTGTAGTGAATTTAATATATATCGAAAAGTCGTAATGCCACTTGCTAAACCTGCTATTATGGTAGTTGTACTATATACATTTATGAATGTATGGAATGACTTTTTTGGACCACTAATTTATTGTACTAGTGAGGAAACTAGAACAGCTGCTGTTGCTTTAAATTATATGAAAAATACATATGAAGGGACAAGTTCCATTCCAATTACTATGGCAGCATCTGTAGTCCTAGTAATTCCTAGTATCATCATTTTCTATTTGGGACAAAGATATTATGTGCAGGGTATTGTATTTAAAGGTGTTGATAAATAGATGAAAAAGGTTATAGATTATTTATATGAAAGAAATTATAGACTTGTTTCGTTGATTGGAAATTGTGAGAAAGACTTTGATTTTACATGTTTACACAATATAAAGGTTGCTAAGTCTCTTGGTTTTAAAACTACTATGGTCGCTGAAAATCTTGTGAAGGTTAATCCGGTTCCCATAGAATCAGTTTATGATGTAGCGGAATTGCAAAGAGTGACTAATTTTAATTATAGCATATTCCAAAAAGAAGTTGAGGAAATAGTGGCTAAAAAGTTGATTACGGATAAACCTATAGGTGGGGGTTGTTTTGGTCCATTGACTATTGCATCAGATATACTTGGTGTAGATAAATGTTTGCGCCTAACCTACAAAAATCCATTGGTAGTGGAGGCATTAGTCAACTTTATTAATGATTATTTGATTAAATTAGCAAGGATGGAGGAATCCGTTGGTGCAGATTTTTATTGGATTGCAGAACCTTTGGCATCTTTGCTTTCACCAGAAGATTTTTGGAGATTCTCAGGTCAGTTCTTGCAAAAAATTTTTAATTCTATAAATATCCCAGGGTTTTTGCATGTATGTGGCAAAACCACACATCATACTCCCTTTATGCTGAAAACTGATGCTCAGGTTTTAAGTATTGATTATGTTACTGATATTCAACATTGTATGAGTATGGTGACGGAAGATGTTGTTATTATGGGAAATTTGAATCCTATGATATTATGGATGGGGTCAAATGAAGAAATTACTAATGAAGTAAATTCAATAAATGAAAAAATGAGAAATTATAAAAACTTTATTTTTAGCACTGGATGTTCTGTTCCTCCAGGAACTGCAAAGGAAAAGTTGGAGCTTGTAAATAATCTTGTAAAGGGATATCCAATTAAGAGCAACGATGAATATCGTTTAATTCATCATATAATCAGCAAATTTTTAGATAGAGATGAGTATGGGTTATCTGAATTGATTGTGAATATGAATATTAATGAAATATTATTTGATGAAACCTACTCAGAAGTAAAAGTAATAAATAAGTTTAGGCGTTGTTCCTCTGAGGATTTTTTATATAAGTTATTTTACAATGTAAAAAAAGAATGCTATGGAGATGATATAAGTGGCTGAAATAAACTTTGAAAGTATTAGTAAAATATATGGTGAAAATATAAAGGCAGTTGATGATTTTAAGTTGACTATAAAGGATAAGGAATTTATAGTTTTAGTTGGTCCATCCGGTTGTGGTAAATCTACTACATTGAGAATGGTTGCTGGTTTAGAGGAGATATCTACGGGGAAAATTTTAATTGATGGTAAGGTTGTTAACAATATGCATCCAAAGGAACGTGATATCGCAATGGTTTTTCAGAATTATGCCCTTTATCCTCATATGTCTGTGTATGAAAATATGGCTTTTGGATTAAAAATGCGAAAATTTCCAAAGAAGGAAATAGATAGTAAAGTTAAAGATGTTGCAAAAATTTTGGAGTTAGAAAGTGTATTGAAACGAAAACCTAGAGAACTATCAGGAGGACAACGGCAAAGGGTTGCAATGGGTAGAGCTATGATTCGCTCACCTAAGGTCTTTCTTATGGACGAACCTTTATCTAATTTAGATGCAAAGTTACGAGTTCAAATGCGAGTGGAAATAGCAAATTTACATAAAAGATTACAGACAACCTTTATTTATGTAACCCATGATCAGGTAGAGGCAATGACATTAGCGGATCGAATAGTGGTAATGAATAATGGTATTATTCAACAGGTTGGTACACCTAATGAGATATATGAATCACCTAGGAATATTTTCGTTGCCAATTTTATTGGCACTCCTCAAATAAATTTAATTAATGGAAGGGTAACTAATAGTTATATACTTTTAGAAAATGGATATCAATTACCGGTGTCAGAAGAGAGTCGAAAGGAACTTGAAGCTTATCTTAATAAAGAGGTAACTGTAGGAATCAGAAGTGAACAGATTGAACTTATTGATAAGACGGATAAGGATGATAGTATATTATGTAAAATTAATATGATAGAAAACGTTGGATTCGAAAAGTATGTTTATTTAGATTTCGGTGGTGTAGAAGTGATTTCAAGACACATTGGTGGTGTTAAACTTGATTATAAAATTCTTTATAGTTTGAAAATAGATAATACTAAGATTTCTATTTTTGATAAAGAAACTGGATATTCAATTTCTTGACAGAAATCTATTATTTCATTGTAGATTAGATGTATGAAATATAAATATCATTATAATGAAAAACTGACGGTTGAAGGCTAATTTTAAAAGTGATTTTAAGAGTTTAAAATAACTTAAGTGACTGGACTGGCGCTTAAGTTATTCTAAGAAACTATAATATTTCATAAATTAATATAAAAATGAGCAGAGTATTTTATCTCTGCTATTTAATTATAAAGATAAGTTATATTTTATTTTTAAAAAAATTTTGATCTCACTTAAGTTAATAACTCTATTTTTGTGCAAGAGTTGCTGCACCAATTGCACCAGCAAACTGGCCTTTCTCATGAGCTATTACAGATTGCCCTAAATGTTCTGATAATATTTTTATAAAAATTGGATTGACACTTAATCCTCCAGTGAGAATTATATTATCCCCAATCCCATGACGAGTTGCTAACTGTTTTACTTTTGTTGCAACAGAATCCACAACACCAGCAGCAATGTCTTCACGACTATTACCATTTCCCATAAGTCCTATGATTTCAGATTCTGCAAAAACAGTGCACATGGAACTTATTTGAAGTGCTTTACCTTTATTTGCAAATGTAAAAAGTTCATCAATAGTAAGACCGAGACGGTTGCACATGATTTCTAAAAATTTTCCAGTTCCTGCAGAGCATTTATCATTCATAATAAAATCATCAACATTTCCATCTCTAAGGGATATGATTTTGGTGTCTTGTCCACCTATATCAATAATTGTACATGATTTTAAATTATGCATAACCTGAACACCTTTTGCATGGCAGGTGATTTCAGTAACAGTTTTTTCTGCATAAGGAACAGAAATTCTGCCATAACCGGTGGATATGGATTTTACCTCATCTTTAGTTACATCAATTCCGTAACAATCCAATAAATTTTTTTGAATTTGGAACGATGTTTCTTTACTATTCCAGCCAGTTGGCAAAACAAATTCTAATTCTTTTTGACCCCTGACAGCAACTTTACTGGCTGTTGAGCCAATGTCAATACCGATAAAATACATGTTAATAATCCTCTCTAAATTATGATATCATCTCTAAAAATGCTTCTAACCTTGTTTGAATTTGAGCACTATCAGATGAAGAAAAATCAGTATCAATACGAATATAAGGAGTTCCTAATTCTTCTGAAATAAATTTTTTAGTTTTATGAGCTTCAATAGCGAAAGTATGACATGCGAAAAGGACCATTTCAATAACACCATCTACTTTATATTCTTCTATTATAGCTTTCAAATCTTCAAAACGACCATCATTAGGAGTCATGACAGAACAATTAATTTTTAAGTATTTTTCTGCTAACGCTTCATAAGGGTCTTTAGTTTCGTCTACAAGTATTCGCTGCGTCCTTGGACCTGCACAGCTATCGAGCACAACGAGGTCTGCTCCTAAATCTTCCACTTTTTTAATAATTTTATCACGAACTCCTGAGTGAGGACATCCTGTTAACATAAGTCTTGGTCTGCGTTTTTTATTAGGATCTTGTGGTTTATAATTAGATAAGAACTCAATTGTCTTTGATTCTAAATATTCAACCATATCATCATCTGTAAAATGAAAATCCGTTGCTTCAATTACGCTGCTAAGTTCATAGCCAGATACTGGTGATGGTACTAGTTTTGTTACTTCATAGGATTTTAATATAGCTTTACGTATTCTGTTTCGTTCAACAATTGCATCGTGGAGCTTTTCTTCTGTTATTTCATTATTGAAAAAATCTCCAATATATTTAGCTGTTTGCTTGATTTGCTCTTTCCATGATTGAATTGCAAGTGGACCATTTTGACCTTGAGGCAGATGCATTACATGTACTGGTTTTACTTCGTTTAATAGTTCGTACATTTTCTTTTTGCCATCACAGGTTGTTTCAGCTAAAATCATGTCAGAAAAATAAAAATATGGACATTTATCTGATATAGCTAGTCCAAAGCTTGATTTAATGAGTGGACATAATGTTTTGGGAAGAATTGCTTCTGCCTCTGAAATTCCAAGTTCGCTGCTACCACATAAACTTACTGGTACTGCACCTGCAGCCAATATTATTTCAACAGGTGTGTAAGTACAGAATGTACCTACAACCTTTTTGCCTTTTTCTTTTTCTTCCATCAATGCGATAAAACCATTTTTTCTCTTTTCATCAAACGTTTCAAAATTATCAGGTAGTTTAATCATTTATGCACCTTCTTTATTTATTTGATATAGTATATTATATATGAGGAAAAGTTGTAAGTCTAATAAAATAGTTGCATTTGATTATAAAAAAAAGTTGTGAAATACAAACAACTATAAAAATAATTAATTTTACAATATTTTTAATGAGTGTTAAAATACAAAAAAGTCTAAATTATTTTGAAGCAGACCGTAAATACGACAAATATCCTATAAATAAAAGTTCATTAGAAGACGAAGGACTGGAGAAATAAATATGAGTAGATCAAAAGAGGTATTATTAAAGCTGTTATCAGATTATGTTTTTGAAATGGAAGATGAAAAAATTATAGATGTAGCACGGGAATACATAGATGCTGGATATGATCCAATAGATGGTATTTTAAAAGGATTAGTTGATGGTATGAATAGAGCTGGAATTATGTACGAAGAAGAAGAGTACTTTATTACTGATTTACTAATTTGTTCAGATGCTATGTACAATGGTTTAGGAGTGATAAAACCACACATAAATAAAGGAAAATCAGTGGGAAAAACTACATATAAATGTGTTATTGGTGTTGTAGAGGGTGATACCCATGATATAGGAAAGAATTTAGTAAGAATAATGTTAGAAACTGCTGGTTTCGAAATGTATGATTTAGGTAGAGATGTACCTCTAGAAAAATTTATAGAAAAAGTTAAAGAAGTAGATGCTGACCTTATTTGTTTGTCAACTTTGATGACAACCACTATGCCTGGAATGAAGAGAGTGGTTGAAATGTTAAAGCAAGAGAACCTGTATGGTAAAACAAAAGTACTTATAGGTGGAGGACCTATTTCTCAAACATATTGTGATAAAATCAATGCACATGGATATTCATCTAATGCAGTAGAAGCTGTTAAGCTAGCAAAAATTATGGTTGGAATGGATATTGTGTAATAAAATGGGGGTTTGATATGGATGAAAGAGAAAGACTACTTTCTGTATTAAAGGGAAATAAAGAAGATAGAGTACCTTGTATATGTCCAGGTGGAATGATGAATATGATTGTAACTGAATTAATGTATAAGGCGGGAATTATGTGGCCTGAGGCTCATATGGAGGCAGAACAAATGGCAGGACTCGCAATGTCAGTATATGATTATGGGCTGTTTGAAAATTATGGAGTTCCATTCTGCATGACTGTTGAAGTAGAAGGTATGGGGGCAAAGGTTGATATGGGATCTACAAAGTTTGAGCCACATGTCATTGAATATATAATGAAATCAATATCGGATTATAAAAATATAAAACATTTAGATATTAATAAGGGAAGGGTTAAAGTAACAACAGATGCAATTTCTATATTAAAAACTAAAAACACTGGAATACCAATAATTGGCAATGTCACAGGCCCTATTAGTGTAACTTCTTCACTTATGGAACCAGTTATATTTTATAAGGAACTTAGAAGAAAAAAAGAAGATGTACATAAATTAATGGAATTTGTTACAAATCAAATTATTGAATTTGGAAAAGCTCAAGTTAAATCTGGAGCTGACGTTATTGCCATATCGGATCCAAGCGGAACTGGAGAAATATTGGGACCAACATATTTTGAGGAATTTGCTGTTAAATATATTAATATGCTAATAGATGGTATTCGAGAAACTTATAATGATATTCCAATAATTGTACATATATGTGGACAAATGCATAAAGTATATTCAGGAATTAAAAAGCTAAATACAGATGCATTTAGTTTTGATGCAATGGTTAGCATTAAGGAATTAAAAGAGCATATGGAAGGAAAAGTTTTAATGGGCAATGTAAGTTCTTTTGCTATTGAAACTGCTAATGAAGACAAAATTAATGCAATGACTCAAAACGCTATTAATAGTGGTATAGATATTCTATCACCTGCTTGTGGACTTGGAACACAATCCTCAATGAAAAATATTCAAGTCATACTTAAAACGGTAAAAGGAGAATATTAATTATTGTAATTACTTAAAGGAAGTTGTAAATGATCTGAGCATGGAGCAGATATAATCTTTTTACAGACCTGCTGGTGATTTACATATAATTAGACCAAAGCTATATAAAGATTTAGCAGTAAAAACTATATATAATATTTTGAAAAATATTGAGAATCAAAGGATGTATATAATGCCTAGAATAAATTTTATTAAAGAAAATATATGTATTGAAGTCAAGGAAAATACAATTTTATTAGATGCAATTAGAGAAGCAAAACTAAGTATTGAAACCCCATGCAATGGTATGGGGTTTTGTGGTAAATGTAAGGTAATAGCCAAAGGTCAATTTTCGAAGCCTACGGATAGAGAAAGAAAGATTATCGATGAAGATAAATTCGAAAGATTATCATGTATGGCAACGGTTCTTGGGGATGCGGAAGTAGAATTAATAGAAAAACAAAAAGCATTGAAGACAATTAGCAAGGGGTATAGTATTGATGTCTCAATAGATAGTCCTGTCAAAATAAGAAAGCTCATAGAAATAAATAAGAAAAGTCCTATTCCCTATGTTGAGTATTTAGGGTATAAAGTTAATTCAGTAGACTTATATAGAAAAATCGCCATTATAGAAGAAAAAAATTTCAAAGAAATATGGGGCGTTTTTTTTGAAGATAAGCTATTGGATATAAGCAGTTATAAAAAAGATATATTAGGATTAGCAATAGATATTGGTACCACAGGCATATCATATTATTTAGTGGATTTATCTAATGGAGAAATAGTTGGAAGTCTATCGTCTCTAAATCCTCAGACACAATATGGAGGGGATGTTCTTACAAGGATTACCTATTGTATGGAAAATCCATTAGGTTCTATTAAACTACAGGAACTAATTGTAGATGAAATAAATCATACAATTAAGAAAATAGTAGGAATTCTATATAATATAGATAATATTTATTATATTACAATTTCAGCAAATACTACTATGCAACATCTCTTATTAGGTATAAATCCGGAATCATTGGCCAAAGCACCTTATAGATCAGTGTTTTTGAGCGCAGAAAATATAATGGCAAAGGATTTACAGATTGAGGTTAATAATGAAGCTTTGCTTACCATAATTCCATCTACTTCATCCTATGTAGGTGGAGATATAGTATCTGGTATTATGGCATCAGGGTTTCAAGAAAATAAAAAGGCAGTATTTATTGATATTGGTACAAATGGTGAACTTGCAGCTTTAAGGGATGGAAAAATAATATCAACATCTACAGCAGCTGGTCCAGCATTGGAAGGTATGAATATAGAATGTGGATGTCGTGCGGAAATAGGAGCCATCGAAACTTTCCATATAGATGAGGAGTATAATATTCATTACACAACAATAGGTAATGCTAAACCAATAGGAGTTTGTGGTAGTGGACTTATAGATATAGCTGGAGCACTGGTTAAGAGCAATATTTTAATGGAATCGGGTAGATGGAATAAAAACATAAATTCTAAATTGGAGAGGAGACTAAGAGATAAGAAATTTTATATAACAGATGATATATTCATTTCTCAAAAAGATATAAGACAAATTCAACTAGCAAAGGGAGCTATAGCTGCTGGTCTAATTTTGATGTTAGAGGAAATAGGATTGACAATAGAGGAAATATCAATGATATATATAGCAGGAGCATTTGGATATCATATCAATCCAAATAATATAAAGATAATAGGGTTAATTCCTAAGGGCTTCGATGGAAAGATAAAGTTTTTAGGAAATACCTCTTTAGAAGGTGCTAGACTTGCTTTAATTAATAGTAAATGCCTTGAGAAGGTATATGAGATTAAGGGAAAAATGGAAGTATTGGAGTTATCTTTTAGAGAAAATTTTCAAGATGTTTTTGTGTCCCAACTAAATTTTTAAAAGGGGTGATAAGATGACAGTGTCTAACATATTTAAATGTACAGGAAATGAAATAGAATCAATACCTGATAGTATAATAGAAGAATTATCTATGTCCTCTATGTCCCGTGAAGAAATAAATAGTGATGCTTCTTATATAGCTAAATTGTCAAAAGCCTTAAAAGAATATAAGAATAACAAGTATTGTGAATTACCATTTTGTCATACTGTAGAGGCCGAAGCTTTTGGTTCAAAAGTGAATTTTGATCATAAGTTTGGTAATAGAATTTCTGGATATGTAATAAACGATATAAATTCAATAGAAGAGGTAAAAAATATTGATTTAAGTAAAGGAAGAATTGCTGAAGTTCTAAAGGCTATAAGCATATTAAAGAAAAATGGAGAAAAAGTAATAATTGATGTAACTGGACCTATTACTATTGGTACATCTATTATAGATAGTCAATTATTTTTTAGAGCTATCAGAAAAGAAACTGAGAATGCTAATAAATTGTTAGAGATAATTGAAGATGGCACAATAGATTTTATATTAGAATGTATTAAATATGGGGCAGATATTATTTCTTTTGCAGATCCAGCTGGAACAATTGATATAGTTGGCTCAAAGGTATACAAAGAAGTATCAGGCAAATTTACATATAATATATTGAAGAAACTTGAAGCACAACTAGGCGATACCATAATACATCTATGTGGAAAAACATCAACATCTCTTGAAGCTATTGGTTTTTTAGATATTGAAAATGTACATGTAGATGGAGACGATTATTTTGATATGATTGAAAATATAAGGAAGAATGATATGAAATTCATTGGTCACTGGTGTTTTAAATTAAAAAAGAAAAATAACAACATTACTAAATGCATACTAAAATAGATAAAGTCTCGATTCATTGTGGTTATAAATATAGCTTTTTATTAAGATATTTTTGACAAAAATTTGAAATGCTAATTTTTTTGGTATCCTATTTTACTACAGAAATTCACCATATACTGATAACTTCCACTACACCATCTTCGTTATAATATTAATGGGTAATATCTACGGAATGATAAGCTCTTATAAAATTTAAATCTGCTGCCTAATGAAAGCACTGTCTTGACAGTTGACTATGATGTTTCGGATTAAATTACAGGTATTCATGATTTAAATTACACCTTTACAGCAAGTTTTTCAGATGGTGATTCCAGGGAAAAATCAGGGCTGATGAATTTGGATATTCCTGACACTAGAATTGCAAAGGTTGGACTTGTAAGTGACGAGCAGGGCAGGCGAATAATTCAGCTTACATTGAACAGCTTAAGCGACATAAATCTTGAAAACAGCAGCAATCAAAAAATTTATGTTGGTTTGTACACATCTCCTGAATTCTTAGACGAATCAATAGTGAGAGTTGAAGAAATAACAGGAAGTGATTTAGAACTTTTAGATGAGGAAGCGCTCACCAAGAGGTTCACTTATGCTGTTCCTTATTGAGGTATTTCAAGCGGAGGGGTTAGATTGTACGCAAAAGTGGGTAGAAGAAGATGTTGAAGGCAAGTATGAAGAGATTATAGAATACAATCCTGCCAACAACTATAAATCAATACTAAATCCAAATCCAATGGAAACTAACAATGGAAATCAGTTCTTGGTAACAATAGAGCAGGAAAATAATGCTACTAATTCTAACGCAAGAGTAAAAGCAAAAAACCTGGCTAAATAATTTAATATTTATGCTACTTCTTCATCTTTTTACTATATTTATTTTTATCTTTAATAACCGATTTGCCATTATTCGCCTTTAAGAGGAATAATATTAATAGAGAAAAAATTGGAAAAAAGGCAAACTCTTTTAAAGAAAAGTTTAATTTTATGAATTATTTACAGGTAGTTACAAATAATAATGATGTGACTATATATGAACGTATAGTTCAATCACCCCTAAAAGGAGAATACTATCATGAACGGCTATAACGAAGTATTAGCAAGAAATACAAAAAATGCTCCAGAAGGTATCGGTCCATATTCACAAACTGTAGCATTTTCTCATTACAATAATCTTTCAGCTCAATTACCAATCGATCCAAAATCTGGAGAATTGGTAGCTGGTGGTGTAAAAGAGCAGGCTGAACAGTGCTTTAAGAATATTAAGGCAATTGTAAACAGCATCGACCACGTTATGAGCGATGTTGTTAGAATTACTGTATTTATTAAGAATATCAAGGACATTGACACAGTAGACGAAGTTTATAAAAAGTTCTTCCCAAGCTATGTTCCTACAAGAACGATAGTCGCAGTTGCAGCTTTGCCTATGGATGCTTTAGTGCAAATTGAAGCACTTGTTTCAAACGGCGAAGGTACAATTCCAAATGCACCACAAGCAGGCGACCTTATAAAACTTACTAATAACACTGCAAATGCTCCAATATGTCCTCTATCTACGCAAACTGTAGCTTTTTCTCATTACAATAATATTTCAGCTCAATTACCAATTGATCCAAAATCCGGTAGAGTGGTAGCTGGTGGCGTAAAAGATCAGGCTAGACAGTGCTTAAAGAATATCAAGACAATTTTAGAAAGTATTGATGTCCCTTTTGACGATGTTGTTAAAATTAATATCTTCCTTAAAAACCTCTCGGATATTGAAGCAGTAAACGAAGTTTATACAACATTTTTCCCAGACTCGGCTATAGCTAGGGCTGTTGCATATGTCCCTGCACTTACAACAATTGCAGCTTCAGCTTTACCTATGGAAGCTTTGGTACAAATTGAAGCAGTGGTGTCTCACGGAGATGGTACACCCCCACAAGCTGTTGAAGACAGGCATGGGCTTATCATAGAAGCAAAAAATACGGAAAATGCACCAAAAAGTTCTCTATATACACAAACAGTAGCTTTTTCTCATTACAATCATATTTCAGCTCAATTACCTATTGAACCAAAAACTGGTAAAATGGTAGCGGGTGGTGTAAAAGAACAGGCTGAACAGTGCTTAAAAAATATCAAGGCAATTGTAGAAAGTGTAGACCACGTTATGAGTGATGTGGTTAAAGTAAATATATTCCTTAAAAATATCGCAGATGTTGATGCTGTAGACGAAGTTTACACAACATTCTTCCCAAGCAGTCTTCCTGCACGAAGAACGGTTGGAGTATCAGCTATACTTAAAGATGCTTTAGTCCAAATAGATGCAGTAGTATCAAATGCTGAAGGAACACCTCCAAGAGTATAGGCATTTAGTTGTAAAATACAGGAACTATCAAAGTTATTAAGTTATTAGTTAAGTCGATGGCGAATGCAAAATCGTATTTCCTAATCACATAAAGGGGCTGTTTCAAATAAAAATTGAGACAGCTTGCTTCACCATTAAAATCCATTTTTAAAAATGGTCGGCCGCTTATCGATGGAAATGAAGAGGGCGGGTTAGAATCTTATTTTTAGGAACATTTCCTCCGGAGTGGTGACGATTTCATGCAGTCGAATAAGTGAAGAAAAGTAAAATTCTAATTGTTGATTATAAAAATAAATAGTGATACAATGCTACATATAAACTTTAATAAAATGCATTGCAAAAATCCTACTATAAATGGAGCACTAATAATGAAAAGGATTCTTAACTTTGAGTATGGCACAATACAGGGTTCGTATTGGATGTATTACGGTGTAATAATGAGTTTTGCATCAATATTTCTTCTTGGGAAAAATTACACAAATTATGAAATAGGAATTATTCTAGCACTTTCTAGTATTTTAGCTGTTGTCCTACAACTCATCTTAGCTGATATTGCTGACAGATCTCAAAAAATATCTCCTATAGAAATAACCGAAATAATAGCAGGTATACTTTTGCTTAATACTATAATAATGTTTATGTTTAAAGGTAAATCACTAATTCTTTCCATTATATTTATTATGATTGGCGCATGTCTTACTGCTCTTCAGCCACTTATAAATTCAACAGCTTTTTACATTAGTCAAAGTGGTTATGAAATAAATTTTGGTATTACAAGAGCTGGAGGTTCTATAGCTTATGCAGTACTTTGCGCTTTGTTAGGTTATCTAGTTACTTTGTATGGAATACAATCGATACCTACGGCGGGAGTTGTAGTTCTTATATTGCTTTTATCGTCACTTGTATTGACAAAAAAATCATATAGAAGGTACATATCAAAAAAAATGGTTTCATTGAATACCGTTGAAAATATTGAAGATAAAGAGCCAATTAGTCTTAAAAATTTCATAAAACGAAATAAAATATTTATAGTTTTTTCTCTGGGTATTGTGGGGGTTTTTTTTGAAAACTCAGTTTTAAACAATTATCTGATGCAGATTCTATTGAATGTAGGTGGAACTAGTAGCGAGATGGGAAATTTGTTTTCCTTCATGGCAATTCTTGAACTGCCTTGTTTAATATTTTTTAGTCAACTTAGAAGAAGGTTCTCTTGCCAACTCTTGCTTAAGGTGGCATCTGTTGCTTTTACTATTAAGATTTTTATTGTATTTATGGCAAAATCGGTTGCCTTTATATATTTTGGATTCTTATTTCAATTGATTTCATTTCCGATTTTTTTAAGTGCATCTGTTCATTTAGTACATGAAGTTATGGATAAAGGTGAGGCAGTAAAAGGACAAGCTTTCGTAACTGGCATGATTACATTAAGTAATATATTTGCAAGTTTAATAGGTGGTGCAGTATTAGATTTAAGTGGTGCATCATTGTTATTGCTTATTAGCACAATTATATGTATAATAGGCACTATTATAGTATTTGCATCTGTAAATAAAATACAGAAAAATAGAAAATAGAAAAACAGCAATTACACGGATTAAATTAGAATTGTACGGATGACTTTCTCAATTGCTGATTATGATTTAGATGACATGAGTAAATTTGTTGAAGGAAGTACTATACTATAATAAAAAATACTCTCAATAAATAAATTAAAAGTCTACACTATAATGGTGTGGACTTTTAGCTTGAACTTCCTTATGAAATTTCCTAAACTATTGTAATTTGAATTATTTCATTAGTTTTATTTTTGTTATTATAATAAAATGTGTTATAATGTAATATATCTAATTTACAAGGAGATAAAATCATGGATAAGATATACAATTTTCCTAAAAAAACAATTACATACGAAGAATTATTCCAATTATATATAAATTTATCATATGATGAACTTGTTAAAAAGGTAGAGGAATTGACTAGTAGGAATATATTAAATGCAAAATTAAAATCGGGATCTAATGGAAGAAATCCAATTTTGTTTAAGAAGTATGATATTAAAATACCAAAAGAGGATTATAGTGACATTATTGATGAAATAAAACAGCTTAACGCATTTCTAAGTATTAATTATTATCTTAATAAACCTAAAGAGTATAAAAAGGATAGAGAGTATATTCTAAAGTTAAATAATTATATTGTATATCATAGAGACAGGCTTCAGGTGCCAATGTCCATAAACGAAAGGTCTTTTGATATATGGGGAGAAGAGAAGTTTTTAAGGAAGTCACCAACACTGCTTACAAATTTAGGTTTAAGTCATAATAGATTGAATGTATACAATACACCAGAACCATTCTTTTCAGAGACTATTAACAGAGATACAAATAATGTTTTAATAATTGAAAATAAGGACACTTGGTTTACTCTTAGAAAAATACTTATGGAAGAACGTAAAATTATTTTGGGATTAGATATAGGTTTATTGGTTTATGGAGAGGGTAAAAAAATAATCAGCAGTATTGAATATTTAAATCATAAAGACTTTTCTTTCTTAAATGAACCGACAATATACTATTGGGGAGATATTGACTTTGAAGGTATTAATATCATATTTTCTCTTTCTAAAAAGGTAGATGTAAAATTGTTTACTAATGCTTACCATTTTATGTTAGAGGAAATTCAAGAAATAAAGAGTTTAAGAAATATGAATGATAACCAAAGGAAAACTAAAGACTTAGAGTTATTCTTATCATCATTTTCTGATAGTGATAAAAATAAAATAACCGAGATTCTAAAAAACAATAAGTACGTACCTCAGGAAATTATTAATTATAAAGTACTTATGGAGGAAAGTCAATGATGGAAGAAAATAAGTTTGAATTTTTACAAGATTTCGATAAGAGAATGAATACTATAGGTGCCATAAGTTCTTTTGTAACCAAATTAGTAGATACCCATCGTGTTTCAAATAAAATAAAAGAGAATTTCTCTCTTGATGAATTAATTAATATTTCCGTGGCAGTATTGTGTTATTTATTAGAAAAAACTATTACTCGTGAAGGTTCAACAATACTTCAAATTCGTGACTTCATAAAAGAACTTATAAATACTTATTATAAGAAAGAATTAAACGATGAAACAGTTCTTGATATTACAAGGTTTTTAATAAGAGATGTGTTCATGGGTGGAGGAGAACATTACAGATTAGATGTTATAAACTTCGAAAAGAGTACTGTAGAAACTAAGTATTATCAATTAGTTAAAGACAAAGTTGATAAAAATAACAACTTATTTTATGTACTGAGTGATTTAGGAAATGACATTATGCTTAGAACAAAGGAAGTCGATCAACATCTACAAATTACAATGAAACAAATAATAACAAAAGAATTTATAAGAAGAAAAGATTTTAAAGGTGCTAATGCAATAGCAAAAGACCTTTTGATTGCTATAAATATGGAAAGACAAATAATAGATAATTTTATAGATAAGGTTAAGACTTCAAATATACTAGCAATAGAAAAGGGTGAATATAGGGAACGAATTGAAGGAATTTTTTCAACACTGAATGAACAGAAAAATGAATTTGAAAATATTATAGATTTACTAAATGAATCAGAAAAAGAATTTATAAATTTAGGTCAATATGATAATAAAATCAAAGATTTTCAGATCACAAAGTATACATTAAATCAGATTAGAAAAGAACACAATGAGTTATTTGAAAAAAGATATACAGCAGACGAAGCATATGATGAAGCATTGAATAATGCAATGTCAATAGGGCTTACAAAAAGATACGATTTCAATGAAACAATTTTTGAACCTATCAGAGAAAATATTGCCTTATTAGAAAACATTTTTCCTTTATTAAGGCCTCTTTTAACAGTAAAAATCCCGAAATACTATAATATTTTTAAGGCTTTTGAGGAACAGCAGTTATTTGGAGAAGAAAAAAACAATAACCATAATTACTTGGACTTGACTGAAGATACTTCAAGTATTGAATATAAAAACAAAATGATTACAGAGATTAATGAAAAGTATATTGTTTGTCTGAAATGCATACTAGATTACTGTCTTGAAAACGAAGGAAAAGAAGTCGATTTTAGCGGTTTATACAACTCTTTTACTAAAAATCAAGTAGAGTCATTAATTGAAAAAGATGATGGACAAACACTTTTTAAAGTCGTTACGTTACTATATTCAGCAGAAGCATATGATTCTGCTGAATTACTTACAAGAGAAACCGTAAAAGATGAAAACTTCAATATAGCGACCACTTTTAAAGAACTGTGCTTAATGGACAATAAATATAATAATATTTCAACTTTTGAGGTAACAAATAAATGCACTAAAGAAAATACAACAATTATTACTAAGACTGAAACTGTTATTGATGGAGTATTAAGAAAAATAACCAAAGAATTTGAAATAACAAACTATAATTTTAAGGTGGTGTCAAAATAATGATGATGCAAAGTGAAAAATTAGCAAATGCCATAAATTTATTCAATAAATTGCTTCAATATGGACAAATAGATACAAAAGATACTGAATTGTATAATTCCTATCTTGATATTGAAACTTACGAAATATTAATAAGAATAGCAGAAACATCCAATGTCATCATAAAAAAGATAGACCAGACAATATATCTATTGCCTAATATAGATAATGAATTATATGGATTTTCGGATAAAGAAATAAAAGAAAATCTCTATTCCGGGACTACAAAGGAAGATTTGTACTTATTCCAGTACATCACAATAATGATTTTGGGGAAATTCTACTCAAGTACAGGGGATAATCCAAAATTACTCACTCATATATCCGTTAATGACTTAATAAACCAAGTTACATCTTCGTTATCAGCAGTTAATACTGAAGAAAATATAGATGAATTGGAAAATGCTTATGATATAAATATAAAGAAATTATTTACAAAGTGGGATGGATTATTAATGCAGGAAGACTTCACAAGATCCTCATTAAAGACTAAAAGAGGAGTTTTACAAAGAGCAATCAGGTTCCTAGAAAGTGAGAATTTGGTAAATTACTATGAAAATGAGGATATTATAAAAACCACTAAAAGGTGTGATGATATTATGAGATCTTTTTTTCTTAATTACGACAGGAAAGAAAAAATATATGAATATTTAGAATTTCAAAGGGGGTTGTTGCTAGATGCCAACAATTAATAAGATAAGAATTGTAAATTATGCTTTTAATGATGATAAACGTTTAATCATAGACGAAACATTTGACTATCATGGAAAAAATGGAATGATGCATTTACTTAACGGAGGAGGTAAGACAGTTTTAATTCAAGCTATCATGCAGCCGTTTATTCCCCTTTCAAGGTTAGGAAAAAGAGAATTTGAAGAACTGTTTAGAAAAGATAAAGAACCTGCCTATGTACTTATTGAATGGAGATTAGATAATAATAACGGGTTTATGACTAATGGAATAGCAATTAAAAGAACTGGCAATGCACAAGATGAAGAAAATAGTGAAAAGTTTGATTATTTTACATTTATATTGGAAAGTGCGAAAAGTAATGTCAATATTTCCAACTTAAATTTAAGCAATAAGGTTGATGATAAGATATCTTTTATTAATTATCATCAACTAAAAACATTAATAGCAAAGTCCGGCGGAAGCACTTATGAAAAATATAGTGAGGCATATAAACGAGCATTAAATTCCTTTAGAATTGATGTTAAAGAATGGAAAACTGTAATAGCAAAAATTAATTCAGAAGAGGGTGGATTACTTAAATTATTTGAAAAATGCAATACCTCTAATGATTTAATGAGGGACTGGATATTAAAATCCGTTAAAGAGAACTTATCAGACAGTACAAACGTTCCGGACCTATTAGAACAAACTGAAAAACACATAACAAATGCAAGGCAAAAGATTGAAGATAAAGAAAAAAGAAGAGATTTATCACTTTATACCGGTGATTTAAATGAAGTAAAGTCAGAAGTTGATAAATTAAAAAATATAAATGACAAAATAAATATAGCAAAGACTGTTTTATCAAATCTTGACTATTCACTAAACAAATATATGTCTCATAAGAAACAAGAAGCCAATAATCTTCAATTGGAAAGAGAAGAATTAAATAGAAGGCTTGAAGAAATCAGAATAGAGGAACTTTCTTTACAATATTATAAACATCAAGATATAAAAGAAGAATTACAAGATGATTTAATTGATAAAGAAATTAAATTAAATAAAATTAACGGTGAAATTTCAAAATGCAATAGATTGATTAATTCCTACAGGGTTGCTGATTTAACAAAACAACGTCTTGATAAAGAAAAAGAACTAGTAACTACTAAAACTAACTTAGCAAAAATAACTCAGGAACAAAGTGAAATTGATAGAGAAATTGAAGATGTAGGATTTACTATTAAAACATTATATTACAATAAGATCAAAGCCATGGAAGATACCATGGAAGCCAATAATAGAATTCTACATGATAGTGATGATGAATTAAATATATTAGGCAGTAAGTTTGATAAAGTATCAAGTGAATATATTGAGTTAGAAAGAAAAATATCTTCTACTAATTCAAAGATTACTTTAAGTGATACAAGAATTAATAATCTTGCTTCTGAAATAAACCCTTTAAATATTTTTATCAATTCAGATAAAAGTGAAGTTATAAAGGAAAAATCAGTTAGAAGGGTAGGAATTGAAGAAATAAATAATGAAATCATTATATTAAACAGTGAGGAAAGAGATATAAAAGATAAGATTAAAAATAACGGCACTGTTTTAGAAAAACTTCTCAATGATAGAAACATTATAAGTAATCAAATACAAAAATCAAATACGGATTTAGATAAATATTATAAGGATTTATCGGAGATGAAAAAAAAATTATCCTTCCATGGTATAGAAGAATTTTCTTTTGCTAGTAAAGAAAGTACGGTAAGACTTATTGAAGGAAAAATTTCTAAATTGAAAAGTAGTATTGATAACAATAATGCAGATGTAATCAAAAACAACGATATATTAGAAAAACTTTCTTCAGGTGGAATAAAGATAAATAATGACTTCGTTAAATATTTAAATGATAAAGAAGTTGTCTATATATTAGGTTGTGATTACATTAAAAACTCTTTTCAAAATGAGGAATTAAGAAGAGAAGTTATTAGTAAAAATCCATTACTTCCGTTTGCTATAATTTTGGATGGAAAATCAATAAGTAATATTCAAAAGGATATGCCGGAAATTCATTCTGATAGTCCTATTATAGTTATAGAAAGGGAAATGCTTAATGATATTAATCTATTAAGTTTTAACGGCTATGCAGAGGTTATTAAAGGTATTGGTATTCTTTCATTATACAACAAAGAGTTAGTTGTTAAAAAAGATATAGAACATGAAAAAAACAAGATTAAAACAGAATTAGAAAGATTAAAAGAAGAATCAGGAAACTGGGAAATTCAGAAAAATAATCTTATTCTCTTAAAAGATCAAATAGAAAAATTAAACTATGAAGAATATTTTGAAAGTGACTTAAATAAATATATTCAAAAATTAAAGGAAGAATTTACAAGTAAAGAACAATTAATTGCTGATTTAAAGAATGAAAATGAAGAACTTGATAAACAACATACAAAAAAAATAAATGTAATAAAAGATAAAGAAAAATGTATTGCAGATTTGGACATTAAAATAAAAAAATGCGAGGAACTTGCAGTTTTATTATCTGAAAATGAAAAGTATGCACAAAAATTAAAAGAATTTAATATCCAATCTAAAGAGTCCAAAAGGGAAAAGGAATCATTGGATGAAAGTATAAAAACACTGCGACATAAGATATCAGATTATAAAGTTAATAACTCTAAAATGGAAGAAAAGATTTCATATACAAAGAATACTCAAAAGACATATATGCGATATACTCTTGGCCAATTTGTTGAAGGAGAATTAGAAATATTAGAACAAAGATATAAAACTCTTAAAGCAAAAACAGATGCAAATTTATTGGATGATTATATGCAAAAGAAAAGTAATCTTGAAGGTGAAATTGAAGAACTTTCTAAGAAAATTGCACTATATAATGATTATGATGTTATTGAATATAACTTCGACATCGAATTTGAAATAAATAAAGAAGTTCCGATTTTAAATAATAAAAAGAGTGAATGCTCGTCTGATATTGCTGTTATTAAAAGAAGAATTCATGAAGAAGAAACTTCAATGAAATCTATTCTTGAGAAATTAAAACAAAATGAATTAGTGGGAAGACAACAAATTGGTAAGCATTTAGATAAAGAAAAAGAACTTTTATACCAAAAGATTAGTACTACAAAAGATTTAATCGAGGAGATCACATCTGATATTCTTGATTGTCAGAAGGTAATCAACAGAATAAAAGATAGTGGGCTATTGTTGTCATATACAAAACCATCAAATGATGAATATAATAAAGATTATATTACACAAAAGGTTGAAGTATTTGAAAAACATAATACTGAGCTAATAAATCTTAAAAACGACGAAGAAGAAATTAAAGTAAATATTAAAAATAAAGTAGATACACTCTCTCTTAATCATTCAAAAAAGAATGCAACGATTGACAATTCTATTAGTAGTTTAAAACAAATGGTTCTAAGTAATACACCTACGGAATTACATGCTAATATAGAAAGACAGATTAGTATTATAGAAATGTTGTTGGATAAAATAAAAACTGATCTTGAAGTACTAGAAAATGAAGAAAAATATATTATAGAAAGATACCTGGATGTAGCAAGGCAATACACAGAAGAAATCAATAAGATTGATAAGAATAGTTTCATAAATGTTAAGGGTAAAAAACTTAAAATGATGAAAATAAAAAATATTAAAAACAATGAAACTTCTCCAGTTAATTTAAGTTCATATATAAAGGGACAATTAGAAAGCATAGTAAATAATAAGCTAATACTGGAAAATGATTTAGTTAAGGCAGTGAACAGAGAGTTTAATGTTGAAAACTTATTAATTAATTACTGCGATTTAGATCATATAAGGATATACTTTTTAAAAATTGAAGATAATATCTTATTATCCAGTGAAAGGTCATGGGAAGAAGTTACAACAAACAACTCCGGTGGAGAAAAGTTTGTTAGTTACTTTGTAATATTCTCTACGCTGATTAACTATGAAAGAGGTAATCATCTTAATAAAGAGGCTGTTAGCATGTGTCTAATTATGGATAACCCGTTTGCTGCTATTTCATCTAAGCATTTATTAATACCACTATTTGAATATGCAAAGAAGACTAATATTCAGTTGATATGTTTCACAGATCATAATAAGGCAGATATTATTGATAGATTTGATGTAATTCATAAATTAGTTATAAAGACTTTGGTAAATAACAAAGAATTTGTTTCTTCAGAAAAGGTAAAAGAAAACTTTGAAGTACTAAATGACGGGCATTATTACTACAATGAACAGACAAGTTTTCTATAAAAATTTATACATTAACGCACTCTATTTAAAATGTTATTTAAATGTTTTGTATATAACTATAATTTTGTTATATTAAATATTAAAAGAGGAGGCTGTTTTTATGCCAAAAATAATAATAAATGAAAAGACTAGGGATTACATATTAAAAAAAGGTGGAATAATAACTATTAATAGAGAAATGGCTGGAAGCAGTTGAGCTTCTGTGCCTATGGCAATTGTACGGTTTGGTAAACCGGAAATTATTAGTAGCTATATTTTATATGAAATAAGTTCAATTAAGATATATGTGATTAATGGATTAAAATTAAAAAGAGACTATATAAAAATTGAATTAATTAATTTCTTAGGAATTTTTAAAAACCTCGAGGTATCTGGATTTGAACTTTTATAGTGAATATCTAAACATATAAAATAGCCTCTTTTCAATAGATAGAATTACGTTATTGTTATAAAATAGATACAAAGGTTTAGGCATTTTTGCAAGAGAAATAATATTGAATAATTAATTTTATTATGTTACAATTTTACATATTAGTAGATATATTACAAAGGGAGAAAACAATTTTGAAAAAAATATTAAAAATGAAACCAGAAATGATGATGTTTTTTATTTTGGTTGCTTCAGTTTCTTTGGGAAATGGTTTTAGTGATTCTATATATTCGAACTATTTTAAAGAGGTTTATAATGTTACAGCAGTTCAACGGGGTTTTATTGAATTCCCAAGGGAACTTCCTGGTATGTTATGTATGGTAGTAGTTGGTTTGCTAGGGTTTTTAGGAGATTTGAGGGTAGCATTTATTGCTCAGGTATTGGCGTTTATTGGTTTGATTATTTTAGGTTTTTTTACACCTTCTTTTAGTGTGATGCTTATATTTTTATTTATAAATTCAATGGGGATGCACCTTTTTATGCCACTTCGGGATTCAATTGGTATGTCACTTGCTGATCCAAATAAAGTAGGGCTTCGCATGGGGCAAATTTTTAGTGTTAGTTCAGCATTCAGCATGATTGCAGCTATTATAGTATTTTTTGGGTTTAACACAGGTTTTTTTTCATTTAATGCTCCTATTAAAGTGGTTTTTTTATTTGGTTCGGGATGTTTTATTTGTGCTATAATTATGTCAGCGATGATGATGAAAAGGGTAAAGTCACAAAAAGAAACACGCGGCAAAGTTAAATTTATTTTTAGAAAGCAGTACCGATATTATTATACGGTAACAATTTTAAAAGGTGTTCAGAAACAAATTGCCTTCGTTTATGGCACTTGGGTCATTGTAGAATTGCTGGGTAAGAAGGCTGACACTTTGGCATTGCTTTATATTATAGTAGGATTCATATCTATGTTTTTCTTAAATAAACTTGGAAAACTGATGGATAAATTCGGGATTAAGAACATGATGTACGCTGATGCTATTTCATTTGTTGTCGTCTATGTTATATATGGTTTCTTTGTTTGGGGAATAACATCTGGGATGCTTCCAAAAGAAGGTTTTACTGTTTGGATGATTTATTTGTTGTTTGTGTTAGATAGACTTTCTATGCAAATAGGAATGGTTAATTCAATTTATGTTCGTTCTATTACATTGAATAAGAATGAGGTTACATCAATTTTATCTACGGGTATTAGCCTCGATCATGTCTTTTCTATTATTGCAGGAGTTGCTGGTGGTTTTGTATGGGCAAAATTAGGTAGTCAGTGGGTATTCTTCATAGCAGCGGCGTTATCTCTTGGCAATGTGTATGTTGCTTATCGCGTACAGCCTGAAAAGGAAAAAGAAGAAATGGAAAAAAAGCTACATGAGCTTGCTTGTTCTCACTAGCACAATTGAAGAAATAATTTGATGTTGATTTGAAGAACTGAATTAATTATAAAAAGTTATAAGTTTAAAAATTTATAGTATGAAGGAGATTAAAAAATGCAATTTATAGTTTCAGCTTATGATAATAATGACGAACAGGCAATGGAAAGAAGGCTAATGGCAAGAGATGAGCATTTGAAGTCTGTGGAAAGAAGATTTAAGTCAGGGGAACATCTTTATGGAGCGGCTATGTTAGATGATGATGGTGAAATGATAGGTTCCGTAATGATAGTTGAATATTCTTCGAGAGAAGAGCTTGACAAATGGTTAAAGGTTGAACCTTATGTTGTTGGTAAAGTATGGCATAGAATTGATATAAAACCATGTCGCGTAGCGCCAATATTTATTAAAAATTAGTATGAATAGTAATTTAATATAATCTAATAATATATTATCATTGATTGTAGTTGATATTTAAGTTATAATTCAATTGGTATGAAGTATTAGTAATTTTAGAGGTGTGAAATGACAAAACAATTAAAAGCTGATTTGATGTTAGTATTGGTAACATTGGGTTGGGGTGGGTCCTATTATATGATTGCAATAAGTCTAGAATCTATGGGGCCATTTACTTTGAATTCATATAGATTTTTAATAGCCTTTGTGGTTGCGGTAATTTTTGCTTATCCAAAACTTAAAAATGTATCAAAACTAACATTAAAATATAGCGTTTTGCTGGGGACTTTATTGGTTTTTGTTTTTGTTGGAGCTACTTTTGGAGTAAAATATACAACTTTATCAAATGCTGGATTCCTTTGTGGACTAACAGTGGTATTTACGCCTATTTTATCATGCATAGTATATAAAAAAGCACCTAATAAAAAAATAATATTAGTTATTGCAATGAGTTTTATTGGAATTAGTCTATTGACGTTAAAAGATAATTTTTCTATAAATTATAAAAATTTAAGAGGTGACATCCTATCTATAATGTGTGCTATAGCTTATGCAGCAGATTTACTTTTAACAGAAAAAGCAGTATCACATGAAGAAGTAAATCCGTTTCAGGTTGGAGTATTTCAATTAGGTGTAACAGGCATCCTTAATTTAATTTTATCCTTTATATTTGAAGCACCACTTATTCCAACTGAACCAAGGATAGTTTTTTCAGTGTTGTTCTTGGCAGTTTTTTGTACAGGTATGGCTTTTATTGTTCAGGCTGTTGCGCAACAATATACTACTGCTTCTCATGTAGGTGTAATTTTTTCTTTAGAAACTGTTTTTGCAGGTATTGTAGCATTTGTATTTGCACATGAGATTTTGACGGCACAATCATATTTTGGTGCAATAATAATGATAACAAGTATCTTTATAATGGAAATCGACTTTAATCAAATAAAATTAAAAAAGGAAAAAATAACTAATTCAAAAGATATTATATCATAAGGCAAGCCAGAAAACGGCTTGCATCACAACGATTCAATAAATACATCAAGACAAAGACGACTGTCTTTGTTTCATTAATTGTATTTATTATATCATACATTTTAGGAGACATAAATGCAGACTTGGAAATCTAACATTATAAATAAATTGACAGAAAAAACAAAAGAATTAAAAGAATTTGAACTTTATGAAACAGCAATTGAACTAGGTTATAAAGACATTCTCATTTCTGAAACACAAGAAATTATAGATGTATTTCTTGAGAGAAATCCTAATTATAAAGTATTAAAAGTAAACTTAACTGGTAAGGAAATAAATTCTTCAGCTATGTATTTATTTCCAAGAATAATATTTAGAGAAATGGAATTTGAAGAACTAGAAAAGCGTAATAATCTGGCGAAAATTAGGAATAAAAAAGGATATTCACAAGCTAAACTTTCTGAGTTAAGTGGAGTAAATATTCGTATGATACAAAAATATGAAAGTGGAGAACGAGATTTTAAAAAAGCTTTAGTTCAAACTGCAATTAAAATAGCAGATGCATTAAATGTATCTTTGGATGAATTATTTATGCGATCATAAAATAGTTTTATAAAATTAATTTATCAATAGGATATGTTTGAAATATATTATAAAAGAGGAAATATTAATAATTCCTCTTTTAATTTTATTTAGCTTAAATCGGCGCTTTGGGGAAAGATGATAAAGCAAAATCGCACTTTGTATTGAAACTATGAACTATAGGAGAAGAAAACTTATGAAATCATTTGATGAACGTGATATAGTATTTGCTAGGATGAATTATAAAGATGGCAGTGAAATCTATAAAGATTTCTATAGTAAAAACCCTCAGCTAAAAGAAATTGACGATACATTAAGGTCTATGCCCGATATATGCGGAGAAGGTACCGTAATGTATAATAAAACAAATTCTCCAATGGTAGATGCAGCATTTAAATATCTATGTGACATAAGAGATTTATGTGAAGGCGAGGTTTCAACAAGAACTATTGATGTCGACCCATATGATATGACTTCAAGAATTAAGGGTCTTGCTAAATTATATAATGCAAACTTAGTTGGTGTAACAGAAATGAAAGATTATCATTATTATTCTCATAGGGGAAGACGTTTGGAAAATTATGGTGATAAGATAATGGATAAGCATAAATATGGCATTGTATTTTCTGTTCCAATGAATAAAGAAATGATAATGAGAGCACCAAAACTTTCTGAATCAATTGCAGTTACAAAGGGATATGTTGAAGCTGCAACTGTTGGAATGGTTCTATCATACTATATTAGGGAACTTGGATACGATGCAAGAAATCATATGGATGGGAATTATTTAATAGTTGCACCACTAGTAGCTCGTGATGCTGGGTTAGGTGAATTTGGTAGAAATGGACTGTTGATTACTAAAGAAAATGGACCATGTGTGAGATTAGGGGTAGTAACTACAGATATACCTCTTATAGTTGATGAACTAGAAGAATTTGGAGTAAAAGAACTTTGCAATGATTGTGGAAGATGTGCCAAAACATGCCCTGGAAAAGCTATTTCAAAAAATGAGATAGAAGAAATTGATGGAATTTTAAGATGGAAGATAAATGCTGAGGAATGCTTTAGGAGATGGAGAAGCCTAGGAACTGATTGTGGAATATGTATTGCTAATTGTCCATTTACATATAGCATATCAAAAGAGCAACTTTCAGAAATTAAATCATCACATGAAGCTAGACAAAAAATACTAAAGGATTTTAACGAAAAATACGGTATAAGACCAATAATAAGAGAAGATGCCGATTGGATTGTAAAATAAAGTTGATGCAATGGAGACATTCTCCATTACATGATCGGAGGGTTTGATGAAATTTATTCATTTGTCAGATTTGCATATTGGGAAAAGGGTTAATGAATTTAATATGCTAGATGACCAAAAATATATATTAAATGAAATAATAAGATTAGCTGATAGCATTAAGCCAGATGTTATATTAATTGCTGGTGACATATATGATAAATCAATGCCGTCAGCTGAAGCTGTTGAATTATTTGATGAATTTCTAACAGAAATAGTAAAACGAAATTTAAAGTGCTTTGCTATAAGTGGAAATCATGATTCAGCTGAGAGGATTGCATTTGGCTCTCGTATTATGAAGGAACAAGGTATATATATGTCAAAGGTTTTTGATGGTAAGATAACTCCTACTATATTAAATGATATTCTAGGAGAAGTAAATATTTATATGCTTCCATTTATTAAGCCTGCTAATGTACGAAGATTTTATCCTGATTCTGTAATTGAAAACTATGAGGATGCTATTAAAACAGTAATAGAGAATAGTTACATAGATAAAACGAAAAGAAATATATTAGTCGCACATCAATTTGTAACTAGTTTAGGTGTTGAACCAGAAAGATGTGAATCAGAGAATATTTCTGTAGGAGGTATTGATAGAGTAGATTCTTCTGTATTCGATATTTTTGATTATGTCGCTTTAGGACATCTTCACGGATCTCAAAGGATTGGAAGAGATACAATTCGTTATGCTGGGTCACCACTTAAATATTCTTTTTCAGAATCTAGACAGAGTAAATCAATTACTGTTGTTGAAATAGGAAATAAGGATGATATAAAAATTGATAAAATTCCTTTGGTACCATTGAGAGATTTGAGAGAAATAAGAGGACCTATCAATGAATTGTTAAATCCAGAAACCTATAAAGGTACAAATTTAGAGGATTATATTCATGTTACTTTAACAGATGAAGAAGAAATTATGGATGCAATAGGAAAAATACATATGGTATATCCTAATGTTATGCGTCTTGATTTTGATAATAACAAAACAAGGGCCTGTGGTGTTAATCAAGTTCCAGAAAATATTAATTTAAAAACTCATTTTGAACTTTTTAAAGAATTTTATACATTGCAAAATAATAATGATTTAGATAATTTGAAAATTAAGATTATATCTGAGTTATTAGAAGAATTGGGGAGTGTAGAATAATGAAACCAGTTAAACTTACTATGTGTGCATTTGGACCATATCCTGACAAAAAAGAGGTAGACCTATCATTATTTGGTGGTTGTGGATTATTTCTTGTTACTGGAGATACTGGTGCCGGAAAGACTACAATATTTGATGCTATTTCTTTTGCCTTATATGGTGAAGCTAGTGGTACAAATAGAGAAAGCATTATGTTTAGAAGTGATTTTGCTCTTCCGGAAACTAAAACTTATGTTGAATTAGAATTTTTATATAGAGGACAAACCTATAAAATTGAACGTTCACCTAAATATATGAAGGAAAAATCACGTGGGGAAGGAACAACATTAGTTAATGCTAACGCAACCTTAATAATGCCTGATTCAAGGGTAATAACAGGAAATAATAATGTCAATGATGAAGTTAAGGCTTTAATTGGAATAGATAAAAATCAATTTTCCCAAATAGCAATGATTGCTCAAGGCGATTTCTTAAAATTACTTTTATCAAGTACTGATGAAAGAGGAAAAATATTTCGTAAAGTGTTTAATACTGATGTTTATCTAAAATTTCAACATGAATTAAAATTAAAAGCTAATAGCTTAAAATTACAATATGAAGATTTAAGTAAAAGTATTTTGCAATACATGAATGGTATAATTTGTTCAGAAGATTCACATTTATATTTAGAAATAAAAGAATTAATGACTGAAAAAAATATTAATTATTTAAGTAAAGCTAATGAATTATTAGATAATTTAATATGTGAAGATGAAATACTAGAAGAAAAAGAAAAGATATTTAATAAAAAAATTCAAGAAGAAATAACAGTACAAAGTACTTTAATTACTACAGCAGTTGCAAATAATTCAAGGTTAGAAAGATTAACAAATTCAAATAAAAGGCTTGAAGAACTTGAAAAATTGCAAGATGAGTATAAAAGAAAAAAAATAAAACTTGTGTTATGCGAAAATGCACTTTATCACATAAAGCCTATTGCAGATGAACTACATAAGTCGACTAAACAAGTAAATGATTTAAATATTAGCATTTCAAAACATGAAGAATTTATAAAGCATAGGACTATTGAATTAGACAATCTGTTAAATGTATATGAAAATGAAAAATTAAAGGAACCAAAACTTTTATCTCTTAGTAATGAAATTACATTGGTAAAAAATGAATTAGAGATTTATAAAGATTTGGAATTTTTGCGAAAAGAATCAGATATAATAAATAAACAACTATATGAAAAATCAGTTTTACTTTTAGATAAAAAAGAAAAAAAGAATAATATTGAAAATATGCAAATTAAAATTCAAGAAGAACTAATTTCTTTAAAGGATATTGAAGTTTTAGCTGAACAAACAAAAAAACAAAAGGAAGATGCTTATAGTTTATCAGAACAACTAAACCAACTTAAAGATTTGTTTTTTGAACTTGAAAAAGATAAAGAAACACTTATTAGTGCACAAAAATTGTTTTTAAAATCACATGAAATAAGCATTGCGAAATCAAGTGAATATGAAAAGTTAGAGCAATCATTCTTAACTGGACAAGCAGGAATTATCGCTATGAAACTTAAAGATAATATTCCTTGTCCTGTTTGTGGCTCTATTGATCATCCATTACCTGCTAAAATAACCTTGGCAGCGCCTACGGAAGAAGAATTAAAAAAGGCTAAACAAGAGTTGTTAGATGCTAAAGAACAAGCTTATAAATTAAGTGAAAAATCAAGCAATTCTAAAGTAAAAGTAGATGCTAAAATTGAAGCAATAATTAAATACTCACAAAGTTTGTTTGGAAAAATAGAAATTAATGAAATTCCAGAGCTTTTATTCAATGAAACCGAAAAAACGAATATAATTTTATGTAAGACAACGAAAAAACTTGTTGAAATCAGAAAGAAAATAGAATATAAAAATAAATGCGAATTGAAAAAAACAGAAATTGAAAAATTATTAAATAATGGTGTAAAGATAATCGAGACACTTGAAAAAGAAATTGGAGATTTAAAAGTTAAACAGAGTAGTCTTATGTCAAGACTTGATACAATTAAAGGTAAAATTAAATTTCAAAATAAAGAAGAAGCAGAAGAATATATTAAAATTAAATTGATGGAGCTAAATAATTTAAAAACTTCTCTAGAAAATTCAGAAAAACAATATAATAAATGTAATGGTGAAATAGAAAAATCGAAAGCTGTTATTTTGGACCTTAATAATAGATTAGTTACATCAAAAGCAGAAATGGATTTGGTTATAGAGAAGCTGAATGTTACTTTGAAATCTAGAGGATTTACTAATATAGACCATTATAATGATATGTTAATAAATGAAGACAATATTATTTCTCTTAAAAAAGATATTGAAAATTATATGAATGAAGTCAATAAAGTTAAAATAGACATATCAAATTTAAAAGAAGAAACTAAGAATACTGTATATATAAATATTGAAGATAGTTTAAAATTAAAAAAGGAATTTGAAGAGCAAAAGTACAAATCAGATAAAAAATTCAATAATATATTTAGCAGATTAAAAAATAATAAAAAAGTAAGAAATGAGATAAAATTAAAACAAAAAGAAATGGATGAAATTGAAGTAGAGTATCTTTGCTACAGAAATTTATCTGATACTGCTAATGGTAATTTAAGTGGAAAACAGAAAATTGCATTTGAATATTATGTTCAGTCAACATATTTTAATCAGATTATTGCAGAAGCCAACAGACGTTTTTCTTATATGACAAATGGTCGGTTTAAGCTAATAATAAAAGAAGAACCAAACAACTTTAGAAGTCAAACAGGATTAGAACTAGATGTAATAGATAATTATACAGGCAAAAGTAGAAGTGTAAAATCATTATCTGGAGGAGAATCATTTAAGGCATCATTATCTATGGCCTTAGGGTTATCAGATATGATACAGCGTTTTTCTGGAGGAATTCAAATTGATACTATGTTTGTTGATGAAGGATTTGGATCTTTAGATTCAGAATCTTTAGACCAGGCAATAGATGTTCTTAATTCATTAACAAACGGAGATAGGCTTGTTGGAATTATTTCACATGTTAGCGAGCTAAGAGAAAGGATAGATAAAAAACTTATAGTCAAAAAGGATATAAGTGGAAGCGATATAAGATTAATAGTATAGTTATGTAGCTAACTAAATTAGAAAGTTTAAGACTAACTTATAAAACTTTTATAGGTTAGTCGCTTTCTTTTTATTAACATAATTTAATTTTATACTAATAATTGTATTTATAATACCAATTATCATTCCTATTAAGACATCAGATGGATAATGTACATATAAATAGAGTCTTGAATAAGATATGAGTATTGCTAAAATTATTGCTAGTATACCCCAATGTTTATTGTATGAAAATATAGCAGTTGATGCAGCAAAAGATGACATAGTATGTCCCGAAGGAAAGGAAAAATCTGTTGGTCTAGGTATTAAGAGTGTGATTTCTGGATTTATGTCACATGGACGTATCCTAGCTATCAAAGGCTTTAATGTAATATTTCCAATTAATAAACAAAGTACTAATGAGGTAGCCATAATTAATCCAGTCTTTCTTGTTTTTTTTGATAATAAAAAGACTATAGTAATTATAATCCAAATAACTCCAGCATTCCCTAATAGAGATATATATGGCATTATTTTATTTAATATTGGAAAATGTAAATTGGTGTGTATAAAATTTAATATTAAATTATCTGCATTTTGTATTATATTAATCAATGCAATGTCCCCCACTTCGTTTTTTATATTTTATCATAATGCTAAATTTTGTGCAACATAATGGACCTTCTTTTTATATTCATAAATATATGTTTTAATGAATATAATTAATGATAGTTAATAAATCTTAGGAAAATTTTTTATAATAGTATAAAATTGTTATAGACAAGATAACGTTTTTATATTATTATAAATGTAATTGTTTTTATAAAAAACAATATAATTTAAAGGGAGGGTATGCCTGTGGATAAATCAGGAAATGGAAAAAGAGAGAATTGGGGTTCTCGATTTGGTTTTATCATGGCAGCAGCAGGTTCAGCAGTAGGATTAGGAAATATATGGAGATTCCCATATATGGCTGGAGAAAATGGTGGTGGCGCATTTATTGTACTTTATTTAGTTTGTGTTTTAGTA
>CAXXFT010000032.1:0-21406 GCA_963675125.2 uncultured Sedimentibacter sp.
AAGCCAGGGGATGTAACTGCTCAAATTTTGACGTATCCGTATGTTGTAGTAAAAACTGATTTAACGGAGTTACCTGATAAGGTTGTTCTAGAAAAAGAGTATACTCACTGATGATAATAAGGAAAGTGTTATACAAAATGTCTGATGCGTCAGATTAAAATACAACACTTTCTTTTTTTGTTTATAAAAATTAATGTATGGATTAGGTCTTAGTGTTGACTTAATCTTTTTTTGTAATTAATTCAAACTTTCCAAAAAAAAACATTTCATTTTGCTTGAAAATAGAGTAAAATATTATAGTAATGTGTAGATTGATGTCAAAATTTATAAGAAACTTCTAAAATGGGAGTATCATAATAATATAGAGATAAATAAATATTCATAGGTAATAGGGGTGAAAAAGTGATTGAATTTAATAATGTAAGTAAAATATATAAAAAAGATTTTGCAGCGGTTAGAAATATTAATCTTCATATAGAGCCAGGAGAATTTCTTTTTATAGTTGGTAAAAGTGGCGCAGGAAAAAGCACTCTTATAAAATTATTACTAAAAGAAATTAATCCTACAGAGGGAAGTATTAGGTATAAGGAACAAGATGTAACTAAGATTAGAAAAAGAAATTTAGCGGAATATAGAAGAAGGATTGGATTTGTTTTTCAAGATTACAGGCTTCTTCCTAAATTAACTGTTTATGAAAATATTGCTTTTGCTATGGAAATGATATGTTGTTCTTCTAAAAATATTAGAAGAGAGATACCTGTAGTTTTGAGTATGGTTGGACTTAGTGATAAGGCTAAATCTTATCCAGATGAGCTGTCAGGTGGAGAACAGCAAAGGGTTTCAATCGCCAGGGCTGTTGTAAATAAGCCGGAAACAATAATAGCCGATGAACCAACTGGAAATCTTGACCCAGAAACATCTAGTGAAATTATGAAAATATTTAATGAAATTAATAAAAGGGGCACAACTGTAATTATGGCAACCCATGACAGAGAAATAGTAAACAATTATCAAAGAAGAGTGGTTGAATTAAAAAACGGTTTAATTCTAAGAGATACAAAGTCTGGAGGTCGTGTAAATGAACCTAAAAAAGACTAAATATATTTTTAAACAGGCATTTAAAAGCATATGGAGAAATCGGATGATGGGACTTGCTTCTATAGGGTCTGTTATGGCAGTTTTGATAATATTAGGATTTATCTTACTTATTGTACTTAACGTAAATAATCTAGCTTTGGTAACAAAAGAATCATTTGATGAAATAGCTGTTTTTGTAGATAAAAATGCTGATGCAGATTCGATTAAACAGATGGGAAAGGATTTTCAACAAATAGATGGAGTGTTGTCTGTAGGATTTCAAACTAAAGATTATGCTCTTCAAAAATTGAAAAGCGATTGGGGTGATGATGCTTCGTTATTGGACGGGCTTAAAGAAAATCCATTACCTAATACGTATATAGTGCAACTTACTAACGTTGAAAATTCAGATAGAGTAATAAAACAATTAAAACAATATGAGAGTGTTGAAGAGGTTAGATTTTATAAAGACGCTGTAAATAGTTTGATTTCAATTTCTGATTTTGTTAAAAAAGTTGGTTCAGGATTAATAGTTATATTACTTTTGATAAGTATTTTTATTATTTCTAATACAATTAAAATTACAGTTTTAAATAGACGTAAGGAAATTGAGTTAATGCAGTATATAGGGGCAACAAATGGATATGTTAGAGGACCGTTTATGATTGAAGGAATTATACTCGGTTTAATTGGGTCATTTGCTGCAATCATTATTTTAATGATGGGCTATAATTATTTTATAGAATATTTAGCTGGTCGTTATATTACGCTTTTATCAGGTCTTTCTGGTTATATTATAGGTTTAGATATGATTCTTTCTGATGTAACAATTATATTTTTGACTATAGGAATAGGCATAGGTATTTTAGGTAGTTTAATTTCTTTGAAAAAATTCTTAAGTATATAGAGGAGGGTATATGTTTAAAAAATGTGTTTTGTTTATATTAAGTATAATTTTAATACTAGGAACTGTTTTTCCAGTAGGAGTAGGCGGGAGTATAGCTGATTTGCAGCAAAAACAAAAATCCATTGAAAATAAAATAAGAGAATATAAACAGCAAGCTAACGTATTAAAAAATGAAAAAAATACTGTGCAAGCAGAAATTAATAAACTTGACTCCCAAATGAATGTTATGAATTTAGAAATAGAAGGTTATGAACTTCAAAAACAAGAATTAGACATGCAGATTGCGGCAAAAGAACAGGATATTATCAGACTAACGAAAGAAATTGAAGAAAATAATGAAGCGCTTGAAGAGAGACTTCGCACAATGTATAAAAAGGGAACGGCAGGGTATTTAGAAGTAATATTAAATTCAAAGGATTTAATGGATGCTCTAACTCGTGTTGATATGATACAGTTGATTGTAAAAAGTGATGTTGATTTATTAAAAAACATAGAGTCTCAAAAAAAACAGGTTGAAGAAATACAAGTTAGTCTAGAAGAAGAACGAACTCAAGTAGTTACAATTCAAGAAAATGTGTTAGCTAAAAAAGGACAAGTTCTTAAGGCTTCCCAGGAAAAATTATCATATATGTCCGGATTAGAAAAAGATATTAAACAAATTCAATATTTAGAAGCACAAGAAGAAGCTCAAGCTGCTCAAATAGAAAAAGATATATTAGCTGCCCAGCGTGCAGTAGATTATGCGGGGGGAGAAATGCTTTGGCCTGCGCCAGGTAACTACAGGATTACGTCTCAGTATGGTAAGAGGAGTGATCCTATAACTGGTGTTTGGTCTAGCCATGGAGGTACGGATATTGCGACGCCCTATGGTTCAAGTATTGTATCAGCTAATGATGGGGTAGTAATATTTGCAGGATGGCATTATTCATATGGTAATTATGTAATTGTTGATCATGGTGGTGGAATTGCTACTGTATATGCGCATAATTCAAAATTGCTAGTAACTAAAGGTCAAGCAGTTACTAGGGGTGAAAAAATAGCACTAGCTGGTTCAACAGGATATTCTACAGGTAACCATTTGCATTTTGAAGTTAGAATAAATGGTGTAAGAACAGACCCAATGAAATATTTAAAATAAAAGAACTGTACATAATATAAATTTCTTGGTATAATTATTAAAAAATACTAAAAGAGATTGTTGGGCGGTCCTTTTTGAATGATTCGTAATCAATCAAAAAGGACCGCCTGTTTTAATATTAATTAAAATGAGGAGGCAACATGGAAGATATAAAAAATAATAATCAAGTAGTAAATCTTACTCAAGAGTTAATTAGAATACCTAGTCATAAATATGAAAAAAACAGAGAATCTCAAGTAGCAGAATACTTATATAATTATTGCAAATCAAATGGCCTTAGTGTTGAAATGCAAGAGGTTGATGGACTACGAAGAAATGTAATAGTGAGATTAAAAGGAAATGGGACAGGTAAATCATTAATTTTTAACGGCCATATTGATACAGTACCTCCATATGAAATGACAATAGAACCTTTTAGTGGTGAAATAAAGGATGGTTTTTTATTAGGGAGAGGTTCAAATGATATGAAGGGCGCAGTTGCTTGTATGGTATCAGCAATGATAAATATAAAAAATAAAGGTGTAGAATTGGGAGGTGACATTATTCTTACTGCAGCTGTTGGTGAAGAGGAAAAAAGTGATGGAACGGAGTTTGTTGTAAAAAGCGGTATTACAGCAGATGGAGCAATAGTTGGAGAACCTTCTAATTATGGGTATGCACTAGGTCACAGAGGACTTGAGTGGTTAGAGATAAAAATAGAGGGAAAGGCAGCTCATGGGGGAATCCCTGAACTAGGTATAAATGCAATATCAAAAGCAACAAAATTAATTCAAAAAATAGAAACTGATTTGATCCCAAAACTTAAAATGAGGCAGAATGAATGGATGGGACCTTCTGTAATGAATTTTGGAATGATTAAAGGTGGAACCCAACCTAGCACAGTAGCTGATAGTTGTATTATACAAATTGATAGAAGGTATCTACCATCTGAAAGTGTAGAAAGTGTATTAAAAGAGTATCAAGATATAATAGATGAACTAAAAAGTGAAGATCCTGAATTTAATGCAGAATTAATAAGGATGGATGAAAATTTAATGTCTAGTTATAATCATGCTCCTTTAATTGCACAACCTGATTCGGAAATAGCTAAGACTGTTCGATTGTGTTTAAAAGATTTTTTAAACAAGGAGCCAAATATTGAAAAAAGAAGGGGATGGACTGACGCTGGAGTTCTATCAACATATGGTAAAATTCCAACAGTTGTAACAGGACCTGGTGATTTAAAATATTCACATACTAAGGATGAAAAAATCCCTGTTGAAGATTTAATAAACTATGTAGAAATATACACTCGAATTGCAGAAGAATTCTGCAAATAGCATTCTATGTGCATCACACAATAATAAGAGATGGAGGATTAAAATATGCTAGATATAAAAATACTAAATGGAAAAATAATTGATGTTAAAAATAAAGAAATAATTGAAGGTGACATTGGAATAAAAGAAGGTAAAATAGTTGAAATTGGGCATGTATTTTCAAGTGCAACTGTTGAAATAGATGCAAAGGGTAATTATGTTTCTCCAGGATTTATAGATATTCATATGCATGAAGAAGATTTAATGCTTACAAAAAAAATGGAGTACGATATTTCTCAAACAATGTTAAATATGGGAGTAACAACTTGTGCAACAGGTAATTGTGGAAATAATAGACAAAGCATAAAAGAACTGCATGATTTTATACAAGAAAAGGGCAATCCTGTAAATTATATGTCATTTGTTGGTCATAATTATTTAAGAAATCAAGTTGGGAGTACTGATATATACAAAAAGTCAACGGTAATTCATATTGAAAAAATGCAATCTATGGTTGAAGATGCAATTAATTTTGGAGCTGTTGGAGTGTCTTATGGATTGGAATATTGCCCAGGTATAGATATAGAAGAAGCTATTGCCATTACAAAAGGGATTAAAGGAAGACATGACTTGCTTTTATCAGCTCATTACAGAAAGGATTCGATTTATGCTATAGATGCTATAAAAGAAATGGGTCAAATAGGTCGTGAAACCGAAATTCCATTTCAAATATCACATTTATCAAGTTGTAGTGCGTATGGAAATATGACAGAGGCACTTGCTGCTATAGATGAACTTGTTAATAGTGGCTTAGATTTACAAGTTGATGCATATCCGTATGATGCATTTAGTACATATATTGGATCAGCAGTCTTTGATGATGGATGCTTGGAATTGTGGAATAGGGATTATAATTCTATCATGCTTGCAGAAAAACCATTCCAAGGTATAAGGTGCGATAAGGATTTGTTTGAAAAAGCTAGAAAAGATTATCCCGAAATGCTAGCAATAGCTTATGTTATGAATGAAGACGAGATAATTCAGGCTTTGAATCATCCTTTAGTTATGATAGCAAGTGATGGTTTGTATAGAAATAATCAAGGGCACCCAAGAGGAGCGGGAACTTTTCCAAAAGTAATAGGCAGTTATGTAAGAGATAGGAAAGTAATGGATTTTTTTGATGCAATTTATAAGATGACATATATGCCTGCAAAGAGGCTTGGATTAAAATCAAAAGGTCTTCTAGAAAATGGTTATGATGCAGATATTGTAATATTTAATTATAATACTATAATTGATAAGGCTACATTTCAAGATCCACAACTAAAACCAGAAGGAATAGAATTTGTCATAATAGATGGGAAGGTAGCTATTGAAAATGGAAACTTAGTAAATAATAAAATAGGTAAATTTATAAAAAGAAAAAGTTAGAAAAAATTAAGGTTATAAAAAAGAATCTTTCATATCGTGAGTCATATGCGAGATTCTTTTTTTGTTATTTATTTTATGACATGAGCGCTTTTTTACTGCTTTCAATAATAATTTCATCTAGTTGCTTTGAATTCATGGTTTCGTTAATTATTAAGTACTCAGCTACACTTTGGACTAAGTTTTCATTTTCTTTAATAATTTGTAAAGCTCTGTTGTAAGATTCTTTAGTCATTTCAGAAGCTTCTTCTCTGATACTGCTTAAGTAATATTTAAATAGTCGTTCGTCTATACAAGTGTTTTCTGTATTTTTTCCCATCCCATAGCTACAAATTATTTCAAATATTATGTTAGTTGATTCCTTGATATCATTTGATGCACCAGTGGATATTTCACCAATAAAAATTTCCTCCGATGCCCTTCCTGCTAGAAGTACTGTAACTTTATCTCTTAGTTCTTTTTTTGTGTAGAGAAATTTATCTTCTGTAGGAAACTTTAACACATATCCTAATGCTTTATCACGAGGTATTATAGAAATTTTTTGTATTTTATCTATATTCAACATCTTTGAAACAACTGCATGACCAGCTTCATGATAAGCTACGGTTCTTTTTTCACTTTCTGATACTGTTGAGTGTTTAATTTCAAGACCTGCTGCTATTTTTTCAATTGCAAATTCAAAGTTATCGCTATTGATTTTCTTTGACTTATCTTTAATAGCTTTAAGTGCAGCTTCATTTGCAATGTTAGCGAGTTGTGCTCCTGAGAATCCGTGTGTTTTTGTTGCAATTTCACTTAATACTACTTTTTTGTCAAGTGGTTTATTTTTTGTATGAACTTCTAGGATTTTTAATCGTGAATAATAATTTGGATTTCCAACATATATTTTTCTATCAAATCTTCCCGGTCTTAATAGGGCCTCATCTAGAAGGTCAAGTCTGTTAGTTGCTGCAACAACGATGACATTGCTAGTATTATTAAACCCGTCTAGTTCAATTAATAACTGATTTAATGTCTGGTCTTTTTCATTGTTGCTTTCAGAATTACGCTTTGAACCAAGAGCATCTATTTCATCTATGAATATAATACTAGGAGATTCTTTTCTCGCCCTTTCAAATATCATTCTTACTCTTTTTGCTCCAACACCTACGTATTTTTCTACGAATTCAGAACCACTTGAATAAATAAATGTTGCTTTAGCTTCACCAGCAATAGCTTTTGCAATTAGAGTTTTACCAGTTCCCGGTGGTCCGTATAAAAGTATGCCTCTAGGTACTTTTGCATCCATTATTTTATATCTTTCTTCATTGTTTAAAAAGTCAATTACATCCATCAAATCATCTTTTATTTCGTCTAAACCAGCTACATCATTGAAACTGATAGGTACTTTTATTTCTTCTGGCTTTTTTTTATCAAAACAAGTAGCAGAATTTACTGTTTCGTGAGATTCTTCCATATCAACATCATCTTTTTTATTTGGAACAGTATTTTTTAATATGTAAATGGTATATACTAATACAGGCAAATAAAAAAGCATTGACAATGAATATTTTTTTGATATCATTAAGATAACAATATTATATAAAATAAAAAATGTTGCAAAATAATAATACTTTTTTTTCATTTTGGCTCCTCTTGTTTGTAATTGTTTATTATGTTAAATTTAGCTTTACCATAACGCAAAAAGTTATTACATTAAATTATAAATTATTATTGACATTTTATGTAATGTTGTGTATACTGTTAAAGTACGAAGAAGAAGTAACCGCTTCTCACCTTATGGCGTTTTAAAAACTGTTAGTAGGGTTAAATATAAATACATTATAATTATATAATTGTGTTTTCTATTGATAGCGGTGAAAATTTGCTATCTTTTTTATTATATGGATTTTCCGTTTAATATAAAGTAGGGAAGAATCCCTGTAGCAACAAAATTTAGGAGGTGTAAATTATAAAAGAACTTCAGCTTAACGAACAGATTCGTGAAAAGGAAGTAAGAGTTATTGACTCTGATGGTAGCCAACTTGGTGTAATAGAAACTAAAGAGGCTTTGAAAATTGCAGAAAGTAAAAAAATGGACTTGGTAGTAGTTTCACCTACAGCTGTTCCACCAGTATGTAGAATTATGAACTATGGAAAATACAAGTACTCAATGGAAAAGAAAGAAAAGGAATCAAAAAAGAAACAAAAAGTTATTAACGTAAAAGAAATTAGGATGACTCCAAATATTGAAGATCATGATCTTGGTGTCAAAGCGAAAAATGCATCTAAATTCTTGCAAGATGGCGACAGGGTAAAAGTGGTTGTCAGATTTAGAGGTAGAGAATTAGGTCATACTGACGTTGGACGCAAAGTGTTACTGCAATTTGCTGAAATGACAGCAGATTATTCAACTATAGATAAATACCCAATGATTGAGGGCAAGAACATGACTATGTTTTTAGTACCTAAAAAATAACATTAAGTAAAACATTAAAGTTTAAAATTAAAAGGAGGAACTGTTATGCCTAAAGTTAAAACTAACAGATCAGCAGCAAAAAGATTTAGCAAAACTGGAAGCGGAGCTATATCAAGATCAAAGGCTGGAAAGAATCATTTCACAGGTAAAAAAGCTTCAAAATCAATAAGAAACTTAAGAAAAGGCACTCTTGTATCAAGTGCAGATGAAAAAAGAATAAGTAAAATAATACCATACAAATAGAATTATTAACATAAAGGAGGAAATTTTAAATGGCAAGAGTTAAAAGAGCAGTAAATTCTAAAAAAAACCATAGAAAAGTATTGAAACTTGCTAAGGGTTATTATGGAGCAAAGAGTAAATTATATAGAACTGCTAATCAAGCAGTAATGAAGTCACTTTCATATGCATATGTAGGAAGAAAATTAAGAAAAAGAGAATTCAGACAATTGTGGATTGCTAGAATTAATGCAGCAGCAAGAGTTAATGGAATGTCTTATAGCAAATTCATAAATGCATTAAAGGTAAATAATATTGACATAAACAGAAAAATGCTTTCTGAAATGGCAGTTTATGATCCAGCTGGTTTTACAAGTTTAGTAGAACAAGTAAAAGTTAGTTAGTATATAATTTGATAAATTAGACTGTAATCATTGTATTCAGTCTTTTTTTATTCTTATATAGCTTGTTTTATATAATACTTATTGTAAAAATTAAATTAAGTGATATAATAAAAAATATTATCTAGAGTATTAAAAAGAACTTTTTAAGGTAAAGATTGAGGATGAAATGAAAAATTTTTATGATAAATTGGAATCTATAAAAAAAAATCCCTATATGGTTTTTATTATAATGTTTGTGGTAATTATATTTTTAGGAGCAATACTCTTAAATTTACCGATTTCAAATAATAATGGAAAAAGCATAGGTTTTGTAGATGCTCTATTTACTTCTACTTCAGCTATGTGTGTAACGGGATTAACAGTAGTAAATACAGCAGAGTATTGGACCGTTTTTGGAAAAATAGTAATATTAATTTTAATACAAATGGGTGGACTTGGTGTTATGACAATGTCTGCTATGATTTCATTTTTTCTAGGAAAGAAAATTACATTGAAAACAAGGGTTTTTATTATGGAAGAAAGAAATGTAGACGAGTTGCAAGGTGTAGTTCGCCTTACTAAATCGATACTTGTATACACTTTTCTAGTTGAATTCATAGGAGCGGTTTTATTATCACCTGTGTTTATAAAGGATTATGGTGTTGGTAAAGGAATAGCTTATTCAATATTTCATTCTATTTCAGCATTTTGTAATGCTGGTTTTGACATTACTGGTAATAGTATGATGAATTATGTTGATAATCCTATTATTACTTTTACAATTTCTTTGTTAGTTATAATTGGTGGTATAGGATATTTTGTGTTTTTGGATATTTATGATAGCAAAGGATTTAGAAGACTTTCTCTTCATTCTAAACTTGTATTAATAATTAGTGGTTTGCTTTTAGTTTTAGGATTTGTGTTTGTTCTTATTTTAGAATATAATAACTCAAATACTTTAGGGAATCTATCTATAGCAGGCAAAATTCAAGCCTCGATTTTTCAATCTGTAGTACCTAGAACTGCTGGATTTAACTCTCTTGATATTGCAAATTTAAAAATTCCTACAGTTGTTTTAATGATAATATTTATGTTTATTGGTGGTTCTTCTGGTTCAACTGCAGGTGGAGTAAAAATTACCACGGTAGGTGTAATTTTTATTTCAATTTATAATTTTGTTCGTGGTAAGAGAGATGTTGAGATTTTCATGAAGAGGATAGAGTATACTACAATAATCAAAGCTGTTTCAATAGTTGGAATTGGTATGTTTTTAATAAATGCTGTAACGTTTATTCTTACTATAACTGAAGCAAATAGTGGATTTGATTTTTTAGATATATTATTTGAAACAGTATCATCTTTTGGAACGGTTGGGTTATCAAGGGGATTAACCCCTTCTCTTAGTGATGCAGGTCGAATAATTTTATCGGTAGTTATGTTTATTGGTAGGTTAGGACCATTAACCGTAGCTTTTGCTTTTATGAAGCAATATAAAAACATAGGAAATTATACTTATCCTGAAGGTAAAATAATAGTAGGGTAATAGAGGAGAATATATATGAAGCAAATTATAGTAATTGGATGTGGACGGTTTGGAACTTCAGTAGCAAAAACTTTAACTAAACTTGGATATGATGTTATGGTAGTAGATAATGATCCTGAAACAGTAAAGGAACTTTCAGAGTATGTTACTCATGCAGTACAAATGGATGCAACGGATGAAGCATCATACAAATCAATAGGGATTAAAAATTTTGATGTAGCTGTTATTACTATTGGATCTAATGTTCAAGCTTCCATAATGGCAACTGTAATAGCAAAGGAGATGGGAGTTCCGACAGTTGTTGCTAAAGCACAAAATGAAATACATGGTAAAGTATTGGGTAAAGTAGGGGCAGATAAGGTAATATATCCTGAGCGTGATATGGGTGTTAGACTTGCTTATAGTTTAGTGACACCTAATATATTAGATGTAATAGAGTTTTCATCAGATTATAGTATAATAGAAACAGTTGCGTTGGATGAATGGGTAGGAAAGACTTTGAAGGAACTTAAGTTGTCTCATACTTATGGTCTTACTGTTATTGCTATAAAGACAGGTGATAATATAAACATATCGCCATATGCTGAAGATGTTATTAATGAAGATGATGTTGTTGTAATTTTAGGAAATAGTGATAATTTAAGAAAGATTAAGGAAGATTAACAAGTTATAAATATAATTTTAAAATATAAATTATTAACAAATAGGTGAAAAATGAATAGAAGAATAGATTTATTAGAAGGTAATATATTCACTTCATTGATAAAACTTGCAATTCCGATTATGGCGACATCGTTTATACAAATGGCTTATAATATGGTTGATATGATATGGATAGGTAAACTTGGTAGTGGTTCGGTTGCAGCAACAGGGGTGGCAGGTATGTACATGTGGTTGTCTAATGGATTTACTACTTTGGCAAGGATGGGCGGACAAGTTAAAGTTGCACATAGCCTAGGGGCAAAAAAGTATGAAGATGCAAGGGATTTTGCTAAAAATTCTTTGCAACTTTGTGCATTTATTGGGTTATTGTATGCTCTAGTTATGATAATATTTACAAAACCTCTTATAGGTTTTTTTAATTTAACTGATGGTAAGGTAATATATGATGCAAATATATATTTAAAAATAATTTCAATTGGAATTATTTTTGCGTTTTTAAATCAAGGAATGACAGGTATTATTACTGCTTCTGGAAATAGTAAAACACCTTTTATTGCCAATACAGTTGGATTAATTGTCAATATTATTCTTGACCCAATATTTATATTTGGTTTTTCTAAAATACCTCCTATGAATGTGGCAGGTGCAGCTTTAGCAACTGTTATTTCTCAAATTTTGGTATTTGCATTATTTGTATGGTATGCTCAAAATGACGATTTATTATTTATAGGAATAAAAATATTTTCAAAGCCTGATTTTAAACATATGTTGACTATTACCAAAATTGGGTTGCCAGTAGCAATTCAGGGAACATTTTTTACAACAGTAACAATGTTTATATCACGAATGGTTGCGAACTGGGGAGATGTTGCCATTGCTGTGCAAAAAGTTGGAAGTCAAATAGAATCAATTTCTTGGATGACTTCAGATGGATTTGCATCTGCAGTTAACTCCTTTATAGGACAAAACTATGGTGCAAATAACTATAAAAGAGCCAAGGCTGGATACAAAACGTCACTAATTATAATTTCTATATGGGGTATTATATCGACTTGTTTATTAGTTTTTATACCTAAAGGCCTTTTTACTATATTTATAAATGAAGCACAAGCTATTCCTTTTGGTGTAGATTATTTAATTATACTTGGATATTCACAATTGCCTATGTGCATAGAAATTATCACAGCAGGGGCATTTGCGGGGTTTGGTAAAACTATGTATCCTTCAATTGTAAGCATAGTATTAACAGGACTAAGATTGCCATTAGCAGCTATTTTGGTATACTTAGGGTTTGGATTAAATGGGATATGGTGGAGTATTACTATATCAAGTATATTGAAGGGTGTATTATTAATTGCAATATTTATTGTTTTTATCAAAAAGAAAGATAAAGAAAGCACAATACATCTTGAAAAACAGATATAAGATGTTATAATATATATTAAAAAATTTGAATAAAACGAGATGAAAATGGAAATAATTACAAGTAAAGACAATTCTAAAATAAAATATATAAGATCTTTAAATTCAAAAAAGGGTAGAAACAGTGACCATGTTTTTCTTGCCGAAGGAATTAAATTTGTAAATGAATCTATAACAGAGAATGTTGATATTAAATTTGTTTTAATAAGTAACAATATATTAGAAAAACCCGAAATAAATAATTTAATAGAAACTCTTAAAATAAGGAGTATAGATTTTTTTATTTGTGAAGATTCTATTTTTAACAGTGTATCCGAAACAATAAATTCACAAGGTGTTTTAGCTGTTATATTGAAATTAGAGCAAAAAAAACAAGATTTACTTACTAATTATAAATTTATTGTTTTGTGTGACAGAATTCAAGACCCAGGTAATTTAGGTACTATTATTAGAACTTCAGATGCTTTTGGACCTGCAGCGGTAATTTTGAATAAGGGTTGTGTAGATGTATATAATCCAAAAGTTGTTAGAGCATCTGCTGGGTCAATGTTTAGAGTTCCATTTATAATTGGTGATGAAACACAAGAAATATTAAAATATTTAAAAGAATCCGGTTATAAAATAATATCCACTGTTGTTCATTCGGATTATTCATTTGAAGACATAGATAACTCAGAAAAGATTTGTGTAGTTATCGGAAATGAAGGCCATGGTGTTTCTCAGGAAATAAGAGATTCTTCGGATATCAATATAACTATAAAAATGGATGGAAGAGCAGAGTCTTTAAACGCTTCAATAGCAGCGGGTATATGCATATATGAAATTCGAAAAAAACTATTGTAATTTCAAAATGTATTTGATATAATTATTTTAAACTGAATATAAATTAGCGATGAAAAAGAGTAGTAATCATATGAATAGTTTTAAGAGAAGAATCATCTTGGCTGGAAATGATTTTAAACAACATATGTTGAAGTTTCGCTTTGGAGCTTACAGAATGAAAATTGAGTAGTTTTGTACGGATAAACCCGTTATGTATAATGAGACTTATATATATTTATTTAATATATATATAAGCAAAATGAGAGTGGTACCGCGAACTTCGCCTCTTTAGAGGTGAGGTTTTTTGTTTTTTAAAAATGCAAATTATGAAAGGAGCAATATAAATGAAAGAACAATTATTAAATGTAAAAATGCAAGCATTGAATAAATTAATGGAATGTGTTGATGCTTCTGATATTGAGAGAATAAGAGTACAGTTTCTTGGTAAAAAAGGCGAGCTTACTCAACTTTTAAGGTCAATGGGTAGCTTATCAGAAGAAGAAAGACCTGAGATTGGTAAGCTTGCAAATGAAATGAGAGAAATGATAGAAAGTGAGATTAAGCAATTAAAGGAAAAAATTACATCATGTGCCTCTGAAGAAAAAGTAAAACAGGAGACTCTGGATATAACAATGCCAGGCAAGGTTGCTGAAATAGGAAGACGTCATCCACTTATGAAGGTTAAAGAGGAACTTGAAACTTTGTTTATGAATATGGGATATGACGTAGTAGAAGGACCAGAAATTGACACTGTTGAAAATAATTTTGATGCTTTAAATGCACCATATGATCATCCATCTAGAGATTGGTCAGATACTTTTTATTTAGCAGATAACTTACTCTTAAGAACGCAAACATCACCAGTTCAAATAAGGGTAATGAAAGAAGGAAAGCTTCCTATTAGAATGGTTTCGGCAGGAAGAACATTTAGATTCGATGATGTTGATGATACACATTCACCTATGTTCCACCAAATGGAGTGTTTAGTTGTAGATAAAGGTGTTACTATGGCTAATTTAAAGGATTCAATAGATGAATTTGTAAAACAGTTGTTTGGAAGTGAAATGAAAACTAGGTTTAGACCCCACAATTTTCCATTTACAGAACCAAGTGCCGAAGTTGATGTATCGTGTTTAAAATGTATGGGCAAGGGTTGCCCTTCTTGTAATGGAACAGGATGGAGTATGGAACTTTTAGGTTGCGGGATGGTACATCCAAATGTATTAAGAAACTGTGGTATAGACCCTGAGATTTATTCTGGATATGCATTTGGTATGGGCATAGATAGGGTTACAATGGTAAAATACGGAATACCAAATATAAGACTTTTATTTGAAAATGATGTAAGATTCTTAAAACAATTCTAAGGAGGTTTAAAATGTTAGTACCTATTAAATGGATGAGTCAATATGTTGATATTAATACAGATGAAAAAACATTGGCAGATAAGTTGACACTTACAGGATCTCATGTTGATTCTATTATAGATAATGAAAGAGAAGTAGAAAATGTTATAACGGGAAAAATACTAGAAGTAGTAAAACACCCAAATGCTGATAAACTAGTAGTAACGCAAATAGATATAAATGATGGAGAACCATTGCAAATTATCACTGGAGCTAAGAATGTTAAAAAAGGTGATGTAGTACCAGTTGCGTTGGAAGGAGCAAAGCTTCCTGGCGGGGTACATATTAAAAAAACAAAGTTTAGGGGACTTCCATCATATGGAATGATGTGTTCTTATGAAGAGTTGGGGTTTGAAGATAAAGTAATTCCTAAGGAATTTAGAGATGGCATTCTTATATTGCCTGAAGATACTGAAATTGGAAAAGATGTTAAAGAAGTAGTAGGTCTAAATGGTAAAACACTAGATATAGAGATTACTTTCAATAGACCAGATTGTTTGAATATAGTGGGGATGGCTAGAGAAACAGCGGCTACACTCAATACAGAATTTAAATTTCCTAATATAGAAATAAAAAAAGAAACAGAAGATATTAAAGATTATTTAAATGGTGTAGAAATAGAAGATGAAGAGTTATGTAGCAGATTTTATGCAAAAGTTATTAAAGACATAAAAATTGAACCATCACCTCTTTGGATGCAAAGAGCATTGATGGATGCAGGGATGAGACCTATTAATAATATAGTTGACGTAACAAATTATGTTATGCTAGAGCTTGGTCAACCTTTACATGCTTACGATTTAGAAAAATTAAATGGAAGAAAATTAATAGCTAGACGAGCAAAAAAAGGTGAGAAAGTTATTACTATCGACCAAAATGAAAGAGAATTGACAGAGAGTATGCTTGTAATAGCAGATGAAGAAAATCCTGCATGTATTGCTGGTGTTATGGGTGGATTTAATACAGAAATTAGTGAGAGTACTAAATTTATGGTTTTAGAAAGTGCAAACTTTAATCCAAAATCTGTAAGGGAAACATCTAAAAAGATTGGACTAAGATCTGAAGCTTCTGCTAGAAATGAAAAGCCAATGCACTATAAAATGACGGAGTTTGCAAGTCAAAGAGCGTGTCAATTAATTGAGATGATAGGTGCTGGTGTAGTTGTAGGTGGATATATGGAAGCTGGGAAAAGTGAATATGTTCCTCCAATTGTAACTTTGCGTCCTTATAGGGCTACAGAGCTTTTGGGAGTGGAAATTCCGGTAGATGATATGCTTAAGTCATTAAATGCCCTAGAAATTAAGAGTACATTTGATGGTGAAAAAATTATCAGTGAAATACCATTTTTTAGAGCTGATATTATAGAAGAAGCTGATTTAATTGAAGAAGTAGGCAGAATGTATGGTTTTGAAAATATTGTTTCTCAACCTTTACAAGGAAAAATAAAAAAAGGTAGAAAATCTTTAAAAAGAGAAGTTGAGGATGAAATAAAAAGTATTGCAACTGGAATCGGGTTATTTGAATTGACTACATATTCTTTCATAAGCCCAAAATCTTATAATAATATTTGTGCTTCGGAAGATAGTGAATTGCGAAAATATATTAGAATTTTAAATCCGTTAGGAGAAGATTACAGTTCTATGAGAACGACTCTTATGGCTAATATGATGGATGTAATTCAAAGGAATTCATTTAGAGGTGTTGAAGAAGCTAAACTATTTGAAATAGGAAATGTATTTGTTCCGTTACAGTTACCAATAACTGAACCACCTATGGAAAAAAGCAAACTTTGTATTGGTTTTTATGGTAAGTATGATTTCTATGATATGAAGGGTATAGTTGAAGCTATACTTTCTAGATTCGGAGTTTCTGTTTTATTAAAACCGATAAAGGATAACAAAACATTTCATCCAGGAAGAACTGCAGGTATGTATTTAAATGATGATTTCATTGGGATATATGGTGAAGTAAGCCCTGCGGTTTTAGATAATTATGGATTAAATCATAATGTTTATTTAGCTGAAATAGATATAGAGAAAATTGTAGAACATAAAAATACTAATTGGAAATATGAACCGTTACCTAAATATCCAGCAATGACTCGTGACATAGCAGTTAAAGTTAAAGATGATGTATTAGTAGGAGAAATGGAAGAAACAATAAAGACCATAAATCCTTATATAATCGAAAGTGTAAAGTTATTTGATGTTTATAGAGGTGAACACATAGAAAATGGGTATAAAAGTACAGCATTTTCGGTAACATATAGAAATAAAGATCGTACTTTAAAGGATAAAGAAGTTGAAAGCATCCATAAAAAAATTCTAGAAGCTTTAGAAACTAAATATGGTGCAACACTCAGATAACTTAAAGATAGGAGATTGTAATGGATCCAGTAGCTTTTAGTGTTTTTGGTATAGATATAATGTGGTATGGTATTTTAATATCACTAGGTGTTCTTGCAGGAGTTTTAGTTGCTCTCAGAGAATGTCGAAGAGTAGGTTTTAAAGAAGAAGATTTAATAGATTTTTTGTTGTTTGCTATACCAGCAGGCATAATTGGTGCGAGAACTTATTACGTAATATTTTCGTGGGATTATTATAGCAAGAATTTAGATCAGATTATAAATATAAGAAATGGTGGTCTTGCAATACATGGTGGATTGATTGCAGGCGCAATTGTTGGGGTAATTTTCTGTAAGGTTAGGAAAATAAATATATGGCAGATTCTTGATATTGTCGCGCCAAGTGTGATACTTGGCCAAGCGATTGGCAGATGGGGAAATTATATAAATCAAGAAGCATATGGAGGGCCAACTAACCTTCCGTGGGGAATAATGGTAAATGGTGTCAAGGTTCATCCAACTTTTCTATATGAATCTATTATTAATTTATCAGTTTTTATTTTGCTCATGTGGTATAGAAAAAATAAACGAAAAAATCAAGGAGAGGTAATTGCTCTTTATCTCATTTTGTATTCAATCGGAAGATTTTTCGTAGAAGGATTAAGAACAGATAGTCTAATGTTTTTAAATATGAGAGTTGCGCAGTTGATAAGTTTGGGGTTGGTACTGTTAGGAATTATCATATTTGTATTTTTAAGAAAAAAAGAGAAACAATAAATAATACAATATCTTGTGGATCAGGGTACGCATTTTATGCGTACCATTTTTTTTGTAAATTTATGTTGAAGGTATATGCAATAAAATTGTGGATAAAAATTAAGAAACAATGAAAAGTGGGGATAAAAACTTTTTTTTATATTTTAAAAAATAATAGTGGAACTTTTAACCCACTTTGTGGTATAATGTGCCCAGTAGGTGGTAGAAAATGTTTACTGGTGAATACATACATTCATTTGATGAAAAGGGAAGAGTAATAATCCCGTCAAAATTTAGAAATGAACTTGGAGAAACTTTCTATATAGGTAAAGGTTTGGATAAATGTTTATTTATTTATCCTATTGAAACATGGGTAGAATTCGTGGGTAAACTTAGAAGTCTATCAACCTTTAACAAACAAGAAAGATTTTTTTTAAGGCAGTTTGTTTCTGGATTTAGTGAATGTAGTTTTGATAAACAGGGAAGAATATTAGTACCACCAACACTGCGAGAATTTAGCGGATTAAATAACGAAGCTACTATAATAGGGGTTATAGACAGAATTGAAATTTGGAATAAAGATAGTTGGGATGATTATTCTAATAATGATGAATTAAATTTTGATTCAATCGCAGAAAAAATGTCAGAATTGGGGATAGGTTTATAAAGGAGGAATTAGCATGGAGTATACCCATAAATCAGTTTTATTAGATGAATCAATTGATGGATTAAATATAAAATCTGATGGAATTTACATTGATGCAACTTTAGGCGGGGGAGGACATACTTATGAAATCCTAAAAAAAGCAATAAATGGGAAAGTAATAGGGATTGACCAAGATGATTATGCTATAGGAAAAGCATCTGAAAAATTGAGGGATTTTAAGAATTTTATACCGGTGAAAAATAATTTTCACAATATTGATGAAGTATTAAATGAACTGAAAATAGATAAAGTAGATGGATTTATATTTGATTTAGGTGTATCGTCTTTTCAATTGGATATACCGGAACGAGGATTTAGTTATAACTATGATATGCCCCTCGACATGAGGATGGACAAGAATCAAACTACGACTGCTCGTCATATAGTAAATGGTTATGAGGAAAATGAACTTGTACGAATATTGAGAGACTATGGAGAAGAAAATTGGGCAGTGAGAATTGCAAAATTTATAGTTCAAGAAAGAGAATCGGAATTTATTGAGACAACCGGTCAGTTGGTAAGCATTATAAAAAAGGCAATACCAAAACAGGTTAGGCAAGAAGGTTCTCATCCTGCTAAAAGGACATTTCAAGCAATTAGAATTGAAGTTAATAAAGAACTTGAAATACTTGAGAATACAATGAGGAAAGCGGTTGATTTTCTAAATGTAGGTGGTAGGATTTGCGTCATAACATTTCATTCATTAGAAGATAGAATAATAAAAAATACATTTGTTGACTTAAATAAGGATTGCATTTGTCCTCCAGAGTTTCCTAAGTGCATTTGTGATCATAGACGTAAGATAAAGATTATTACAAGAAAGCCAATAGTACCATCGCAAGATGAACTATATGAAAACAATAGAGCACGGAGCGCAAAGCTAAGAATAGGTGAAAGGATGTAGGTGAGTTAAATGTCTGCTTTGAGGAAAGAAGAAATTGTATATGAACAAGAGCATCTTGATTATAAATCAAAGAAAAAGAGAATAAAAACAAAAAACAAAAATAGAATAGTTATAGAAAGTTTTAAAAATACAGCCATGGTAGCCATTACATTCGTTTTAGGAATTATAATTATTTATAATTATGCTGTTATAACAGATAAAAAAATGGAAATCAACAAAATTAATGAAGAAATTTCAGCGTTAAATAACGATATAGATGAATATAATGTATCTTTGGAAAGTATAAAAAATACAAATAAGATTGAAGAAATGGCAAAAACCTATTTAGGGATGAACTATCCAACTAGAAAGCAAACAGTTTTTATTGATTTTGCATATGGTCAAGCTGAAGAAAGTACTGATTTACCTGAGAAAAACACACAAAATCAACTATACGGATTAATTGACAAGGTGATTGGATTTATTCAGTAAAGGGGGCTTCCATATGAGAAGGCGTAAAGAAAGAGGAAGTACTGACCTTCGAAATAAAAAAAGAATGTTAGTTTTTTTAGTTTGCTTTTTTTTAGCTACAGTTGCTTTAATTATAAGATTAGGTTATATTCAGCTAATTAAAGGAAATGAATATAAAAAAGCAGCCATGGAGAACTGGGCAAGAGATATTACGATAAGTGCAAAAAGAGGTACAATATACGATTCAAGGGGTAAAAAATTAGCTGTTAGTGTGAATTCAAATACAGTAACTTGCTTTCCGGCAGATGTTAAAAAAGGTTCTAAATTAATTGAGGTGGAATCTTCATCTTCAAAAGGAGGGTTTATAACTTCAATTTTAAAAAGCTTAAATAAATCATTTTTTAATCAGGAAGAGGGAGTCAATGCAGAAGAAACATCAAAAAATGTTAAAACTCCTGAGCAAATTGCAGAAAGTTTGTCTTCCATCTTAGAAATGGATTATGACGAAATTCTAAAAAAAATAACTTCTAATACATCTTATGTAATTCTAAAAAAATGGATAACTGATGAGCAGGCTGCTAAAATAAGAGAAGCTGAGCTAAGTGGAATCAATGTAATAGAAGATAATAAAAGAGTTTATCCATATGGAAGTTTTGCTCCTTATGTTTTGGGCTTTACTAATATAGATCAAGATGGGTTATACGGTGTAGAAGCTACATACAATGAATACTTGACAGGTATTCCAGGGAGGATGGTTGTAAATACGGATGCAAACGGAAGAGAACTTCCTTTTGGGTACAACGAATATTATGAATCCCAAGATGGACTAGGTGTCGTTTTGACAATAGATGAAGTTATACAACATTTTGCAGAATCAGCCGCAGAAAAGGTTAAAAGCGATTATAACGCAAAGCGAGCCACAATAGTTGTTATGGATCCAAATAATGGTGATGTGCTAGCGTTAGCAAGTAAACCAGATTATGACCCGAATGATCCTAAAATACCTACGGATAAAGATTTACAAGAACAGTGGAAATCTTTATCTGGTAAAGAGCTTCAAGAAGCTTGGTTTGATATGTGGAGAAATCCAGCGGTTAATGATATTTATGAACCTGGTTCAACGTTTAAATTATTGACAGTTGCAACAGCACTTGAGGAAAATGCAGCAAATTTAGAATCAACTTATTTTTGTGATGGATATGTTAGACAGATTCCAGGAGAAAACATTAAATGTTGGAGATATTATAATCCTCATGGTAAACAGACTTTATCAGAAGCATTACAAAATTCTTGTAATGATGCATTAGCGCAGATAGGTTTAGATATAGGGAAAGATCCATTCTATAAATATATAAGGTCATTTGGATTAGAAGAAGTATCAGGAATTAAATTAAATGGTGAAGCACCAGGCTTGGTAAAGCATCCTGAAAACATGAAAGATGTAGATGTGGTTACACAAGCATTTGGTCAGGGAGTTACACT
>CAXXFT010000033.1:0-3245 GCA_963675125.2 uncultured Sedimentibacter sp.
AATAATTTTTTCGGAAAGCAGATATGGCCGAGCCAATAGCAACCAAGTCCCGGATTTGCGAGGTACGTCTTGGAAGCACTGGCTTCAGTGCTTGGCGCCCGGCAAAAGGACGGCGCGGAGCGATTGCATTGCGCGTGGCTGAACCACATCTGTTTTGTGGCCAATTATTGTTCAGAAACAACCCGTTATGGCTTAACCAAACGTTAGGCCGAAATGTTGCTTCTTAAGAGCTGCTTCAAAAGACCTTGGGAACCAGGGTTGAGCCGGCACCCTAACCGCTCGAAGACATGGCCGCAAGCGGCCATGTCACCCCGTCCGGAACAGTTACGGTTTTGGCGTGTTTTTCCAACCTCAATGAGTCAAGGGCTGACCCCTATTCACCCAAACGCTGCAAGGGCGAGGTAAGCGGCGAAAGGTAAAGATAAGTTGTCAGACTCTTCTGGTTTCTGAGAGGTATCAGAACACTGCAAAACACTGCAAAACTCCTTGCTCAAGATTTTAACTTCCATTATTATATTTCCAAGTTTCAATACCAGGCGGTTATATACTGCAATCGTAGCATTCCTTCCGTCCCTCTAAACTTCAATTCCACAAGGGGGAAATTTAATAAGGATCCATAGTAGACTATGCGAATAAAGTCCATTGAGGCGAAAAATTTCAAATCCCTAGTTGATTTCAGAGTCGAGCTTGCACGGTTCAACTGTCTGATCGGATTGAACGGGTCGGGCAAGTCAACGGTTCTTCAATTCATCGATTTCTTCTCCCAACTTGTAAGAGGAGACATAACGGGCTGGTTAGATGAAAGGAAATGGGAATCTTCACATCTCAAATCAAAACTAACGAAGAAGAAGAACATCGATCTACGTATATCTTTTGCGGATGAAGACGACCAGGAAATTGGATATTGGGAAGCGAATTATAACCCGTCGATGAACCGTTGTACCCAAGAAAGCATTCGTATATTTCAGTCCATCCTGGAAGTCATCAAGGGGGAGATTCACATCAGACCTTATCCGGACTCGCAGGCTGCCGATAATTGGAAATCCCAGATCACGTTCGATTATGAAGGTTCAATCCTCTCGGCTTGGAAGGAAGATCTGCTGCCACCGCCAATTCTTGAGAGCAAGAAACTCCTAAAAGAGATCAAGTCCCTTGATCTGCTTTCACCTGAATACCTCCGCCAGCGAACCAGGGAATCTTCTGGATCGCTCGGTTTGGGAGGTCAGAAGCTCGCTGCATTTCTTTATGAACTTGGAGTGGCAAAGCGTCATGAGTTGACGAAACGTTTGAAGGCCGCTTACCCTCAGCTCCAACACCTGGATACCAAATCGCTACGGGCCGGCTGGAAACAGTTAGAGATCACAGAGAGCTATAAGGGTCAGGAATCGGGCGGTGTTGGTTTTTTTCCACGGATGACTACGGAAGCGCGCCACATAAACGATGGGATGTTACGCTTAATTGCCATTCTGGCCGAACTTCAATCAGATCATCACTTTCTACTGTTCGATGAAATCGAGAATGGCATCAATCCTGAACTTGTTGAGTTTGTAATAGAAGCATTGACTTCGACCGACATGCAGGTGCTTGTCACGACGCACAGTCCGATGATCCTGAATTATCTCAGTGATGAAGCCGCGAGATCTGGAGTCATTTACCTGTATAAGACGGCGACAGGTTTTACGAATGCGATACCATTTTTCTCGATTCCATCCATTGCCGAAAAGTTGACGGTGATGGGACCAGGTGAAGTGTTTGTCGACACGGATCTAACTGAACTAATCGAAGAAATTTCAAGTCTCAATGTGGAGGCCCGGTGATATGTATTTCCTCCTCAGCGGGGAAGGACCCACAGACATAGGCACTTGTAGAAACGGCATGACCGCATGTGAAGGTCGCAACCACGAACAGGGGCCGATGACAGTTATCGTTTCACAAATCGTTGAGCATCAACTTGGCTTCTCATTCATGGAAACCCGATATTTTGGTTGCGTTTCGAAAAGGGAACTCGCGGAAAGAGCAAACATGCTCAGCCCCCAGAAAAAAACGCTTATGCTCCCTGGCAAGAAAAGGCCAAAGGAAGCCGGATATTTCTATAAGAATGCCCGAGCACTGGCATTGTGTGCGAAAGACAAAGAGTTGGAGCTTGATGATGAAGTTATAGCCGTCCTTTTTCGGGACTCGGACGGAACGGCTTCCGCCGGTCGTGGACTCTGGACCGACAAATGGGATTCAATAATTCGGGGATTTCGTGATGAGGAGTACGAGAAGGGGGTTCCTATGATTCCCAAGCCGAAGTCTGAAGCCTGGATCATTTGTTCAATCAAGAATAACCCGTATCTGGATTGCGGAGCCTTGGAGAGCCGTTCAGGCAATGACAAATCACCGAACTCCCTCAAGGGCGAATTGGCCAATATTCTTGGCAGCCCGCCTTCACGAGAGCAGCTATGCGAAATGGTCAATAACGGGGCCATCGACTGCACACGAATCGACATGCCTAGTTTTCTGGCCTTCAAAGATGCGCTGCTCACTACCATTTAAGGCCAATCACGAAAGATTATAATCAAGGGCAAACATTTCGGGTAGATTCAGCAAAACTGATTTAAATTGTAGATAAATTTAAAAACCGCCAGCAATCGATCTCAACCTACTCCGCGCCATGGCAGGCCACAAGCCGGCCCGGGGCGACTTCCCGCAGAGCCGGGGCATCGTTGGCGCACCGACCCTCGGCCTGGGGGCAGCGGGTGCGGAAGTAGCACCCCGACGGGGGGTTGACCGGGCTGGGCACGTCGCCTTCCAGAATCACGCCTTCCTCGCGCATATCGGGATCGGGCAGGGGTACGGCCGAAATCAGGGCCCGGGTGTAGGGGTGGAGCGGCTGCCGGAAGATGTCGCCTTTGGCGCCCGATTCAACTATTTTCCCCAAATACATGACGGCCACGGTATCGCTGATGTGCCGGATCACGCTCAGGTCGTGGGAAATGAAGATATAGGTCAGATCGAAGGCCTGCTGGAGTTCTTTCAGCAAATTGATAATCTGGGACTGGATGGACACGTCCAGGGCGGAAACCGGTTCGTCGCAGACCACGATCTTGGGATGGAGGACCAGGGCCCGGGCGATATCGATGCGCTGGCGCTGGCCGCCGCTGAATTCGTGAGGATATTTTTTGGCGCTGTCCGCGGACAGGCCCACGGTTTCCAGCAGATCGGCCACGCGTTTTTGGCGGTCTGCGGAGAGGCCGTGAATC
>CAXXFT010000034.1:0-94929 GCA_963675125.2 uncultured Sedimentibacter sp.
TATACTTCCTAAAATTACTTTAATTGTCATTACTTCATTTTTCCCAATCACAATTGGTTTATTAGATGGATTCCGTTCCACAGATGCTGATGCTATAAATCTAATGCGCGCAATGGGTGCAAATAGAATGCAACGATTTTTTCACATTAAGCTTCCAAGTTCTTTAAGCCATTTTTTCGCAGGACTTAGAATTTCGGTATCTTATTCTGTGATTGGTGCAGTAGTTGCTGAGTGGTTAGGTGGTTTTAGTGGACTAGGTGTTTACATGACAAGGGTAAGAAAATCATATTCGTTCGACAAAATGTTTGCTGTTATATTTTTCATTTCGCTAATTAGTTTATTATTAGTTTTAGCTGTAACATTCATACAAAAGGCAGCAATGCCTTGGGAAAGAAAAGAGTCTATAAAAAATTAAGAAAAAGAGGTATCAAATTAATGAAAAAGAAAATATGTATATTGTTAATAGCTGTTTTAGCATTAACAGCATGTGCAGGAAAAGATAATAATCAAAGTTCATCTGGAACTTCTGATAATAAGGAAAAAGTACGAATTGTTCTTGACTGGACACCTAATACAAACCATACTGGACTATATGTTGCACAAGCAAAAGGGTATTTTGATGCTGCCGGATTTGATGTAGAAATTATGCAACCACCAGAGGGAAGTACAACATCTTTAATCGGAGCTGGTGGAGCAGAGTTCGGAATTAGTTTTCAAGATACATTAGCGCCTGCTTTTGCATCTGATAATCCTATGCCAGTTACAGCTGTAGCAACTATAATTCAGCACAATACATCTGGTATAGTATCTTTAAAAGATACTGGTATAGATAGTCCATCTAAATTAACTGGTCATTCCTATGCTACATGGGATTCACCAATTGAGCTTGCTATTATAAAAAAGATTGTAGAAGATGATGGTGGGAATTTTGATGATATTAAATTGATTCCAAATACAGTAACAGATGTAGTAACTGCACTTCAAACCGATATAGAATCAGTTTGGATATACTATGCTTGGGACGGAATTGCAACTCAAGTTGCTGGTCTTGATACAAACTTTTTAAATTTTGCTGATTATGGCAAAGAACTTGACTACTATAATCCAGTTATTATAGCAAATAATGATTATCTTAATAATAATCCTGAACAAGCTAAAAAAGTATTAAATGCAATTAAACAAGGTTATGAGTTTGCTATAGAAAACCCTGATGAAGCTGCAGACATATTATTGGAGGCAGTACCAGAATTGGATGAAAAACTTATAAAAGCTAGTCAAAACTGGTTAGCAGGACAATATAAAGCAGAGGTTGCACAATGGGGTTACATTGATCCTGCTAGATGGGATGCCTTCTATGCTTGGTTGTCTGAAAATAGTTTAATTGATAAGGAAATACCCGCTGGAACAGGATTTACTAACGAATTTTTATCAGAATAATTTCTTCGCTGAAAGGATTTACATATGGAAAAACTAACCGCTAATAATATCACCGTCAGCTTTGATGGAATAAAAATTATAGAAGATATTTCTATTAAATTAAATAAATATGAAATTGTATGCCTTTTAGGTGTAAGCGGTGGTGGAAAAACTACATTATTTAATGTAGTCTCAGGTTTATTGGTTCCTGATACTGGTGCTGTTATATTAGATGGAGAAAATATTACTGGTCAAGCAGGAAAGACCAGTTACATGCTTCAAAAAGATTTACTTCTACCTTTTAAAACAATTATTGATAATGTCTCTCTTCCTTTACTAATTAAGGGAATGAAAAAACAAGCAGCGAGAGAAACTGCTTTAAAATACTTTGATGAATTTGGTTTATCTGGAACTAGTAAGAAGTTCCCTCACCAATTATCAGGTGGGATGAGGCAAAGGGCAGCTTTACTAAGAACGTATTTATTTTCAAATAATGTTGCTTTGCTAGATGAACCATTTAGTGCCCTTGATACCATTACAAAAAGCAGTATGCACCAATGGTATTTAGATATAATGGAACAAATAAAGCTTTCAACACTATTCATTACTCATGATATAGATGAAGCTATTTTATTGTCAGACCGAATTTATATTTTGTCAGGAAAACCGGGCAAAATTGTAGATGAAATAAAAATTAAAGAACCAAAACCTAGAAACAAAGAATTTATAGTAAGTGAAGAATTTATGGAATATAAAAGACATATTTTAAAAGTTCTTAATCAATAAATCATTTAAAACGGTAAGGATATTAGAGGGATATCTTTACTGTTTTTTTTTAATTACTCTACTTTGATAAAAATTATAAGCAAAACAAAAGTAACCTTTATTAAAAATTTACATAAAATACAAGAAAATTGTAAAGTAAAAGGAGCCTTTATGAGTTTTCAATATGATGCTGCCATAATTGGTGGCGATCTAAGGCAAGCCTATCTTGCTTACCTTTTAGAAAAATTTGGTTTTAATGTAATCACTTATGGATTAAATCATAATATATCCAACTATACCCTAAACTTTGCAAACTCTGCTGAACAAGCAATGTCATTAAGTAAAACAATTATTACCCCAATTCCCTTTTCACGAGACAAAATCTATATTACAGGTCTAGATAATATTACCGCTGAGAACAATAATAAGTTATCTTTAAAAACATTTTTAACACATCTACATCATGAACATTATCTAATTGGTGGTAATATCCTTAATGAAGTTGTAGAAGTCTGCTTTAAAAAAGATATTCCATATTATGATTTAATGGAAAGCGAGGATATTGTACTTTTAAATACAATTGCAACAGCAGAAGGAGCAATCGCAGAGGCAATATGTAAAAGTAGTATAAATCTTCACCAAAGTAATGCTTTAGTTTTAGGTTATGGCAAATGTGGAAAAGTATTAGCATCAAAATTACAGGCAATTGGGGTTAATATTACAGTTGCCGCTAGAAGAAAAAGTGCGCTAGTAGAGGCATATACAAACAGTATTAAAGGTATAGAACTTAATAGTATACAATCAGCAATTAACAATTTTAGTTATATTTTCAATACAATACCCGCCATCATTTTAGATGAAAAATTGCTTTCAGCTATTTCACAAGAAACAACAATTATTGATATTGCTTCTTCACCCGGTGGAGTTGATTATGAAGCAGCAAAAAAATTTAGTCTAAACACCCATTTATGTTTAGGTATCCCAGGTAAAACATCACCAAAATCTTCTGCTCAAATTTTGGCAGATGCTATTTTACCAATTTTAAAAGAAAGGAAAGATTAAATTGATATTATCAGGGAAAAATATAGGAATTGGTATTACTGGTTCTTTTTGTACTTTTGATAAAATAATACCCCAAATTGTAAAACTTGTTGAACAAGGCGCAAATATATATCCAGTTTTATCTGGCAATGCAATGTCTATTGACAGTAGATTTGGAGATGCAAAAGATTTTATGGAAATAATTTTTGATATTACGAGAAATAAATTAATTACTACAATTGAAGATGCAGAACCTATAGGTCCGAAGGAAATGTTTGATATTTTTTTAATAGCACCCTGTACTGGTAACACAATGGCAAAGTTAAGTAATGGTATAACTGATACTCCTGTTTTGATGGCGGCCAAATCTCACCTTAGAATAAATAAACCTGTTGTAATTTCTATTTCAACAAATGATGCACTTGGAATGAATTTTAAAAATATTGCTAATCTTTATAATACAAAAAATATATATTTCGTTCCTTTTGGCCAAGATAACCACAAAACAAAACCTAATTCAATGGTAGCTCATATCGATAGAATTATTCCGACATTAGAAATGGCTTTAGAAAGCAAACAGATTCAACCTGTTATTTATTAACATATGAACTTTAAATAATCGCTGTAATTTAGTTTACAGCGATTATACTGTTTTCCTAAATATTATATTGTTTATTTTATTAAAATACTATATAATCATAACTAAAAAACAGTTGAAATTAGGGGGTATACTTTGAATGAATTTTTTGTTAGAACTATTAAATTAATATTTGGATTATTTCTTTATGCTCTTGGATTGGTATTAAGTATAAATGCAAATATTGGTCTTGCTCCATGGGATGCTTTTACAATTGGTGTATCTCAAGTATCTAGTATATCTTATGGAAAAGTTAGCATTATTACTGGAATCTTTATACTCTTTATCGTTGTAAGATTTTTAAAAGAAAAAATCGGTATAGGAACTGTTCTAAATACTGTACTTATAGGCGTATTCGTAGATATAATACAATATTTAAATTTAATACCTTACTTGACCAATTTTTTTCTAGGTATATTAATGCTATTATGCGGACAATTTGTTGTTAGTTTAGCTTCGTATTTCTATATAAGTACAGGGTTTGGTTGTGGTCCTAGGGATTCACTAATGGTTGGACTTAGCAAAAAATTTACAAACACCCCAATCGGTGCTATACGTGGAGGAATAGAAGGAACGGTTCTTTTTATAGGATGGCTTCTAGGTGCTAAAGTTGGATTAGGAACACTTATAGCAGTTTTTGGTATGGGTTTTATAATTCAAACTACTTTTAAGTTATTACACTTCGATGTTAAGTCAATAGTACATGAAAGTATCTTTCAAACAGCAATAAACTTCAAAAATTATTTATGTAAAGTTTTGAATCAAAATAATGTATAATTAAAAAAAGACCAGACTTTTAAAATGCATCTCCAAATATATGCAAGAACTAATATTTAAAGGTGCATTTATTTTGACAAAATATGCAATAGTAACTAAATTTAGAACAGTTGTATGTTCTATATAAAAAATTCATCACATCAATCAGAAGACTATAATACCAACTATAAAAAAATAACTTCAGCATAATAAAATACCGAAATTATCTTTTAAAGAATATTATTTATCGAATATATTTGTTTTTCCAACAACTTGCTCAATAAAAACATCTACAATATATGGATCGAACTGAGTCCCTGAACATCTAATTATTTCCCCTATAGCTTCTTCTTTGTTTAATCCTTCTCTGTAGGACCTTTGATTTGTCATAGCATCATAGGCATCCGCTATAGCTATAATCCTTGCATATAATGTAATCTCTTCACCTTTTAATCTCCTTGGATAACCCTTCCCATCCCATCTTTCATGATGTTCAAGGATATATGTCGCTATTTCTGAAAATTCATTTACTGAACTTAGTATCCTATATCCTATCTCTGGATGTTTCTGAATCTCTTTCCACTCATGATGTGTTAGTTTCTCTTTTTTATCTAAAATCGACTCACCTATTCCAATTTTTCCTATATCATGCATTAACCCTGCCATACTTAAATCTTTAATCACATCAGGTTTAAGACCTAGCTTAGTAGCAATTAGTCCACAAATCTCTCCAACCCTTTTTGAATGTAACATTTCTCTATCACTTTTTTCGTAAAGAGAATTCATAAGCATTTCTATTGTCCTACTGCGCATGCTCCAACTTTCTGAGAGCTTGTTTCTATACATGTGGTCCTCAGTATTTTTTAATATACCTTGAATATCATCCTCTATATTTTCCTTTGTTTGGTAACCAAAGGAAATTGAAATATCAAAAGTTCTAACCTTTTCTTTAGATGCTTTACTTTTTATTTCATTAATTATTTGTTCAGCTTCCAAAGAATCTGTTTTTGGTAATAATAAGATAAATTCATCTCCACCTAACCTAGCAATAACATGATTGTTTTTACAACTTTGTTTCATGACATCTGCTGTTTTTTTGAGTAGTTCATCACCAACTGAATGTCCAAGGGAATCATTAATAAGTTTTAAACCATTTATATCACCCATCACTATAGAAAGCGGAAGATTTTTCTCTATATCTATCTTTTTTAGATATTCCTCATAGTATCTTCGATTATAAAGTCCCGTAAGCTGATCATGATAGCTTAAATATTCAATTTTCTCGATTTTTTCTTTTTTTGCAGTACAATCCCGGAAAACTAATACTACTCCAAAAATAGTTCCATCAAACCCTATAATAGGTGCTGCACTGTCCTCAATAGGCCTCTCTGTTCCATCTATAGAAATTAATAGAGTATGATTTGCAAGCTCATTTATCTTTCTACTTTCAATTACTTTTTTAACAATATTTTCACTTTTTTCTCTAGTATACTCATTTATAATATTGAATACTTCTTCTATTGGCCTTCCTTTTGCATCATCATATTTCCAACCAGTTAAGAATTCAGCAACTCTATTTAAAAAAGATACTCTACCATAATTATCACAAGAAATCACACCATCTCCTACTGACACCAAAGTTGTTTCCAATAGTTTCTTTTCTCTTAGGAGCTCTGATTCAAGTTTTTTACGATTTGTAATGTCAACTCCAACACCTACCATATATTTTTTTTCATTTATCTCAAGCATGACACCATTGGTTAATATCTCCAAACTTTTGCCATTATTAATTAAAAGTTTAGCTTCTAGTTCCCCATAACCCTTACTAAAAACGTCATTTACAGCTTCCGAAACACGAATATAATCTTCTTTATCAAACCAAGTATCAAGTGTCTTTTGCTTTAACTCTTCTGAATTATACCCTGTCATTTCTTCATGTTTCTTATTCCATTTAATTAGAGTACCCTGCTCATCGTAAACGTATAAGTAGCCAGGGATACTTTCAAGTACAGCCTCCGTGAATTTTATTTCATTGTCTAGCTTTTCTTTTGCTATTATACTTTCGGTAACATCCTGGCAAAAACAAGTTAAACCGTTTATAAAATCACTACTGGTTCTTATTGGTGACCAAAAAACCTTCCAAAACAATCTTGAAAGTTTTTCATCACCGTATTCTTCAATCAAAGTAAAGCTATCACCTGATAACGCACGATCAAAATTCCTTTTAGCTTTTTCACGATCGTCCTGTCTACTTATTATATCCAAAAAATTCATACCTATCTTAATTTCTTGTCCCCATATTGACATCATTGTTTCCTTATGTTTTTTATTAAATTCTATATAACAATAATTTGAATCTAGTGCAAAAACAATAATTTCAGGTGAACTTTCAATAATAGATGAATGTAATTTATTAGATTCTACAAGCCTCTTATTCAGCTCCTCTAACCTAGAATTAGCCATTTCTAATTCGCATATTCTTGATTTCAGGTTATCTATCGAAGAATTGGTATCAGATAAATCATTTATAATGTTATTCATATCTTTAATCATAAAATTACCCTCTCAACAAAATTCTAATTTTTTTAACAACATAATATAAAAACACCATAGGATTTATCTATTTAACTCCTATATAATTAAACATAAATTAACCCAGTAATATGACACAACTCAATATATGCATATATTATTTTATCTAATAAATTATTACAAGATATTTTTTGCTTGTCCATAAAATTTTTTTATATGAATTTTAATAATTAATTTTCATTACCCATTTTAATGATTTCAAATAAATCATAATGAATTTTTTTTGTGTTATATTTGGGTAGGTTGCCGATGCATCTATTTCATTCCAATTAGCTTTCTCACTATTAATTACAAAATCTAAAGCATATCTAATTTTATTATCCCCCCCCAATAATGCACCTCTAACATCTTCTGACAAAGGCAATAAATCAACTATTTCCTCCATACATCGGTTCAATAAAACGTCTATTGAAGAAAACAACCCAGTAATAAAATATTCTAAATTATTATCTTCTTCTCCTATTTCATAAGATAATAGTTCCATTAGTTTTGCTCTAATAAGACAATTTTTTATTAACTCTTTGTTTTCTAAACGCTGAACATCTTTTAGTATCATTAGATAAATCCACTCTTTTATTTGTTTTAAACCGAACCTAACAAGTGCAATTTTAATAGACTTAATTTCATGCTTTGCTTCATAAAAGACTGTATTTGCAACCTTTAACATTTTATACGATAAATCTATGTCTGTTTCAATGATTTCGGAAATTTTTTGATACTCAGGCTCTTCTTGATTCAACTCCTCAATAATTCTTAGCAAATTTGCATTTAAACTTCCAATATCCTTACCCTTTATAATTACAGGCTTAGTAAAAAAATATCCCTGAAAGTAATCGTACCCCATATCAATCGCATGTTGATAATCCTCTCTAGTTTCAATTTTTTCTGCTAAAAATTTCACTTTATATTTGTACTTTTTTATTAGCTCAATTTGCTTAGCTCGATTTACAACTGGAAATTCAATTTTAATAATATTAGCCAACTCTATGATTGGTTCATATGATTCATCAAATACAAAATCATCTAGTGCTATCATATATCCTTGCTCTTTAAGTTCCTTGCATGCATTAATTAGCTTATCACTAATCTTTACTCTTTCTAAAATTTCTATAACAATTGCATCTTTAGGAAGTAACAAAGGGACCCTTTTCAAAAGCATATCTTCAGAAAAATTTATAAAAGCTCTTGTTGCATTTGTAAGTTCGCTAAATTCCATAGCTAAGTAAGCATTGTTAATTAATTCTGCAGTTGACTGAGAATCATCAATGCCCTCATAAAAATTATTCATACTCCTTCTGTATAACAACTCATATCCCATAATCTGCATATTATGATCAAAAATAGGTTGACGTGCTACATAAACATCCATAAAAATTCTCCTAAAGCAATTTAATGAAATATCTTTCTCATTAATTGTAACATAATTATTATTAGTATTTATATACCCAAAAATAGTAATAATAATAAAAAAAATTATAAATAATTATATTTTTATTATTTATTATTATTTATAGAATATATTATATATTTAGGCAAAAACATAAATATCTTCAAGTATAAAAGGCTATACATTTTTTAAATGTATAGCCTTTTATACTTAATACTAATACAATCTATACCATAGAAGAAAGTACAGATGTTTTAGTTACAATTCCTCTTAGTACATTATCATCATTAACAACCGCAATTGGGAAATTCGCTTCCACAGCAAGTGGAAGAACATCGTTAATTAATGTATCCTCAGTTGTTGTTACTGTATCGCTGATTATAAAATCAAATAATGGAAGATTTTCTTTATTTGCTTTTACTGCTGAATCAATAGTTATAACACCTTTAAATCTCATTTTACTATCTACTGCATATGCACTAGATACAGAATTTTGTCTCATTTCACGAATTGCATTAATCGCTGAATCCTTTTCTCGAACAAGACATGATGGTGTAATCATAATATGCTTAACACTCAACACCCTTGTTTTATCAGCACTGTCAATAAACCTCTTGACATAGTCATCAGCTGGATTTGCAGACATATTTTCTGGCGTGTCTATTTGTATAACCTTACCATCCCTCATTATTGCTACAGTATCACCAAGCTTAAACGCTTCGTTAATATCATGTGTAATAAATATCACGGTTTTTTCCAATTTTCGCTGAATCGATAATAATTCAAACTGCATATCCTTTCTTACTAGTGGGTCAAGAGCAGAGAAGGGTTCATCCATTAATAATACTTCTGGATCATTTGCTAAGGCTCTAGCTAGTCCAACTCTTTGTTTCATACCGCCCGAAAGGCTTGTGATCAAATTATTTTCCCATCCTTCAAGTCCTACAAGTTTTGTCATATCCGTGGCCTTTTTTTGTCTTTCTTCCTTAGATACGCCTTTTACCTCTAATCCATAAGCTACATTGTCCATTACACTTCTGTGGGACATTAAACCAAAATTCTGAAATACCATTGATATTTTATTTCTCCTAAACTCTAACAACTCTTTTTTATCAAGCTTTTCTATTTCTTTATTGTCGTAAGTTATTGTTCCTGATGTTGGCTTTAGAAGTCGATTAAAACATCTAACCAATGTAGATTTTCCCGAACCTGATAACCCAATTATAACAAAAATCTCACCACGCTTAATTTTCATAGATACATCCCAAAGTGCTACTGTAACACCTGTTTTCTTTAATACCTCTTCTTTTTCAGCGCCTTCTTTCATCATTTTTGAAGCTTCTTTTTTATTCATTCCATATAACTTAGAAACATTGCTTACTTCTATAATATTTTCTGAATTTTTTTGTTCATTTTCATTTACTATGCTAATATTATTAATTTGTTTATTTTCCATTATTCAACCACCTCACTATTCTTAATTAATCCTTGTGTAAGACGGTCGAGTATTATTGCAACCATAACTATTGCTATACCTGGCAACAGTGCTTTACCCATTTCTACTCTATTTGTTGCAAGTAATATTTCTAATCCTAACCCTTCAGCACCTATTAAAGCACATGTAACAACCATAGACATTGCCATCATAATGGTTTGATTTACGCCTGTCATAATTGTAGGTATAGCTTGAGGAATTTGAACTTTTACAAGTGCTTGCATCTTTGTAGAGCCAAAAGCTATAGCTGCTTCTTTTACCTCTGGATCTACATGCATGATACCATGACTTGTCATTCTAACCATTGGTACCACAGAATATATAGTAGTTGCTAATAATGCGGGAGTTGATCCTGTACTAAATAAAATAACTGCTGGTACCAAATATACAAAAGTAGGCATTGTTTGCATTAAATCTAATATTGGTCTAATAACTTTTTCTGCACGTTTGCTCATAGCAATAAATATTCCTAGGGGAAAACCAATTGCTAATGATAAAGTTACAGAAGCAATTACTATGCTTAAAGTTGCTATCATATGTGTCCACAATCCACTGCAACCTATAAAAACGAGCATAGCACCAAACATTAGACCTACATATACTTTTTTACTTATTCTATATCCCAAATATGCAATTATCAGCACTAGTATAAACCAAGGAATCATGGTTAATAACCAATTGATTCCTTTAATGGAGTCTATAATAACAGATTTAATTGCACTAAGTATTTCGCGGTTGTTCTTACTAAAAAGTTTCACTGCATCATCTATTGTCGAACCCAGATTAAATTGCCATGATTCAGGGAACGAAAAAATGTAATTATCCAATTATGTCAAATCTCCTTTCATGAATGCTTTGACTAAAGTATAGCACGAACTTTATCGGCTTTATCTTTTGGTAACCACTCATCTAATAAATCGTCATGTTCTTTAAGTAACCACTTTGCAGCTTCTTCATGTGTAGCTTTTGTTTCATCAAGGTATGCTAACGCTTCACTTATTACGGCGCTTCCAGTTTTATATTTTGTGAAGAATTCAAGCAATTCAGGTGCTTTTTCAGCAAAATTTCTACTAGTCACAATCTTAAGTTCCTGTGATGGATATGCGCATTTTCCTTCTGGATATAATTCCGGATCATAAGGTGCATCCTCTAATAATACTATATCCAATTTACCACTAACCCAAGTTGGTTCGTAGCAATACCCAACCCATGGTTCTCCTAGGTTATATGCTGATACTAATGATGCAAATAAAGTAGCTTCACTACCTAATCTTGTGTATTTGTACATTTCATCTAAACCATAGTATTCATATTTTTTGTAAAGAATTTCATCTGCCATCCATCCTGGAATTCCACCGTAGATACGTCCCATTGATTCATCTTCGTCATCTGGAAAAAGATCTGCATACTTTTTCAAATCTTCAACTGTTTTTAAATCTGGTGCCATTGGTTCTATACCACGCTCAGCATCTCCTTCAATAACATATCTAGGTACATATACTCCCTGGTTACTATCTGGAACTAAAACTCCAATATCAACAACATCTCCATTAGCTACATCATCTGGATAACTAACAACATTGTCTGTCCAACTTTCGATATCAATATCAATATCGCCTGCTACTAATGCCTGCCAATTCATAGTAGATGAACCCGTTGAAGTTTCAAAAGTATACCCTTCATAAGCATTTTCTACTATTAATTTAGCTATTTCATTGTGCAACATTTGGCTATCCCAACCATTACCTGTTGCTATAATATTTACAGGATCTTTATTCTCCTCTTTTTGTTGTTCATCTGCTTGTCCACTTGGTTGCTCTACAGTTGCCTCTTTTGCACAGCCCGTAAACATAAACACAGAAATAACAAGTACCATTATTAATGCTAATACTTTTTTCATACTTTCCTCCAATAGTTTTATTTATTTTTGTTATTGAAACCAAGAAAAGGTTAACAATAATCCCAATTAATGGGCTTATTAAATAAAAATATTTGCTTGTATAAACAAACATTTTATTTTTAAATTTAATTGTAATTATTTAAAGACAATAAACATATTTAGTAATATGTTTTACTTATCTTTTTATTTTATCACTGTTTAATAAAATAGAATTTGTGATACATTAACATTTTAAATTAATGTAAATAAATAAGGTTTTAAGAATATCTTCATATACCTGTTCACTACCCTTAAATTAATAAAATTAAAGGTCAAAGTATATTTGATAGCTATGATATATTAAATATATAGGTCGATTATTAATTTATGTACAAATTGTATAAACTGTACAATTAATTATAACACAATAATTGTGCTTGTCAACTAAAACTTAGTTATGTCAAATCGTGTCGAAATTTAGTAATGTTCATTTTAAGCCAATCTTTATTATCTGTTAACAAGTTAATTATATGTCAAAGCATAATCAAAACCATATGCCATTATTTTTTTTATGCATATTTTTATTTTTATTCACTATACTGCATTTTAATGTTTTTGTTGAATGTTTAAACTAAATAATATTTTATTTTTTAATTAGACCTTTGTTCTTATGATATTTTTGTAAATAAAATCATATAAAAACCTCCAAATTATAATTATAATTTGGAGGTTTTTATATGATTTTTATTTAAATCTGATGCATATCAATTAGTTCTAAGTTTACTTTAAAATCTTCTCTCAGTAATCCGTAGTCTTCATATTCGCATTCCCCTACCTGATTATCATATGGGTCATATCTAAGATGTTTCTTTGGCGGGTCGAATTGATGTTGGAATTCAGAAGCAGCTGGCATTCTAAATGGATCTAAATTTCCAAAATAAAAATTCCAACTTTCATTATCTCCTCTTCTGTATGCACTCCCACCAAACGAAGGATCTACAAACAACCATCCATATGGTTCTATATAAAATTCAGCCCAATCGTGGCAGCCGACATAATTAGGCGTAACATATAATCCCGATTGCCATCTAGCTGGGATACCAACATATCTGCACAAAGTTATAAACAACAAAGCTTGAACTCCACAGTCACCCTTTAAGTTTAAAGCTGCATATTCAGGTATGTTTGTAATAGTAAAATATTTTCTCATATACGAATACATGACCTTTGTTGTTATAAAGTCATAAATTTTCCTTGCCTTTATTAATGGGTTTTTTTCATCTCCTATTAATTCTTTAGCCAATTCTCTTATATATGGAGTAAACATAATATGCGGTGCATGTTCCTCTGTATCAAAATCTGGCTGAACTTCTTCAACTATAGATGCATCTAATTTGACATATTTTAAATGATTTTCATATGTATATTCTACTGAAAACTCATGATCATCTCTCAGTCTTTCTTCAAAAAATGCGGTCCTCTGTGGGAAATCATCAGATGAAATATATTTTGCTTTTGAATTTAATATATTTATATTTTTTACCTGCCTATAACCAATTGGTAAAGGTAGATGAACCTTAATATTTTCATCAATCCTTTTATGTTCTTCCTTAATCTTTATTGAAGTTCTTAAATGAATAAAATAAGATACTTCACCTTTTTCCTTCATTGTTTTTATATTATCAATTAAAAGCTGTTCTCTTTCCTCACTAGCTGATTGTGCATCTTTATCTAATAATCTTTTTACAATATCAGGTCTTGTCTTTAATAAGTTACCATAAAAACTATCATTAAAGAAAACTTCTCCATCAACCAAAATCCAATCTGCAACACTCTCTTCTTGCAAAGTAATAAGTTCTTCTTTAGTAAAGTTTTTTACATTAGATTGCATTATGCTTAATGCTTCTTCAAAAGAGTATGGATACTCTCTTTGAATAACTTTAATAATGCTTTTTTCAATTTCTAATCGTTTTCTTAGAGCTAATGGGATTTCCTTTTTGAGCCTAAGGTCTATTAATCTTAATGTACCAATGAAGTCACCATTAGATTTTAATTTCAATACATCTTCAGGCAAACTTATCTTTAAATATTCTAAATCATTATACATACAATCACCCTCTATCTTATATTATATAATTATTTTATATTTCTTCTTTTACTCTTCTTATTTTAGCTCCTAAATTCATAAATTTATTTTCAATATGCTCGTATCCCCTATCTATATGATAAATGTCTGTTATTTCTGTTAAACCTTCAGCTACTAATCCGGCAATAATAAGTGCCGCTCCTGCTCTTAGGTCAGTTGCTTGTACAGCAGTTCCCCTTAATTTATTTGTTCCTACAATTTTAGCATGTTTTTTCGTAAAATCTATATTTGCACCCATTTTTTTTATTTCATTAACATACTTAAATCTATCTTCTGATACACCTTCTACAACAATACTTTCGCCAATTAAAGATGATAGCAATACAGTCATTGGTTGTTGTAGGTCTGTAGGAAATCCAGGGTATGGCAGTGTCTGAATGTTCACAGGTTCCAATTCTCTTTCATAGAAAATCCTCATTGAATCTCCATACTCTTCTATTCCCATCCCCATTTCTTTTAACTTTGCAGTAACAGGCTCTAAATGTTTTGGGATTATATCGTCAATTATTATATCTCCTTTAGTTGCTGCAGCCGCAATCATATATGTTCCTGCTTCTATTTGATCTGGTATAACTCTATAAGTACAACCAGTAAGTTCCTTTACACCATTTATTTTTATAACGTCTGTACCTGCACCTTTTACATCTGCACCCATTGAGTTTAAGAAATTGGCAGTATCAACAATATGTGGCTCCTTAGCTGCATTTTCAATAATTGTTTTACCTTCAGCATATACAGCGGCTAACATAATATTAATTGTTGCACCAACGCTAACTACATCTAAATAAATTCTATTTCCAACAAGTTTGTCAGCTTGTACATTTATTCTACCTTCTGGAGTTATATCAACCGTTGCACCTAAAGCTTCAAAACCTTTTATATGTTGATCTATTGGTCTTTCTCCAATAGCACATCCACCAGGCAGTAATGTTGATGCCTTCTTGAATCTTCCTAATCCAGCACCAAGCAAATAATATGATGCTCTTATTTTTTTTGATAAACCATTTTTCAAATAACAATTATTCAAATCTGTTGCATCAATAGACATAGACATATCATCTAAAAATTCTACTTCCGCACCTATTTCAGTTAAAATTTCTTCTAAAACATTAACATCATTAATTCTTGGTACATTTTGAATAATGCATTTACCTTGACATAAAATAGTCGCAGGAATTATTGCAACTGCTGCATTTTTAAATCCACCTATATTTACCTTACCTTTAAGTTTTGTTCCACCCTCTATCACAAACTTTGACATATGTATATCCTTTCAATAATAATCAGTTTTTATAATAACATTTTAACAAAATAATACTTCCTTCAATATTGTACTTTAGTGGGATACTATGTATCCCGCTACAGCAAATACATTTCTACCATACAATAATATACTATTTTTAACTTATTTTCAACTAATTTAAATATGATAACAAAAAAATATTATTTTTTCAATTTTGGTCAAAACTTGATAAGTATTTTTGAGAACCATCACTAAAAATAACTTTCCAAGTTGGATCTGCATTGATTTTTTTTATATATTTCCAATTTTCATTCTCAATACTATAATATCCCATTTTTATTTCGACAATATTATTATCTTTTAAATTATCGTATGCCATAAGCCTAGGCAATGCCTCAATAGCTGAAATTGTTCTTATTTTATCTTTTATTTCTATTACCGCACTAATTTTTTGCATCTCAAATTCATACAAACCTTCTTTATCAAACAAAAACTTCATATAAGAATTATCTATGCTATTATTGTTATAATTTTGTGTATAAGTAACATAACTACCATTTTCAGATATATATTTATATGATTCAGTAAATCCTGAATCATTTATATCATTTTCCTCAATAAACGCTTTAATACTTCTATTAATTAACTCAGTATCGTTAATTTTTCCTGATATCATATTTCTTTTTATAAATTTAATTTTCTTTCCATCTATTATTTCTAAAATTTCATTCTTATCATTTGTATATCTATATACATCTTCTATTGCTTCTACATCTTTACCCAAATATTTCTGTACCAAAGCATTGTTTACTTCTATCATTTCATATTCAGTATCTAAAACTGGAAGTACATATATTTCTTCTGGTATTTCACATTTAATATTTATATTTTTACTTTTTAATAAGCTTTCAACATTTTCAAGAAAATCTTTATCTAAATTAACATTAAAATTTTCTGTAAATATGTTGCTGAATGTTGACATTAAAAGAAAAATATTCAAAATTACAAATGCCATTATAAGTATTGTATTAGATCTATTCCAATCCATTTTCTATCACCACTCTTCAATTAATGCACCTGTTATTGCATTAAATATATAGCTTTTATCCCCTACTTCAATTACCCACACAACTCTTAATACTTGCTCTTTTTGAACCCTTGATAAATCAAAATAACCAAGATAAATATTACTTATATCTTTTATTGTATTTAGTTTGAACGGTTTCAACTCCATATCACCAACTTCATTACTTTGCATATTCTTACTTATTACTTCTGTTGCTGATATAATTTCATAATCTTGCATGTATGCCCTTTGGTTTTCATCTATATTTCTTATAAAACGTTTATATGAAACAACGCTATCTCCTATAACATCAATTTGTAATGCTGCATTATCTCTTACTCTACTGAACATTATGGGTCTGTCTAAAATTTTATAAGAAAATATAAACCTATACCCATAATTACCTTCTATTTGAATACTTTCTATATTGCTTAGGTATCCATCTTTTGGAAATCCTAAAAAGTTATCTGTAAAATCAATAGCTGTTATAAGACTTTTATGTATATCGTGATTATTGCTAAATTCTAAGTTTGAATCATAAAAATCTAATTGTCCTTCAGCATTAATTTTTAATACCTTTTCGGTTCTATAAACATAAACTAAATTTCCGTTAACTTCAACCGATTTTCTTACATATTCATAGTTGTTCTTAAAATAATCTTTAGCTATTTTGTTAATATAAACAGTATCAAAAACATCTAATTCAGATTGAACGAACACTGGGTTTAAGGCAGTTTTTTCCAACGGAACAGGAATTTGTATTTTTTCATCGTCTATTTTTTCTTCGAATGAATATTTTATAGAATTACTAAAATCTATTTTCTCTACTATGCTAAATAAATTTTCAGTATTAATTTTATCACTTTCTATTTTGATTGTGTCCTCACCATTATAAATATATATGCAATTTTTATTGTCCAAATCAATAATTATATTCTTAATATGTTTTATATCTTCTTTTAACTTACTATTTTCCATTTTCATTTGGTCTGTAAAAATTTCTATAGGCATATTAATTGGAAAATCGAATTTAAGATATTGTGTTGGAAAAGCTACTGATGTATTTATATCTACATTACCATTATAATTTGCAAAACCACTAATAATTATATCTGTTGCATTCAACCACAAATTATATTTATCATCCGAGTATAAAACAGTATAATTATCTTTATACTTGATAATATTTTTAAATGGCTTAATAACATTCCACACATTAGTTTTAGGTATAACTTCTTCTTTTATATTGTCCTCTACATTAAAGTCATACATCAAAAAATCTGGTAGTTGAAGCCATACATAACTACCTAAATAAACACAAGCCGCTACCATTATTATTAATATTAAATTTTTTAGTTTTTGATGTATCATAATATGCCTCTTATACTATTTAAGTCCTGGAATTATTATTTTGATTTCTGTTCCTTTTTGAACTTCACTATTCACTATTATAGTGCTATCATGTGCTTCTGCGATTTGTTTCGCTATTGAAAGTCCAAGACCTGTACCACCCATTTGTCTTGTCCTTGCTTTATCAACTCTATAAAATCTATCAAATATTCTTGTCTGGTCTTCTTTAGGTATTCCTATTCCATCATCCTTTATACTTATTACTATATCTTTATTATTTTCAAATGCTTTAATCCATACATTTCCACCAATTGGAGTATATTTTACTGCATTTCCTGCGATATTAAGCATTATTTGTTCAAATCCATCTCGATCAAATGAAATATTCATGTTTTCTGAAATCGATTCAACATGCATTTTTATATTTTTATTTTTAGCTACAATTCTAAGCTTCCTACAAACGTCCATAATCATTTCATTTACATTTAACTTTTCTTTAGTCCAGTTAGTTTGCTCATAATCCATCCTTGAAAGCTTTAATAAATCACTCACTAACCTAGACATTCTATCGCTTTCACTATTTATAACTCCAAGAAACTCCTTAGCGATTGATGGCTCTTCTATAGCACCATCAATTAAAGTTTCAGCGTAGCTTTTAATAGTAGTAATCGGTGTCTTCAATTCATGAGATACATTTGCCACAAATTCTTTTTGCATTTTTTCAATTTTGTACTGCTCCGTAACATTTTTAAATACTAGAATTACGCCTCCTATTTCATTTTGATCATTCATGAAAGGTGCGTAGTCTATTTTATATGTTTCTCCATCTCGTTGTAATATATCAGTCCCATGATAGCTTTTACTTTCTATATATGAAAGTGACATATGACCATTTATTTTTGATATAACTGTATCATAATTTTCTTCTTCTTTCTCTAAAGAAATTATTTCTCTAGCAACAGGGTTTGCATGAATTATATTTCCTTTTACATCTACAGTTAAAACTCCATCTGCCATATATTTAAAAGTTGTTTCCATTTTACTTTTTTCTTGATGTAAATTTGACATACTTCGTTTAAGTTCTACGATGAGAAAGTTAAACATTTTACCTAATTGACCAATTTCATCATTAGATTTGACTTCAACCTTTTGATCAAAATCTCCTTGAGACATTTGTTTTGCTTTTACAGTAAGGTCCTTTATAGGTCCAGTTATGCTTGTTGATAAAATAAGTCCTAATATAACAGTTAAAGATAAGGCTATAATAGTTGCTTGTGTCATTATTTTTTTTGATTGGTCTACCGTTTCATATATATACTCTATATTGTTTGTTAAATATATAAAACCTTTTATCTTCCCATTTTCGTTAACAGGAAATGACATATGCTTGCTAACATTATCCGATTCCTCATATTGTTCCGGAGGGATTATTTCTTCTGAACTTCCGTCAATAGACTTCGTAAGTATATAGTTGTTTATCATATTCAAATTATATGCACTTTGACCTATTGCATCTTCCACACTGCCAGCTATTACAGTCTTTTTCTCGTCGTTTAAAATGATATATATATTTTCATTGTATCCAATTTGTATACCATCATTAATGCTATTCTGTATTTCATCTATATTTTCTTTCCAGCTATCCTCTTGCAATGGTGTTGATGAAGCAAGAATAGATGTTATGCGTGTCTCCATATTCTTCGAACTCATATCCAACTGTATTTTTTCGAGCTGTGTGATAATAAACAATCCTACAATAGACATAGCAAGAAATACTAGCAAAAAATAAATTAAAACAAATCTCCATCTAATACTCTTAAACATAGTAGCTCCCTTAACATAGGTAATATTACTTGCTTTTAAAATAATATCCCATTCCTCGTTTTGTAATTATATATTTATCATCTTCTGTTTCTATTTTTTCTCTTAACCTTCTTACAGTTACATCTACTGTTCTTAAATCACCAAATTCATATCCCCAAACTTCTTTTAAAAGATGTTCTCTATTGAAAACCCTATCTGCATTCTGGAATAAATATTTAAGCAAATCAAATTCTCTGTTTGTCAAATCTATGATTTCATTATTCTTACTTACTTCATAGGTATTTAAATCAATAGTAAGATTTCCTACAGATACTATCTTAGATTTCATCTCTTCTTCAACCTTAGAAAGCTTAACTCTCCTTAAATTTGCCTTAACTCTTGCGACTACCTCTTTAGTGCTAAATGGTTTTGTAATATAGTCATCAGCCCCTAATTCTAGTCCTGATATCTTATCAGATTCTTCTTCTTTAGCGGTAAGCATTATTACAGGCATTACATATTCCATGCGAATTTCTTTTAATATTTCAAAGCCGCCTTTTCTAGGGAGCATCACATCAAGCACAACTAAATCAGGTTTCATCTTATGTACCATTTTAATAGCATCTTCTCCATCATAAACGGTTTGTACTTCAAATCCTTCTTTTTGAAGATTATATTTAATTATTTCTGCTATTGGTCTTTCATCATCTACTACTAATATTTTTTGGCTCAAAATACCACCTCTTTATCCCTTTTTCATAAATTTACAAATAAATATTAATATTATTATACCATGTTTTTCAAAAATGAACACCTTCTTTATTTAAAAGCATAAATTAATTTAGGAAGGTGAATATAAATGAAGAAAAATGTAAATACAACAAAACTTTGTCCCATAATACAATCAAAACTAAACTCAAATAATAAAGATATTTTACCAATAATTATAAGCTACAAAAACAACAAAAATATGGCAGATGGAAAAGTATCTTCATTATCGAATAAAATGAGTTATGAGCTTCCTATAGTTAATGGTTATGCCTGCGAAATGTCTTCCTCAGCTATACTTGAAATGAATGCAGACCCAAATGTAGAATATATAAGTTACGATACGAGGGTATTTGCAGTCATGGACATCGCAAGAAAAACAGTAGGTGCAGAGCAAGTTTTCAAAGATGGCTATACCGGAAAGGGAGTAACAGTTGCAATAATTGATACTGGAGTTTCCCCTCACAATGATTTAATCTATCCTACAAATAGAATAGTTGGATTTAAAGATTTTATAAATAAAGAAACAAGACCATATGATGATAACGGACATGGTACTCATTGTGCCGGAATTCTTGCTTCTAGCGGATACTCATCTAAGGGTAAATATAGAGGAATTGCTCCTGAAGCAAATATCTTATCAATTAAAGTACTAGATGAAAAGGGAAATGGAAAAACTTCAGATATTTTGTCTGCTGTACAATGGATTATTGATTCCAAGGAGGTTTATAAAACTAAAATAGTTAATTTTTCATTAGGTGCAATAGCACAATACCGAGAAAGAAAAGACCCTCTTGTTAAAGCGGCTAATCGTGCCATAGATAATGGGATGGTAGTTGTAGCAGCGGTAGGAAATAGTGGTCCCATGAGGAATACAATTTTATCGCCTGCAACGAGCAGATACGTCATCTCTGTAGGAGCCTTAGATAACAATAGAACTCCTGAAACTGACGACGACTTTATTGCTAGCTTTTCAAGTAGAGGTCCAACAATAGATAGAGTCAGAAAGCCTGATCTAATTGCACCAGGGGTTGATGTAATGTCTTTATCTTATAAGAGTTTAAACAACTATACCTCATTAAGTGGAACATCTATGGCTGCTCCAATGGTATCTGGTGCTGCTGCTTTATTATTAAGCCAAAACCCTGACTATACTCACTTTGATATTAAGCGAATACTAGCAGGTGCATGTTCTAAAATTAATGCATCTTCCCTTGATCAAGGAGCAGGGATTTTGGATTTAAGTAAAATATTTTAATTATTTTTTCAATAGGAGGAAAATAATTTTTTCCTCCTACTTTCTTCATACCTCAATATATTTTAAAAATTTGAGCACCTCTGCCCTCCAAATTCAGTTAATGATATTTTATCAATGCTTATATTAAGTTTTTAATTTTTATTGTACAACATCTAGATCAATTTTCTCTGTTATGATTTATCCTGTTCTTCCCATATAATTTTAATATATGAATTATTAATTGAAGCTTTATGAACTTCTAATTCATATTCTCTCTTGTACCCGCCATCAAAAGCAATTGTAGATCTTTCAGATTCTCCCCAACTTGTTGTTTCACTACTTTTTTGTGTTACATGTATGCAATGTTTAATGCCACAAAATTTTTCTTTCAAGCAGCTGATTATTTGTATTTGATTTATATTGTGATACCCCTTGATTAATATCCTTAAGAGATTTTCTGTTATTAAATTCTACAAGTTCATCATTAAAATCCTTACCTTGTTTAGGTACTATCTTTGTCACTTCATACCCTAATTTAGTGTATTTATCTTTTATCGTTAGTCCTGCCTCAATACCTGCTTCATCATTATCAAGTCCTACAACTATTTTTTTAATGTTTGGATTATCTTTTAAATATTGTTCAAGTTTTAAGTCTGATACACCACCTAAAGATATTCTATTTTGATTTTTATAGTCCAATCCTCTTTGTTTAATTAATGTTGCATGGCTCATAGCATCTATTATTGATTCATAAATACAAACATTTTTGTTTTCTGGAAAAGAATATAACTCTACATTAAATCTTTTATCAGATCCTGGTATCTCTCCTTTGAATTTTTTAACCCCTCTCCCATTTACTTCCTGTATACTGAATATCCTTAACTTGTACAAATCCATTACCAGCAAAAAGGAGAGCATCTCTGCCCTCCAAATTTATAACTACTGTATTATCTGATAAAGGCGTCATTACAATATCGCCTTATTTCAATTCTTTCACTTTAATCACGAACATCCTTATTATTTTTGATATCATTTAATCCTTTATAGAGCCAATGATTTTTCCGTTTTCATCATATGTTTCTTCTATATTCAATTTATCATCAACATAAATTTTGCAAGCAGTTTTTTTCCATTCTATCGATTGTTCACCAAGTAACAAAAAACCATATGGAGATTCTCCATAATTTGAAGCATGCCTAAGTGCAAATGTTACCAGAGCAAAACTTCTTGCATTGTCTATTTGATGTTCATCTGCTTCGTCATCAAAATAAAAATCAATATTAATTGTTTCATTTGTTAAATATACTTCATGTCCTTTCAAATTTTTCAAAGAATAGTAAGCTTCACTTTTGAACAATTCTTGAGCTCTCGAATCAGTATAATACACAGAACCTTCGACTTTTTGTGGCAGTTTCCCACTATAATATGATTTTTGATTCATTAAAAACATTATTAAGGCTAATATAATAATGATAATAATAGTACCACTAATTATTTTCCTATTTTTTGACATTTTACACTCCTCTATAAATATTTTTAAGTTTAATAAATTAATTATATAAAACTATTCAATTATAATATATAAAGCGGCTGCCAAAATAGTGCTAATTAATTTAACTTTTCGTATCTATGAATTGGCACAAATTAATCTTTATTTACTTCTATTTAATATTTATTAAATCCTGTTAATTTATATGCTATATAATATTATACTTCAAAATTATAATAATTATTTAACTATTATACATTACGAATATTTTTATTCATATGGATTATTATAATACATATCAGTACTTGTTGCATTGCTTACGGACCAATCGCCATCAATAGTCACATTTGCCCACTTAGCCTGCGACCAACAAAAATAAGTTCCATCTGGTGGGTCCGCTATAGCTGTACATGATATTCCTGATACGTTCTCTTCTTCAGCCCAAGCATATGCTGCTATTTTACCAGTAGCTCTGCTATATAAACGTATTTCCATGTTCATATATGGTCTAATATACTGTGTATCAATACCCGACCAAAATTTAATTGAACCACCATAATTAGTAATTTTTGCATAATGTGGTATTGAAGCTAATGGAATATTCTTATCAGAATTGGTATCTTTATCAAAAGGGTCATTAAACAATGCATTTTTATTATCAATTTTAGCCAAGAAATCCGGACAAACAATACTAAAAACTTCTCCTGTTGTTAAGTTCTGGTTAACAAGACTATTCATCAATTCTACTTGTTCTTCACTTGCAACAAAAGTATTATTAACAGTCGAATCAAAACCATTTGTATTTGTAGTCTCTGCTAATGCAAACGTACCATTTCCAACAATCATTGTTAAAATAACTAAAATACTAACTAATTTTTTCATTATTCTTTACCTCCAAATTTTTAAAATATAGCTTTTACTAGTTTTCTCTATATGTACAATGAAAACATCTTGAATCTGTGCTAATATCATAGACACGAAAAATTCACTTACTTAATTACTATTATTGTTGGTATTTATGGTCATAAATACCAACAATAATCCATATTCGTAAAGCTCTTCGTATTCTGGATTGATATGTCTATTACAATAAACTGATTAGAAATTTTTTAATACTAATATAAAAATTTGCCAAGTTTTTCACCCTTTTTTAGTACTTTAGATTGATTAGAGAAAACGTACAAGTTGAATTTACTTTCATCGCTATTATTATAAGACCTGACTTGGTATAATTGTATTTTAGTGCCTTTCATTAGCAATACCCCCTTATTTAATTAAATTTTAAATTTACGTTATTTTAGCATAATAAAGTTTTATTAAAATATATTAACACTTTCTACTTCTCGGAATTTAAGGTTATTAATCTAGTTGTTTTTTTGTGAAACTTAATGCAATTATATAACCAAAAAGAAAACTGCAATAATTTCTGGGAGTCCCACTAGCTAACCAAGCAAAAAATTTATATAAGTGTTTTCCATTTATAAGAAGTGGCCATTCCAGAGTATAGACAATATCATATGTCAAACCCAAAGAAACTATTAAAGCTGGTACTCCAACTAAGAGACTCAAAAGCCAATTAAATTGAACTCTTCCTATAATATTTGACGAAATAAATAGTTGGGGAAGTGCAAGAATAGCACCTAACATAATGTCCATTATTATTTTAATCAAAAATTTTCTAATATCAGATGTGCTTAGCAGTGTTGTGAACACACGTATATCATCAGTACTTAGGTAACGAATAAACACTTCTCTGTATATACATAAAGAAATAATAATGAGAATAAGATATATTGCATATCTTATTACTTTTGACGTTTTAATTTTTTGCATACTACCTCCAATTTATTTAAAACAATACCCTTTATAAAAGCATAATTCATTATGTTTACCTTAATCTGTCGAACGGAATCACCCCCTTAATTGCCATTAGATAGTTAAACCAATTTATCTGCTACTTATTGATCTTTTGTTCATTAAGCTAATACATTCTAATATGATGCAGTTTCGTTGACTAAGGATGTGTTACTTAAGAACATGAATAACATCTCTTTAATGTTCTATTTAAAATCCACCTAACAATTTTTTATAAAATACTGTTAAATACTACGCTGTTTTAGAAGTATAAATATTTCCATTTATTTAACAAATGTTTCCTTAAGACTATAGCTTAGTAATCACAATGTCAATATAATTTGTAAAATTTAACATATTTTATGTGATTTAAATGGTTTTTAGTAATTATTTACATTATTGTATGAGATATAAAAACTGTATTTACTTTTCCATATTACCATTTATTTCTTGTTCACCTTTTTTATTTTCATCTTTATATTTGCCAACAAAATCAACAACTTCACTCATAGTCATTCTTTTATTGTTTTTGTTTTCATCAACAATTTCATTATCCTTACTATCTATCTTTCAGGATCAACTCATTGAAACTCATGTGTTTTTTCTTTATGAATAAATCAAACCCGTAAAATTTTCCTATTTGGTTTTCTTCAGTTGATATTGCATTGCCTGATAATACTTTTATAATTTCTCCTGCATCTTCTCTGTTGTCAAAAGATTTATTATCTATGATATAACTAAGCTGTCATGTTCTTTTAGCCTAACTTCATTATGTCTATAGATGAGTTCATATCCTCTATTTTAATATAATCTAACAAGGATATGCTTTGCACTTTTGCAATTTGATACTTTGAATACATTAACTTCCTCCTCATTTTATTTTTGAAAACAAAGAAGCAACAGTATGTTATCACTGCTGCCATAAATACAAAACTCCTGTTCCAATGGAACAGAAGATAATATTTATATTTCATTTTTAAAATTTTATTACGTATAATCTCTATCTATATATGTTCTGCTTTATATCTCACAAATAAATTATTTTTGTTTGATAAAATCTATATTTCTTTATCTGAAATCTTATCAAACTATTTGTTGTTGTAATTTATTTTAATCTTCTTTAACAGTCAGATTTTTAATTTCATTATTCTTCTAGCCTAATTCCGCATCGAGGACAATTTTTAGGTGCATATCCATGTCTTCCAAAATAGAAACCACATTTTGGGCATGTTCTAATCAAAACAAATAGTACCATTAAAGCAATTGATAATATTAGTATAATAGACATACCTATTCTCAAAGTTACTTTAGAAATCACGTTTTCGAAAATTAATAATGATAATGCGACTAGTAATATTATTATAGAAATTACAATACAATAATATGTAATTTTCTTTTTCTTTTTAGTCCATTCTTTCAAATATTTATATTCCTTCATAAAAACCCTTCTTTTATTAATTTATTTCAGGTAATTAAAATTACATCAATTATTATATAGAATTCATAAATATAATATTGTAAGGAATGAATCTAGATAACAAAATCAGTTGTTTAATATATTACAATAATCAGAAGACTGTCATGTAATCTTTCACTAATAACCATCTTAAAATCCTTAGTTACAATAACATTGCTAAAAGATATCAATCAATTCATAGTATTTATAATAAACCACACACTACCATATTTTAAACGGTAGTGAGCATATGTTAATTATTAACTGCTACTTGATTTTATTAAGTAGATAATAACCCAGCTGTGAAAGACCAAAAAGCAAAAAAATAATTATAAGATTTCTTGAAACAACAAACCCATCAATCGCAAGAATATAATTATTAGGGACCAATAAGTGAGTATTGGTAACTAGCAATACTGTAATAAGAAGACTCAACCCAACAAATATGTATCCAATAATTTTTAATAATAATTTGTTTTTCATATTATCCTTGTATTAGTATTTGTAATTAAATACATCAATACTCTCCTTTCATTTTTTACTTTTATATACATTGATATAATCAACATTAACACTGTGGATTTTTTTATTTTTATTGCATAGACTAATATGCCTTATTGTTTATATATATTCAAAAATGACGATATATATATTATAGTATTTATTGGTGATTATATCTAATTTTGTATCTATCAATAGTCATTAAAAAAAGTAATAGCATATTATTACTTTTACAATAATTCCTGTCCCATTGGAACAGAAAATAATGTTTCTTTAAGCGCTATTTCTTTTATTATTAACTTCTCATTTTCAACTAAATTTTTTTTGCTATTTGTATTTGTAATTTTTTAAATATTTATATAAGATATGAGCTTGTTTAGTTTTTACTTCTTTTTAAATAGCTGTTCATTAATATCTTTTAATATGTCTATAATTTTCAAGCAAAAGAATGTTATAACCGAACCCAGATATAAAACTGAAAATAATATTGCTGCGGCATCTTGAGATTCTCCTGGAATTCCAAATATTAAAGAACTAACTAGTATAACAACCCAACCTACTATAAAAACTAATATAGAGTAAATGATATTCATTTTTACACCATCCTTTCAAAAGGCTTATTAAGGTTACCTTTTTTTAGTCCAACTGATATATTAAATATTTTTAAATTAGTTATTAACAATTCTTAGCTGGACTTTATAATAAGCTGAATATACAATACTCAGCTTATTATTGTCAATATTTAATATGTAAATATATTATTATACATTACTTGTGTAGATTTGATTACTTTAGAATAAATAGTAGGGCTAAATGAAATTCCATTTTGGCTTACACTTACAGAAGCTCCAGATGCTAATGTAACATGTCCATATTGGCCAAACATTGTAAAATAAGAACCAGCCGGAATCGCATTTTTAGAATTTGAAATATCTAAATACATACTTCCATAAGACTTATTTGCCATTTTCATATCAAAATTACCTGTAGCCCCATAAATATTTGCTGTTACACTAATAGGTAAAGTTTTTAAAGAATTGTCATACTGATAATATGAATATGATCCACCTTTAGCTTCTATGTTAGCAAACCCAATATTACCACCTGTGTGACTAATTGCTATCAAGTCCTTAAGAGCCCATGCTGGTACATCTCCTGCTACTTTCCCTTCCCATTGAAAATTAAATCCCAATCTTTTTATAATTTTTGTTGAAGTTGATTTATCATATGCATATACACCCGTTGTTAAAATACAATAATCTATAGAATCCTCCTCGTATGCATCATTACTACTTACTAAGCTTTTATCTATTTGTTCATTTGATTTACTTAAATAATAAATTTGAGGTTCTATTTTATTTTTTTCTACTGCTATTTTTAATTCTTCTTTAAGAAATGAATCTTTAAATTTTGAATTTTTAAAACTTGTTTTTTCAAGAATATTATATTTTATGCTTTTTGACTCACTCAATGGTATTGCATAAGATTTAATAATTCTATTACCATTATCATATGTTTTTACTTCATCTACAAATAGAGTATTATTATTTGAGCCTCCAATAAATTTATATTGATTATCTATTATCTCACTTTTTTCTTCTTCACTAAGAAACTTTATTACATCATCTGTAAAACCTAATTTCGCCAATTGATTATCCATTAAATTTGTACTTGCATAAGCAATGCTCAGCGAGTTTACTATCATAATCATGATAATAAATAATGCAACTAATTTTTTCATGTAATTACCTCCGATTTTAATTTTATAGCTAAATAAGTTGTACTTTGATTTTATCTTACTTAAAAAAACTAAGTGCTATTTTTCTCAATGTTCTTCATTTGTAATCCCCCTTTTATTATTAGAACTTAAAACATTGTTAAATTCTACATTTTTTTAAATGCGATATTTTAATTTTTATCTAACAAATGTTTCCTTAATGCTAGCACTTATAATTTTAATGTCAATATATTTTGTAATTTTTGTCAATTAATATGCAATAATGGCACATTTTGTTATTTATTTCCTGTTCACCTTTTATATTTTCAGTTTTATATTTCCCTACCGAGTTAGCAACTTCACTCATAGACTTTCTTTTACTATTATTGTCTTCATCAACAATTTCATTACCCTTACTATATTTATCACCTCTTTCAAACTCGGTCCCATCAGTTGCTATAATTTCTTCACCCTTATTAATATCAAGCAGCTCATCTAATTCAAACTGTCGTCTTGATTTTTCAGAAAGCAACTGTTCATGTTCAAAAGGTCTCGCAAATTCTGTTTTTGATTCCTCCATGTTTCTGTTATACTCAACTATTTTATCTTCTAGTTTGCCCATATATGATTCAAGGTTCTTTACAATATTTTCGAGCCTAACCATATTTCCATGTTGACTCTCACCAAGCTCAATTGTATAAGTACTGTTTTCTTTCAGGATCAACTCATTGAAACTCATGTGTTTTTTCTTTATGTATAAATCAAACCCGTTAAACTTTCCTATTTGTTTTTCTTCTGTTGATACTGCATTGTCTGATAATACTTTTATAATTTCTCCTGCATCTTCTCTGTTGTCAAAAGATTTATTATCTATGATATAACTAAGCTGTCATGTTCTTTTAGCCTAACTTCATTATGTCTATAGATGAGTTCATATCCTCTATTTTAATATAATCTAACAAGGATATGCTTTGCACTTTTGCAATTTGATACTATTAATACATAACTTTTCTCCTCATTTTTATTTTTCAAAACAAAAAAGCAACAGTATGTTATACTGCTACCATAAATTTAAAACTCCTGTTCCAATGGAACAGAAGATAATATTTATATTTCATTTTTATAATTTTATTACGTTTAATCTCTATCTATATATGTTCTGCTTTATATCTCACAAATAAATTATTTTTGTTTGATAAAATCTATGTTTCTTTATCTGAAATCTTATTAAACTATTTGTTGTTGTAATTTATTTTAATCTTCTTTAACAGTCAGATTTTTAATCTCATTATTCTTCTAGCCTAATTCCGCATCGAGGGCAAGTTTTAGGTGCATATCCATGTCTTCCAAAATAGAAACCACATTTTGGGCAAGTTCTAATCAAAACAAATAAGTACCATTAAAACAATTGATAATATTAGTATAATAGACATACCTATTTACTTATGCGACATCACATAATACTGTTGCGACATAATATTCGAGTACGTCGTAACTTTAGAAATACTTAGAATTTAGCAAAGCAAGAGCCGTTGCATCAGCATAAAGATGCAACGGCTCAACTTCGTAATAAATCAGATTTCTCTGGTAGGTGAATATTAAAGCACCAACAGAGGGGTTACTCATATTCTTTAAATGTCATCACAATCTCTTAACAGCTATAATTTGGAAATAGAGATACTGATACTCTTCATCAATAACTTGCTCCATTTCTTTCATATATGATTCATCAGAAAGAAGTTTAGGGTGAAAAGCTTGTTCACGCCATAAGCGAACCCCTATGTTGTCAAACTCATAATTACAACTAAGCTGTTCATCGTCCGAATCGTAGGAGCAGCTACCATATTGCTTTAGAAATAGTACTAACTGCTCTGCCGGAGTTTGAAAAACGTCCATATCAAAGAGAGTTATAATTGCGTAATTTCTTAACTCGTTGTCAACGGCTATTTCTACGGCTTGATTATTTTGGTATCGTACCATAAAAAAGAAAGAACCATGTACGTATCTCAATGAGAACCCATCATCTTCTTTATCTTCTGAAATCTGAATTTTCCGATTGTCAGGCAAAGCCCATTCAGAACGTATTTGATTTATGGCAGCAATAATTTGTTCGGGAGACATACCCAATTTTAATGGGCCAATCCCCATATGCGGAATAACAGACAGTGATTTCATTTTTTACCTCTTAGTTGATTTCAAATAGTGATTCATATTTAATCAGACAAGTTACAACTTCATCAAAATATTTTTGCTGCAAGTTTCCTGCAATGCCCTCACAGTCATATTTAGACTTTAAGTCATCTACTTCTTTTTGAAGTGCGTCTTCATACTTCTGGTCGCTAAGTAAATTAGTCATCTCAGCAACATATTTTGAGCTTCCATAGCTTCCGGTTTTCTTATGGTCTTCGGTCATCATTCGGATGCAGTATGCTGTATTTGAATCGTAATCGTTGCTCCTCAATGAAGTTGCTGGAACAAAGTGATGACGCTGACCTCCATTTGCACTAAAACTCTTGTATGGTTTAGCTTCAAAATTATATCTGACAAAATTGTCTTCATTGACATTGTTATAGTTATGTTTTAGCCCATTATCACTTACTGTAGTATTGTACTCAAATTTTTCTTTTACACCCCACTTTGGTACTGTCCAAGTATATACCGTTCCTTTAGTTACAATAGCTTTCTTGAAAGGTTTGCTATCTTTAGTTTTCCAAGTAGAGTTATTAAGATAGTAACGAGTAATAGTCCCAGAAACCAAATCTAAAGGGTTATCAGCATCAACAAGAGCCGCTCTTACTGAAAATGATTTGGAAGTAACGGTGTAGTAAATATACCATACATCAATAATTTTTCCAAGAGAGTTTCGCTGAATATTTATAGTTCCATTATCAATAACTTTGGAGACAGTTTCAGAAGGGAGTTGTAAGTTATATTTCTCGCTGACGTTTTGGACATCATTAGCTGAAATATTAAAATTTCCAAGAGATTCTCTTGTATATGCTGCGGTTATATCGTACTGGAAATTACGTATTTCCTCTTGTGCTTTATAGAGTTCATTTAATTCATCATTCTCAATTAAGAAATTGAGAATTTCGGGATCAGCGAGAGCAGCTGAGACAGAGAGTTGTTCTACATTTTCAACTGCTGGTTCGACAACAAGAGCGGTTGCAGGCATAGTAAAGATAGTAAAGATTATACAAATGGAAAGAATGATAGATAAAAATTTTTTCATGGATTTGTTGCTCCTTTCAATTTTAAAGTTGTTTTTTAATTAGCTACTTCTTATCTTAACAAAGATAGGTACAGATATAAGCACCTATAAAGAAGCTAAAGCCCTTAATTAAAGTCGGTCATTTTTTAGTTTTTTCTCCAATTAATTCTTACTTTCTTGAGTTACTACTAATTTACCACAACTGTAAAGCTAAGTACTATTTGTTTTAATGTTCTTCATTAGTAATTCCCCCCTTATTACTAAAATTGATACCACAAACATTGTTAAAATACTACATCGTTTTAAAATGTGTAATTTTCCTTTAATTTAGCAAATGTTTCCTTAAGACTAGCACTTATATTTAAAACGTCAATAGATTTTGTAGTTTTTGCCTAAAATTTTGAATAAATAACATTTTTTGTTATTTATTTCCAATCATCTATAACGAATATAATATCCACTAAAATTGTGTAAAATGTAAAAGTAAAATCCAGTTTGCAAGAGTAAATTCCACCCCTTAAGTAGAAGTGGAATTTAGTAGTGCACAAGATAAAAATAAAGAGTAAAATGAATTTGGTTGACTGCCTGTGCAAAAGAGAGGTCAATATGAAAAGCAACCAAAAGCATTTAACATTGAGTGATAGAATAAGAATTGAGCAATCATTAAACGAAGGAATATCATTTAAATCTATTGCAAAACAGTTACATAAGGATCCAACAACTATCTCAAAAGAAGTAAAAAAGCATAGAACTATTAAAACTAGAAAAGACAATTCAAGAATAATTAAATGTGATAATTCAAAAGAGTGTGTTGTTAAAAATCTATGTAACAAGTCAAATTGTAATGATTTATGTAAAAATTGTATTAAGTATATTAACTGTAGAACAATTTGTATAGACTACAAAACAAAAACATGTGGGAAACTTATTAGATCACCATATGTATGCAATAACTGTAAAAGTTTAAATAGCTGCACATATGAAAGATGGATATACATAGCTAAATACTCTAATGATTGTTACTCCTGAAACTATGCAAAAATTAGATAATTTAGTATCACCATTAATACTTAAAGGTCAATCATTATCACATATATATTCAACGCATAGTAAAGAAATAGATTGTGCACGTAGAACTTTATATAAATATATTGACAATCAAGTAACTTACTGCTAGAAATATTGATTTACCAAGAAAAGTTAAATATAAGCCTAGAAAGAAAAATAACAGTAATTCAAAGCTAAACAGGGAATATAGAATAAATAAAACATATGCTGATTTCACTAAATTACTAGAGGATAAACCAAATACTCAGGTTATTGAAATGGACACTGTTGAAGGTCGAAAGGGTGGGAAAGTTCTTTTAACTATGTTGTTTAGGAGTTCAACATTTATGTTAGCATTTCTTATGGATGAAAAGAGCCAAAAGTGTGTAAATCAGGTGTTTAATTTACTTCAGGATAAATTAGGCATAGAAGTATTTCAAAGGCTATTTCCGGTCATTTTAACCGATAATGGTGCAGAATTTCAGAATCCTTATGAATTAATGTGTGATGAAAATGGTGAGGTTAGAACTAATATATATTACTGTGATTCTAACTGCTCTTGGCAAAAAGCTATGATTGAAAAGAATCATGAATATATACGTTATGTAGTACCAAAAGGACATTCTTTTGATAATTTAAATCAAGATCAAATTACATTAATGATAAATCATATAAATAGTACTAAAAGAGACAGTCAAACGGCTGTAATCCACATAAACTGTCTCTTTTACTATTAGACAATTCTTTACACAATAAATTGTCTCTTCAGGAAATTAATCCTGATGATGTGATGCTGAAACCAGCATTACTAAAATAACAATTAAAAAGCACAGGTAGGATTAATACCACATTACATAAAAATGTTACAAGCAGGTGGAATTTAGTCTTGCACAAACTATTCTAGATGCTTATTTGTTATGCAAAAATACGTATTTAAGCTACGGCTTTTAATAGATTATATACTAGAATCAGTTAAATGTTAAGCATTTTTACTGAATTTAGTCTTGCATTTTCAACATCCCATAATAGGTGGAATTTACTTTTGCATTTAACGTCATTCATTTTGCAATGTAATGACTCATTATATATTTTTATAGAAATTAAGTTATTATAGGTTTATGGTCATAGCATATTTAATACTATACATGTGCATGGTTTGCATTTTTATAGTATATTAATCCAGTCTCTTTTTCCATAAAGTATTCTGATAATTATTACTCTTTTATCAATTTCAGTTATTGTATAAAAAATAATATAATTATCAACAATTATTTTTCTTAACCCTTGTGTATATAGTCTCTCATCTGATACAAGTTCATGCCGATGAGGCATATACTCAAGTCCCATTGTAGCAACTTTTATCTTACTTATAGTTTTAAGAGCAATTTCAGGTTCCATTAGATTTCTTGAAATATAATCAGAAATATTCTGTAAATCTGTTGCTGCCGACTCGGACATAAACAGCTTGTAATTACTCACTCTGAAATTCTTCTTTCAACATTTTTAAATATTTCTTCAGCAGGAGAAACATTATTATTTTTAATATCTTCCAATCCTTCATCCAAAAGTTTGTAAAGCTCAAATCTACCTATAATTTTTTCATATGTTTCTATGCTCATAACTGCTAAATCTCCTTGACCATTTTTTGTTATATATACTGGTTCAGAATATTTGTGGCAGAAATCAGAAATTTCACTATATTTATTTCTCAAATCTGAACTTGGTCTTATATTAGGCATAATATCCACCTCCATTTATAATATATCATTATTATATCGGAATATTGACATATTATCAAACTAAATTAATATTCTTCTTGTTACAGCTCTTATAATGATTCGTATTTTTCTCTATTTTTCAATGTTTTATTGATTTGTCTTATCATTCACGGTACTCATTGTGCCGAAATTCTTGCTTCTAGCGGATACTCATCTAAGGGTAAATATAGAGGAATTGCTCCTGAAGCAAATATCTTATCAATTAAAGTACTAGATGAAAAGGGAAATGGAAAAACTTCAGATATTTTGTCTGCTGTACAATGGATTATTGATTCCAAGGAGGTTTATAAAACTAAAATAGTTAATTTTTCATTAGGTGCAATAGCACAATACCGAGAAAGAAAAGACCCTCTTGTTAAAGCAGCTAATCGTGCTATAGATAATGGGATGGTAGTTGTAGCAGCGGTAGGAAATAGTGGTCCCATGAGGAATACAATTTTATCGCCTGCAACGAGCAGATACGTCATCTCTGTAGGAGCTTTAGATAACAATAGAACTCCTGAAACTGACGACGACTTTATTGCTAGCTTTTCAAGTAGAGGTCCAACAATAGATAGAGTCAGAAAGCCTGATCTAATTGCACCAGGGGTTGATGTAATGTCTTTATCTTATAAAAGTTTAAACAACTATACCTCATTAAGCGGAACATCTATGGCTGCTCCAATGGTATCTGGTGCTGCTGCTTTATTATTAAGCCAAAACCCTGACTATACTCACTTTGATATTAAGCGAATACTAGCAGGTGCATGTTCTAAAATTAATGCATCTTCCCTTGATCAAGGAGCAGGGATTTTGGATTTAAGTAAAATATTTTAATTAGTTATTCAATAGGAGGAAAATAATTTTTTTCCTCCTACTTATTACCTCAACACTCACATTACATCTAAATTATAACGCCAATTAAAAATGAGTATATTTCTGCTCTTCAGATTTAAACAATTGTATTATCATAAGCTTATATTAAGTTATGCTAGTTTTCATTGCACAATATCTAGATCAATTTTCTCTGTTTTAGTTTCATCCTGTTCTTCCCATACAATTTTAATATACGCATTATTAATAGACTCTTTATGAACTTCTAATTCATATTCTCTCTTGTACCCTCCATCAAAATCAACCACAGAACGCTCAGATTCTCCCCAACTACTTTTTTCGCTACGAGATTCTATAGGAGTTCCTTCCTCCATCATTTGGTAATTTATAAACTCAGTTTCAACTATTTTAGGGAGTTTATTTCCAACATACTGTGCTTCTCCATTTATCCGTACTCTTTCCTTTGTTAAGATATATTCTAATGATGCTTTCCAATTTTCACTTTTCCCTTCTACCTTAAATTTTTCTTCCTTAAGAGGGCTACCGTTTATTATAACAACTAAATAACCACTTCCATCTTCACTTATTATTGCACGTTGTATTAAAAGAGAAACCCCTTTTTCCTTGTTTTTAAGAATATATCCCTGAGTACTAAGAGACCCCAAAAATGAATATTCACCATTAACTTCAAGTGGATTTTCCTTAATAGTCCATAAATCTTGATTAATATTGTCTAAATAGAATTCCTTCACCTCTGCAAAAGTTCCTTTGAACTCTGATATTTTGTAAAACTCTCTATATTCTGAACTATCAAGCAATATAGCCTCTGGATATATTGGAATTCCCTCATACATTTCAGAATAAATTAACGGTTGACCGCATCCTGTGAAAGTTATCATGATTAATATCAAACCAACAATAAAAAGTAACTTCTTATTCAATTAAATTCCCCCTCTAATTTATATATCAATATCCAACAAATTTATCCCACTGTCATTATTGACCTTGTAAACTTTCTTTTAAATATGGTTTTGTTATAGATTTATGTGATTTTAGCATTTCTATTGGAGTTCCTGTAAATAGTATATCCCCTCCAGACATCCCACCGCCTACACCAAGTTCAATGATATAATCGGCATCCTTCATTACATCAAGGCTATGTTCTACAAGAAACAAGCTATTTCCCTCATCTACTAGTTGATTAAATAATGCTAAAAGTTTTTTTACATCATGTAAATGCAGTCCGTCTGTTGGTTCATCTATTATAAATATTGCCCCTTTTTTATTTAAATAGCTTGCTAATTTAACTCTTTGAAGTTCTCCACCTGATAATGTAGTCATAGATTGATTGAGATGAATGTATGATAGACCAACCCTTTCTAATGATTGAAGTTTTTTCACAAATTTCTCATTAATAAAAAATTCTATCGCTTCTTCTACAGTAAAATTCATTACCTCTGCAATATTTTTACCCCTATATTTATATTTCAATACTTCTTTTGAAAATCTGTTTCCATTACATAATTCACAGACAGTTTCAATTGAATCCATAAAGGACATTTCTGAAACTATAATACCCTTTCCTCTACACGCAGGGCAAGCTCCTTTTGAATTAAAACTAAACAATGTACGATTAACATTATTTTCTTTTGCAAATAAATCTCTTATAAAATCTAAAATATCTAAATAAGTTGCTGGAGTCGACCTTAAATTAATGCCTATATCTTTTTGTGCAATAGATATAATATCTTCATTTGATTCTTTTTGAAAAACTTCCATCAAAGAACTTTTTCCTGATCCTGCAACTCCTGATATAACTGTTAATACTCCAAGCGGAAGTTTAACTGAAACGTTTTTTAAGTTATGTAAACAAGCATTTTCTATACTAAACCAGTCTTTTGGTTTTCTTATGTTAATTTTAATAGGCTCTTTATTATTCAGTAATCTACCGGTTAGGTTATTTGAATTTATAAGTTCACTATAACTTCCTGTAAATATTATCTCTCCCCCGTGTTCCCCAGATTTTGGACCCATATCAATTATGAAATCCGCCATTTTTATGATTTCTTTATGATGTTCTACTATTAAAATTGTATTGCCATGGTTTCTTAATTTAACCAATGAATTTTTTAAAAGTTCTATATCTTTAGGGTGAAGTCCTACACTTGGTTCATCTAGCACATAAACCATATCAGTTAAAGCTGAATTTATATATTTTGCAATTTTTATTCTTTGTGCTTCGCCGCCAGATAGAGTAGATGTACTCCTGCTTAAAGAAAGATACCCTATGCCTATTTCAACTAACGCACTTAATCTTTTTATAATTTCTACTTTTAAATCTTCCGCCAAATGATTGTTTATCGTCTCAATAAACTCTATAGCTTCAGGTATAGACATATCATTTAACTCTGCTATGTTTTTACCGTTTATTTTACAACTTCTTATTTTTTTATTTAATCTTGATCCATGGCATTCAGGGCATAATGTTATTTTAACCATCTTGTCTAATATTTTCTTGTGAAGTTTACCTTCTTTTGTATTTATTATACTCCTGTACATTCTTGGATAAATACCTTCATATTTAGCTGTTTTAGGCCAATTTTGAGGAGGGTTTTTTATTTTTATTTGTGGTGAATATAAAAACAGATCAAGTTCTTCTTTTGAATAATCCTTTATTTTTTTATCAAGGTCGAATAAGCCACTGTATGCATATCTCTTCCACCTCCAAGCACCTGTTGTAAAAGCCGGAAAGTTTATGACGCCTTCATCATTTAATGATTTATTAAAATCTACAAGTTTATTAATATCAAGGTCTGTCACTTCCCCTAATCCATCACAGCGGTGACATTTCCCTGATGGGTGATTAAAGGAAAAGCTATCAGAATATCCAACAAATGGTTCTCCTACTCTCGAAAACAAAAGTCTTAATAATGAATTAATATCTGTATAAGTTCCAACTGTGGAACGGGAATTAGCTGTTGGCTTTTTTTGATCTATAACAATTGTAACAGGGAGATTTTCAATTTTTTCAACATCTGGTCTACCATACTTAGGCAGGTATTGTTGAATAAAACTTGGAAATGTTTCATTTAATTCTCTCCTGGATTCAGCTGCTATTGTATCAATACATAACGATGATTTCCCCGAACCTGATATTCCTGTAAAAACGGTTACTTTCTTTTTTGGAATATTTACTGAAACATTTTTTAAGTTATTTTCTCTTGCATTTATTATATTTATTGTATTGGTTTCGGTCATTGATTACTCCTATTGTGAAAATTTATGTTAGAACATTTATAAATAATTATATATTGAATTAGTCTATTTATCAAGTTTCTAAACTTGTTATTTATTTTATCTAAAATAAAAAAACTTTATATACGTAATTTATAAAGTTTTTTGTTTAACCTTTAATTTTAAAATTCTCTATTTATACATTACTCCATTATAAAATATAATCCCATAACAACAAGAAATGCTCCAATAATCTTAGTTAATTCTAACTGTTGCTGCTTTAATATAAAAGTATCTATATAAAAACTGCTTAAAATTTGTGAAGTAATAACAATTGTTAAAGTTATTGTTACACCTAACTTAGGTATGGTTAAAGTCATAAGATAAATAATCAATGCTCCAAATATTCCACCAATCAACCAATGCAATTCAACGTTAGAAACTTTACTATATTGATCTAAAGTTCCATTTAAAATATTTGCAATTAACATTACTAATAAACCTACAAACAAACTATGTAAAGTTGCTATTTTGGGAGTTACAATCTTTCCCAATTGTGCATTAACAGTTGCTTCTATAGTAGTAAATACACCCGTTAAAATAGCGAATACATATGGCATTATTTCATTCAATAATCAATACCCCCATCACACTTACTTATATGATTATATTAAAATAATTATCAAAATATTACATTGTTAGGAAATCAACAATAAATAGAATGAGAATCTTGATTATGACAACTATACATTTAATTTTCAAACTCAATCAATGTTACCTGTATCTCCACTATCTCCTCAACTCAGTATTCTACTAAATACCACTTGCAAATCAAAAGAAATCGTAATTAATATTATTTTTGATTCTTGAAAGCTAAAAAAAATGTAAATTATTTAATAATTATTCAAATTTAGGATTGATAATATACTTACTTATGTAAATAATATATTATAGGCAACAAAGTCAGTCAGAATCTATTGAATTGAAGGTGATTAATCATTACAAATTTTAACAATAAGGATAACAACATCAAGTTATTCAACTGGGAAGAACAAGCAAAATTAGACAGCCAGCAAAGCTTAAGCGAACAGATAAATCAAATTAATAACAATTATCAAAGTAAAAATAATAATAACAGTTTTAAGGACAAGGATAACTACAACAGATTTAACATCAATAGCAAAAAAGACCACAGATAATAATTAATTAGTAATTAAATTAAGAATAGTCTATTATATATAAATAAGGACTATTCTTAACTTTAGGCTTATTCAATGTTGCTAAATGGTTCAGTTTTCAATATTCAATACTATGAAATTATTGTACCATTACCAAATGATTTTGCTTTTATCAATTTCTTTTCTAATTTATTTAACAATTGTTCTATGGGTTCTCCACTATACTCTAAAAGTGCCCCACAGACACTAACTTTAGAATCTATTAATTCTAAAAAATATTTTTCCATAGCTTGCTTCAATTTTTCTACCATTATCTTTGCAATATCAATGTCTAGATTATTAAAAATAATTATAAATTCATCTTTCCCATATCTTCCTGTTACATCAATTTTCCTAGCTATAGAACTAAATAAAAGTGAGGCTTTTTGTAAGACTATATCGCCAACTTTAATTCCATGAATTTCATTTATTTTTTTGAAATCATCTATGTCTAGTAATAAAAGGCAAAATTTATCTCCCTCTTCATTATAATTTTCTATACTATTGGCAATACTGTCTACAATAAACTGAAAATTATATAATTTTGTAAGCATGTCTACATTAACACTTGACTTAATTTCATTTTCAAGATGTCTTATCTGCCTATCTCTAACTAGCAGTTGCCTTTTTATTTCTTTTTTTTCTGTCAAATCAGTAATTATAATATCAAAACAATCATCTTCATATCCAAATATATTGAATCTTAGATATTTTTCAAAAGGTACGAAATACTGCTCTATTATTTTACTATCATTAGTCATTGCCGTTTCTATGAAAATTTTAGGCCAATTAAATAATGTATCTGTCATTTTAGGAAAAATATCTGAAAGATTTTTATTTATGATTGAATTATTTGATAAATTTGTTATGTATTCCGTAGGCCTATTAGCATAAATAATTTGTAAATCATTTTTATTAGAATCCTCTTTTCTAATAACCTTGCACTTTATTGCTGCATCTGAAATATAATCGAAAAATTTTTCCATGAAAATCACCTACCTAAGTTAAATTTATATGTCATTAATTACAAATGAAACAGTCAGTGCTTAATAATTTACTAACTACCTTTCTGATTGTTTCATAATCAAAACCCTTACCAATTAAAAAATTGCTTAACTTTACATATTTTTTAGTATTCTCAATATTGCTCATGCTTTTTAATTTCTTTTCACCTAGGATGTATGCTCTTTTAATTTCATCATCCATAGAAATCAAACTTAGCTTTTCATCTATAATTTGTCTATCTATTCCCTTCTGATATAGTGCTTCTTTAATTTTTCGCCTACCATATTTTGATAGATTTATTTTGTCATGTATAAATCTATCACTGTAATCTTCATCATCTATATATTTATTAACCTTAAGTTTATCTATAATTATATTTGCAAGGTCTACATCATATCCTTTTTGTGTAATTTTTAACCTTATCTCCTTTTCACTTTTGGGACTCCTTGATAAAACTGAAATAGCATAATTGTAAGCTTTAGCTTTATCCTCTTCTATTAATATTTCTGTAATAAATTCATCATCTAGCTCCATATTTTTAGATAATGAATACTTTATCATAGTATTTAAATCTACCCCAAATTCAAATTTATCATCTAGGTAAATATTAACTCTATCTTTATTATTTTTTTGATACTCAATTTTAGTAATTTTTTTCAATATAAACACCTATTTCTTATAAGCTTGTACATATATACTATCATAGACCTCGGATTTTATCAACTTTTGTATTATCTTATTTTTCATTACAAAAAAACAACCCCATATAGAGGTTGCTTTGATTTTTATGCTGCTTTTATAAGCTTTTTCTTTTGCCACATAACCCATAATGGTCCCGCTAAGCAGTTTGTTGAATAACAACCACTTAATAAACCAATCATCATAGGTAAAGCAAAAGTTTTAATTGATTCAATGTTGTACATATATGCGAAAATATATACTATTAAAACACTTACTACAGTTGTGATACTTGTATTTATAGTACGTCTTAAAGACTGATTTAGACTTGAATCCACTAATTCTTCAACTGGCTTTTTGTTAAACATAGGTTTATTTTCCCTTATACGGTCATATACAACTATAGTATCATTGATAGAATATCCTATAATTGTTAAAGTAACCGCAATAAAGGAATCATTAATTGGAATCTTGAAAAATGTAAATGTAAAAAATACTACAAGCACATCATGCACTAATGCTATAAGAGCTATAACTCCAGCAGATAATCCTGATATTCTTTTAAACCTAACCCAAACGTATAATATAATAAATATAGAAGCTAGAGCAATTGCAATCATACCATTTTGCAAAAATCTTCTTCCAATAAATGGTTGAACTACATTAGACTCTGAAAATTCTAAATTAGCATTTGGATACTCTGATTTTAGCACACCATCTAATTTGTCTTGTTCACCAGCTTCTAACCCGCTGTTTCCAGATAAGTTAAGTACTAATTTCTTGCTTTTAGTTGCCAAATCCTCAGTTATTTGTACCTCTGTATTTCTATTTAATGCTTTAGTAGCGGTATCTGATACATGAGCAGTATCTAAATCTCCTGTAAACGAATATTTAATAATTGCTCCACCTTTAAATTGTATGGATAAATTAATACCATTTACAAATATTGATACTAAACCTACTATCATAATTGCAATTGAGATTGCAAAGAATATTTTTCTCTTTTCATAAAATTTAATCATTATACCGCCTCCTTAAACTTTACACCATAAAGTGATTTATTTCTCAAAGGTTTGTTCATGCTTAAAGATTTAGTAATAATTCTTGATATTGCAACTCCTGATACAAAATTAAGTATGCAACCTACCATTAATGTATAGGCAAATGACAACATAGAACCTGTTCCAAATATCATTAATATAATAGCTACTATAATACTAGTTAGGTTACCATCAAATACTGCAGAAAATGCCTTATTATAACCAGAATCAATAGAACTACCTATAGATTTACCATCTTTTAATTCTTCCTTAATTCTTTCAGAAATAATAACATTAGCATCTACACCCATACCCATTGACAATATAATACCTGCAATACCCGGTAAAGTAAGTGTTATTTGAGGAATTGATAATGCTAACAACTGAACTGATACTTGTAGAACTAATGCAAAACAAGCAACTGCACCAAGTAATCTATAATAAAATAACATAAATATACCTACAAAAGCAAAGGCTACTAAACATGCTTTAACCATAACATCAAGTGCACCAATTCCGAGAGTTGGGGTAATTGTACTATGGTTTTTTGATACTAATGAAAATGGAAGTGCACCTGAATTTATTTTTTCAGATAATGCTTTTGCTTCTTCTATACTTCCCATGTTAGAAATTATTGCCTCTCCACCAGTAATTGCTTCATTTACTACTGGTGATGAAATCATAGTTTCGTCCATAAATATAGAAATTCTCTGATTCACTAGCTTTGCTGTAGCATCAGCAAACTGTTTCGTTCCTACAGAATCGAATTTTAAAGTTACAACAGGTTTTCCTGTTTTATTGTCTATTTGAACTATACTTTCCTTAACATCTTTTCCTTCAACCAAGATATTTCCATCTGGATCTCTAAACGTAAGTCTTGCAGTTTCTCCTAATTCTGCTATTGCTTTTTGTGGATTAAAATCAGTCTCTCCAGACTTCCATGGGAATCTAATTAAAATTTGTCCATTAGTTTTATCAATTGTTATTTCTCTGTCAAGAATATTTTGAGAATCCAATCTTGTTTCCATAATTATTCTTGCTGATTCAAGTTCTGTTTCAGTTGGTACTCTATCAAGGTCTTTTGCTTCATAAGTTGCCTCGACTCCACCTCTAATATCAATACCAAATCTTATATCGTTAATACCTTTAATTTGAAAAGCTCCTGTATTTACCCCAAAATAGGCAACAAATGCTACACATACAATTAAAAGCAAGACAAAGATATACATATATTTGTTTGTTCTCAACTTATTTTCCTCCGATTTTGTATTATTTATCTAATTATTAAATTTTAATAAGATTATGTTTTTTACCATCCTTTTTATGTATATACAAAACTGTATTTACACAACTATCACAAATATTATAGTTTCCATTAATAACAGCCGAAAATTTTAATTTATATACATTACTGTAATTACCTATATTGCTTGCAATATACTTATCATAAGAGTTGGAAATTAATCTACTAACAAATCTGTATGATTGAAAAATATTATATTGCTTGTCATTTATATTTTCAATTATATTAATTATATCTTGGGTCAAATAGTACTTGTTAAAATTATTTTCACTATGATTAGCTATGCTATTATTTAAATAAAAATATTCTATATTAAAAATGGATGTAAGTATAACAAAAACTAAAATAACAATAATATACTTTTTATTTTTTACGTTCAAATTATACTCACCTCCTAATTCTTCTTTTGTTAATTTATCTTTTTTCTTTTGTTAACCTCAACATCAAATTAACTACTAAATATATAACCACAATTACAACAAATATGGATGTCATTCCCATACCCATTAACTTTAAAGAATTAACTATATTAACATTATTCATATTATTATTCCTTTCTACATAAATCCAGGTATAAGTCCAATAATAACCCCACCTGCTATAACTGATGCAATTTGTCCCGATACATTAGCTCCTACTGCATGCATCAACAAATGATTTTGCGAGTCTGCTTCAAGACCCATCTTCTGTATAACTCTTGAAGACATTGGAAAGGCTGAAATACCAGCTGCACCAATCATAGGATTTATTTTTTCCTTTAGAAACAAATTCATGAATTTCGCAAACATAACTCCAGCAATTGTATCAAATACAAATGCTAATAGACCTAGTCCCATAATTAAAAAAGTTTGTACTGTTATAAATGTTTCTGCTTTCATGCTTGCTGAAATTGTAATTCCTAAAAGTAGTGTGATTAAGTTTACTAAACCGTTTTGAGCCGTGTCAGACAAAGATCTTAAAACTCCACATTCTCTTATTAAATTTCCAAACATCAAAAAACCAACTAGTGAAATCGATGCTGGTGCTACAAGTCCAGCTATTATCGTAACTGCTATTGGAAATAACAATCTTGTTTTTCTAGTTACACTTTTAGGATTGTATGCCATTTTAATTCTACGGTCATGCTTTGTAGTACACATTTTTATTGCAAGTGGCTGAATAATTGGAACTAGTGCCATATATGAATAAGCCGCTACCGCTATAGGCCCTATGTAATTACTTTTCAAAACCTGAGATACTAATATTGATGTGGGTCCATCTGCTGCTCCTATTATCCCAATTGAAGCTGCATCTGCAATAGAAAACCCTAATATAGCAGCTACGGTTATTGTAGCAAATATTCCAAATTGAGCTGCTGCTCCAAATAATAATAGTCTAGGATTTGCAAGCAATGGTCCAAAATCTATCATAGCACCAATTCCTATAAAAAGCAATAATGGCATCATTTCCGATGAATCAATACCAACTTCAAAAAGCCAATCTATAATACCTGTAACCTCTCCTATTCCAGGCAGGTACTGATTTAGTACACCTGACATAGGTATATTTACTAATATTGCACCAAATCCCATAGGCAACAACAGAGATGGCTCTAAATTCTTTGCGATAGCTAGGTATATAAGTACCCCGCCAATAATCCACATTAAAAACTGCTGCCAAGTTACTTGTGTTATTCCGTTAATCAAAAACTCCATTAGTATTCTTTTCTCCTTAAATTTATTTAGTCAGTGTATTCTAATATAGAATAAAGCATTAATCAATGTTTTACAATTGATAAATAATGCTTATTTTGCACATATTATATGAATATTATTCAATTTACTCATTTTAATACGGACATGCTCAAATAATGTAATAATATCTCTTTATTACATGTTCTTTCGATTAATTATTTAATATCTTATCCATATTACCCTTTTCCTCAACTCTATAATTCACATACCGCCCCGTGTCTTGCAAATACAATTCTAAATCATAGCTTTTCCCTTCAGAGTCCTTCAAACCATTTATACATGTATGATTTTCTAATAATAAATTTTTTGCATCCTGTTTTTTTAAAACTATTCCCCTATCTCTCAATATTCTATCTTCTTTCCACATAGAGAATTTGCAGGCTGGATAATTTTTATACCCAGAGCAATAAAAACTTTTTTTATTTTCATACACTTCTCTTCCACATCTAGGACAGATACCAATTACCTCTTTATTACTTTTTTTATTTACATTCATAAATTTAATATTTTTTAATGTGCTAGTTTTTCCCTCTTTTACTATTTCATAAACGTATTTTCTTATATCATCTATAAAATCGCTTGATGATACTTCCATATTTGCAATTTTACTGAGTTGACTTTCCCACTCACCAGTCAAATCAGGTTTTTTCAACTTATCATGAACAATTTCTATTAATTGAATACCATTTTCTGTAGGAACAAGATTTTTCTTATTTCTTTTAATATATCCAACAGATATTAACTTTTCTATTATACCTGCTCTAGTTGCTGGAGTTCCTAAACCTATTGATTTCATTTCTTCTTTTAATTTTTCATCTTCTATTTGTTTACCCGCAGTCTCCATTGCTGTCAATAAAGTTGCTTCATTATATGGTTTAGGTGGTGATGTCTTTTTCGTAAGAATCTTAATTTCCTTTGGAGTTATTTTATCGTTTACTTTTATATTAATAGTTATTTCTTTATCATCATTGTCTTCTTTAACCTTTCCCAGAATTATATCCTCAACCTCTTTCCACCCTGGTATAACAATCTTTCTTCCTCTAGCCTTAAACTTTTCATTTTCTATTTTTAGCTCTATATCTGTTTGATCATACTCCTGCTTTCTATCCAATGTTGATATAAATCTTGCAACAACTAATCTTAATATATTTCTTTCTCTTTCTGGTAACTTAATGTTACTGATATTTTTAATATTTGGAGTAACAATTATGGCATGATGATCTGTTACTTTCTTATCATCAATCACCCTTTTGTCAGCATTTATCTTTTGACCAATCACTTTATCGACACAATACTCAGAACCTTCCCAGCCACTTTTAATATTTAAAAGTAAATCTTGAAGTTTGATTTTCATATCTTTAGTCAAATATCTAGAATCCGTTCTCGGATATGTTGTTAATTTGTATTTTTCATATAAATTTTGTGCAGCTTCCAATGTTTGTTCTGCTGTATACCCATATCTTTTATTACCATCTCTTTGTAATTCAGTTAAATCGTATAATAAAGGTCTTTCAACGGTTGCCCTTTTAGTTTTCAGCTTAGTTATTGTTCCTTCTTTATTTTCACACTTCTTCTTAATTTTTTCTGCATCTTCAATATTTTTAAATCTTGTACCATCTTTATTGAACCAAGTCGCAGAAAACATATCGCAATCTGCTTCCAATTCATAAAATGGTTCTGAAACAAAATTATCAATTTCCTTTTGCCTTGAAACAATCAAAGATAGTGTTGGTGTTTGTACCCTACCAATAGTCAACATCTGATTATACTTAACAGTAAAGAGCCTCGTTGCGTTGATACCAACCAACCAATCTGCCTCTGAGCGTGCTTTTGCAGATTGAAACAAACTAAAAAATTCCTTATTATCTTTTAAATTATTAAATCCTTCTAGTATAGCTTCATCTGTCATACTGCTAATCCAAAGCCGCTTAACGGGTTTATCACATCCTGAGGTCACATAAACATAACCAAAAATCAATTGTCCCTCTCGACCAGCATCTGTTGCACATATTATTTCAGTAACTTTTTCATCAAGCATCAAACACTTTACTATTTCATATTGCTTTGTTGTAGAAGGATTAACAGAATACTTAAATTTCCTAGGAAATATAGGCAAATCATTCATATTCCATGTTTTGTATTTTATATTATACTCTTCAGGATAAGAAAGCTGTATCAAATGACCCACACACCAAGTTATAATACATTCTTTACCTTCTATGTATCCATCCCTTGAGCCTTTTACTTTCAAAACTCTGGCGATATCCTTTGCTACCGATGGTTTTTCAGTTATTATTAACTTCATTGTATACCTATCCTTTATCTTTGAATCATAAAACATTTAAAATATTTCACATTTAATCATTATAACATAAACATGCCTACTTGTCCTAATCAAAAAAACTTTTTTTTGTTTCTTATTATACTGCGACCCTTAACACCACGTACATAGTGGATAAACTTTACAGAAAACTCAAAGTAATTCCCACTTTCAATTACTTAATTGCACCTATTGTTTTTCCATGGTTATTAACATCTTTATATATTATTCATATAATAAAATAATCTTTAAATAATAGGGGGTAATTATGTTAGAAGGAAAACATGTTTTTGCTGGCAGTAATAGTTCAAAAGGTTTTTTTAGTTATTTTGAATACATTATAAAGCCCGAATTTGCGAATCGTATTTATATTTTAAAAGGAGGGCCTGGCGTAGGTAAAAGTTCATTTATAAAAAAATTTGGCATTAAAATTTCATCTTTAGGACATGAGGTTGAATATATCCATTGTTCTAGTGACGAAAACAGTTTAGATGGATTAGTAGTTCCTGATCTGAAAATTGCATTTGTAGATGGAACTGCTCCACATTTAGTTGACCCTAAGCTCCCAGGAGCAGTAGATGAAATAATCAATCTAGGTGCTTATTTAGATAATATCAATTTAGAAAAACATAAAGAACAGATTATTCAAATTAACAAAAGTAAATCAGAACTTTACAAAAGCGCTTACAGATTTTTAGGAAGTGCTGGACTTGTTTTGGAAGAATTAAACGCTATTTATGATCGTTATACAGATCCCGCTAAGTTCGATATACTTTGTGATAAAGTAATAAATAAATTATTTGCTCATGAAAAATCAAAAAGTAAACAAGGTAATATAAGAAAGATGTTTTCAGAATCATACACATCTAATGGTTATATAAAATACACTGATTATTTTTGTTCTGATTCAAAAGCTTGGGTAATCGTTGGAGAAAGTTCAAATTATACATCGAAACTTTTGGAGAGAATAGTACAAGAATCATTGAATAAAGGATATGACGTAGAATGTTACTGTAATCCATTGATACCAGAAAAAATTCAACATGTTATTATACCCGAACTAAATTTACTATTCAAAAGCGATGAAAATTATATGAATTGCAATTATGATGAAATAATTAATTTACACGAAATTATGGATTTAGAAAATATGAAAACTCATATCTCAGAAATAGAAAACAACCTGCATCTATTTGATTTACTTATCAAAAATGCGTTAAATAAACTTTCCGAAACTGCAAAATATCATCAATTATTAGAAGTGTTTTATGTTAATAGCATGGATTTCAGTAGCGTTGATAAATGTTTAGATAATATCTTGTCTAAGTATGTTTAATATTAAATTTATTTTTAAGGGGGGTTTTTTATGATTTTAACATCCATGCATTATTTGTATATAGTCATGGTCTTTATTATTCTAGCTATCTTACTTATGAAAAAAGATATTGTTATTCCTTGCATAGTAGGTATTTTTGCAATAGGATATTTGTATTCAGGAAATATCGTATTTGCTGTTCAAACTATTTATAATACTATAATATATGCAGGTAATGAATTCTGGGGCATTATTGTAATAATATCACTTGTTGTTTCTATGTCTAAAGCATTGCAAGAAATAGGTGCAGATGTATTGATTATGTCTCCTATAAAAAAATTAATGGTAAACAGCACTTGGGCTTTCTTCTCCATAGGTCTTACGATGATGATTATATCATGGTTGGTTTGGCCTAGCCCTGCAGTTGCACTTGTTGGTGCTGTTTTGCTACCTGCTGCTGTAAATGCAGGACTTCCTGTTATTTGGGCAGCTGTAGCTATGAACTTATTCGGTCATGGGTTAGCACTTTCTAGTGACTTCTTTATACAAGGGGCTCCTGCAATTACTGCAAAAGCTGCTAATATAGGAGTGTCTGAACTTATGAAAGCCTCTTTACCTCTTTGGCTAACAATGTCTATAGTTACAATTACAGTCGCTTTTATTATGTTGAGACGGGACATGAAAAAGGAAGGATTTATTAAAAACAATATATCTAATTTTACACCTTTAATCAGTGATAAAAAAGAAACAACTAAATTAATTAAGTTTATCTCAATATTTACACCTATAGCTTTTTTGGCTGATATTTTAGCTATGTGGAAATTAAATTTAAGAGGTGGAGACGCTACAGCACTAGTAGGCGGTACCGCTATAATAATAATGCTACTCATCACTCTAACTAACTACAAATTCAATGATGCGCTTGATAAAGTTGTAGAATATCTAAAAGATGGTTTCGGTTTTGGAATAAAGATTTTTGCACCTGTTATTATAATAGGTGGTTTCTTTTTTCTTGGAAATGAAGGTATTGCTAAAAATGTGTTAGGTGAAAACGCCACAGGTTTATTAAATGATATTAGTATATTTATATCACAAAACATTTCTATGTCTAAAATTCCTGCTATAATTGCACAATCTTCAGTAGCCATTATTACAGGTCTTGATGGTTCAGGGTTTTCTGGTCTCCCAATTGTAGGTTCTCTTGCCTATACATTTTCAAATGTAATAAGTATAAGCAAAGAGGGTTTAGCAGCTCTAGGCCAAATAATTACAGTATGGGTTGGCGGCGGAACCATAATTCCTTGGGCTGTTATACCAGTTGCTGCAATATGTGGAATAAATGCTTCTGATTTAGCTAGAAAAAACTTTATACCAGTTCTATGTGGTTTAGGAGCTACTATTATCGTTGCGATAATAATACTATAAATTAAATTATATACATTTGTTTTTGCAGGGCACGTTTTTTAAGAATACCATATATTTTTAAATGATTTTGCATACAATTAATTAAAATAAAAATCAAGAGCACAATTGTACTCTTGGTTTTTGTTAAAGTATTTTTTTTAAATATTGTCCAGTATAGGATTTTTTAACTTTTGATACTTCTTCTGGCGTGCCTTGGGCTACAATAGTTCCCCCACCATCTCCACCTTCTGGTCCTAAATCAATAATATAATCTGCTGTTTTTATAACATCAAGATTATGTTCAATTACTACAACTGAATTCCCAGCTTCTACAAGCCTGTTTAATACTTCTATTAGCATATGAATATCTGCTATGTGTAGTCCCGTTGTCGGCTCATCAAGTACATAAAGAGTTTTTCCAGTACTTCTTTTGCTTAGTTCAAATGCTAGCTTTATACGTTGGGCCTCCCCTCCTGACAACTCTGTAGAAGGTTGACCTAATTTAATATATCCAAGACCAACATCCATCATTGTTTGAATTTTATTTTTTATTTTAGGTATGTTCTCGAAATAATCAAGGGATTCTTCAACTGTCATATCAAGGACATCTGAAATATTTTTACCTTTATATCTAACCTCTAATGTTTCTCTGTTATAACGTTTCCCTTTACATACCTCGCAAGGTACGTATACATCAGGTAAAAAGTGCATTTCTATTTTAAGTATCCCATCTCCACGACAAGCTTCACAGCGTCCGCCTTTTACATTGAAACTAAATCTTCCTTTTTTATATCCTCTTTCTTTTGCTTCAAGAGTCATTGAAAAAATATCTCTTATATGATCAAAAACACCTGTATATGTTGCAGGATTAGACCTTGGAGTCCTTCCAATAGGTGATTGGTCAATGCTTATTATTTTATCTATATGCTCAACACCTAACATCTCTTCATATTTACCAGGACGATTCCTACTCCTAAACAATTTTTGATGTATTCCTTTACACAAGATTTCATTTATCAATGAACTCTTACCTGAACCTGAAACTCCAGTTATACAACACATCATACCAAGTGGTATTTTCACATCAACATTTTTTAAGTTATTTTCTCTTGCACCTTTTATTTCAATAAACTTATCACTAAGTGCTCTTCTGCTATCTGGAATTTCTATTTTTTTTCTTCCACTTAAATATTGACCCGTTATTGAATTTTCGCTGTTTTTTATATCCTCAAAAGTACCTTGTGCAATAATTTCTCCACCATGAACACCTGCACCAGGACCAATATCCAGTATATAATCAGAACTTTCCATTGTTTCCTCGTCATGTTCAACTACTATTAATGTGTTCCCTAAGTCAGTTAAATTTCTCAAGGTTTTAATAAGCATGCTATTATCTCTTTGATGAAGACCTATACTAGGCTCATCTAAAACATACAAAACTCCCACCAAGCTAGAGCCTATTTGAGTCGCAAGCCTTATACGTTGCGATTCCCCACCCGATAATGTGCTTGCATTCCTATCTAGTGTTAAATATGTTAATCCCACGTCGGATAAAAAATTTAACCTTGAATTAATTTCCTTCAATATTTGCTCACCAATCATTTTTTGTTTTTCAGTTAAGTTTAATTCACTAAAGAATTTTAAAAGTTTTACAACAGATAGTTGAGTTACTTCATAAATATTTTTATTGGCAACCTTCACTGCTAAACTAATATCATTTAATCTTGCCCCATGACAATCAGGACACGGAGTATCATCCATATATTCTTCAATTCTTTCACGCATTTCAGCTGAATGTGTTTCTATATATCGTCTTTCTAAATTGTTTACAACCCCTTCAAATTCTCTTTTATATACTTTTGGTCCTTGTAATTTACTAACAAAATCAATAGTTATCTCTCTGCCATTTGTTCCATATAAAATTTCATCTAAGAATTCTTGTGGAGCCTCACTAATTGGTTTTGTTACATCGAAACCATGATAATCACCAATAGCCTTAAATATTTGATAGTAATATCCATCCTCGTCTGCACCATATGGAACAATTGCTCTATCTGCAATTGATTTAGTCCAGTCTGGTATAATCAAATCAACATCAATTTCTTTTTTTATTCCCAAACCATTACAAGTTTTACACATACCAAAAGGATTATTGAAGGAAAACATCCTTGGAGATATTTCTCCAAACCCTATTCCACAATCAGTACATGCAAATTTAGTACTCATCAAATATTCTTCTTGCCCTGCAACATCAATTAATACCATACCTCCTGATAATTGAAGGGCAGTTTCAACCGAGTCAACAAGCCTTTTTTGTATGCCTTCTTTTATAATTATCCTATCAACAACAACTTCTATATTGTGTTTCTTATTTTTTTCAAGTGATATTTCATCTTCTAAATCAAATACTTCTCCATCAATTCTAACTCTAACATATCCATCTTTTTTTATATCGCTTAATATTTTCTTATGTGTTCCCTTTGCACCTCTAGCCATTGGTGCAAGTATTTGGATTCTAGTTTTTTCTTCATATTCCAGGACTTTATCAGTTATTTGATCTATAGTTTGAGTAGTTATTGGTTTTCCACACTTAGGACAATGCGGTGTTCCAACTCTAGCGAAAAGAAGCCTAAAATAATCATATATTTCTGTAACTGTTCCAACTGTCGACCTAGGATTTCTATTAGTTGTTTTTTGATCAATAGATATAGCAGGAGATAAACCCTCAATTGACTCTACATCTGGCTTTTCCATTTGGCCAAGAAACTGTCTTGCATATGAGGATAAACTTTCTACGTATCTCCTTTGTCCTTCAGCATATATAGTATCAAATGCAAGTGATGACTTGCCTGAACCACTTAAACCTGTAAATACTATGAATTTATCTCTAGGAAGCTCTACATCTATATTTTTAAGATTATTTTCCTTTGCTCCTCTTATTATAATTTTATCCATTATTTAATCCCTTCCGACCATAGTAATCTATGATTTTTTATTTTTAAGTGCTTTAATTTCGTCCCTAATTTGAGCTGCTTTTTCAAATTCTAGACTTTCTGCTGCTGCTAACATATCTTTTTCAAGTTCAATAATGTAGGCTGCAATATCAGTAAATTTACTTTTATCCTTAGTTTTATATTTACCGGTTTCTTCTGCTGCTGTAGTAGCCTCAATCACTTCCCTAACACTTTTAATTATTGACTTCGGAGTTATGTTATGAGTTTCATTGTACTTAGCTTGTATTTCTCTTCTTCTATTTGTTTCATTTATGGCTCTTTCCATTGAACCAGTAATTTTATCTGCATACATAATTACTTTTCCATTTAGATTTCTTGCAGCTCTACCTACAGTTTGTATCAAAGATGTCTCTGAACGCAAAAAACCTTCCTTATCTGCGTCAAGTATCGCAACAAGGGATACCTCTGGTAGGTCAAGCCCTTCTCTTAAAAGGTTGATTCCAACCAATACATCAAACTCACCAACGCGAAGATCTCTAAGAATCTCCATTCTCTCTAAGGTATCTATATCAGAATGAAGATACCTTACCTTAACTCCTGCGTTTCTAAAATAAAAGGTTAAATCTTCAGCCATTTTTTTAGTTAATGTTGTTACAAGAACTCTTTCACCGTTTCCTGTGGCAAGCCTGATTTCTTTCATCAAATCATCTATTTGGTTTTCAACAGGTCTAATATATATTGGTGGGTCTAATAAGCCTGTAGGACGAATAATTTGTTCAACAATATTTTGAGTATGTTCCCCTTCATATGGTCCGGGAGTTGCACTAAGAAATACTACTTGATTTATAATCTTTTCAAATTCATCAAATTTTAAAGGTCTATTGTCTAAAGCAGATGGTAATCTAAAACCATAATCTACTAATGTTGTTTTTCTAGCTCTATCACCATTATACATACCTCTTACCTGTGGTATTGTAGCATGAGATTCATCTATTATCATTAAATAATCTTTAGGCAAATAATCTAGCAATGTATAAGGTCTAGTTCCTGGCTCCAAATTATTTATATGTCTTGAATAGTTTTCTATACCATTGCAGTATCCCATTTCCTGAAGCATTTCTATATCATAGTTAGTTCTTTGTTCTAATCTTTGATACTCTAAGAGTTTGTTCTCACTTTCCAGATACTTTAATCGTTCCATCAGTTCTTCCTTTATACTAACCACTGCTCTTTTTACATTTTCTTCAGTAGTAGCATAGTGTGTAGCAGGAAAAATAGAAATATGGTTTCTTCTTCCTAAAATTTCTCCAGTTACTGTATTTATTTCTGTTAATCTATCTATTTCATCACCAAACATCTCTACTCTTATAGCGCTTTCAGAAGAAGAAGCTGGAAAAATTTCTAAAGTATCTCCTCTTACACGAAATGTGCCTCTAGTAAAGCTAATATCATTCCTCTTATACTGGATCTCTACGAGTTTTTTTATTATTTCATCTCTATCTTTTTGCATACCTGGGCGCAATGAAATAACAAGATTTTCATAGTCCATAGGACTTCCTAACCCATATATACATGAAACACTTGCTACTACAATAACATCTCTTCTTTCAAATAAAGCTGCTGTTGCAGAGTGCCTCAGTTTATCTATCTCATCATTTATTGAAGCATCTTTCTCAATAAATGTATCGCTACTTGGTACATATGCTTCCGGTTGATAATAGTCATAATAACTTACAAAATACTCAACCGCATTATCAGGAAAAAATTCTTTAAATTCTGAACATAACTGAGCTGCTAAAGTTTTATTGTGTGCTAATATAAGAGTAGGTTTTTGTACCTTTTCTATTATATTAGCCATAGTGAAGGTTTTTCCTGAACCGGTAACGCCTAACAACGTTTGATATTTTAAATTGTTTTTTAATCCATTTGCAATGTTTTCTATCGCCGCAGGTTGGTCCCCTGTAGGCTTAAAATCAGATTTTATTTTAAATTCAGCCATTTTTTCACCCCCTAAACGTATGTTCGTTATTATTATATATCTTTTATTTATTTAAGTCAACAAAAAATACAACCTATAACTTTGATTAGCGTATATATATAATAATAAATAAAAAGTTAAAAAAAAAGTCCAAGTAAATAGTCATTTTACCTGAACTTTCTATTATATTCTTATTTATAACATAAAATCAAATTATAAAATAATACCTACTAATAAATACCCAACTACTGATACCCCTGCAGCTGTTAAAGCATATGGCAACTGTGTTTTAACATGATCTATATGGTCTGAACCAGATGCAAGTGATGACAATATTGTTGTATCAGACAATGGTGAACAGTGGTCTCCAAAACATCCTCCACCCATCACAGCAGCTATAGTTCCATATATTACAGTATTTATAGCTCCTCCAGTTAGCTGGAATGCTAATCCCACACATATTGGTGTCATAATTGCATATGTTCCCCATGAAGTGCCTGTAAAGAATGATATAAAAGCACAAATTAAGAATGTTAATGCCAATAATAATGTAGGAGTCATCCATGATTCTGTAACACTTATTACATATTGCGCTGTTCCTAATTGTTTACTAATAGCATTTAAGCAATATGCTAAGGCTAAAATAAGCATAGCAGACATAACACTTTTAATGCCTTGAACTGCAGTATCAACTAACTCTGATAGTGTACCCATTTTTTGAATTAACATTACTACAAATTGATATGCAACTGCGGCTATAAATGCTTCTAGAGTTTTAGCTGAGCCCATAAATATATATGTACCAAGAGTTACACATATAATTATTATTGCTGGTGCAAAGAAATTCAAGAATAAATTAGATTTGATTCCTTCATTTGGTTTGATTGTTTCTAACTCGTTGCTCAATAGTGGTTTAGCAGTATCACTTACAACCTTACCTTCGTCCATTGCTCTTTTTTCAGCCTTCTTCATAGGACCATAATCTTTCAAAATTCCTGTAGATATAAGACCTACCATTATAATAGAAGCTATACCGTAAAAATTAAATGGTACCATTTTTATAACAGCTTCTGTTGCAATATCCTTATCTACAAATGCTCCTATACCTACTAGCAAACCAGCCATATATATACCCCATGATGAAAAAGGTATCAATGTACATACTGGAGCAGATGTTGAATCACAAATATATGCTAGTTTTTCCCTTGCTACTCTTGCTTTATCCGTTATGCCCCTCATTACAGTACCAACATATAATGGACTAAAATAATCGCTAAAAAATATAAATATTCCTAACAACCACGCAATTGTTTGTGCACCCTTTGCTTTTATGCTTTTCTTAGATAGCATGTTAGAAAAGGCATCAATCGCACCAGATTTCTGAAATAGAGCAACCATCATGCCTATAAACACTTCAATTCCTATAACCCAAATAAAATCCGCATTTCCTAAGGCGCTTTGCACGATAGAACTAAAACCAAATAACAAATTCTGACCTGTTACTAAAATACCTATTAGTACACCTATTAAAATTGAAAACAGTGCATCTCTTGTAATAAATGCCAATATCAAGGCTACTAATGCTGGTGCTAATGATAGAATTCCATAATCCATAAAAATCCTCCTAATTTTTTTATATAATCTCAGTATAAAATTAATCATACTGAGACAATAATCTTATTTGAACTCTTTAATTATTTCATCATGTAATGTTAATTCAAGGTTATGTTTTATTGCTGTTTCTTCTAAAGTTAACTTTCCTTTATAGCAAGTTAATCCTTTTAATAAATACTTATTATCTTTTAATGCTTTTTCACATCCCTTATTTGCTATTTCCATTGCATACGGCAGTGTAGCGTTTGCAAGACTTATGGATGCCGTACGTGAAAACGCAGATGGTATATTGTCAACACAATAGTGCAGTATTCCCTCTTCATAATATATTGGGTCATCATGACTTGTAGAATGGCTTGTTTCAATAGCTCCATTATCATCACAGGCAACATCAATTATAATCGCTCCACTTTTCATTAACTTCAAATCTTCTTTATATATAAGATGATCTTTCCTTGTTTTATTCCATAAAATACAATTAATTAAAACATCTGTTTCTCTCAAACACTTTAAAAGATTTGTTCTATTAGAATATAAGAACTCAACATTTGAAGGTAATTTCGATTTGGCTTCATCCATAATTTCTTTATTTACATCTAATATTTTAACATTATTGCCAAAACTTGATGCAAGATCAGCAGCCCCCATTCCTGATTCTCCACATCCTATTATAGTTACTGTAGGTGTTTCAACTCCACATACTCTATTTAGTAATATTCCTTTTCCACCATGAACACTTTGGCCATAATGAAGTGCCGCTAAAAACCCCCCTTTTCCGGCTAGTTCACTCATAGGCTTTAGCAAAGGAAACCTTCCGTTTTTGTCTTCTACATCCTCATAAGCAATCCCGATTACTTTGCTTTCTAACAATGCTTGTGTTTGTTCTAAATGAGCATTTGAATGTATATACGTAAATAAAATTAAGTTTTCGCGCATATACTTGTATTCTTGAGGAAATATCTCCTTTACTTTATATATCATTTCTGCGCTTTTATATACCGTTTCGCAATCTGCAATTATTGCCCCTGCTTGTTTATATTCTTCATCAGAAAATCCGCTACCTAATCCTGCATTATTCTCTACATATACTTTATGACCTTTATTTACAAATTCAGCAACAGTAGCAGGTATTGCTGCTACCCTATTTTCTTTGTTTTTTATTTCCTTCGGTATTCCAATTATCATTATCATTTCCTCCAATAAGCCAATAATTAGCTAATTATTGGCATCTACATTTAAATAGTCTTTAATTTAAAGAATGTTATTAAGTTCATCTAAATTATATTTTGATAACCCTAATCCTTCCATTGTCCTTGCTTTTTCTTCTTTATAATCTCTATCCATCACAATTGATGCCATTTCAATCACAGTATCCATGCTAGGTGTCTTTACACCTATTTGTTTTGCTAAGTCAGTAAAAAATACTAAACCATAACCAGCATCTTCGTTTATATATCTATGATCCAGCTGAGATTGAGCCATTATCCCTTTAAATCCAGGAGCTTTTGAATATCCTACATCATAAGTAGAATCCGCCATATAACCTTGTTTAATTCCAAGTACAGGATCTGGTATTACAGTAACTCCAAGTTTTTTACCGATTTTAATTCTTTCCTCATCCATAGACTTAATTACTCTTCCTACTGCCTTAGTTACCCCTTCTTCATAAAAAAGAAAATCTCCATTAGTTCTTTCTATTAATGCAGCATTCAATAATGATACAGATGGGTGGATTATTGGGTTAGCATTTTGTAAGGTTGTTTGTAATATATTTTTAGCTATTTCTATCTCAGAATAAACTTTACTAACTACATCATAAACTTTATTGTTAAATTTACTTGGTAGTGCTGCAATAAAATATGCACCTTTAAGTCTATTATATACAGCTATTCTTGCGTCTTTTATTATTCTAACTGCGTATGGTAAAGTTGATGTTTCAGCTACTATAACCGATTCATCTTCTAAATCAAGTCCTAAGGCATTTTTAAATACTAAACTACCCGCACATGAACTAGGACATACTATATACATTTGACCCCTTTGCAAGTATGGTTTACATACTTTTCCAAAAGGTTCTGTGCTGTATGCTGGTCCAACAACAAATATCAAATCTGACTCAGGAATAACTTTACCTATATCATGTCCTGCATATGCTAATTTTTGAAACCCCTCAAGATCTCCCTCAGAATAAATGCCTCCTGCATCATTTATTGCACTAATATTCTTTTTAAATTGTTCGAAATCAAACAGATATACATCATGTCCTGCTTTTGACCATTCAAAGGCTACTGCACAGCCTCCATTTCCAGAACCTAAAACTGCAACTTTCATTTTCATTTCCTCCAAACACATATTAATTTTAGTATAATAGAACTACAATAGTTTATTATTCAGTCAATAAATTTAAAGCGTTAATAACTGTTTCCCTTTTTACCAAATCTTCTTTTTCTATATTGATATTAGGATTGCCTGTTGGATATGGTATTGCTTGTGCACCAGATATTCTTGCAGCACCAACTGTTTTAGATATAGGTGTTACAGTACAAACATGAACTGCTGGTATTCCAGCCTTCTCAATTTGTTTAACTATCGTTGCCCCGCAACGAGTACATGTACCTCAGGTACTAGTTAATATAACTCCGTCTACTGAGTCTTGAACAAGTTTGTCTGCAATTTCCTTCCCCATTCTTGTAGCATCTGCTACAGATGTTGAATTTCCTGTTGTAGTTGTTAAATAAGGATATACACTTCCAATAAATCCTTCTTTTTCTAATTTCTTGAGAGTATCTAAAGGAGCCACTCTATTTGGGTCTTTATTTGCATAAACTGGGTCATATCCAGCATGCACTGATTCAAATTCTCCTTCTTTTAAGCTATCTTTATTAAAAATATCATACATTTTATATATTTTTGCTGTAGCAGCAGGAATATGATCTGGGTTTCCCATTAAAACTATACCACCTGTTGTACATAAAGCAATCTTAGCGGTTTTTAAATCCTTTAGCGGTTCAGCTGGGTTCACTTTTTCATAAACGGAAATTTCTAGTTCTGTTTCAAAAGGTTCCTTTTTTAATCTCTTTAGGAGCATTTCAACTGCTCTTTCAGCACCATTTTTATCTTTAAACACGTTTATTCGTTTACCCTTTGCATAATATTTTTCTTGTTTAGGGGATCCTATTTCTTCTCCATTTAATATCTTACTTGCAAAATCAGCCATTAGTGGTACTGCTTTTCTTATGCCTGCAGCAGATTTAGCTACTTCTAATATATAAATATCCTTTTTATACATTTCCACAGCTGGGTTTTCCCAATAAAGACCAGTTATTGCTTCAATGTTTAAATCTTTTTTTATATAAGAGCAAACATCTGCACATGCTATACCAAATCTTCCAGCATTAAAAGCAGGTCCTGCAATAATTAGGTCTATCTTTTTATCTTTTAATTTTTCTTTTATAAACGCTTTTACTTTATCCATATTTTCAACGTAATAATTATCGCCGCAAATAATAGTAGAAACAATTTCAGCATTTTTTATTTTACCTACAAAAGCATTTGCATTTCCCACAGGTCCATCATGAAATTGTGGCTCTGTATATGCCTTTTCTTCACCACCTATTTGACCAAAAAATTGATTAGTGTAAAAAACTATATTTTTCAAATCTTCCACCTCTTTAAATTGTTATTGCACTTAACAAAGTATTTCCTTGTAAATTATGACTACCCATAATCCCATGTATTTCAACTAAAAGTGATCCATCCTCTTGTATTGAATCAACGTTTCCACCTGTAACTCTTGAAATCTCATTTAAATTTCCTATAACTTTATCCATTTTAGGTAATAAAATAGTTGCGTTGCTATTGCCTGTCGAAACTATAGCTTTTGCTTCTGTAACACTGTCAGGTAGTGATTCTGACATACCATCTATGCCTGCATCTTCATTAGTGATAACTACTGTATCAATATCTTTATTTTCAAGTGATTGACATACAACCATTAAATCTGTAGTTGGATTTCCAAATCCTTCTTGAGATATTATTACACCTTCTGCTCCAAGCATTTCAACAAATCTCACAGTTAACATTACATTTCTATACTTTTCTTTTAAAGTTACCATCAATGGATTTAACACAATACCCATAAAATTAATTTCTTTACCGTGCTTATTTAATAGTTCTTTAATTACAGAATTATTTAAATGATGGTAAGTAGTAGTTTTAGAACCTGGCGAAACACAATTTCCACTAACTATAGCACCGTCCATAACTTCTAATGGGGTTATTATTGTAGGTATCATCAACTTAGAATCTCTACCATAAAAATATGTGTCATGTAGAAGTCCTTGACTCATACAATTATATACATATGCAACTTTAGGTAATTCTGTATATTCTGCATACTTTTGACCTATATTTTTCCATTCATAATTTTCTACTTCATACTCTCCATATTCTAATCCAATTTTTCCTATATAACTGGCTACCTTAATACCTGCTAACCTAACTGTTTCTTCATGTTCATGAGAATCTACATAATCCTCCTTTGTTATTACCATAACTATGTTAATTAATTTAGAGAATATGCTATATTGTGCACCCGGACCACTCATATCGATTAAACCTTCTTGAAATCCTACAATGGGTCCTGTCGTAACAACAGCACAACCTTTCAACACATATGTTATACCTTTTCCAACTTCATCCATAGTTTCTTTAAATGTCCCAGGAAAAACATCTCCATCTTTTTTAGCCCTTGGTTCTATTACATCTTTGACAGGAAGTATCCTAACTGATTCCCCAGGTCTAGCAATATCAAAACTAACATCTTTAATTCTTTTATCTTCTTTTACTAATTCTTCAAGATATTTAAGGTTAATATAAAGAATATTATTATCAATTTTGTTTTCATTGCTAAATAGAACATCTTTAATGCTAATTTTCCTTAATTCTAAGTTCATTTCATACTCCTTTATTAATACAACATCATTAAAATTATATAATTTAATTACTTACAATTGAGTTATAAGCAATATCTATGCCAATTAATAAATCATTGTATTTTCAATGTAATTAAAATAAAGTTAATCATAAATAAAAAATAACGACAAATATTTGTCGTTATTTTTTATTTACCGGTGACAAATATTTGTCTATTGCAGTTAGCGACAAATATTTGTCTATTTATATTGTAATATTTAACTTATCTATTTTATATTTTAGAGTTTGTCTTGGTATTCCTAGAATCTTACCCGCCTCAGTTTTGTTTCCTTTAGTCATAATCAATACTTCTTTTATTGTTTCTATTTCTTTTTCTTCTAATATTCTTTTCAAGTCATATTTTTCCTTATTTAATTCATAATTGATACCGACACTTTTCTTAACTGATTCATCTTTTTTGTGCTTATAAACTCTATCGTACATATATGCAGGCAATTGATGTACATCTAAAATATTTGTATTGCTGCAACTTATCATTGACTCAATAATATGTTTTAATTCCCTAACATTTCCGTCCCAATTATACTCTAAAAAAATATCTTCTAAAGTTTTAGTTATACCTTGTACATCTTTTCCGTAAATTATATTAAATTCATTGATAAAATTATGCACAAAATGTTTAATATCTCCCTTTCTCTCTCTAAGAGGTGACAAATAAATCATTCCGCTACTTAGTCTATAAAACAAATCGCTTCTAAATTCCTTTTTTTCAATGGCTTTAAGTGGGTCTATATTCATTGCTGCAATAATTTTAACCTTAACTGACTTTTCAACATTGGAGCCTACTGGTCTAAAACTACCATCTTGTAAAACTCTAAGCAATTTACCTTGAACATCATAGGGTATTGAATTAAGTTCGTCTAAAAATATAATTCCTCCATTAGCCTCTTCAAATAATCCTTTCCTATTTTCAGCACCTGTATATGCACCTTTATAAGTTCCAAATAGAATTGATTCAACTAAATTTTGGGGTATAGCAGCGCAATTTTGAATAACCACCTTATTTCTTGATACACCACTATAATTTATCATTGCTTGAACAAATACCTCTTTTCCCGTTCCAGTTTCTCCATAAATTAAAATAGGATTTTTTGTTTTTGACATAATCTTGGCATATTCAATATTTTTAATCATACTACTATCATTAGTAACAATTTTATCAAATGAAATTTTACTTAAATCACTACATACATTAGGTGATTCTTCAAAATCTTCAGCATCTAAATTATTAACATTGTCGATTGTCGTAATATCCTTTACTAGTTCTACTGCACCCACTATTTTACCTTTTCTAACTAATGGAATTGTAACATTATGAGTACAATAAACCTTTCCAGTAAAATCTTTATACTTTTGAAACTTTTTTACTACTATCTCTCCTGTAGTCATGCATCTCACTATTGAACTTGTTTCTTTTTTTACATCTGGATATATTTCAAAGAAATTTTTATTCAAAAACTCATATTTATTATAATCATTAACAGAAATATTTACTCTATTGTCATACCTAGTATTATATATTACAGTAAATTCCCTATCTACGATCAAAACATAATCTAAACTATTAAATATTAATCCACCAATATCAACCATATAAGTATACCTTTTTATAATGTATTTTTATTAAAAATTCATAACTTTTGTACTATTACAACATTAATATAATTTTTTTAACTAATAATATTTCCCTACGAATGACACCCTGCAATTACAAATTTACAATCTTACTTAATACCTTATCAGTCGTTATTTCAATTATTCCATAACTTGGTTTCCCATATTTAGGCATAATTGTACTACCTGGATTAAAATAAAGCACATTATTGCACAATTCTTCATGTGCTATATGTGTATGTCCATATAATACTATGTCTATATGTTTTTCTTCTGCTAGTTCTTTTAAATTATCTAAATCATCTTTAACGTATTGTAAATGACCATGAGTTATTAATACATTTTTACCTTCAATTACTTTTATCAACACATCTTTCCTATTTTGGATGTCATAATCACAATTTCCAGTAACTCTGTAAAAATTCTTAATTCCTAACAACCATGCAAGTTTTTCAGCATCTTTATATTTATCACCGCAGTGTATCATGAGATCAATATCTTTTTCTGCACGTATAGGTTTAACAATAGATTCAAAAATTGCTCCATGAGTATCACTTAGTACTAATATTTTCACCAGCTATTTTCTCCAGCCTTTCTTTTAAATTTAATAAAGCTTTTGCTCTATGACTAATCTTATTTTTTTCATCATCTGTTATTTCAGAAAGGGTTTTATCTGTACCCTCTAGAATAAATAGTGGATCATAACCAAAACCATTTTTACCTTTTGGTTCAAATCCTATCCTGCCTTTTAAAACACCTTCTGCCATAAAATATTCATCATTCTCTAACAAAACTGCTACAACAGTCTTGAAATGAGCTGTCCTTTTATCCAAAGGAACATCCTTAAGATTTTCTAAAAGAAGATTGTTGTTATCTATATAAGACACATTTTCACCTGCATATCTAGCTGAATACACTCCTGGCTGTCCATCTAATACATCCACGAATAAACCTGTATCATCTGCTATAACTATGCCATTTATTAATTTTTTTAGTTCAGTTGCTTTCTTTAGTGCGTTTTCTTCTAATGTTTCTCCATCTTCTATAACATCAAAATCTTCAAAACCAATTTCATCTTTAGATACTACATCAAACGGCATTTTTTTTAATATATCTTTTATTTCTTTTACTTTATGCTTATTTCCACTTGATAAAATTATTTTTCTTCTCATTTTCATGTTTCCTCACTTTATATCTGCTGTATTAATATATAATTTGCAATTATATGTATTTAAAATCATTGTACCCGACTTACCTTAATTTTAACATAAACTTATTTAGTATTACAATACAAAGCTAGTTTTCATTAAATTTATTCTTAGTAATTTTTAAAATCATCAGTATTAAAAATAATAAACCCACATAACCATTTACTCCATATATTAAGTTTACTAATAAATCAAATGGAAAAGTCAATCCTATTAAAGTTGCTACAATAGTTAAAATTATCGTTACTATTGTAAATTTAAAGCTTTTTTCATCATAAATTCTTGAAGAAACTGACCAAAGCAATGGTACTGAAGTAGTATATATACCTAGTACTACTGTTAATGAAAATATATCAGCAAACCTTTCATTAATATTCTTTGCCAGTACTAATGAAGGAATCATAGTACCTTCAACTAGTTCAATATTTGCCAATAGCCCAAGTGTAATTGATAGAACCGCTAAAGAAAATATAATTACTCCAACTATTGCACCAAATGATGCTTCTTTTTTGCTATTTGTTCTTGCACCCATAGATGATAAAAATGTTGCTAGCCAAAGAATAGAGAAACCTACATATAAACATGCAGAAAAGAACCAATTAGAAGATGATTTCATAAATTTTAGATTTGAAATAATCTTATCTGCACTTTTTAACCCTATAGGGTTTTTTAAAATTGCTAATAGGCCTAGTAAAATAGCCAAAATTGCTATTAAAGGTCCTATTTTGCCTATTATATCAACTATTTTATTTAATCCCAAAACAACTGTAACACATGACATAAATGCCATTATTGTGCAACCTGTAATTAATGGTAAATTGTATTGCTCGTTAATTGTAGCACCAGCTCCAGATATCATCACAACAACTGACATATATGCAAATACTATTGTAAATAAATTATAAAACTTACCTATGTACGATCCACAATAATATATATAAATATTATACTCTTTTGAACTTCTATAATTATAGCCAGTTGTTATAAAGCTTACACCCGCGAACATAAAAAGACAAAACATAACCATAATTCCAGCTAGACCCTTATATCCATAAGCAGCAAAGTATTGAATTATTTCTTGTCCTGTAGCAAAACCAGACCCAATTAAAAATGCTACAAAAGCACCTGAAACTCTAAAAATTTGTTTTAATTCGGCTTTTTTATTTCTCACAAACTCCCCCTACACCAATTTATCATACTATCATTCTATACAGTAACTAGGTATAGTATTACAACAAAAAGGGGTAATTAATGCATATTACTATGCAGAAATTACCCCTTTTTATTTGCATATATTTATATATCTAATTTTTTTGTTTCAAAATACTAACATCTTTAATAATCATTAGTACTAAAAGTAATATTCCAACATATCCATTTATAACGTAAATGATATTCACTAATCTGTCAAAAGGAACTTTTAGTCCAATGAAGGTTCCTATAACAGCTAATGCAATCGTTAATATAACGAATTTTTGGGTTTTTTCTTCTGCTATTCTGGATGATACTGTCCAAAGAAGTGGTACTGCTGTTGTATATATTCCTGCAACAACTGTTAATGAAAATACAATAGCAACAGTTGGATGAATATTACCAGCTAGAATTAGTGATGGTATCATTGTTCCCGCAACCTGCTCAATATTTGCCATTAATCCTAATGCAACAATAAGAACCGCTGCAGAAAAAGCAACTGCTCCTAGTATTGCACCCCATGCTGCTTCTTTCTTACTTTGTGCAGTTGCACCCATAGCAGCCATGAATGACGCTAACCATAACATACAGAATCCAACATATGAACCCGCAGCAAATAGCCAATTACTTGAAGCTTTCATTAAGTTTAAGCTAGGTATAACTTCATTTGCTCTAGTTAACCCTCCTGGATTCATGAATATTGCAGATAGTCCTAATAGTATAGATAATATAACTATAACTGGACCTATCTTGCCAATTACGTCAACTATTTTACCAAGACCAAAAACCACTGTTCCACCTGCTAGCACAGCTATTAATATACCTCCAACTGAAACAGATAACCCATACTGCTGATTTATAGTGGCACCTGCTCCAGCAATCATTACTATAAATGACATATAAATGAATAATATTGAAAAATAATCAAAAAACTTTCCTATTACTTTTCCGCAATAATATGTATATATTTCGTTGCTTTTTTCAAAATGTTCTTTTTGCCCAACTGTTATAAAACTAACTCCAACGTACAAAAACAATACAAAAATAACTATTACACCTAAGATGCCCATATATCCATACGATGCAAAATATTGTAATACTTCTTGACCTGTTGCAAAACCGGAACCTATTAAAAATGCTATAAAAGCACCTGCAAACATTATCACCTTGTTTATACTTACGTTTTGTACATCCATAAAATACCTCCTAGTGTAATTTTTCATCTAATCTCAAAATAGTCAACTAATACAATATATTGTTGCACTAATTGACTATTTTCTGAATCAACAATAATAGTTAACTAAAATTAACTATTATTGTTTTACATTTTTGTTATTTTTCAAACACCGTCTGACCATCTACTTCTGTTTGTAAAGCTCTAAGTGCTCTATCTACAAGTTGTCTTCTTAACTTCTTGCTCTTTTCTTCGCCAAGATTTGGATCTCCAAGTGGATAAGGTATACCTATTGCTGGTATTATTCTATTTGCTCCTATAGTAAGTGAAATTGGTACTACTGTGCACATATGAACTACAGGTATCCCTACTCTTTCAATTTCTTTTACCATCGTTGCACCGCAACGAGTACAAGTACCTCAGGTTGATGTGAGTATAACTGCGTCTACTCCATCTGCCAAGAGTTTTTTACTAAACTCTTCTCCAAAACCTTTAGCATTTCCTACTGATGTTCCTGTTCCTGTTGTAGTAACAAAATAGTTAGCAAGTTCTCCAATTATACCTTCTTTTTCAATTTCACGAAGGACGTCAAGTGGCACAACAAGGTTAGGATTTTCTAAAACAAATGCTCTGTCATAACCACCATGAACAGTCATAAATTTATCTTTTGATAAACTTTCCATTCCAGTTATGTCATAAATTCCATACTTTGTAGCACTTGAAGATTCAATTCTATCAGGATTTCCTTGTGGAACTATACCGCCAGATGTAACAACTGCTAATTTAATTTTCGATAAATCCTTAATTGCTGGATTTGGAGCTACCCTATCAAACACAGGCATTGGATATTCAGTTTCGTATGGCTCTCCTGCTATTTTCTTTAATATAAGGTCTACCGCTCTTTCAGAACCTCTTCTTTCATTAAAGTAATTTACTCTGATGCCTCTTTCAATATACCCTTCTTCAGCAGGTGATAATATTTCTTCTTTGTTTATCATCTTCTTAGCAAGTTTACATATTTTAGGCATTGCTTTTCTCATATCTGCAGCTGAAATAGCTGTTTGGATAATGTGTAAATCTTTTTTGAACATATCAACACCTGGATTTTCTGGATACATGCCTGTTACAACAGGTATATTTAGCTCATCTTCTACGGCCTTAGCTATAGTACCACAAGCAACTCCATATCTACCTGCATTAAAAGCGGGTCCAGCTACAAATAAATCTGGTTTGTATGGTCTAATCATATCTAATATCGTTTTCTTAGCGTCTTCTATATGTCCACCAAAATATGTGTCACCACATATTACGGTTGCAACAACTTCATAATCATCTCCTAGTCCTGATTTAAGTGCAAGTCCTGGACCTACTATGCCTTCTCTAACTTCTGGCTCAATATCGGCTTTTTCTTCTCCGCCTATGTTTGCAAAAAATTGATTTATATAATGAACTACTTTTATTTTTTCCATATTGGACTAATCCTCCTTAATTGTATTTTAATATCCTCTAGCTGCAAGCTTGTTATATCCATTTGCAATTGTTGAAGCAATTACTATTTGAAGCTCCGCTTCTATGCTTCCATCAGGTTTTAAGCTTCCTTCGTATCCACCTATCATAGTTTCAATAAAATCAAGAGTTCCTATCACCTTTTCCATAGGTGGAAAATCTATTATTACATTACCATTCCCACATGATACAAGTGCATCCCCTTCTTCAACAGCATCTGCTAATGATTGAGATTTACCATCTCTTCCTGGAAACTCATCAGTTATAAGTACTACCTTTACTCCTTTTTGACTAACCTTTTTACAGTTCATCATAAGGTCAGTATCAGGATTACCATATCCTTCTTCTGTAATTAATACACCGTCAAGTCCTAAGAATTCGCATAATTTTGCAACCATGTCTGATGATCTTTCTTTGTCTGCAAGAAATACATTTTCATTAGTTAATATTACACCAATAAAGTTTAAATCTTTTCCATGTCTCTTGTATAAATCTTCTATAACTGGGTTATTTAAGTGATGGAACGTTGTAACCTTATCACAAGGCGCAACACAGTTACCACTAATTATTGCTCCATCCATAATTTCAGTTGGGTACATAAATGTTGGAACCATAACTTTTGCATCAACTCCATAATAGTATGTGTCATGTAAAAGTCCTTGTGATTGAAGCATGTGGATATATCCTATCTTAGGAAGATTTGGATATTGCTTTATTTGTTCTTGAACTGGCTTAGTTTCATATACAACCACTTCATCAGGTTCTACATTTCTTCCTGCTTCACCGATATATGTTGCAACTTTAAGACCAGCCATTCTTCCTGCTGCCTCATAGTCATGAGTTTCTAATCCTTCTGCTGGCTCAATTACTATGCAAACATTATTTGTTCCTGAAAATGGTGTGTATTTAGCTGAAGGTCCTGACATATCTATAAGTCCTTCTTGAAATCCTACTATTCTTCCACATGTTATAACAGTAGCACCTACTAATGCATGAGTTCTTCCACTACCTACTTCTTTTACTTTATTGATTGTGCCAGGGAATATTTGACCACTACCTGATACTTTTACTCTTGGTTCTATAACATCTTTTACAGGTGCAATACGTACTGACTCACCTGGTCTTGCAAGTTCAACGTTTGCCGAAATAATTCTATCGTCTTCCAACACAAGTTTAATTATTTCTTCTTTGTTAACATAAAGTGTGCCTTTTTCTACTTTAGTCATTTCACCAAATTGAACGTCATTAATTTTGATTTTTCCTAATTCTAATCTCAATTTTGTTACCTCCTTTTCTATTTAAACCCTAATTAATTTAATATATATTTTATAGGGCCATAAACAACATTAAACATTGTCAAACATAGGATTCTTAACCACATTTTCCATAAAAGATAGATCAACTGTTTCAAAATCCTTTAATATTTTCTCATTCCATTTTGGTGTTGCCTTATATTTTAGAAATTTATTAGCCGATTCAATACTATTTTCAATAAGGGTTACACTCTCATAATCAGTAACACCATTCCCCTCTTCAATAATAATAGACTTATATGGTGTCTGATTTGGCTTTAAACTTCCCGCCATAGGATGCGTAATTATTTTGTAACCTCTGTGAACTTTATTTCTTGTTTCATTTAATACATCTACATAATTGCTTCCCTCTAAAAAAAGCACTTCATAACTGTTCTTATATTTTTTAAATACCTTCTCATTATTTGTAATGATTATTTTGTGCATAGCCATGTCCTCTTTAATGAATTTATCTTTCATACTACTTTGTTAAGCAATATACATACCAATAGCTATATTTTATAAAAATATTTTTTATGTGTTGGTAATTCAATATAAAAAAATGTTATTTCAATTACAATTATAAATAATTTTTAACAATGTATTAGGATTAGTGAATTTTTTTTCTTGACTGCGTAAATATTTTCATTGTATAATTAATTGATAATTTTTTATCATAACATATAGTAGGAGTGAATTAATGAAAATATTAGTGGCTAATGGTGATCGGACCTATATAAATCTTGTAATTTCAGCAATTTCAAATGTAACTAAGAACATTTCTCAGTGTAACTCCATTGAAAAAACCTTTAATGAATCTTTAGATGAAAACTATGATTTTGTTATTACCGACTATAATTTCTTTAATAAGGATTTTACATTAAGAAGTATCATTGAAGCATATCCAAAAACTGAATTTATTATTGTAGCTTCAAAACCATCATACAGTGAAGGATTCCTATCAATATATAATGGTGCAAGAGTATATTTGGATTTAAAAAGTGAATTAAATAATCTACCAAATAAAATTCTAGATATATTTTTAGAAAAAAAAGATAAGGCTAAATTAAAAGAAAAATTACTAAATCATTATTTACTTGAAAGCACAAGTGAAAGTTATAATAAAATGTTGTCACATTGCGAAAAAGTAGCAAAAACCAAAGCCAATATTCTTTTAACAGGAGAATCTGGAACTGGGAAGGAAGTAGCTGCTAAATACATACATTTATGCAGTCCAAGAAGTACCAATAATTTTGTACCGATAAATTGCAGTGCATTTACAGAAACATTATTAGAATCAGAATTATTTGGTCATGAACAAGGATCTTTTACTGGTGCTATGAAATCAAAACAAGGAAGGTTTGAAAATGCTAATAATGGAACTTTGTTTTTAGATGAAGTTGGTGATATAAATTTAACCACTCAGGTAAAACTTCTTAGAGTTTTGGAAACAAAAAAAGTAGAAAGACTTGGTAGCAATACAGAAAGATTAATAGATTTTAGACTTATATCAGCTACAAACAAAGACTTACTATGTGCAGTTGCAAATGATAAATTTAGAGAAGATTTTTTTTATAGAATAAGCACTATTGTAATAAATATTCCTCCCCTTAGAGATAGGCATGATGATTTGGATAAACTAATAAAGTTTTTCTTAGAAAAATCACAAGAAGAGAATAATATAGTAATTAAGCATATAGAGCCTGAAGCTAATAATTTCCTGTACTCCTATGATTACCCAGGAAATATTAGAGAGCTTAAAAGTATAATAGATAGAATGGTTATCCTATCTGTGAATGGTAATATTACCAAAGATGGAATACCAATATTATATAATATTAAAAATAAGAAAAATATTTTTTGTAAAAGCACCTCAGATTTCGATAAAATTATTTCTTTTAAAGATTTTAAAATTGAATCTGAATCAAAATACCTAGAATGGGTCTTGTCTCAAACAGGTGGTAATGTAGCAGAAGCTGCAAGAAAACTTGATATCAGCGCAAGACAATTATTTAATAAAATAAAAGAGTATAATATTAAAAAGAGCTAGGAATTATAAATTTTTATTTATAATTCCTAGCATGTTATCAAATTCTATTACCTTTTACCTTTTTCTTCTTCCCAAGCAATGAGTACAAAATCTTTTCCTGTTTCCATTTTAATTTTATCCTCAAATTTTCTTAGCTCTTCAAAACTTTGCTCTTTAAGATTGGCTATTTTATAATTTTTATCCATGTAACTTTCCTCCTTATTTAATAGCCTTCTTATTTTTACCCTCTAATAAATTTTATATTCATTCAGATTTTTTTTATTTTTTTAAGACTTTTTTAATAAAAACGTCTACTATACTCGGATCAAATTGAGAACCTGAACATCTTCTCATTTCCATAATTGCTTCTTCTATACTTAGCCTTTTTCTGTATGGTCTATCACTTGTCATAGCATCATAAGCATCAGCAACTGCAATTATTCTTGCTTGCAATGATATTTCATAGCCTTTAAAACCTCCTGGATATCCTTTACCATCCCATCTCTCATGATGCTTAAGTACATATTCAGAAATTTCTGAAAATTCATTTGAAGAACTTAAAATTCTATAACCTATCTCAGGATGTCTTCTCATTTCCTTCCATTCATCGCTGTTTAATGCTTCTGGCTTATTAAGTATTTTTTCATCTATTCCCATTTTACCTATATCATGCATAAGTCCTGCAATTTTTATTTGATTAACATTATCCTTGTCAATATTCATGCTAATAGCAATTTTTCCGCATATATCACTTACTCTTTTAGAATGTAGCATCTCTCTATTACTCTTTTCATATAAAGTATTCATAATTATATCTATTGTTTTATTTCTAATACTTGAGCTCTCGTAGAGCTTATGTCTATACATATAATCTTCTGCATTTTTAAATATATCCAAAATATCATGGGTTTCATTATACTTAGTTTCGTAACCAAATGAAATAGAAATGTCAAATGAACCAACTTTTTCATCTTGAGCAAAATTATTTATACGTTTAATTATTTGTTCTGCTTGATGGTAATCTGTTTTAGTGAGAATGATAACAAATTCATCTCCCCCAAGTCTTGCTATAATGTCATCCGATCTACACCCCTTCTCTAAGACATGAGCAACCTTCTTTAAAAGCTCATCTCCTAATGCATGTCCAAATGAGTCATTAATTAGCTTTAATCCATTTACATCTGCCATAACTAAAGTCAACGGTAGGTTTCTTTTAACGTCAAGCCTCTTTAATTCTTCTTCATAAAACCTTCTATTATATAACCCTGTTAATTGATCTCGATAACTCAAATAAATAATTTCCTCTTGCTTTTTCTTTTTATCAGAGATATCTTCAACTATTCCAATACCTCCTACAACATCATTATCGTCAGAATATATTGGATCAAAAATTACCCTTATAGGCACATTTTTATTAAGATTAGTTGACTTATACTCGCCCTCATAAATTGCTTGATTTCCTTTTAAAGAAATAATTAAGGCATCTGTAAATTCAGAGTCATGTAGCTTCGTAAGATCAAACCCTACTAGACAATTATGTTTTACTCCAATAATTTTAGAAAGTTTTTCATTACAATTTGTAATTTTACCTTTTTTATCAAAATGAATAATCCCTAAAGGGTTATGTTCAAAAATCAATCGATACTTCTGTTCGCTATCTTTCAAAGCCTCTTCTGCACGCTTTCTCTCAGTAATATCTGTATGAGTTCCACTAATAAGCAAAGGTTTGCCATCTTCTGACCATGAAATTACTTTACCCCTGTCATTAACCCAAACCCAATTACCATTTTTATGCTTCATGCGATATTCATCATCATAATACTCTATTTTTTTATTATAAAGTTCTTCATCACGAGCAAATGCTTGTAATAAATCATCTGGGTGAACAAATTTTCTCCAAGTATCCTTATCAATGGGTGATAATTCTTCTAATGTATAACCAAATATTTCTGCCCACCTTTCATTGTGGACAATTTCACCTGTTAATAAATTCAGTTCCCAGGTTCCAACATTTGTACCTTCCAAAAAATTTTCCATTCTTTTAAGGCTCGTTTCCAATTCAATAAACTTTACTTTTTCAACAGATATATCTTTAATATATGTAACTAAATACCCCTCTTTAGGAGAATAAAGGTATATTTTGAACCATCTATTTAATATTTTACAAAAATGCTCTAGCTCTTTATTGGTTCCATTAATTGCAGCATCTAAACATTTACGAAAATAATACTGTTCATTTTCATATTTTAAAATCTTTGTTAATCTCTTTCCAATTATTTCAGTTTGCTTTAAACATGTTATAAATTCAAAAGCTTCATTTACCTCGATAACTTCACAATCACAAGGTTCACCTATATTATCAAAAATTATTCTATGATATGCATATCCAATTGGCGACTTTTCAATTAATTGTTTATAGAAATTATCACTCATACAATTTAGATGTTATGTAAAACTTGATTCTACTTATTTTACGATAACAATTCCCCCTAGATGTATTTAATTTTAATGTTTTTATCTATCTATTGAAAATACTCGTTAAAAAATACATTTTTATGTTTATTTAAAATTTGCATGTTAATAAGTTTTAGCAAAATGGTATACATCTGGTGTAACGATTTCATTTTCAATAATATTTAACTCTGTATTACTTTAGTCATACATTTTTTTGATTATGTTTTTAATAACGTATACATTATTGTATTATCTTTTACATTCTTTGTCAATATTTTTAATTAAGTTAATTTGATACAACTTGCAATAACAAAAGCCCCCGCAAATGCGGAAGCTTTTCATCGATTAGTTAATTACATATTACTTACTTTATCATGTTCATGTGCTTCTTTATATTTTAGGCGTGTAGCTTTTCCCCCTCTAATGTGCCTTTCAGACTTGTTCTTAAGCAAAACTCTCTTTACTTCGCTTGCAACTGGAGGGTTTAATTTAGGAAGACGTTCTGTAACATCCTTGTGTACTGTGCTTTTACTAACGCCGAATTTTTTTGCCGTTTGCCTTACAGTAGATTCAGTATTTATTATATATTCCGCGATTTCTATAGCTCTCCGTTCTATGTAATCTTTCATGTTTAACCCCCTTTGACATTATCAACCGTCTTATTTACATTTTTATGCATTTATTGTTCCTAATAGAACCTTATTTTTTATTCTCCAGGAATATAGTCAAGGGGATTTACATTTTTTCCATCTATACTGATTTCAAAGTGCAGATGAGCTCCATCAGCAGACTCTATACTGTCGCATTTTCCAATGTTTCCTATTATCTGACCTTTTTCAACAACATCTCCTACTGACACTTTTGAAGAGGCAAGATTATTGTAAAGTGTCTTTATATTATCTCCGTGATCAATAACTATTTCAGTTCCTGTCAACTCAGATGTACTAACCTTTTCTACTGTTCCTTTGAATGCTGATTCTATCATAAGTGTGTCTTTAGGTTTAATATCTAACCCCTTATGTACTCTCCACTCCCCTATTGCATCAAAGTATAGTAATTTTTCTAAAGTAAATTCTTTTATTACCTCTCCCGTTAATGGAACATTCATACTCTTTAAATCGAGCTTTTCATTTAAGGTAATGTCTGTTTCTTCCTTTTTGCCATAATCCTCCATAAACTCATCTAAACGATCTTTATATGGGTCGACATTAGCATTCATATTTCCTTCTTCTGTTTCATTTTGAGATAAGTCGCTTTCGATATTAGGTTTTCTAGCAGTATATCTCCATATAACAGCTGTTGATAACAAGCATACACACAAAGCTATTATAAAAAAGCTTGTATCCTTGTTCTTGAGCTTTGTAAAAAACCTCTTCATTCTTTCTTTAGTGTTTTTAAATCTATCCTTTTTCATTACTAACCTCCTGTTTTTGTTCTTTTTTATTATCTTTTAGATATTGTGTCCCAATTTTTATTTTTAATACAAGCGTTCTAAAAAATTTTTTTAAACATAAAATTTAAATATAACTTATGATAAAGGAGATTAATTTTATGAAAAATAGTTTTATATTTGCTTTAATTGTTTTTTCTATGCTATTTATAATTCCAACTGTTGCTCTAAATTATTTAGAGAATAAAATAGGTACTACAAATTCTCCAATTATAGAAGATTCAACACCCCACTCATCTGAACAACTAAACAATGACCAAAATATACAGATTAGCTCGTCTGAGCCAGATTTAATTAAAGTATATAACCTCAAAACTAACGAAGTAATTGTAATCGATTTTGAAGAGTATCTAAAAGGTGTTGTTGCATCAGAAATGCCAGCAGAATTTAGTATTGAAGCTCTTAAAGCACAAGCAGTCACAGCAAGGACATACTTATTATATAAAATTAAAAAATTTCCTAATGGACAACCAGAGCATTTAGATGCACCTGTTTGTACAGGGACTCATTGTCAAGTTTGGAATTCAAAAGATGACTTAATTGCTCAACACGAAAATGGCTGGTATGATAAATACTGGAGCAAAATAGAAGAAGCTGTTAATTCAACTAGGGGACAGATATTAACTTATGAAAATAAAATAATTGAGCCTTTGTTTCATTCAACAAGTGGAGGTAGAACAGAAAACTCAGAAGATGTTTTTTCAACTTCCGTTCCCTATTTAAGAAGTGTTGAAAGTCCATACGAAAATAATTCTCCAAAGCTTCACGACTCTGCTAAAATACCTATTAGTGATTTTATTATTAAACTAAAATCGGTTTATGGAGACTTAAATATTACACCAAATAATTTAAAGGAAAAAATACAGCTAGGATCTGTTAGTGAAGGTGGAAAAATAAAGTCGCTAATAATTGACGATCAAGAAATTTCTGGTCGTGAAATTAGATCTTTATTTGGTCTTAACTCGACTAATTTCAGTTTTATACAGTCAGAAAATCAAATTGAAATTGTAACTACAGGTTATGGACACGGTGTTGGAATGAGCCAATGGGGAGCTGCCGGAATGGCTGATGAAGGTTATAACTACAAAGAAATATTAAAACATTATTATACTAACATTGAAATAGTAAATATGAAATAATTTTAAAAATTTTTTATTTTATATTTAAAAAATTCTACTTATATGTTATTGTAATTGTATATATAATATAATTTTCATTTTTATATTATTTAAATATTTAACTAGAAAGGACAATCAAAGTGAAAAACATATTTATTAGTGATATTGCTTACAAAGAATTTAAAGATTTGTTAGATGAAAACAATGTAGATTCTTATAATATTAGAATTAATATATCTGAATACACATGCAGTGGTCCAATATTTAATATAATGGTAAGTGAAGCTACTCCTGAAGATAATACTGAGATAATTAATGATATCACATTCATTGTAGAAAAAAGCATTCTTGCTGAGTATGGTGGTTTTATAATAGTTTCGAATGAAGAAAATGATGGTAATGGTGTTGGATTAAAACCCGTTGTTCTACCATCTTCTGGTTGTAGCGGTGGATGCGGCAGTTGCGGCGGATGTAGTGATGAATATTAGTATTTAAATCAAAAGCGTTAATAATGAGAATTTAATTAATTCTATATTATCAACGCTTTTTCTAATTCAAATTATTATTCTGTTGTGTATGGTAATAAAGCAATTGTTCTTGCTCTTTTTATAGCTCTAGTTACCATTCTTTGATGTTTTGCACAAGCACCTGTAATTCTTCTAGGTAATATTTTACCTCTTTCAGTTGTATACTTCTTCAATTTTCCTAGGTCTTTATAATCTATATGTGTAGCCTTTTCTTGGCAGAATTGACATACTTTTTTACGTGGTTTTCTTTTGTTCCTATCATTGCCGCCTTGATAGCCGCCTTGTCTTGAACTCATCCGATTTTCCTCCTTTTCCTGAGAATTTTACCCTTAATTATTAAAATGGAATTTCTTCATCATCTACTGGCTGGAAAATGTCATTATCATCATCTGGAAAATCATCAAAATAGCTGCTATCTGGCTGTACTGGTTTTCCTTGATGACTTGGTGAACCTTGATCTTTCGAACCAATAAATTCAACTTTGTCTGCTATTACATCTGTTGTATATCTTTTTTCGCCTGATTGTGTAGTGTAACTTCCAGTCGAAATTCTGCCATGAACTGCACACTGTCTACCCTTTGCAAGATAATTTGCACAATTTTCTGCTGATTTACCGAATACTGTCACATTAATAAAATCTGCTGTTGGTTTACCTTGACTTATAGCTTGCTGCTTTTTGTCTCCAAACAAATCCTTATCTACTGCTAAAGTAAGTCTTGTTACTGCCATTCCTGTAGCAGGAACAAACTTTAATTCCGGGTCTCTGGCTAATCTTCCAATTAATACAACACTGTTCATAAGCTTACCTCTTTATATTTATTTATTTTGATTCATCTACTGTAATCATTTGTCTAATGAAATTATCACTTATTTTACAAATTCTGTCTATTTCATCAACAGCATCTGCATTTGAAGTGAAATTAATTATTACATAATAACCGTCTCTTTTTTTATTGATTTCATAAGCTAGTCTTCTCTGACCCCACTCATTAACCTTATCAACAGTTCCTTGTCTTTCAGTTATTATACTTTTTACTTTTTCAATTTCAGCTGTTCTAACTTCTGCCTCTAAATTAGACAATAAGATAAACGCTCCTTCATATTTTTGCATCATAGTCACCTCCCTTTGGACTTTGGCCCCCTAATTAGTATAAGGAGCAAGGATAGCGTAAATATTATAGCACTTAATAAATTTTAATACAAGCATTTTTTTATAAGATATATATTAATTTATACTTTTTATAATTATTAGTTAGAATATTTTAAAATATTTATGACAAAAGCTTATATTTTGCTTTTTGTTCACAATAACTGCAAACAAACTTATTTTCATCTGATATCTCTACCATATATGGTGCACTTTCCTCAAGATTTATGTAATCATCAAGTGCAACATCTATATGGTCTTTACATGCATATAAAGTTTTATTTTCAACCATACATACCTATCTCCTACTTTTATATTTCATATATATTACTTGATCTATCCCTATAGGTCATATCAAGACATACACCAGGATTAACATCTATTCCATTTTCTATAAGAATATTTTCAACTGTTTTATAAGCAAGCTGTGGAAAATTATTCTCTTTACTCAAGTGACCTAATAAAACTATTTCCGTCCCTCTTTTTATTGCCTTAGTTATAAGGTTTCCCGCAGTATCGTTAGACATGTGTCCAAATTCACCAAGCACTCTCCTTTTAAGAGGCCAAGGATATGGACCAATTAAGACCATATCTTCATCGTGATTAGATTCAATTAGCAACAAATCTGCATCTGTTATGCTTTTTATTATATTAGCATTTATGCATCCTGTATCTGTTACCATACTAATTTTTTTATTTTTATGATAAATATTATACCCCACAGGGCTAGCTGCATCATGTGATATATTAAAGGATTGTACAAATATATCTCCTACTTCAGCGTCTTCTGATATAATTTTTATATTATGAGATTTAATATCACCAATTATAGTATTCATCGCAGACCATGTTTTTTCATTCGCATATATTGGTATATCGAAACGTCGTGACAACACTCCTGCACCTTGTATATGGTCTATATGTTCATGTGTTACAAAAATTGCATCTATTTTTTTAGGATCTTCTCCTATTTTTATCATTTCTTGTTGAATTTTTTTTCCACTTAATCCTGCATCGACAAGTATAACTGTTTTCTCAGTTTTTATAAATTGGCAATTACCACTACTACCGCTATATAATGAACAAAATTTTAAATTCAAGTTTTCCTCCTAGGGTAATTTATGGTTAATACCCATTATTGTGAAAATTTTTTAAATATAATAATCATCTTATCACATTTTTTTTGGTATTACAATTAATAATTCTAATTTTTATGTTCAAAACATTTATACAATTATTGAAATTCTAAATATATTAGGTTCTATTTAAAATATTCAGAACATAATATGTAAAGTATAAATATTTTATAAAGGGATGTATTATGGTTATAAAAATAAAATTTAAAATCTTATATTCTCTAATTATTTTGATTTTAATCAGTGGATTATTTTATTTGGTTTCAACTAATCGTCCTTCTAGTGCAGTTGCTATGGATGGTGAAAAGGGCTTTATAAAGTGGGTTGATTTTGGTGTATCCTACGAAGCACTTGACAAAGCATTAAAAGCTGACATCAAAAGTATCGATAACGAGGTAAAATTAGACTGGATTGAATTATTAGCATATCTCTCATCAAGATACGGTGGCAATTTCTCTAGATATAAAGCAAAAGATATGGATGATCTAATAGATAAGTTAAATAATGGCGAAAGTATCGAAAAACTCACCGAAAAATTAAAATACTACAATTATTTTCATGAAGCTTATACTGCTGTTTTAGGCGGTTTTGTAGGAGGATATGAAATAGAAGTCGATGATGAAAATAATCCTGGTCAAAAAAAGTGGGTTCAAAAATATGGCCTCAAAGCTTTCTCCCCAATTGCTAGAGGTTATTACTATAACCATTATGATGATTTTGGAAATTCTAGAAACTATGGTTTTAGAAGGGTTCACCTTGGAAATGATTTAATGGGTTCTATTGGAACACCTATTATAGCTGTGGAATCAGGAACAATTGAAGCTCTTGGATGGAATCAATATGGTGGGTGGAGAGTAGGCATAAGAAGTTTTGATCAAAAAAGATATTACTATTACGCTCACTTAAAAAAAGACCATCCTTATCATAGCGACCTCAAAGTTGGAGATACAGTTTACGCAGGTGATGTAATTGGATACATGGGTAGAACTGGATATAGCAGAAAGGAAAATGTAAATAATATAAATACAACACATTTACATTTTGGAATGCAACTAATTTTTGATGAATCTCAAAAGGAAACTATTAGTGAAATTTGGATTGATGTTTATAATATAGTTAGACTTTTAAGCAAGAATAAATCCCCTGTATCATATAATTCTGAAACAAAGGATTTTAATAGAATATATAACATTAGGTTTTTAAATACTAAATAATTATTAATTGCCCCACTTATGTGACAATATCTGGGGCTCTTTATTTTGTATATTCAAAGGCCACACAACTTCGTATTTCCCTTCTTGAAGCTGAACTACAAACGAAATAGATCTAGAATTTTGTCCATTACTATCAAACTCTACATATCCTGATGTAAAATACGGAGTTCTAAATAATTTATTTTTAAGAATATCCATAATTCTATCGCCATCAGTTGTACCTGCACTATTGATTGCATTAGAAATGATCATAGCAGAAGCAAATTCTTCTAGTGCTGGTCCATCGATATCTTCGCCTGACTTTTCTTTGTATAATTTATTTATTTTATTAGCAGATACAATATTTTCAATTATAGAGGGCATGCTAGCGCTTGAACCCGAAAAATAATTACCATCCTCACCTAGATTATCTACAAACTGTGGATCCTGAAATCCTCCACAATAATTTAAAACAACTTTTGGAATAATTTTATTCTCTTTATATTTTCTAACAAATTCTGTAACATCTTCTATATATGAAGCTTGAAATATAACATCAGGTTCAAGCTCTTTTATTTTACTAATAGCCAAATCTATGTTGTCTAAATCCTCCGAATATCGAATTTCAACAACTTTTTCAAATCCTTCAGAGATATATTTTTCATCTAACCATTTATCTATCATTTCAGATGCATGAACACCATATTCATTATCTATACAAACAACTCCAACTGTTTTAATTTTTGCATCTAAACTCTTATTTAGATATTTAAGGTACTCAAAAAATAGTTCTGTCTCCATATCATCATCAGGTGCAATCCTTGAAAAATATTTCATTCCTCGTTTTGTTAATGATGCTGAACTAGATGACCCTGCCAAAAAAGGAATTTTATATTCTTCTGATACCTGACTTGCTGATTTAGTTGCCGAACTATGGTAGGCACCTATTAAGGCAGATACATGCTCTTCTTTTATTAACCTTTCTGCCTCATTTCTAGCTGTCTCCGGACTAGATTTATGATCTGCATATATAAATTTGACTCTTTTATTATCCAAATTTGGTAACCCTGATTCTCTGCCAAGTTCTAAGTCTATTTCAGGATATTCTCCGTTTATTATTTCTTCAGCAACTTCTATTGCATACTTAAGCTTAATTCCTGTTGGTTCAGCTGGTCCAGTAAGAGGAAGAAGTACTCCCACTTTAATTGTATCTCCTCTGCTTGCTAACGTTTTACTATTTACTTTACTACCTAAAGTAAATAGTAAAACAAATAATATTATAATAAAAGCAAATAGAAAAATCTGCTTATTTTTCATTCCAGTCCTCCGTAACATTACAAACTATAACAAGCTTTGTATGGTTTCATTGAGATATTATTATATCATATAAAATTATATTATTAAAGTCTTTAATTTTATTTATAGCATTTTAAGAAGCACTATGCAGCAAAATAAGTTTTTATTCCTTAATTATTATGTTATAATATATTACATGATAACGTTTGTAATATATTATACTTAGAAACATACTCATTAATTTGATAGGAGGCGATCATGAATATACCAATTCACTCAAAACCTGCTAAACATGGACTAAAATTTGAAATTTGGCACTATTTTCTTTACTTAATATTATTTATTGCTGTACTTATGTGGTTATTACAAATTATATTCTTCAACCAATTTTATCTGAAATTTAAGGAAAAGGAAATTAAAAAAATAGGAATCATACTCACTAGAGAATACAAGGCTGATGATTTTAAAGGTAATATATACAGAAAATCGAACTATGGAAGTATGCCAGTTCGAGTTTTCAATAAAAAGGGCATAGCAAGTTTATCTTCTACTGTATTAGAATTATCTAATCCTGATCCTATAGATATTATACTTTTTATTGAACCACTAATAAAAAACGGTAAAAATGAAGTTTTTCATATAATCGAAGATCCAAGTGTAGAAGGATCTAAGTATATGGTATACGGAAAATTCTTAAAAACGGGTAATAAAGATGATGATAATGTATATCTTTACATTATTTCACAACTAGCCTCAATGGACAATACTGCATCTGTACTAAAACAGCAGCTTATAATTATTACCATAGCATCGCTGATATTTGCTATTATTTTATCATTTTTCATTTCTTCCTTGCTTGTAAAGCCAATAACACAAATTACAGATACTGCTGGTCTTCTAGCTGAAGGTAATTATGATATATACTTTCAAGGTGGTGTATACTTTGAAATTGACAAACTTGCAGACGCCTTAAATTATGCAACTAATGAGCTTTCAAAGACAGACAAGCTAAGAAAGGAATTGATTTCTAATGTCTCTCATGAAATACGTACACCTCTTACAATGATAAAGGCATATGCTGAAATGGTAAGGGATATATCAGGCTATAACACAGAAAAACGCAATTATCATATTAATACAATAATAACAGAGACTGATAGACTTTCAGACTTAGTTAATGATATCCTTGATATTTCTAGATATGAAACAGGAACATTTGAGGTCAATTGTGCAGAAATAAATATTTCAAATATAACAAAAAATGTAGTAAAAATGTTCAGTGATACATATATAAAAGATGGATACATATTTAATTTAAACTATGACGATAACATGATTATTGATGGTGACGAGCATAAAATTCAACAAGTTTTATATAACTTAATCATAAATGCAATTAACTACACAGGAAATGACAAAACAATTGATATTTATCTAAAAGATGTTGGTAGTTCTGTTAGATTCGAAGTAACAGACACAGGCAATGGAATACCGTCTGATAAAATAGACCAAATTTGGGATAGATATTTTCGATTTGGAGAGTTTCACCCACGACCTGTAATTGGAACCGGGTTAGGTTTATCCATAGTAAAAAATATTTTAAAAATACACCATGCTTCATATGGTGTCATCAGCTCTATAGGAAATGGAAGTACTTTTTGGTTCGAAATAAAAAAATTATATTAGTTATAAAACCATAAGTTCGTTTGTAATGAACTTATGGTTTTTTAATTTGTATTCTTATAACCCTAAATATGCCTTTTTTACTATATCTGTTTCCATAAGTTGCTCTCCAGTACCTTCTATTACAATCTTTCCATTTTGGATGACATAACCTCTGTCTGCTATTTCTAATGCTTCTTGAACTTTTTGTTCAACAAGCAAAACTGTTAAACCAGTTGAACTAACAAATTTCAACGCTTGCATAACTGTTTCAACCATCAATGGTGCAAGTCCTAAAGACATTTCATCAACCATAAGTAGTTTAGGCTTTGACATGAGACCTCTTGCAATGGCTAGCATTTGCTGCTCACCGCCACTAAGAGTTTCTGCTTTCTGATTTTCTCTTTCTTTTAATTTCGGAAATATCTCATACACTTCTTTTAATAATTTATTTTTTTGAGTTTCACTTTTTATTATATAAGCGCCCATAAGAAGGTTATCTTTAATACTTAGCTTTCCAAAAACATGTCTTCCCTCAGGAACATGCGATATTCCCGCCTCAACTATTTTATTTGCTTTAAGACTATCTATACGCTTACCACAAAACTCAATTTCTCCATTCATAGGCTTTAAAATACCTGATATTGTTCTCAACAATGTTGATTTGCCAGCACCATTTGATCCTACTATTGATACGACCTCTTTTTCTTTGACCTCAAAGGATACATCAAATATAACAGGGACATTATCGTATCCTACCTTAATGTTTTTGACTTTTAGCATGATATTTATCCCCCAAATAAGCTTTTATGACGTTTTCGTCTTCTGCTATTGTCGAAGGATTACCTTCGGCAATTTTTTTTCCAGCATTAAGTACAACTATATTATCTGAAATAGGCATTATTGCCTCCATTATATGTTCCACTATTAGTAGTGAAATTCCACTTTCTTTTAGCTTAAGGCAAAGGTTCATTACATCCTTTATCTCCGTTTGGTTCAAACCAGCCATACACTCGTCAAGCATTAATATATTAGGTTTGGTTGCAAGTGACCTTGCTATTTCAACTCTTTTTTTATCTACGATTGTTAAATTCGATCCAAGAATATTTCTTTTTTTTGTTAGATCTGTAAGCGCCATAATCTCTTCTGCTATTTTTTGCGCTTCTTTTCTTATATTTGTATGCAAAAAAGCTCCTGTCATAATATTTTCTTCAACGGTCATTTCTTTAAGTGTTTTTACTATTTGAAATGTTCGAGTTATGCCCAATTTACATATATCATATGATGAGAATCCTGTAATATCTTTATTTTTGTATGTTACTTTGCCACTGAATGGTTTATAATATCCTGTTATGCAATTAAACAAGGTAGTTTTTCCTGCACCATTTGGACCAATCAAACTTACTATTTCATTTTCATGAATATTGAAAGATACATTCTCATTAGCCATAAGACTCCCAAATTTCATAGTAATATTATTGATATTAAGAATTGGATTCAACTTTGCCTTCACCTACCTTTTGTTTCTTTATATTGTTTGAGATTTTGTTTACTAAACCTATGATACCTTTTGGTTGGAAACAAGCTACTAAAATTACTAATAAGCCAAATATCATTAAATCAATTCCGCTTCCTGTTCCTCCTAACAAAATCCTTGTTCCTTCAGAAAGTGGAATTAGTATAGCTGCACCAATTATAGGTCCATATATGTTTCCAATTCCACCTAAAACAGTTAACAAAACTATTTTTATTGACATATCCAAAGTGAACAGCATGAAAGGATCGATGTATAATATATATTGTGCATATATGGTACCTGCTAAAGCTGATAATGCCGCACTTATTACCATTGCATATGTTTTATAATTAGTTGTATTAACACCTATTGATTCAGCTACTTCATGGCTTTCTCTAATTGCTTTTAAATAAAATCCCATCTTTGAATTTTCGATTAAGCTACATAAAAATATTACTATAGCAAATAACCCAAGGGCTATATATATATATGGAATTTTTGAAGAATTAAATTGCATAAAAAATAAACTATCGTCAACTATTGGCAACGAAATTCCTGTTGCACCTTCTACGAAATCCCAGCTTACGAACAATTGCTTTATTATCTCTGCTACAGCTAATGTAGCAATTGCAAAATAGCTATCTTTTAATCTAAAACATGGATAACTTATTATTGCAGCTACTATTGCTGCAGCACATGCTCCAACTAACATTCCTACCCAAGGGCTAATATTAAATTTATATAAAAGTACTGATGATGCATAGGCACCTATTCCGAAAAAAGCAGCGTGTCCAAATGATGTCTGCCCTGCAAATCCAGTTATAATGTTCCATGCTTCACCTAAAGTTGCAAATATAAGCAATAATACAAGAATATTATGAAAACTATTGGACTTAAATATTAATGGTAATATTGCTATAGTAACTATTAATATGATTAGTGTTCTCTTATTTTTTACCATCCGAATAACCCCTTTGGTCTCACTTGTATTACTATTAAGTAAATCAAAAATACAAGAGCATATTTAAATTGTGTTCCTAAGAAAAATCCTCCTAAAGCTTCTGTTAGTCCTATAATTAATCCAGCATAAAGTGCACCTTTAATATTCCCAAGTCCTCCCATTGCAACAATAACAAATGCAATTATGCTATACAATGACCCTGTAGCAGGATAAATTGGGTAAAAAGATGCCATCAAAGCTCCTGCTGCACCTACACAAGCACCAGAAACTCCGAATGTAATTGCAAAAATTTTATCTGTATCTATACCCATTAATAGCGCCGTATCTCTACTGAGCGCAGTCGCTTGTATTGCTTTACCTGTTTTGGTTTTATTCATAAAATAAATAACTATTAATGTCATTAATATACTACCAACTGCAGCTACAACTTGAGGTAACCCTAAAATAATATTACCTATTACTATCTTATTATCAGTAACAACTGCGCCATTTATATATCTAAAATTTGGAGACCATAAAAATTGAGCTAAATTTTTTAAAAACATGCTTAATCCAAATGTAGCCAATAAAGCCGTTAATCCCGACCCGCCTAAAACCTTTTTTATAACCAACTTATAAAGTAATACTCCTAATAAGAATACCGCTAATGTGCTTATTGGAATTGATATAAGTGGGTCAACGGAAAATAGCTCAAACATCCAAAATGCAGTATACATACCTACCATCAATAATTCTCCATGGGCAAAATTTGTAATGTCCATTACACCCCATGTCAAGGTTAATCCTACTGCCACTAGGGCATATATAAATCCCATTAATAATCCATTAGTAATAATTTGTCCTAACATAAATCCTCCTTTAATTTTGTTGCACAAATTAATCATTTTTTAGCTGAGGTACTGAAATATTAATACACTAAATTAACACTTAGAATTATTATTCAGATATCTCAGCTATAAACAATAAAATTAGTTAGTGAACAAATTACTTTTTACTGTCTGTTAGTCCAATCTTTGAAAGGTGCTATTGGAGATGCTGTTTGAATGTCTTCTGGAAATACCGCTTCATATTTAGAACCTTGTGTTTGAACTATAAATGATGCTGAATATATATTTTGTCCATCATCACCAAATTTAATTGCACCTGTTGAAAAGTATGGAGCATCAAAATTTGCCGTCTTTATTACTTCCATTATTGACTCCGTATCAGTTGATTTAGCTTGATTTATAGCATCTGCAATAACCATTAGAGATGAAAATTCTTCTAATGCAGGACCATCAATATCTGCACCACCAGATTTTTCTTTAAATAAATCATTAATTTTACTTAATACTTCCATTTTACCAAATAATTGAGGTGTACATGCTGCACCGCCTGAGAAATAATCTCCGTCAGAACCTAAATTAACTGTAAATTGTGAATCTTGGAAACCGCCGCAGTAATTTACGACAGCTTTAGGTAGTACGCTTAACTCTTTATATTTTTTTACAAATTGAGTTATATCACCTATATAAGAAGCATGGAATAATACATCTGGATTTGCACCTTTAATTTGTTGTACCTCTGTATCAACATTAGATACATCCGTTGGATACTTTACTTCTACAACTTTGGAAAAACCCTCAGCTGCATATTTTTTTTCTAGCCATTGATCTACCATATCAGCGGCATGAACCCCATATTCATTATCAATATAAACAACACCAACAGTTTTAATGTCTGCATTAGTTGTTTCATTTAAATATTTTAAATATTCAAAAAATACTTCTGTTTCCATGTCGTCATTTGGAGCTATTCTTGCAAAATATTTAAGTCCTCTCTGAGTTAATGCTGCTGAACTTGAAGATCCTGCTACAAAAGGAACTTTAAATCTTTCAGCAGATTGACTTGCAGGTTTAGTAGAAGAACTTTGATAAGCACCAAGTAAGGAAACTACTTTTTCATTTTGAATTAGTCTTTCAGCTTCCGATTTAGCTACTTCAGGATTTCCTTGATGATCTGCAAATACAACTTCTATTTTTGCATTACCCAAATTAGGTAGTCCCATAGTCTCTGCTAAAGGAATTGCTATGTCCGGATGTTCCCCATTAATAATTTCCTGGGCAACTTCTACAGCATACTTTAATTTTACACCTGTAGCCGCAGCTGATCCCGATAGAGGTAATATAGCTCCTACTTTAACAGATTCAACTGTCATTTCAGGTGTTTCAGCTGGAGTCTCTGTAGTTGCTGGTGTTTCTGTCTTTACTGGTTCAGCTGGTGTTTGTGTTTGAGTACTTGTACATCCTGTAATTTGGGTTAACAACATAAATGCAACAAGTAACAAAGTTAATTTAGATTTCATAACTCCTCCTAAAATATTATATTTTACTAACTAATAAAGTCTATCGTACGTCTTTATTAGTTTAAGTAACAAATTATGTTATTACAAGTTTTTAGTACCTATGTCATCGTTTTCCTTGGTGTTAATTCTTTTTCCTCTGATTTAACAATACAATATTTCTATGAAAAGTAAATGAAAGTTATATGATAATCTTGTGAAATTTATAAAAGTTTTAATAAATTTACTGACTTTGTATGAATTTATGCTATAATAAATACATCTAATGAAACAAAAACATAAGTCTTTGTCTTGATGTATTTATTGAATCGCTGTGATGCAAGCCGTTATCTGGCTTGCTTTATGATATAATAATGATAAAATATTATTTGGAGTGATTAACTATGCTAAAGGTTTTAGTTGTAGATGATGAAATTAAAATAAGAGAAGTAATTAGAGAATATGCAGAATTTGATGGATATGAAGTTTCAGAAGCTAGCGATGGAATGGAAGCAATTAATCTCTGTAAGAATAATTATTTTGATATTATTGTAATGGATATTATGATGCCAAAACTTGATGGATTTTCTGCCTCTAAAGAAATACGCAAGTATAAAGATATTCCAATTATTATGCTATCCGCACGTGGTGAAGAATATGACAAGCTATTTGGATTTGAATTAGGGATAGATGATTACGTTGTCAAACCGTTTTCACCAAAAGAATTAATAGCAAGACTAAATGTAGTAATTAGAAGGAATTCAAAATCTAACGATTCTTCTTGTGATTATACTTTTAAATATAAAGGTCTAGAAATTAATTATTTAGGTAGAAGTGTATATGCTGACGGTAATAAAATTGAACTTACTCCAAAGGAATACGATTTACTGTTCTATCTTGTAAAAAATAAAAATGTCGCTCTATCAAGAGAAAAGATTCTAACCGACATATGGGGTTATGATTATTATGGCATTGACAGAACTGTTGATGCACATATAAAAATGCTTAGAAATAATCTTGGTAAGTATAGATATTTAATTACAACAATGAGAGGAATGGGGTATAAATTCGAAATTAGCTAATTATAAAAACTAACTTAATATTCTCAATACCCCATGCTGATTTATATAATTTTTTTAATCAAAACACATTTTAAACTATAATACTGCTAAATCCTCATCCATAGGATCGCATAAAAACATATGACCTGGTGAATGAGTTATCATTAATTCTGGTTTACTTGTCATGGCAATTGATTGAGGTGTTACGCCACATGCCCAAAATACTGGTACTTCACCTTCCTTGATTATAGATGAATCGCCAAAGTCTGGTTTATTAACATCTTTTATTCCTATTAAACTTGGATCTCCTATGTGAATTGGGGCACCATGAACTTGAGGGAATCTAGATGTTGCTTGAACAGCTTTAGTTATTAATTTATATGGTATTGGTCTCATGCTAACAACCATTTTACCATGGAATTTACCTGCTGGTTCACAATCAATATTAGTTATATACATTGGAACATTGTGATTATCTTCAATATGTCTGATCGGAATATGTGCATTTATCATAGCAGATTCAAATGAAAAGCTACAACCAATTAAAAATCCTACTAAATCTTCCCTCCAATAATTTTTCAAATCTAGAACTTCATCAACTAGTTCTCCATATTTGTATATTCTGTATTTTGGTATATCATATCTCAAATCTGCGCCTTTTGCCATTAACTTTGGTTCAGGATCACCCACATCTGTTACATCCAGTATTGGGCATGGTTTTGGATTTCTTTGTGCAAATAATAGAAAATCAAAAGCCAAATCTTTTGGAACAATGGCTAAGTTTGCCTGTATATGTCCTCTGCACATACCAGATGTAGGTTGTACTACCTGACCATTTCTAATTAATTCTCTAACTTCTTTTGGACTCAAATTTGCTAAATCAAACATTTTTTACCCCCTAAAAATTTTTATATAATTAAATTTTTATTTCTTCAACTTTAACATTATATGGATTTCCATTAACTTTCAAGTAAAAATTTCTAGTATTTAATACTTCTACATTTTTCGGTGTATTTAAGTGTTTCTTTATCTCAACAATTTTGTCTTCTAATTTATTTATTAGAAGATGGGATTCTTCAAGTGATGATTTTTTAAATACAATTTTATCGCCTGGTTTAGCTTGTGCAACCTTAGGCAAGTCTACAGTAATAACATTAGCTATTTTAGTATAACCGCCAGTTGTTTGTCTATCTGCCATCATAATTATTGGAGTACCTTTGCTAGGAACCTGAATAGCTCCCATTGATATTCCATCTGATATTATATCTGCTCCATCCTTATGTTGAATTTTTTGTCCTTCTAGTGTATATCCCATTCTATCACAATTATTTGTAACTGTATATTCACTTGTAAAGAAAGTTTCAAGTCCCTCTTTTGTAAAGTAGTCATCTTGAGGCCCTAAAACAACCCTTAATTCTACTATTTTACTACTATAATCACAAATACCATCTTCTATTTTTCTTCCAACTAAATCACTTACGGAAGCTCTTGGTTTGCATATTTGAAGCAAGTCACCAGGATTTAGAACCCTGCCTTCATATCCTCCTAGTTTCGCTCTAAGAAATGTAGATTTGCTACCCATTATTATAGGAACATCTATTCCTCCGGCAAATGCAATATAGCTTCTACATCCACTCTTAAGTCCTTTAAATGACAAAAAATCTCCTGAATTTACTAATATACTATGATTCATATTTATAGGTTTATTATTTATTAACGGCTGTAAATCACCACCTGTTATGGCAATAACCTCTGAATTTAAAAATTCAATCTTAGGACCCATTATTGTTACTTCTAATATTCCTTCATGCTCATCATTTCCTACTAAAATATTCGCTAATCTTGCTGAAAATTGATCCATGGCTCCTGAAGCTGATACTCCATATTGCTGAAATCCATATCTACCTAAATCTTGAACTGTAGTCATTAAACCTGGATTGAGAATTCTAATTTGCCCCATTGTCATCACCCCAATCTTTTTTTGGATATGTTATATATTTATAAGTTCCATTTTTGACTTCTTCTTTAATTTTTATATATTCTTCTTCGCCTATACTCTTAAAAGAAATATAATTTCCAGCCTTTAATAAAATTGGATTTTCTCGTTGTGGATCAAATAACAAAAGAGGAGTCCGTCCTATCAATTGCCACCCACCAGGGCTATCTATAGGATATATACCTGTTTGTTCTCCCGCTATTCCTACTGACCCTCCAGGTATTTTAGTTCTAGGTGCTTGAAGCCTAGGAGTAGCTATTTTCTTGTCCATCCCTCCTAGATAAGGGAATCCAGGAGTAAAACCAAGCATATAAATCAAATACTCGCTAGAAGTATGTAATTTTATAACCTCTTCTTTTGTTATTTGATTATGTAATGCCACATTTTCTATGTCAGGTCCGTAATCTCCACCATATATGGTTGGTATTTCAATTACCTCAGGTGCTGGCAATTTAATATTACTTAAATTTTTCTCTAGTTTTCTTAAAGTATCTACTAACTTACTGAAGCTTATAATATTTGGGTCATAATGTATCATCAATGAGCGATAAGTAGGAACTAGCTCAACTATACCTTTGATATTTTGCATTTCAATTGCAACTGTTACAGCCCTTATCCTACTATTAATTTCATCTGTTATATTGTTACCAAATTCCATATTTAAAGCTTTATCGCCAGAAACCAAGTACTTCGTTTCCTCATACATAAAATATTCCTCCATTTAAAAATTCGTAAAATGATTATTTATAATAACCATTTTACGATATAATTATAAATTATTATTTACTAAATAACGCTGTAATACTTTGTAATGATACAAAACCGGAATAAGCAGTAATAACCACTATAAGTATACCGAATACAATTAACCAAGTTGGGTGTTTATAATCACCTACAATTTCTTTTTTTCTTGATGCTAATAAAATAGTACCCAATGTGACTGGTAATATTAATCCATTTAAAGAACCAGCTAAAATTAATAACTTAGCAGGTTTACCTATAAATGCCATTATTAAAGTAGATAAAGCAATAAAACCTACAATAAAATAGTTTTCGTATTTACCTATAGTTTTATTTAATGTTTTTAGGAATGATACTGAAGTGTATGCCGCCCCAATAACAGAACTAATAGCTGCTGAAAACAAAACAACTCCAAAGAATTTATAACCTACCTGTCCTGCAGCATTTAAAAAAGCATCTGCTGCGGATTGCTAGAATCCAGTTTTATGCCTTTAGAAACTACTCCTAAAATAGCTAAGAAAAATAATACCCTCATTATTGATGCAACACTAATCCCCATTATTGCACTTTTATTAATTTGGTTTAAATTTTCTTTTCCTGTAATGCCCGCATCAATCAATCGATGTCCCCCAGAGAATGTAATGTAACCCCCTACTGTTCCACCTAGTAATGTTATTATTGGAAATATTAATTTACTTACACTATCAGGTGCAACTGTTTTAACTACAGCTTCTCCAACTGGTGGTGAGCTTACCACTGCTACATATCCTGCTAAAATTATCATAACTATTCCTAATATATAAGTTAATCTGTCCATTATATTCTTAGCATTTTTAGATAAAAATATAAATATACCTAGTAATCCACCTATAATTGTTCCAATTTTTATATCCATGCCAAAAATTACGTTTAATCCTAATGCAGCTCCACCAACATTACCTATATTAAATGCAAGTCCACCTAGTGCTACCAAGAAAGCTACAAAATAACCTAATCCAGGTAAAACCTTATTAGCTATATCTTGACCCCTCATACCAGAAACACCTATTATTCTCCAAATATTTAATTGAACGCCAATAGTTAATATAATCGATACAATAATAGCAAATCCAAAATTTGCTTTATATGTTTCTGTAAAACTAGCAGTTTGTGTTAAAAAACCTGGTCCAATTGCAGATGTTGCCATAAGAAAGGCTGCTCCTAAAAGAACCCCAATATTTGAATTTTTCTTTTTACTATTATCCATATTTATTCTCCTTCAGTGATCTATTTTATAAAACTCTCCAATGATACAACTTCTATTCCTTCTGCTTCTAAAATGCTCCTAATTTTTTCAACAAATACAACAGCTTGAGGATTATCTCCATGTACACAAATCGTATCTGCTTGTATACTTATATCTTCACCATTAATAGATTCTACCTTGCCTTCTTTTACCATTCTAAGAACTCTTGATATTGCCAGTTCAGTATCATGTATTACTGCTCCTTCTTTTTTTCTAGAAACTAGAGAGCCATCTGAATTATATGCTCTATCTGCAAATACTTCATTAGCTACCCTAAGACCTACCTTTTTACCAGCAAGTGTTAATTCACTATTTGCGAGACCAACTAATATTAAATTTTTATCAACTTCATAGATTCCTTCAGCAATTGCTAAAGCTAATTCTGCATCTTTTGCAGCCATGTTGTATAGTGCACCATGTGGCTTAACATGTTGCAATTCAACACCTTTGCATTTTGCGAATGCCCACAAAGCACCTATTTGGTATTTAATATAACTCTTTGCCTCATATGCTGTAATCTTCATCTCTCTTCTTCCAAAACCCATTAAATCAGGAAATCCAGGATGCGCACCAATAGCAACCTTTTCCTTAGCTGCAATATCTACTGTTTTAGCCATGACAATAGGATCCCCTGCATGAAATCCACAGGCTATGTTTGCAGAAGAAATATGCTTTGCTACATCTGAATCTAACCCTAATTTGTAATCTCCAAAACTTTCCCCAATGTCACTATTTAAATCAACTTTAAACATTTTACACCTCCAAATATTATTCATCATTATAGTATGCAATTACAATGCCAATCAACGCAAAAT
>CAXXFT010000035.1:0-49856 GCA_963675125.2 uncultured Sedimentibacter sp.
GGAGATAATTAAAATGGTAATTAACTATATTGAATTATGTGTTAAAAGGTTTTTAGAAAATGTTTTAAAAAACTGATCCAAATTATTCAGATATCTGCAAATGTGAACAATGCATTGATGATATTTTGGCAAAGGCATTAAATAACATTAAGCCTTTTTACATCACATCAAAAACTGGCGAAGTATATGCAGAATATAATTCTCTTGAAATTCAAAACAATGCGGAAAGTAATTAAAAGAAGTGATAAGTGCTATTGAATTCGTTTCGAAAAAATAAAAGACATGGTTAATTTGGTTATTAGACAGTGCGCATAGAATGCCACCCTACATTACGTGATAATAATGTTATTAAATATTGTAGGGTACCGAATATTCGCACTGTTTTATTTACGACCAACAATTTTGTTATTTATAAAGACCTATCAATTACTTTGCCCTGATTAAATCACTTTTATATTTTTTAGCAAATGATTTAATTGTTAAATTACCTGTTTCGCTGTCAAAAATTATAGTTCTTCCATAATTTTTCCCCAACATCTTGGGCTAAAATTTTTATATTTAGCTTATTTAAAACTTCTTTTGTAGCAATTACATTTCTTTCTCCTATGTTTCCTATACTTGAATTCCCTTTTATTTCAAACATCTTGGCTCCCCCTGCTATTTTTGCAATCATTCTTCCTCTCATGCAAACCCATGGATTCCATTTGTTTTTACCATCTCAGGTATTCCAGTATCTGCATACTTAAATATATTCTTCTTATCATCTGCATTATTATTAGTTGGAAGCATTATGTGGACCATACCTGCAACTTTTTTAACTTTGTCAATTATGCAGATACCAACACATGATCCTAATGCGTATGATATTAACCCTTTGGGTGAATATGATATTTTCATATCTGCTATGCCAAACATTTAATTCATCACTCATATTTCAATTCCAAATCCTTTAAGTAAAATGTTTAGGGATGACATACTTGGTAACAACAACATGTTTACTGTATACCTTTTCTTCCCCACAGTAGTATTTTTCCTTTATAAATATAACTTTATCTGCAGCCTCAGCAAATTCAACAGCTACTGCATCAAGTAATGCTCCTGCCATATCAATATTTAAACTAGGGACGGTTATATCTATTGTCCATATTTGTTAAAGTTGCAATTGAATTAACATATGATGATACCATTATGTTCCCAATTTCTGACAATGCAGATAATTCCATTTCTGATATTTCTTCAAAATTGTTAAGTTCCGTTCCCATCAGTGAATTCAATATTAAATGTACAAATTCTTTTTTTAATAAGAATAGTATCACACCTTCTATATCTCCATTGAAACTAACAAGTATACCTACTACAACATGTTCAGCACCACCAATTGACTCAATAGCATCATCGTATTTGAGTATACTTACTTCAGGGCACATTCATATCTATCCTTTTAGAAAGCATTTGCGATAGAGAAGTTGCTGCGTTTCCTGCTCCAATATTAACCAATTTCCTTTAATACATCTATGTGCATTTCATTTAACTCATTATAATTAAACAATTTTTTTTCCTCCTATATAATGTCCGACGGATTTAATGTTACTATCGCAATATCATTTCCATCATTATAAATCTTACTGTAGTTAATATCTTGTCTAACTCTATACTTCAGCCAGCCAATAGATATTCTAGTATTTGCATACATAACTCCCTTACATATTATTTTATGATCAGCTATGCTGTCCTTTTGAACATTTTTGTTCCAATGCCTTTTTTATTTCAATAATTTCACTTTTAATCTTAGGACATCTTGAAAATAAGACTTTTATGTAATATATTTTTTATTTTCTATATTAGATTTTAAAAGTATAGAAACTTTATCTTCTAAATCTTTTAGTTCATTAATTTTATCACAACATTTTTTTTGTAAATTTGACTTTTCCTTATTAAATTCTTCTAATTGCGATTCTATTTCTTGATATTTGCATAAATCTATAACTAAATTCGTTTCATAATTTGCTTTTGAACCAACTGTAGGTGAATAAATCATGTCACGTGCTTTACTTGTACCTCCTATTATAGATTGCGTTTAGGACCCTTTAATATTATAGATTCATAAGCTGATACATCGCTATTTATTAGCATTTCAGCATAAATGCTTTTTTTTAGACTTTACAGTTACGTTTTTCAATGTATTTACTAGTTATATTTCCTTTTGCATGAATTGTACCTTTACCCATGCCATTTACACCTTTGCTTATTATAACTTCTCCACCAGCTTCAAGATATGCACCTTCAACCATTCCTTTAACTGTAATATCTTGTTTTAGCTTTAACTGTAAAACCAGACCTTATATCACCTTTTACAACTACACTTCCTGCAAAGTCTATATTGCCAGTTTCATTATCCACATTATTTACTGTATAAATATCTTCCACTACAACCTTCGTTCCTATCATCTTCACACATCCATCTACATTTGAACAAAGTTGTAAAACCATCTTCTGTAATATATGTATTTTTGCCGTTATTAAAGTATACTTTTTTACCTCTTTTATAACTTATTTTTTTTCCATATATATCAATACCATTTTATACCTTCTTTTTTCGGGTACTATATGACATAAAAGATCACCTTTTTTTAACGTTTATGATATTGTTTAAGTTAAAAAAATCTATTGTACCATCTTCTCTTTCTTTCAACTTATTTTCCGTAGATGTGTCAAAATCATATACTAGTTTCTGCATCTGTACCATTTATTGGTTCAAGTCCTCTAGCTGCTATTAGTTTCTTTTGAAAAATTCTCCATTTTTACAATAAACTATTATATCATTTTCTTTAATACCATAAACAATATTGTGTTTCTTTTATGTTAGTCTAAATATTTCTTCATATTTAACACATGAATCTTTATTAATTAAATCAACTCTAATATATAAACTCAATCTATCCGCTGATACAAGATGACTTATTTTGTATTTTAATGGCTTATCTTCATTATTGAATACTTCTAGATTACTTTTCTTGATTTTGAATATAATTTGAGTTATCTTTGCGATTATCAATTGAATTAGCTTTTACGTTCATAATGTACCCCTCATTTATATTTTATAGTTAACCTTTTAAAGAATTAATGGTTTGTTCAATTTCATCTGATGTTTGTATCACTTTCGAATTTTAATTGGAATGCCCTTTGTACTTGTATCATTTTTACCATTTCTTCTGATATTTCGGACTCCTGATGATTCCAAATAGCCCTTCATAACTTTAGGATATTCAGATAAGTTATACTCTGATTCCTCATTAATTACGCCAAAAAGATTATTCCCTATACTTGCTAAATCAGAATTATTCAAAAAATTAAAACACCCCTACCTTTTGTATATCTTCTGAATCTATTTGATTATCTTCATTTTCTTCATGAAGAACTATAATTGGTTCCTCATTTTCATCAAGCACGTAACCACCTTTATACATTAAATAACTTTCACCATCGATATTTTTTTTCTTCAAAATTTCCACCTCTGGTGAAAATAAGTATTATCCTCAAACTGAAACTGCAAAAAAAACATCGCCCTCTATAGCAAAGTCGGTATCTTTGCCAGTATAATACAATGATCCTTGATTAAATACCACATCTACCTTACCTATCTTTGAACCACTTCCAACTTTAACTTGTGTCCCATTTATATTTGAGTATAACAAATCTGAAAAACTCAGCCTTTGATCTTTTATATCCATCTGTTTTGAACATTTGCAATATTATTTGACATAATATCAAAATAACTTTGATTGCTAATTGCGCCGTTAGTAGCTGTATAATATGCTCTAATCATTGTAATCTCCTTTTTTAATTTACTCTACCAATTTCACTAACTGCTTTTTTCCTGTACTAAATCATATATTTTCAAAGCTTGAGACGCTGTTTGTAACGCTCTTTGAGATGAAATTATTCCCGTCATTTCCTCTGTCACATTTACATTTGATCTTTCTATTGTCTTGTTTAAAATTCTAGGATATTCTACTAAATCGGGAATATCTACTGAGGTAAACATTCCATTTTCTGATTTACTTAAATTATTATAATCAACGAAATCATATAAGGCAATTTTATCTACCTCTTCACCATCGACTATAATACTTCCCCCATCGTTAGTATCAAATTTATCTGTTCCTATGTAAATATCTCCAAACTCACCTTGAACTCTCCCTTTGCCTTCAAGAACTAAATATCCCTCATTATCAACATTAAAACTACCATCCCTCGTATAAATGGTATTACCATTATTATCTACGCTGAAAAATCCTGAACCCACTATGGCAAAATCTGTCGTAACCCCTGTTTCTTCTAACACTCCTTGTGAATGGATTGTATTATTTTCTTCCATAGCCCTTATGATTGAAACATTACTTATAGGTGTAGATTCATCATTTATGCCATCTTGCTTATACTTATTTAAAAGTAAATTCCCAAAATTTGTAGTTACTGCTTGTTCCTTTTTATACCCGGCAGTATTCATATTAGTTATATTATTGCTTGATATATCTATTTTTTCTTTGTTGAGTTAGCATACCGGATGTTAGCGCATAAAATCCTCTTGACATATTTTCACCTCATTTTATATTTTATCTTGCATGTACTCTTGAATACTTTTTTGTAATTTTTCCAGAGCCGTAGAATGTATTTGAGATGCCCTAGAGTTACTTATGTTTAAAATTTTAGAAATATCCTTAAGTTTTATTTCCTCTTTATAATACAATGATATTACAAGCTTTTCTTTTTCCTTCAACTTATTAATACTGTCTTTTAACACTTTGTTCAATTCCTTTGTTTCATATATATCTTCTGGAAGCTCATAATCATGTTTAATTTCTCTATTACTTAAATTTGCCTCTCCAACCAGTTCTTCGAATGACATTATATTTGTACTTAATGTATTTCTAACAATCTGATTGTATTCATCCATATCAATTTTGAGGAAATCTGCAATTTCATTGTCGCTTGGTGTTCTCCCAAGCTTCATATTTAATTCCTTTTCCGCTTGGCTCAAAACCTTAGCATCAGATTTTACCTTTCGAGGTGTCCAGTCTTGTTTCCTAACATAATCTATTATAGCACCCTTAATTCTGATAGCAGCATATGTTTCAAACTTTATATTTTTAGTAACATCAAATTTATCAATTACATCTATTAATGCAATTATTCCTTCATTTACTACGTCATCAACATCTCCATACTGCTGGTATATTCCCCTTATTTTCAACGCAATAATTCTCACTAAATAGCTATATTTTTCAATTATTTTATTCCTAATATTTATATCTTTTGTAGCAGCGTAATACTCCCACAATTTTTCTTCATTTTGTTCTAATTCTTTCAAACAAATCATCTGCATCACTCTCTCATTTTATTTAAATTGATATGTTACCAATTGCTTGTATTTGAACAGCGTTGTCAATTTCATTAAATGATAATACTACGGCCTTTGGATAAAATTGGTCTACTAATTTTCTAAAATAACCTCTTACAAATGGAGATGTTAAGATTATAGGAACATTTATTTCATCTTTTAATTTTTTTATTTGTTCGAGCAACTCACCTACAATTTTTTGCATAATTTCAGGTTCTATAGATAAGTATGAACCTCTATCATTTTTGTTTATTGCATTAATTATTAACTTTTCTACATCAGTACTTAAGGTAATAACTTTTATTTGTCCACCCTCAGACCACTTTCTTGTTATAGTTCGTTTCAAAGATTGTCTAATATATTCTGTCAACATCTCTGTATCTTTAATAGATGAGCCATAATCACTTATTGTTTCAATTATTGTTTCCATATCCTTAATTGGTACACCTTCACTCAAAAGGTTACCAAGGATTTTTTGTATGTTCCCATATGATACCATGTTAGGAATGACTTCTGATACTAATGATTCATTTGATTTCTTTAAATTGTCTAATAATTGTGACACATCCTGTCTTGATAACAATTCGTGTGCATGAGACTTAACGATTTCTGACAAATGAGTAACCAAAACTGATAAAGGATCTATTACCGTATAACCATATATTTCCGCTAACTCTTTTTTATCTTTAGTTATCCATTTGCTAGGTATACCATATGCAGGTTCTATTGTGTCTATACCATCTACTTCTCCTGTTATGCTTCCTGGGTTAAGGGCTAAATAATAATCAACCAGTATTTCACCTCTAGCCACTTCTTCACCTTTTAATTTAATTAAATACTCATTTGGATTTAAATACCCGTTGTCACGAAGTCTTACTGATGGAACTACCATTCCCATTTCAGATGCAAATTGCCTTCTAAACATTACTACTCTATCTATAAAGCTTCCTCCACTTGATTCATCAACTAGTGGTATCAAACTGTATCCTACTTCCATCTCAATAGGGTCAATTTGTATCAATTCGAAAATATTATCTATATTTCTAAAGTATTCTTCTTCTGATTCAGCAGATTTTTCTTGAATCTTCTCATCGTTTAGTATATCTGTAGATGTTTTATCTATATTAATTTTTATTAATCTTGTACCCAAGAAAATCAAAACAGCTGCAAGTGTAAATACTTGAATCTTAGGAAATCCTGGTATTAAACCCATTGCTATTAATACTACACCTGAAATTATAAGTACTACCGGTTGTGATCTCAACTGATTTGATAGTTCAACGTTTAAACTAGATTCTGAAGCTGCTCTTGTTACTATCATACTTGTAGCTGTAGATATCAAGAGTGCTGGTATCTGTGAAACTAAACCATCACCAACTGTGGCTATAGAAAATGTCTGTAAAACTTGTGTAAAAGTTGAACCACCTTGCACCATTCCTATGATTACACCACCAATAAAGTTTATAGCGGTTACAATTATAGACATGATAGAATCGCCTTTTACAAATTTAGTAGCACCATCCATGGCTCCGTAAAAATCTGCTTCCCGTTGTATATTTGACCTTCTTAATCTAGCTTGGTCTTCTGTTATAAGTCCTGAACTTAAATCAGCATCTATTGCCATTTGTTTTCCCGGCATAGCATCTAATGTAAATCTTGCTGAAACTTCAGCGATTCTTTCTGCTCCCTTTGTAATAACTATAAATTGTACTAAAACTATTATTAAAAATACTATAAATCCAACTACTGCATTGCCTTGTAATACGAAATTACCAAATGTTGCAATTACTTGTCCTGCAGAACCGCTATTTGTTAGTATAAGCCTCGTTGAAGATACATTTAGTGATAATCTAAAAAGTGTTGTTATAAGCAACATAGAAGGAAATACTGAAAATTCTAAAGCTTCTTTTATATACATTGTTGTTAGTAAAATTATTAATGACAAAGAAATGTTAATAATAAACATTAAATCTAAAAAGAATGCTGGTAATGGAATTATAAGCATTAATATTATTGCTATTATAAATAATGATATAGAATTATTTAGAAACTTTTTCATATTTTATTGATTTCCTTTTTCTTTGAGTTTATAAACCCAAGCTAATACTTCAGCAACTGATTCATAAAACTCTAATGGTATTTCCATATTTATTTCTGTTGTTTTGTACAATGCTCTTGCTAACGGTTTATTTTCTATTAAATTTATATTATGTTCCATTGCTTTCTCTATTATTTTCATAGCTATATTATCTTGCCCCTTTGCTATAACAATAGGAGCCCTGTCGCTATTAATATCGTATTTTATTGCAATTGCAAAATGTGTAGGATTTCTTATTATTACATCTGCCTGAGGCACCTGTTGCATCATCCTTGACATTGAAATAGCTCTTTGTTTTTCTTTAATTTTACCTTTTAACTGCGGGTCCCCTTCTTGCTGTTTATATTCTTCTTTTACATCTTGTTTAGACATTTTTATATTTTTTTCATATTCCCACCATTGGTACACAAAATCTAATGCAGAAATTGCAACAAATGCTATTATTACACTATTTACCAGTGACATTATAGTTTTGAGTATAAAGCTAAGTCCCGACATTAAATCCATTGACATTAACCTAGGAACTTGATACATGTTCTTCCATATAGATGAATAAACAACATATCCTAATATACTGATCTTAATTAAATTTTTAATTAACTCTACTACTGAACGAAGAGAAAACATTTTTTTTATTCCAGATAAAGGATTCAATTTAGAAAACTTAAATTTTATGCTATCTTTTGATACAAGAAATTTTGTTTGTGAACCAGTTAAAATTATTGTTGCAGTTATGACAGCAATCATCAAAATACCTGCAGAACCGAAAACTACTAAAGCAATATCTTTAAATGTTTGTGAAATAAAGGAATCGTTAAATACCAATGTAGTTTCAATCATCGAAATATATTTAATCAAGGAGCCTTTTGTAACCATATATATATATGGCATCCAAAATTTCAATATATAAAATGATATAGCTATTACACCAACGGTTACAACATCTTTACTTTGAAAAACATTACCTTTTTTTCTCTCGTCCTTCCTCTTCTTAGGGGAGGCCTTCTCTGTTTTTTCTCCAGCCATCTTATCCTACTTTCAGCTCATAAGCAAAGTTAAATCTTTCTGAATAGTTTCAAACATAATTGTCAATATATTTTCTAAAAATGTTGAAAAGGACGGTACTAACATCATCATAAGGAATAATCCTACAAAAAGCTTAAGTTGAATATTTACTGAAAACACCTGTATTTGAGGTATAGCCTTCATTAATATTCCTACTCCAGCTTCAGTAATTATTTCCACAGCTAAAATTGGCAGAGCTAATTTTATTGAAAATATCAAAATCTGAGAAAACATTTCAACCAAATTATAAAATAAATTTTGCGGTATGGTAAATGATCCAATTTCTATAAGCTTACATGAAGTTATAAATATTTGAATCAGTGATAAATGTCCTCTCGCACTAAAGAACAATAATATTATGAATGCATTTAATAGACTTCCTGATATACCCATTGAAACATTACTGCTTGGATCATAAATTTTCGACATAGACATACCAATTTGCAAATCTATTATTTCTCCTCCTATAACAACTATAGAAAAGAACATACTTATTATATACCCAATAATATAGCCTATAAAAACTTCTTTTAAAATAATCAGACTATATTCAAGTACCGAAGAAATTACTATTTTATCAGTAGGGGGTATAATTCCATATACCGTAATTGCAAGCATCAAACTAAATGATATTTTTATAATCGCTGGTATACTTCCTCTTCCGAAAATCTGATTAAAAAAGACACAGCCACTCATACGTGCTAACACTAATAAAAAATACGTAAATTCTCCTGTATATGCCATGGTTTTACCTCATTAATATATTGTTGTCATAATATTAAATATATAATAAACAAAATCAGACATAACCTCTGTCATCCATGGGCCTAGAATTATTAATATTACTGCAGTTGCAAATAATTTTGGTACAAATGTAAGTGTCTGTTCATGTATTTGTGTAGCTGCTTGAAAAATAGCTATCACGAGACCTATAATTATGCTAATAATCAATATAGGGGTTGCTATTTTAAGCCCTGCAACCATTGCTGATTGCATTATATCCATAATAAGTGATGTGCTCATAATTACCCCCTATATTAAAAATTAAAAGTAGCCACTAATGTTTTAAATAAAAGTGCCCAACCATCTACTAAAACAAATAACAATAACTTAAATGGCAGTGATATCATAACAGGTGGTAGCATTATCATCCCCATAGACATAAGAATACTTGAAACTATCATATCAATTATTAAAAACGGAATAAATAGTAAAAACCCTATTACAAATGCCCTTCTTAGCTCACTTGTTACAAATGATGGAATTATTATAGTTAAAGGTAGTTCTTGTAAATTTTCAGTTGATTTCAATTTTTCATCTCTAGACATATCCATAAACATTTTTAATTCACTATTGCCCGTTTGTTTGAGCATAAATACCTTAATTGGTTCTGAAGCTTTTGTAAAAAATTCCTGTTGTGTAATTTCTTCATTTTTATATGGTTGATATGCATCTACATTTATTTCTTCTATAACTGGTGACATAATAAACAATGTCAGGAACAATGCAATTCCAATCATTACTTGATTTGGTGGTGTTTGTTGAAGCCCTAAGGCATTTTTTACAAATGACAGCACTATTATTATCCTAGTAAATGAAGTCATCATTATTAATATTGATGGAAGTAATGACATTACTGTAAGTAACATTATTATCTCTAATGTCTCTACAGAGTTGCCATTGATATCCATATTAATTACACCACCAAATGCATTGATTCTATGAATGGATATAAAAAATAATATGGAGAGCAAAATTTTAGATATGTTATTTTTTTTCTTCATTTTTGCCTCTCTCGTATAACTGTTTGTTCTTAAAAAAATTAGTAAATATTTTATTAAATTCTTTTGTTTCACTTGTATTTTCTAATGTACTTAATTCGAGTTCATCTAAATCTTTTATTATGTTTATATTGTTATCTGTCACACTCATCAAATAATATTTATTTGAAATCTCTACTATTGCTATATATTTGTTTTGTCCTAATATAATTTTGTCAACTATATTCATATACTTAGACTTTGTTATACTACTAGCTTTTATTGAAAGCCACTTAGTTGAAAAGTAAGTTAAAAAAAGAACAAATATTATACCTAATACAGACATTATTAATGATATTATTTCTTTAATGACGATCAACTCCTATTAGCCAATTATACCTTCTACAGTTTTTAATACTCTTTCAGCCTTAAACGGCTTAACTATAAAATCTTTTGCACCACTTCTAATTGCTTCTACAACCATAGATTCTTGTCCCATTGCTGAACACATTACTATCTTTGCATTTGGGTCAAATGCTTTAATTTCCTTTAAGGCGTCTAGGCCATTCTTGTTTGGCATTGTAATATCCATAATAACTAAATCTGGTTTTTCAGATTTGTATGTCTGAACAGCAATCTCTCCATCAGCACCTTCTATAATATCTTCATATCCATTTTTTTTGAGTGTATCTTTAAGCATCATTCTCATGAATGCTGCATCATCTACTATTAATATTTTACCTTTCATTTTTACCTCCAAGAACTTTATGTGTATTTTTTTATAATGAAATTTTTATAATTTCATCTTTTTTAACTATTTCTGAAATCCTTACTCCAAAGTTGTCGTTTACAACCACAACTTCTCCTTTTGCTATCATTTGACCATTAACAATAATGTCTACAAGAGCCCCTGCCTGTTTGTCAAGTTCGACTATTGTACCTTGTGAAAATTCTAATATATCTTTTATTTGCTTCTTTGTTTTTCCTATTTCTACACTAATCTCTAATGGAACAGACATTATTAATTCTAAATTAGAAAGCTGGTCTGGTGATAAATCTTCTTCGTATTCATCAAAACTTTCATATTTTACAGGTCTTACATTAACTGGAGCTTGCTCCTTTTTCTTTGGTTTTATTTTATTGCTACTCTGTTTCTTTACAGTTTGTTTTTCCTCAATATATTCTTCCTCCTCATCTTCCTCCTCATCTTCATTGAAACTATTTATTTGATCTGTATTTTTTTCTGGTATAGTTTGATTCTTGTCGCTAGAATAATCTTTATCCTGAGTCAAATCATCTACTTCTGAATCTTCACTACTTAATTCGCTTTCTTCTAAGCTATAACCTGTACCTTTTAAAAACATCGATACTATTTCTCTAGAAAGTTCTAGTGACATAACATTTACAAATTGACTATTTACTATGTCTTCTATAAATAAATTAAAGCTTACTGCAACTATAATATCATCTTCGTTAAAATACCTGTTTTTAAAATCTGCTCTATCTTCTATCTCATATGTAACAGGTGTAGAAATATTAATTGGTTTACCTAAAAAGTCTGCGAGTGCTGTCGCTGCCGAACCCATCATTTGATTCATAACTTCACTAATTGCACTTATACTTATTTCATCCATTTGAAATTCATCATCAGGAATTGATTGTCCCATTAAAATTTCTATTATAGCCTTGGCATCCATCCTTTTCAAAATCATTAGATTAACACCATCTAAACCTTCTATATACCTTATTTCAGCGCCAATAGCAGGTTCTAACCCTTCAAAACTAAACTGTCCGGCTTTAATAACATTTACTTTAGGTACTGTTATCTCAACCCTTTTTCCTAGCAACGTAGATAGGGATGTAGCTGAAGAGCCTAAACTTATATTCATTACTTCCCCTATTACATCTTTTTCCATATCTGAAAAAATAACTTCATTTGTCATACATAGCTCCTCTTTTATTAATGTATAATTTTATTTATTTTTATAACTCCTTTATTTTTCTTAGTACCCCATTTTCCTTCAAACCATTTTTCGCCATCAACATTTACGTCTACATCTGCATTACAATCCTTATCAAGCATTATTACATCATCAACCTGCATATTTAATATATCTCCTAATGTGGCTTCGGTTTTGCCTAGAATACCAGATATAGTTAACTTTGAAGCTTTTAAAGTCTCCATAATTACTTCTTTTTGGTTTTCATAATTTTGATCTGCATGTTTCTTTTTTATATTTTTAGAAAATACATCAGCTTTTTTAAATATTTCATCTAAAATATTCGTGGGTATACATATAGTTATTTTCCCTGTTATTTGATTTAATGATGCATTTAGAACTATTATTAATACTGTATCATTATAGTTAATAGATTGTATGAATCTAGAATTTGTTTCTATTTTATTCAACTCTGTTTTAATCCCTATAGTTCCCTCCCAGGCTAATCCCATGTTTGGTATGACTTGTTTTAATAAATTGCCTAGTAAGGTTAGTTCAATATCGGTATAATCTCTTGTATAATTGCTTTCTTCTCCACTACCTCCTAACAACCTATCTATAATTACAAATGATAATGGTCTTGAAACCTCCATTAAAATTTGATTATCTGAAACAGTTTCATCAGGATACTTAACATTAATCAGACCCATTAGAACATAATCATTGAGGGCATTGTTATACTCATGAAATACACTCTCTTCTATTTGTTCTACAGTTACGTCGCACATAAATCTAAGCATTGATGTTAAAATAGAAGACATATTTCTACAATAGGATTCGTAAATTCCATTTAATAAATTTACTGTTTCTTTTGTAATTTTTTTAGGGCTTCTAAAATCATATTCTTTAACTTTTTTTTCTTTGCTCTGTGATTCCATTTCCTGTAAATCTATTTCACCACTACTAAGATTGTTCAATAACTCGTCTATTTGACTTTGTGATAATACTTCTGCCATATTCGGCCCTCACTCCATTTTATACTATTTATTCAACTACTTTGTTTCTTTTATACTCTATGTTATTCATATTTTCAAAACTCTCGTCATTGCTACCATTGGTTTCTATATTGTTATTGCTGCCATCAGCACTTTTCTTTTCATCATTTATTGTTTTATCAATTATACGTGTGTAACTAACGGGATACCCTTTTCTGCTTATGTAAATTTCTACCCTTCTATTTTTTGCACGTCCTTCAGCAGTATTATTGTCTGCAATTGGGCTATATAAGCCATATCCTATGGCTAAATACATGGCAGGGTCTATTACGCGTTTTGCATCTAAATATTGTAAAACTGCATTTGCCCTTTCCGTTGACAAATTCCTATCAATTGTACTATTATCATTCTTTACTTCTGCTGTATGACCGGCTATTATAACTTCTTCTATATATTCTTTAACTAGTCCAAGACCTTCAGCAAGAACATCTAATATTCCTTTCCCACTAGATTTTAATTCATTACTGTAGCCATTAAATGTAATATTATCATAAAATCTAATAAAAACATACTCTTCTGTTTTGGTAACTTCAACACTTTCTGTTAAATCATTCTTATTTACATAGTCCATAAGCATTTGATAGAGTATATCTACTTTATCTTTATCTTCTTCTGTCTCATCAATATCTGTAATTGTTTCTTCTATAGAACCATTGTCTAACATTTCCTCACCTGGTGGCAAATCTTCCTGCTTAATAGCAACATTTCCTTTTGAAAATGCTTCTACTATTGCATAATATTTTGCTGAATCAATGGTAGACATGGAATAAAGTAAAACAAAAAATGTTAGGAGTAATGTAACCATATCTGCATATGTATCAAGCCAATTAGCACCGCCTGATTCAATACTTTTTCTTTTTCTAGCCATTTTAATCAGCCTCCTCAAGCATAAATTATGTTACAGAATGAATTATGCATTGCTTTCTTCGCTTTTTTTACCTTTTTTTCTTTTTGATTTTTTCTTTCCATTTTCAGATTCTTCACCATTACCTGATTCTCTATCTTTATAGCTAATATATGTTTTTAATTTACCTTCTATATAATTAGGGTTCTCCCCTGATTGAATGGACAAAACACCTTCCATTATTAGCTCTTTGACTATCATTTCTTCTTCATGCATTGCTTTTAACCTGTTTGATATTGGTGTACAAATCAAATTTGCCAGCACTGAACCATAAAACGTAGTAACAAGTGCAGTAGACATACCCTTTCCAAGTGCATCCGCGCCTCCAGTTGGGTCCATGTTTGCTAGCATGTTTATTAGTCCTACGAGTGTTCCCAACATACCGAAAGCTGGTCCAAATGCTGCACATTTATCAAATACACTCCAAGTTGAAGCATGTCTTGCTTCTATGCAACTAATCTCATTATCCATTTGAGTTTTAACTTTAGCCGGCTCGATAGCATCTACTATAAGCATAGTACACAATTTCAGAAAATCATCCTGTAATTCTATATTGTTTACTTTCTCTTCTAATACTAACAAACCCTTTAGCCGCGCTTCTTTTGCAAGTTCCACGATTGCACCTATATATTGCTCAAGGTCTACTTTGTCTTTTCTCATTAATAGACTCATGTTTTTGGGAACATCCTTTAAGTATTTCAATGGAACTGACATTACAGTTGCAGCAATAGACCCTCCAAAAGTTATAAAAACACTAGGTAAATTAATAAAACTTGATACAGCTTGAGCAGTACTTGATGCACTACTCCACATGCCATATACAACTAATCCAAAGCCAGAAATTAGCCCTATAATAAACGAAAAATTCATCTTACACCCCTTGTGATATTATTCAGTGGTTATTCCTATAAATATCTTTCTATTGTAATTTATTATCCTATCAACAATTTCTTGTTTGCTTTCCTTAATTAAATAATACTTCCCTGTTGCCAATGTAATTTTTGTCTCTGGTATAAATTCTATCTTTTCAATTAAACTTGAATTAATAATAAACATTTCATTGTTTAACCCTGTTACTTCAACCATTCACATCCTCCTTGGGACTTTTTATAAAAATATTAGCCATAACTAAAATATTTTTTAATCATGGTTAATATTTTTATAGGGCGGCATTGCCGCCCTTTTTTTTATTAACGTTTAAGATTAACAAGCTCCTCAAGCATCTGGTCTACAGTAGTTATTATTTTTGAATTTGCCTGAAAACCCCTTTGGGTAGTAATCATATCTGTAAACGCGCCTGCCAAATCTACATTTGACATTTCAAGAGCATTTGTTATTAATGTACCAGTACCACTACCTGCAATACCTGGAGTATAAAACTTTATTTCACCAGTATCTTTACCTTCTGAATAATAAGAATTACCTGATAATTCTAGCCCATTTGGATTAGGTACATTTGCTACAGCTATACAGCCTAACAGAACAATTGTATCATTCTTAGAATCTGTAGCTGAGGCGTTATTATTGTAAACTGCAGTAATTGTACCGTCTGAATTTATATTTACGTTGGTATAGGTTACATCTGCATCAGTTGGTGAAATATTAATAGCTACAGGATCAATTGTAGAATCTACTGTTGCTAAATCGGTGCTATTCCATCCTAAAACATTTGAACCACTTGAATCTACTAAATTTCCAGCAGCATCAAAATGAAATGCTCCATTTCGAGTATAAAAAATATTGTCGCTAACATTTTTAACAGCAAAATATCCATCCCCATTTATGTAAACATCTGTTGATACATCTGTAGGAGAGTATCCTGACAATGTATGCATTGTATCTACCGAACTAACTTTAGCTCCATATCCAACATTGGTTGCATTATAATATACATCAGCAAATGTAACTCTTTGAGCTTTATATGCTGCTGTATTAACATTTGCTATATTGTTTCCTATTACATCCATTTTTGTCTGGTGACTTCTTAAACCTGCTACACCAGAATAAAGACCTTTCATCATAATAATTAACTCCTTTTTTTTATTAAGCTGTATTAGTCCTTCAAAAAAATCCAGACTGTAACCCCCTAAAAAGGACCGGCTATTTTATTACAGCTCCATCGATATTAGTAAAAATATTTTCTTTTAGTTCACTGTTGTTTACTGCTGTTATTACTTTATTATTCATTGTACTTACTATAAAAGCTGAATTATCTATCATTACAAGTACATTTTTTAATCCCTTATCTTTAGCTTGCTCTACTGCTTCATTAAGTCTATTGGTTACATCTTCATCTATTCCTATATTTCTTTCTTCTATTCTATCATTAGCGTGCTTTGAAAATGATACTTCAACTTTTTTTGATTTTTCATTTAAAATACCTTTAAATGTCGAACTTGAGTCAAACTCTTTATTTTTTGTTACAGGAGTTAAAAGACTATTATTATTTAAATTGCTCATCTTTCTAATAAAATTTATGTCTGTCATCTATATCCCTCCTTAAAAAGCTTTAATTATTCACTTTCTGCTGAATTTTCTTTATCTATCCCTGACTCAGTTTCTATTTGAGCTTGAGTTTCCAATTCAGATTCTTGTGATTTTATATTAGTTATTTCTTCTAAAATTTTACCCAATGTTTCTTGTAGTGGATTAGATTCCTCTGTTTCTTTTATTTCCATAACATTTGATAATTCAAATGCCTCTCCATTTACATATAATAATGTTTCTCCACTATGTATTGTAACTTTATCAACTGCTCCCTCTGTAACAACTAAATTTCCACTATTATCATAACTTGCCATAACAACAACTTTCCCTATAAGTGATGTTGCTTGAGATTGTTTAGAAGTTTCTTGTAAACTACTCATAGCCTGCAATGACGAAAACTGAGCAAGCTGAGAAACAAACTCTGTATTTTCCATAGGGTTCATAGCATCTTGATTTTTCATCTGTGCTACTAACAAATTAAGAAAGTCATCCATTTCCAAAGAAGCTTTGTTTGCTGACAACAAACTGTTTGTATTAGAATTCAAAGAATTTACATTGTATGCATTTATCTCCATTATACAGCCTCCTCTATACTACCTTGTTTAATTTTAAATTTCTTAAATTAATAATTTCAGATATTATAGTACTTTCATCGAAATTATCATCATTATTGTAGAATTTTTGATTGTTATTATTTTGTTGTCCTTGGTTATTATGTTGGTTGTAATCTAAATTACTTTGATTAAACTGATTCATTCCACCTTCTGTCACCGTCACCGTTACCACTCCATTACTGAAGTTATTCTGTAACGATTTAGTTAGCTCGTGTACGTTAAGACCCAAAATATTTCCCGTCTTTAGATCTAGCGCCGTTAACTCAACAGTAAGTTTTTCAGATTCTAGTGACATTTTGATATTTACTTTACCTAAGTTTTTTGGATGCAGTTCCATTGTTACCTCCTGCATTCCTTCTTTTTCATTTGCCATAAAAACAATTTTATCTTCTACTTGTGATAATACCGAGTTTTTAATTTCAGATGATTGATCGCTAATTTCTATTATGTTATTCCCTACATTAATAGGAGTTTTATTTTCAATAATACTACCCCTTAAATCAACATTTGTATTATCAATAATTTTATCTTTTATAGTTGATAAATTTTCTCTAGATAAAGATCTATTAGTTAAACTAAATTCTGATTTAGCTTCCTTTATGTTTGTATCATTTTGTAAAGGTGAAACAGTCTTATATATTGTATTTTTTTGAATATTTTCAACATTTTTATCACTTAGCTGATTGTTTTTCATAGTAAAACCTTCTAAGGACAAACTATTATCTTTTAATGATAATGTTTTTACTGTTTCTTTTGTACTATATATACCATTAAAATATTCAGTACTTTCATCCTTAAATTGAGGGTTTTCACTACTAACAGATACTAGTTTATTTGATTGATCTTCACTAACAACTAAATCATTTATACTTCTTTCAAAATTATTATTTTGTAGTCCCGAAAATAAAGGATTTTGAATTGTACCAGAAATCATATTCATTAAGCTATTATAGTCAACTTGGTATTGTGTTTTAGATTTATCATCTTCAACACATGATTGAACTAAATTCTCTAAATCTTCTTTATCAACATTTGGAATTATCAAATTTGTTATAAACTTTTGTTCACCTGTATTTTCACCTAAAATCATACTTAACATTTTTGAAAATGCTACTGAAGTATTGTTCGTATCAACATTTGAATTGATATTATTCATTGAACTGTTGCTTTTTAAGATCATTAGTGGATTATTTATATTTGCAATATTAATCATGTCCATTTTTCTCACCTCCTTTCAAATATTTTATATTAAAATTTAATTTATGTTAAAACATGTATTGTTTTAGCATTCTAGAATTAGAAACAAATTCCTCTATAAACAGTTCTTCACTTTTTACTAAGCTTTCAGTGTGCTTTTTATACTCTTTATCTCTTAATTTTTCAAGACTGGTAATTTCCATTTTCATATTAACTATTTCACGTCTTTTAGTATCAATTTTTTTATTTACAAAAACTTTTTCTTCTTCCTTTTTTTCAATGTTTTTTAATATGCTACTCATATACATTTTATAATATGCCATTTCGCCAACTGTTATAGAAACAGAAGATTTATGGTTAAATTCTTTATTTGTTTCATCATACTTAATTAATGAATATTTTATTTCAGTTTCTATATTTCTAATTTGTTGATTTAAGTTGCTAAGTTCATTTTTTAAATTTTTTAAAATTTGTATTTTTATTTCTAAAACTTTTTGTAAAGAAAAGATAAATTTTTTCATTGATATCCTCTTATTTAATTATTAGTATTTGTCTATATTTTTTCCATAATACTTAATGTATCTTCAAAGCTAAAATTTTCATTAATTTCTTGTTTAAGAAAGTTATTAACTTGTTCAATTTTGCTAATAGCTTCATCTAACTGTGGATTAGTACCCTTTTTATATGCACCAATTGAAATTAAATCATAGTTTTCATAATATAAGGATAAAATATCTCTTATTTTTTTAGCACTTAAATTATGTTCTTTTGATACAATATCGTTCATGAGCCTAGATATACTTGCATTCACATCTATCGCTGGGAAGTGATTAGAATTTGCAAGTTTTCTAGATAGTACAATATGTCCATCTACAATTCCTCTAACAGTATCAGCAATTGGCTCATTTGTATCATCACCCTCAACTAAAACAGTATAGATACCTGTTATAGAACCGTTATTAAAATTTCCACTTCGTTCTAAAAGCTTTGGTAACTCTGCATATATGGATGGTGTATATCCCCTAGCAACTGGTGGTTCACCCGTGGCTAGACCTATTTCTCTCTGTGCCATTGCAAATCTTGTAAGTGAATCCATCATTAAGAGAACGTCATTACCCTTGTCCCTAAAATATTCTGCTATTGTTGTTGCAACGAGAGCGCATTTAACTCTAAGCATAGCAGGTTGATCTGATGTAGCTACAACAAGTACGGACTTTTTTAATCCTTCCTCGCCTAAATCTTTTTCTATAAATTCCCTTACTTCTCTACCTCTTTCGCCAACTAGTGCAATTACATTTATATCCGCTTTAACATTTTTTGCTACCATACCCAGCAATGTACTTTTGCCTACTCCGCTTCCTGCAAATATGCCCATACGCTGTCCTTTGCCTATAGTCATAACTCCATCTATAGCTTTAATCCCAAAATCCAAGCAGCTATCTATTCTTGGTCTTGATAGAGGGTTAATGTATTCATTATCAACATAACAATATTCTTTAGAATGAAAATCATCACCACCGTCTATAGGCTGCCCTTTTGCATCTACTATCCTTCCTATTAAAAACTCACCCACTGGAATTTTTAATTTATGTTTAGTAGACTTTACTAAATTTTCTAGTCCTATACCTTTTATATCTTCATAAGGCATTAGTAACACTCTACCATCATTGAAACCAACAACTTCTGCGGATACACTCTTTCCCACAACATCTGTACTAATCGTGCATACTTCTCCAATTTTATATTTACTTCCAGTTGCTTCTATCATCATGCCTGATATTCTTTTCACTTTACCTATATATGTACAAAGATCTTCCTTTTCGATAGTTTCTTGCGTTTTTATAAATTCCATTAAGTCTCCTATTTATTAAGCAAAATCTCTTTTAAATTACTTAACTGTGTATCTATACTTGCATCAACAATGCTATCTGGCGTTTCGATAATACAACTACCATGTGTTAAATCTTTTTTTACTTCTACTTTTATGTCGTGTGATATCTTTTCGATTTCATCTATCAATGTTTTGTCGGCTTCTATCATTTTAACTTCATCTCTATTTGAAACATAAATTTTAACCCATTCAACATTTTTATAATCTTTAATAACACTTTCTATAATTTTTCCAAGGGAATTATCTTTTAACTCTATTTTTTGTCTCATTATTTTTTCTGCTATATTTAACGATATTTTTAATAATTCACTCTCATACTTTGATATAATTGATTGTTTTTTATTTTCAATAGCTGTTAACATACTATAAATTTCATTTATTTTTACTTCATTCTCTTTAATCAGTTCTTCTTTTATATCCTTTAGCCCTAATTTATATCCTTCATCATACCCTTTGTTCTTACCAATCTCATAACCAGCACTGTATGCTTCTTCATATGATCTTTTTTTTATTTCTGCCACTTCTAGCTGTGCGTTCCTCTTTGCAGTATTTACAATTCTCAACGCTTCATTAGTAGCATCTTTTATTATCATTTCTCTTTGATTATAAGTTTCATACAACTCCTCTTTAGATGAACTTATTTGAGTAGTTATTAGCTTTTCAACAGGATTATTACTTTCATAAAACACATATTCAGATTTAATAATATTAGACAATAATATCATCCTTTCCACTCTTAGCTATATATAATTCGCCTTCTTCCTCTAAGCGCCTTATAACCGAAACTATTCTTTGTTGTGATTCTTCTACATCCCTTAATCTTACATTATGAGTATATTCTAATTCAGATTTTATTGTTTCCACCATCTTAGATGACATGTTGCTAAATAATATATCCGATACTTCTTTGTTTGAACCCTTAATAGCAAATACCAAATCCTTACTGTCAACTTCACGCAAGAACCTTTGGATACCCATTGAATCTAGCATTATGATATCTTCAAATACAAACATTCTCTTTCTTATTTCATCTGCTAATTTAACATCTTTCTTACTCAATTCATCAAATATATACTTTTCATTTCCTCTATCCATATTGTTCATAATGTCTGCAATATAATTCACTCCACCTATTTCTGTGAAATCTACAGATATAATTGAATTGAATTTTTTCTCTAATGCATCCTCTACCTGCTTAATAATTTCAGGAGATGTTCTATCCATTTTTGCGATTCTTTCAACTACATCTATTCTTTTTTCCTTAGGTAATTCTGCTATTATTGCTGAAGCTTGATCTGCTCTTGCATATGATAATATTAATGCTATAGTTTGTGGATGTTCATTTTGTATTATAGTTAAAAGGCTTTTATAATCTGCCTTCCTAATAAAATCAAACGCCTTTGTCCTTAGTGTTTTTGTTGCTCTTTCTAAAAGATTTGTAGCAGCTTGTACTCCAAAAGCTTTTTCTAATACATTTTTTGCATATTCTAGTCCACCTTCTGTTATTACTTTTTGAGTGAGACAAATATCATAAAAATCTTTTAAAGTATCCTCCATCAACTGTGGACTTAACTGTCGAAGTCTTGCAATTTCATATGTTAAATTCTCTATTTCATCTTCTTTTAAAAATTTATATATCTTAGATGCATCTTCAGCACCAAGAGAAATAATTATTGCAGCAGCTTTTTGTTTTCCAGATAATTTTGCATCCGCCATATTATTCATCATCTCCCTTAATCCAAGTTCGTATTAACTGAGCAGCTATTTCTGGATTGGCATTAGTAAAATCTTTTAATTGTTTCTTTATAACTTGCTCTTTTGTATCTTGTAATTTTATTTCATCTTGTATATCTTGTAATGAGAAATCATTTTTACCTTTTTCCTCTGATTCTTGCTGTTCATTTTGAGATAATTTCTTCTTCTTATTTTTTCTTAGAATAATACTTATTATGAATATTAATACAGCTAAAACCCCAAGAGCAATTCCACCATAAATTAGCATTTGTCTTGTAACATTGGGAACGACTTCTAAAGGATCTGTAGCAATAACAGGTGGTGCATCAGGATTATAAAATACCATGTTATGCAACGCAACTTTTGAAGTATCTACACCTGCTGAAAAAGCAACTAGATCTTTTAAATTATTAATTTCGTCTTCTGCCATTTTAGATTTGTTTATTACTACAGCAACAGTTAGATCTTCGATATTGCCAGGATTATGTTCTATTTGCTCCTTTAACTGACTAACTAAATAGTTTATTGCATTAGAATCTTTGTAATATATATTATCACCCTCAATTGTTACACCAGGGTAAGTTGGCAATTCTGCATTGCTATCGGTTCCAACTACACCGCCGTCAGTCTTCCCCGGTCCAGACACTTCTCTTTCATTTCTTGTATCACTTGGTACACCAGTTTTTGTTTCATCATCAGGCATATATTGCAATGTTTCGCTTATTTTTTTATCAAAATTTATTGTGCACTTTGCTGATACCTGAACATTTTCTGGTCCATACATAGTAGCTAGAAATTGTCTTACACTACCTTCTGTATCCTTTTCAAACTCCTTTTCTATATCTAACTTAAGCTTAATAGAGTTAGTTTGAAACATATCTTGATTCATTGACAAACTATTACCGTCTGTATCAATAATTGCTACATTTTCTTCCTTTAATCCCTGCACACTTTTGCATATTAATTGCATAATACCATTAGTCTGTGAGGCCGTTAATGTTTTACCATTTACGAGATTAACCTTTACAGAAGCAGATGCTTCCTCTTTATCACTTTCCCAAGCAAAACTTTTCTCTTTTGGTACAGTTATTGTAACTATAGCTTCATCTACACCATCTATGGTTTCTATTGATGATTGCAATCTTTCTTGAAGCTGATATATTTCATAAACATTTTTTTCATAATCTGTTGTCATAAAATCAATGCTATTTGTAAATAAATCATAATTTGAACCTGTCCTTGGATGCCCAGATTCTGCCAACTTCATTCGTAATGAACTTTCTTGATCCTCGGGTATTAATATTGTCCCATCTTTTTGATATTTATAATCGACTTTATTCTCTTGTAATTGTTTCATTACCTCAGCTGTTTCTGATTGGTCAATATCGTTAAATAAAACAACATAACCCTTATTATTCAGCAAGATTGTAATAGCTAAGGCTACAACAATTAAACCAGCTAATCCACCAATCATTAATCTCTTAGTTTTACTGCTTAATTTATTCCAAAATTCACTTATATTTTTAACTATTTTTGTAATTTGCTCATTCATTTAAAAGCTCCTATATAGTATATGAATATTAGCACAGTGTTTTAATAAAGAAGTTTAATAATATATTCATATATTATACGCCCATACGCATTACTTCATTGTATGCATCTAATGCCTTATTTCTTAGTTGCAGAAACAAATCTAATGACATTTCTGCTTTCTTTGTATTTATCATCAAATTATGTAAATCATCAGTTTCGCCAACCGAAAGTTTATATATATCTTCATCTACTTTATTTTCAGCATCTATATAATCTTTTAATGCATTGTCAAATATTGACTTAAAACTAAGTCCATTTTCTTTATCATCTAAATTATTTTTCTTACTTAATTCATTTATTCCCTGTAATGGTTGTATTGGTTCAATAAACATTTATTTACCTCCCTATTTCTAATGCTTTTATAGCCATTTGTTTTGTTGTATTTAAAGCGGTAATATTTGCTTGATATGCTCTATAAGCTTCCATCATATCAACAGTTTCTTTCAGCGAATCGACATTCGGCATACTCACATACCCATTTTCATCAGCATCTGGATGTTCTGGATTATAAACCAACTTAAAATCGCTTTCATCTTCTACTATATCTGTAACTTCTACTCCAGCATTAACACCATCCCCATTTATGTTTTTCATTAACATACTTTTGAAATCTCCTGTAGAAGACAACACAACCATTTTTCTTCTGTATGGACCACCTGCTTCTGTCCTAGTAGAATCAATATTTGCAATGTTTTCAGATATTACATCCATCCTCAGTCTTTGTGCAGTAAGCCCTGAACCGCTAATATTTAAAGATTGTAAAAAAGACATAATTATACCCCCTTATTTTTTACCTTCAGAAATTACAGATTTAAGTCTTGAAAAGTAAGAATTCATTTCCGTCACAGTATACATATACTGCAATTGAGTTCTTGCCAATTCTAAGTTTTCTTTTTCTAAATCTACATTGTTTCCATCTAGTCGAAATGATTGAGAGTCAATTTCACCAACTATTACTCTGCTATTTTCAATTTCATCATTAAGCAAAGATGTTTTCATATTGTCATTTGACAATATGTTTTCAATTTTATCCCTAAGTTGGCTCTCAAAATCAACAAATTTACTTTTATATCCTGGTGTAGAATAATTAGCTATATTATCCATAGTTATTTTTTGTCTAAGCCATAGTCCGTCTAAGTTTTTAGTTAACAAGTTAAGATTTACATTGTTTGACATATTTTACAACCTCCATAATCATAAAAATAACCAGATAGTATTTAGCTATAAGGTTATTCTCTCCAAAATATTTATTAGCAATTTTACTTATATTTACTTATAAATAAATAAAATATATATGTGCACATATATGCACAATAAATGAATATTTTGGGAGCTGGCAACCATAGATATATTCTTCCTTAGGCCCTGTAGCTTTGTGTCGCCACCTTTAAGTGGTTTTACCTTTATTTACTGTTTATTTACAAAATAATCCAATTTTAAAAAGCTATTATCTTTTATTATGCATTATATAACACAATACAACATAATGCAAGTAATTTCGACAAATTTTCAAACATATTATTTAATGTATTTTTGTACCCTTGTAGCTATTTTAAATTATAAATGTAATAGTAATTTATATATAAAGTGGGTTTTACGTAAACATAATCATTCATATTTATTTTGTTTTATGAATGATTATTCTAAAAACTTTAACACTCATTAATAATATGTAGCTTTTTTTCATTGCTAATAATAAACAAAATAAAAAAACGCATATTTATAAGATATAGATATGTGTTTTTTATTTAAGTATTTCTTTTATTATTTTTTATTATTGAATTAATATCTTTTATGCTAATTTTATTTATTGTCTCTGATGCTGTTTTATTAAATTCAGAAGTTTCTACAAGTTCTTTTCTAGAGATCTTAACTTCCTTTGGAGCATTTATACATATTTTAACTTTATCTGATGAAATCTCAGATATAACTATTTCTATGTCATCTCCTATTAATATTGATTCTGTCTCTTTCCTTTTTATTACTAGCATCCAAACCCCTCCCAATTATTGAAAACAGGATACTTAAGCGGATACTCTAAGTTTTCAACTATAATCTGCTTTGCTATTTTCAAATCTGGATTTATAGCTATTGGGCTTTTTAAATTAACTACAGAATCTTCTATTTTTTCTTTTATTATGGCAATTACCAAAAATTTGAGATGATTTTTATCTAAAACTTTTAATTCTATAATGTCTTCATCGCTAATTTTAGGTTCGTAACTAGGTATTATAGAATATGGATCAATAATAACGAATGATAAATCATCCTTTTCTATTGATTGAAGGTACATAATATCATCTTCTGGATTATCTTTTAATATAACATACTTCTTGTATTGTTCAAATCCATACATGCCCCTTGTATATATTATTATATCATCTTGCTCAACCGTTAGTTTTCCAAAATCTCTTGTTTTTATATCCATTTATTCACCTCAGGCAAAAGTATCGATGGGCTTGTAGTTTGGGTCTGCGCTTGGTGGCACAAATATAGGTGTTCCAATATAATTAATTTCTACCCTTGGATATTCTTTAATAATAAATTCAATATTACCAGGAATAAAATTTATTTCAGGCCTATTTAATTTCCAATCAAAGTTTAGCTTATCAATTTCATATTTTATTGACATATCTTTAGGGTCCCATGATGTATCAGAATCTATAACAGAAGTAGATCCCATATTAAAACTTACATCACTGTTAAATTTCTGCAATGCTACATCAGATATAGGATTCCCCATAATTTGTATGTTTATGGTCATATTTCCTTCCTCCGAATAGCTTCCTGTTGCTTCATAAGCAGCTTTTAAAGTCTGTTTAAAATAATCTAAAGAAACCTTAGATTTCTTTTCTTTATTAGTGGAATTCAATTCACAGGCATCTAAATTTAACTTAATAGGTTCCATACGCATTTCAATACATCCATTGTTGTTTTTTATTTCTACAGATGCATTGTCTTTAATTATTTCATAACGCGCCTTATTAATTTTGAACTCCATTGATATAGGTATGGTTTTCATTTCTAAAACCGGTTTAATCATTAAATTCACACCACCTAATTAATATTAACTCATAAAGTCAATAAAACTTTTTTGTAATATTTTATTACCCATAGCTAATGCAGCATCATAAGTGTATTTCTGCATTACATAATCTGTAATAGCTTCTGCTGTATCCATATATTCTACATCAGCAAGTCGTTCTTCTAAATCAAATTGATAGTCTTCATTTCTAAGTTTAATAAAATCTAAATAATTAGCTTTTGCTCCGATATCCGTTACACCTATTAATACATCATTTTTTTGTTCTGTATATTTCTCAATATATGGTTGTATTTTTTCCATAGAAAAACCATCACTTCTTAGTTGTCCTTTTATTTCCCCTATTAGAGAAAATACATTATTAGGTCTTCCTTCATCATCAGTACCATATCCCATAAACTTAATTCCAGGTATAGCTAAATTAAAAACTGAACTATCTTTTACAACACCGCTTGAATCATATTCTATTCCTAATCCAACATCTACATTCACTGATTCATTTGATAATTCAGCAAGTATCTCCAACCCTTCCTCAGGTGTCTTAGGTGGATCCAAATTGTTAGTACCATCATTGACATTAATGCCTTTATATAACAAATTTCCACTTGAATCAACTGAAAATGGTTTCTCGTTTCTATTTGTTCCACCAAAAACATACCTGTCTTCAAACTTGCCATTCAGTGCAGTTAATATAGAATTTTGCAAATTATCAAGCTCTTTAGCAATAATTTCCCTATCATCAGGAGACATAGTACCTGTTATCCCTTTTAATGATGATGTATATGCAGTCCCTAGATTGTTGTTTATTTCTGTCAGATTACTTTCTGCTAACGAAAGAAATGATTTAGCATCACTAATGTTAGTTGCATACATCTCTGTAGATCTATATTCACGTCTAAGCTTATATGCCTTAATTGCACCTATGGGATTCTCAGAACCCTTGAAAAAACTCCTACCAGTTGTTGCTTGGTCGTACTTATAATTTAATGCCGACTCCGATTTATTTAAATTTCTCATATATCTAGTAGACATCATGCCAGTTGTTATTCTCATAATTACCTCCTATACTGCCATATTATTTATTAAGGTGTCCAACATTTCATCTAATGTTGTCATGAGTCTAGCTGCTGCATTGTATGATTTTTGATAAGTAATAAGATTTACACCTTCCTCATCTAAATCAACTGAAGACAGACTGCCCCTTGAATAATCAATTTGGTAAAGAGTTTCATCATACGTATTAAAATTATTTCTTGTATCTTCTACTTGAAGGCTTAGTGTGGTAGATGTAAACGAAAGAAATTCTTGCATTGACCCAGTAAATAAATCTTTTTCTGTAACCACACCAAATTCATCTGTATAACTAGCTTTAAAATTTTCTTCTTTATCAAACAATGATATCATTGTTATTATATTATCTGCTGCCCCTGAATTATCAGTGTTCTTTTCAATTTTAGTATTTGTAATGTATGAGCTGCTTGTATTTTTCCAAGCATCAGATATTTTAATATTACTAGAATTAATTGCCTCTCCAGATACACTTGATTCAAACAAAGGAGCAAGTGTTCCATCTATCTTTGTATTAGCATCATTCATAATTTCTGCAAATTTATTAGCCAATGAATCTATCATTTTTTCATAAAACTGTATTCCCCTATCGTCAGGACTTCCTGTCTCTCCAAATTCACCTTGACCATTCAGCACTTTAAGATACCCTCCAATTTGACCACTGTCAATAGAGTTTGTTAAATCAATATCTGTTGCAAAACTAGCGTCTATTGATTTTTTTAAGCTTATTTTAGTAGAGTCTGTACCTGAGTCTAAAACTTCTAGCTCTGCATACTCACTATCATTTACAATGTCCATGCCATTACCTTTAAGCTGTATTGATAATAAATCTACTTCTTTTCCATCACCAATACCTACAGGAGTCAAAATAACTTCTATATCAAGATATGAGGAAAGTTCATCTATAAGCATATTTCTTTTATCATTTAACTCTAATGCTGTATTTCCACTAATATTGTCTCTTTTAATCTGCTTATTCATATCAGATATATTTCTCATTAATTGATTTACTTTTATTATCGCACCATCTTCAAGATAGCTTGTATTTTCTTCTTTTATCGTATTTATTTGATTAGAATAGTTATTAAACATTTGACAAAGCATAGATGCAGATGTTTTTACAACGCCCTCTAAAACTGGGTCAGATGGGCTTGAGGTTAATGATTGAAGTTTTTCAATTAAATCAGAAAACTGCGCATCTAAACCATCTTTTCCTATTTCATCAAATATTGTCTCTAACTCATTTAAAGCATCCAGCTGAATATTCTCAGAACCTACCTTAGCAGCTTCTCTTCTATATCTTAAATCAAGAAATGCATCTCTGCACTGATTAATTCCAGAGGTTGCCACTCCTTGACCTATATTAACGCTATTACTTCCATACTTAACATTACTAGTATTTAACGAGACAGAATTTATGTCTAATCTTTGTCTTGTATATCCTGATGTGTTTACATTTGAAATATTTTGCCCTACTACATCTAATAAATTTTGGCTAGTTCTTAATGCGCTGTTTGCTGTTTTTAATCCAGTAAAAGTTGACCTTATCATGACTTCCCCCCTTTATATTTTCTTTGAAATGATTGAACTTTTATTATTTCTATTTTCATTATTTGCATAATTATTTTTACTTATACCTTGTTTATCTATGGCAGAATTAATTTTATGCAATCTAACTTCTATAAGTGTTTTACATTCAGAATTTATTTTTTTAAAATCAGAAAGTGCTTTAAATAATCTATCATATTGTTCCTTAAGTTTACTTTTTTCCTCATTATTAGATAACTCTATTATTTCTTTTAGGGTTTTATCTTTCATATTCATACTTTGAGTTAATTTTTGTCTTTTTTGTTCAAGTCCTTTTATTTTTAAAAAAAACACTTGCTCTGATGAAATAATTTCATCGAGTCGAGTAATATCATCTCTAATTACTGCATCATATTTATCATATTCCAGTTTAATAAAACCCTCATAAGTTTCTGCACTCTCTTTAAGTATATTGCATAATGAATCGGTTACTATCATATTTGTCTCCACTCTACTTATCTAATAATATCCTAACAATTTCATCTACATCTATTTCATAAGTTTTATTCTTGATACTCTCTTTGAGTTGATCTATTCTTTCACTACTTGCTTCTTTTTTTATTTCTGAAACAATATTATTTTTTATATTATCGTAATTAACTTCACTTTTTTCTTTATCTTTATTTAAATTGTTTTTGTTTATTTCTATTATGTCATAATTATTATTTTTTGTAACCTCTTCATGCTTGATTGGCTTTTTATTACCATTATAGTTTATATAATTATTAATATTCTGAATTTTCATATAGAAACCACCCCTATAAAATATTTTCTCCCCTATTTTTATGTCACCATTATTATAATCGTCATTTTTTAGATAAAGTTTAGTTATTTATAAAATATTATAATCTAATATCTTGAATTTCTGAAATATTCATTATTTTTTCTTCATCTAGAATAAGTAATATATCATTATTTTTCTCACTTTTTGCAACTCCGCATACATACTTATCTCTACACATTTTTCTCACTTCTTCAGTATCTTCATAAGGTATTATATTTTCTACTGATAATACCTCATCTACCGTTATACCAACATATGAATTATCTTTTTCAAGTATTACAACCATTTCTCTATAATGCATTTTGAATATTTCTTTAGTTTCATCTAGCAATTGTATCATATAAGGCATGTTTTTTTCTTTAGTTTCTTGTAACACCTTTTTTAAACATTTATCCCTTTCACAACTACCATGATTTTTAGAACAACTATTTGCCTCTTCAACAGCTTTATGAATTAGCTTATGAGGCTCATCTAATTTTTTCAGATTAAAATTCACTATTTCAATATCTGTCGTAAAATTATCATACCATTTTCCAAATGCACATTCATGAGGATCTGTATTGAGTTTAATTTGTTCATCATTTTTTATTGAACGTTCAAATTCATTAACCCAATGTATATGATCGTTTTTTCTTTCATCTATCATATTTTTAAAATCTTCATACTCTTCTTTTACAGATTTAACTTTAAATAACATTCTTAAATCTAAAAGCGGTATTACACTACCTCTTAGATGTATAAGACCTTTTATATAGTCAGGGACATTTGGTACCACTGTCATGCCTTCTGGCATAATAACTATAGAAGTTATAATTTTACTATTAACACAGTATAAATTATTCTTAAGTCTAAACACTAGCCACGGGAAATCTATTATCTCTTGTTCTTCTATTATATCATCGTTATACATAATTATCTCCATTTAAATTAATTATTATTATTATGGTTTGTTTCTATCATCATGAGACGCATATAATTCTTCCCTATATAGTTATCTCTGATTCAAAATCTATGTCCTCATTCTGATTTTCATTTTCAACTTCATACACATCTGAAACTAATTCATCTTCAATTAGCTCATCCTTTTCAACAATAATACCAGAAGATTTTAATTTAACTCTACTTACTAAACTTTTAAGCATATGTGCCTGTCCACTAAGTTCTTCGCTCGCTGCAGCACTTTCCTCTGCTGTTGCAGAGTTAGTCTGAACTACCGCCGATACTTGTTCAATACCTTGAGTTACTTGCATTATAGAAACAGCTTGTTCATTTGATGCTTCTGTTATTTGGTCAATCAATAACATAGATTCACTAATTCCATCAACAACATTCTTCATTGACTTAGCTGTTTTATCTGCTATTTTTGTTCCATTTTCAACTACTTTTATAGAATTTTCTATTAATACGGTTGTATTTTTAGCAGCTTCTGCACTTTTAGATGCAAGATTTCTAACTTCATCCGCTACTACTGCAAATCCCTTACCTGCAGCACCAGCTCTTGCAGCTTCTACTGCTGCATTCAATGCAAGTATATTTGTTTGAAAAGCTATATCATCTATTGCTTTTATTATTTTTGCTATATCATTTGATGATTGTTTTATATCAACCATAGCAGTTGTCATTTGCTTCATTTGATCACTACCATCTTTGACTTCTTTTACTAAATTGTTTGTAGTTTTACTAACTATATTCGAGTTGTTTGCATTTACTCTAACTTTCGCTCAGAGATTTCATTTATTGATGCAGATAACTGCTGAATGGAACTAGCTTGTTCTGTAGCACCTTGAGATAAAGCTTGCGCTCCTCCAGATACTTGCTCTGAACTGCTCGCTACTTGCTCTGAAGCTTCATTTATTTGTGAAAAAATATCATTTAGTGATTCTATTATAACCTCAACTGATTTCTTTATGGAAGCAAAACCACCTTCAAATTCTATATCTATAGATGCAGTCATATCTCCAGATGATATTTTATTTAATATTGAATCCACATTACCTATATAAAGCTTCAATTTACTAACAGTATTTGCCATATCTTTTGCAACTTTTCCAAGCTCATCTTTTGAGTTATATTTGATTTCAAAATCAAAATCTCCTATGCTCATTGAATTAGCTGCTTCTGAAATTTCATTTATTGGCCTAACAATGCTTCTAGTTACATAAGATGCTAGTAAAGCAGATACAATAACGCTTATACCAAGAATTATTAGCAAACTTATGATTGATTTCATTTTTACATTATTAGACTCTGTAACAAAGTTTTGTGCGTAAGTATCTAATTCACTGCTAACTGCTCTTAATGAAGCATGTATTGAATCTATAGATGGCATTAATTTCAAATACATTATTTGCATTGCCTGAGTGTTTTTTCCATTATCTATTAAATCTATCAACTCATCTATGTTAGGTTTTGCCTTTTCTATTTCACTTTCAAGTTCAGATATATATTCATTAGTTACTACTTGCTTTCCTTTTAACTGTGCAACTGAGTTATCAAATGAAATAACACCTGCTTTAATTTCTTCTATGTATTGCAATACTAAAACTCTATTTGAAGAAGATGACGCCTTATATATAGATTTTTCAATAGAGTCAATAGCCAATATCGCCGTCCAGCTAATGCTTTCAGACTCATAACACTCTTTATTAAAACGGTCCATATTTGTTGATACAACATTTATATTAATTACTGAGATTCCGATAGAAACAATTGAAATAAATATTATTATACTAAAACAAACTAATAATCTTTTACCTATTTTCAAATTCCTCAATTTAGTTCCTCCAACTCTTTTATGCATTTTTATATTGTATTTTTAAGATATTGCTAATTATTTATTATATATTAGTTATTAATTCAAGCTCGCTTTCGCTCAACATTTTCTGAGTGTTTAATAATAATACAACTTTATTATCAATCTTAGCAACACCTGTAATATAAGTGTTTACATAATCCTTACCCACTTTTGGAGGTTGTGAAATATTATCTTTTTCTATATTTGTTACTTCATTTACAGCATCTACTATAAATCCAATTGACACATCATTTATATTCGTTACTATAGTACATGTCCTTTCAGTATATCCTGCTTCTTCTTTGTGTAGCCTTAACCTTACATCAATAATAGGAATAATACTCCCCCTTAAATTAATAATACCCTTTGCATAATTAGGAAAGTCAGGAATAGGTGTAATCTCTTGAACTCCAACTATTTGAACTACATCAGCAATTGGAATGCCAAAAAGTTGATTGTCAGTGAAAAACGTAAGATATTTATCCTTTAACGTATCCTCTTCTATATTATAATTTTCTTCATTCAAATTGTTTATTTTCTCTCTCATAATTCCACCTCTATTAAAATCTTTTATTTTAAAAACTTTCGTACCTTTAATACATATCGTCAGTTTTTAATAAAACTTTAGTAAAAATATAAAATTAATAATCTTTTTTATATATAAAAAAAGAAAGCTACTCTATATAACCTTCTATTTTTGTTATTTTCATATTAATACCTTATATTAGTTGTTATAATTCATTTTATTTTTACTTATCATTAAAGCTTCTAATACTGCTCCACCAATGGCACGAGCTTTATCTGATATTGTGTAGCAGTTGTTTATTTGATTAACTCTAGGATCCACATCACCCACTTTAAAGCCTTCTGTAACCAATGTATCATTTCTGATAAGTCCTCTAATTAATCCACCTAATTTAGAATATATTTTTTCACCATTAACAGTTGCAACCACATCTCCTGTTTTTACTACATCTCCAATTTTATGGTTGGACTTGAATATTCCCTCACAAGGAGAATATAGAACTCTCTCAATAGTAAATCCTTCAATATTTCCTGGATTTCCTGTATTCTCATCAGCATACCCATTAAAAATTAGCCTTCCTAAATTATGTCCTCTATTGCTCTCTATAACAATATCAACATCTTTTCCTGCCTCAAAACCTGGACCTATAGCTATTGTAATAGGTGCTAGGTTTCTATTCATACCGGTATTCTTCTTTGCAATAATTGCATCTACCACTGCAATTGGCTTAAGTTTATCTATATATGCTCCTCTAGGATCAATTATTACAGGTATTTTATCATTTTCCCAAGCATTGTAAATTTCTTTTTCATTTTTAACATGAATTGATTTTAATTCTTCAATACTCATTTCACCATTAAATATCGCCTCAGAAAAGCAGACAGTCCTTCTTATTGAAGTTGGATTTTCTATTTCTAAAACCAAAACTCTAAAACCAGACCTATGAAGTTTTTGAATGCTACCTGAAGCAACATCCCCTCCACCTTTTACTACTATAATATCATCTTTCATTCTGTCACCTTCATTTTCAATACTTTTTCGTAATCCTCTAGTGTATCAATATCCATATGTTCATTAACATCATGAATTTTTACATTTATAACTTTATCCAGATTATTCTTAATGACTACCTTTCCTCCTGAGTCACCACTAATAGACATTAACTCATTTTTTAAGCTACATGGAAACAACACCGGATTGCCATTTATACAATTATAGCTTGGAATTATTATTCTGTCTAGGTTATTTTTAAATGTATCGCATATTATATTAATTGTACTTGATGAAACAAATGGCTGGTCAGCTACGAAAAACATATATCCACTAGCTTCACTAATATTTTCTAAGGCTGTTTTAATTGAGGCACTTTGTCCTAAATATGCATTTGGATTACTTAAGGTTTTATAACCTAATTCCTCAGCTTTACATTTAATATTTTGATCATTTGTAACTACTACGACTTCATAAAATTCTATACTTTTTAATGTTTCTAGTATGTATTCATATATTTTTTTATTGTTTATTTCCATTTGAAGCTTATTTGTGTTCATTCTTCTAGACAATCCTGAAGCCATAACTATTGCACTAATTTTCATAAAATTCTCCCATCTTTAAAGACCCAAAACAAATTTTAAAATTATAAGGTCTACCTACTATATTTTTTATCAAATATTTAGAAAGACTTAATGAATCTTCTATATACTGTTTATCATCAGTCTTATTAATGTAAAGATACAATTTTCCCCTAGAATTTTTAAATATTCCCGATTTACTTGAACATACTTTACCTATAGCTTGTTCATCTAAAAATGAAGTATCACCAATTATTTTTATAAATTCTTCAAATCCATATATGTAATCTTTATTTATTTTTCTATTTATCATATTAATAGGTATAACTCCTATAGTTTTATTAGTCTTTAAAAGTATAGAAGGCTCATGTTCTTTCCAGCCTTTTAATGGCAAATTTCTTGAACCATCTGATTCAATTAACACTAAGTCAAAATCATTAATTACTAAATCTAAGCACTCATCATTTAATCCTATTAATTTTTTTTTGCTTACATCTATATCTTTAGATATAACTGTTAATGAATTTTCTTTTTGTTTATGCAAGTATCTGGATTTAGTATATTGCTCAATATTTGTATATAAATAATCATAATTATCACATGAAGGTTCATATATTTTTGTGCTAGTGGTAACTAAAACTTTATATTGTTTTTTTAGCTCTTTTGCCAACTCAAACATTAATGTAGTTTTTCCACCACTCCCAACTATAGATATAATGTCACCTTTTTTTATATTGAAAATTTCACTTATTTTATCAGATTTCATAATACCACCACCAAAAGGCTGTAAATTAATTTACAGCCTTACATTCTATTTTTTATTTTATTTCTTATATGCTGTATTTTCTAAAGGTAATGTTGTTCTAAATTTTCCATCCTTTTTATAGTAAGCATTTTGAACTGCTGGTGCAGCTGGTATAGCAGCAATTTCACCTATACCTTTTGCCCCATAGGCTAATTCTTCTTTATTTTTTTCTATTAATATGGTTTCTATTTCTGGAGATTGAACAGACCTCAATAATCCTAAAGTTCCAAACTTAGCTTGTGGTACACCATCCTTAAGTGGAAAGTCTTCTGTTAATCCATAACCTAAACTCATTATTACTCCACCATCTATTTGTCCCGATGCAGTTACAGGATTTATAGCATGACCTATATCATGTGCAGCTATCACTTTTTCAACAATTCCTTCTTTATTAAGAATTACAACTTGTGTAGCGTATCCATATGAAACGTGACTTACTGGATTTGGTTTATCGCTTCCCATAGGGTCAGATTCAAAGCTGTATTCCCCGGAGAATAATTCTCCTTCTAGTTCTTCTATAGATTTTTCTTTTAAAGCTTCTTTAAGTTTCAATGATGCACGTCTTGTAGCTTCACCTGTAAATACAGTTTGTCTTGATGCTGTTGTAGTACCTGAATTTGGTGTGTATTTAGTATCAGGGTGTTCAATCACAACTTGCTTAGGGTTTAATCCTGTTGTTTCACATACTACTTGAAATATAATAGTTTGTAAACCTTGACCTATACCTGAAGCACTTGATCTAATCCTTGCAGTTCCATCTTGAATGAAAATATTACATCTTCCTATATCAGGAACTCCAACACCTAATCCTGCATTTTTCATAGCTGAGGCTATACCAACAAATTTATTTTCATCTTGTGATAAACTTTCATATGCTTCCTTTACTGCTTCTAATGTTTCAGCAAATGCTGTGCCTTCATCTGCAATTTGTCCATTAGGTAATACTTCTCCAGGTCTTATAGCATTTAAATACCTAATTTCCCAAGGTGAAATACCTACTTTTTCTGCCAAATCATTTAATGTAGATTCCATTGCAAAACATGATTGAGTAACACCAAATCCCCTGAATGCACCTGCTGGAGGGTTATTTGTATAATATGCCTTTCCTTCTATATCTACATTTTGATAATTATATGGGCCAGCAGCATGAGTACATGCTCTTTGCAAAACAGGTCCACCAAGAGATGCATAGGCACCAGTATCTGATATAATCCTTGATTTCATACCTAGAAGCTTTCCATTTTCATCACATGCAACCTTCATATAGATTTCCATTGCATGTCTTTTAGGGTGTATTTTTATACTTTCTTGTCTAGATAATAAAACTTTCACTGGTTTCTTTGAAAGATATGCTAGTAACCCTGCGTGATGCTGAACACTCATATCCTCTTTTCCACCAAATCCTCCACCTACATATGCGCTTTGAATTCTTACTTTACTTGAATCTATGCCTAACATTTCTGTTATTTCTCTAAACTCATCATATATTCCTTGACCACCTGTAATAACTTTTACTCCATCTCCATCAGGTATGCCTATAGCACATTCAGGTTCTAAAAAGGCATGTTCTGTAAAAGGTGTTTTATAATTAAATTCAGAAATATATTTTGCTTTTTCAAATGCAGCCTCTACATCTCCTCTTTTAAGTGTTTGAAGCGATAACAAGTTTCCTCCATTATGAATAAATGGTGCTCCTTCTTCTGCTGCTTCTTTTGGATTATTTATAGGTGTCAATTTTTCATATTGTATTTCTACAAGACTTATTGCCTCTTCTAATTTTTCTTTTGTTTCTGCCACTACTAAAGCTATTGCGTCACCTACATACCTTGTTTCTTCGCCAACAGCTATCATTACTGGCCAATCCCGCTTTATATGACCAATAAATCTTTCCCCTGGTATATCTTCTGCAGTATAAACACCTACAACACCATCTAATTTCAATGCTTTATCTTTATTTATTGAAACCACTTTACACCTAGCATATGGCGGTCTTATTGCCTTTCCATATACCATTCCATCTACTACTATGTCATCAACATATTTAGCTTCACCTAATGTTTTAGCTTTTGCATCAACTCTAAATATATTTCTCCCTATATTAACCGCATCTTCGCTATATGGAATTTCTTCATTATCTCTAAAGATTTGAGCTGCTAACATTATTGCTTCTTCTATTTTTACATAACCAGTGCAACGACAAATATTTCCTTTAATTGCTTTTTTTACATCACTTTTAGTTGGATTGTTATTTTGATCAATTAGTGCTTTTGCACTTATAACCATACCAGGTATGCAAAAACCACACTGAACAGCTCCACATTTAGCAAATGCATAGCTATAAACATCTTTTTCTCTTTGTGTTAATCCTTCTACTGTTACTATTTTTTTTCCTTCTACTTTCGATACTCTCATTATACATGCTCTAATAACTTTACCATCTGCTATAACTGAACATGCACCACAAGCACCTTCATCACAGCCATTTTTAACTGCAGTAAGTCCTAGGTCATCTCTTAAATAGCTCATTAAGCTTTTATCTTGTTCAACTTCATATAATTTTCCATTTACATTTAACGAATACATATACTAATCCTCCACTCTATTTTTCCTACTTCTCTTCAGAAACTCTCCATCACCTTTATTAGCTAACATCTTTTCATTTCGAATTACAATGTTTCCTCTTTGAATAGTTGTTTCAACAACATAATCTACCTCAAAACCATCATAAGTTGTGTAGTCTACAGCACTATGTCTATTTTCACTTTTAATTATTTTTTCTTTCTGTTTTAATATTACTATATCCGCATCCATTCCAATTTGTATAGAGCCTTTTCTGGGAAATAATCCAAAAATTTTCGCTGGCTTAGTTGATAATTTATTTATTAAATTATTGATGGTTAGTCCTCTTTTTATTCCTTCTGTAAGAACTATTTCCATCCTTTCCTCCACACCAGGTACTCCACCTGGGGTAATACTAAAATCATTTTTACCATCAAATTTATTTTTTAAGTAAAAAGGACAATGATCTGTAGCAATTACATCAACATCATCATTTTCAATTCCCTTCCACAAAAACTCAACATCCTCGCTTTTTCTCAAAGGAGGTGCCATAATATATTTTAATCCTTCATTATTTTCTTTTTTATAACAGTCCTCAGTTAATATTAAATACTGAACACATGTTTCACAATAAATATTTTTAACTCCTCTTTGTCTAGCTGAAATAATTTCATTTAAACCTTTTTTTGTCGATACATGAACAAAATAAAGATGAGGATATCCTGCTATTTCACTTAGATATATCATCCTGCTAATTGCTTCTGCTTCTGTAGAGTCAGGTCTTGACAAAGCGTGATATATTGGTGTTGTTTTATTAGCTTTCTTATAATACTGTCTTAAATATTGTATTGCCCCATGATTTTCAGCATGAACGGCAATCACAACTCCTAATTCTTTTGCTCTAAATAGTATTTTTAATATGTCTTCATCATGAAGCATATTATCATATGTCATATATATTTTAAAACTTGTTATTCCTTCTTTAACCAAACTTTCCATCTCTTCTAGAATATCCATACTTACATGCTGAACTACTCCATGAAAACTGTAATCTATTATGGATTTATTTTTTGCTAGTTTATGATACTCATTGATATGATAATGAAGACTACATCCATTTGGTCCAAATGAGATATGGTCTACTATTGTTGTTGTACCACCAAATGCTGCAGCCTTAGTTCCAGTATAAAAATCATCCACTGCCCTATATTTTCCTAAATCTAAATCCATATGAGTGTGAACATCTACCCCACCTGGTAAAACCAATTTGCCTATGGCATCAATTTCATCATGTATACCACTTGGCATATTAAGGCCTATTTCAACGATTTTCCCATTTTCAATTAATAGGTCAGCTTTATAACTATCTTCACAATTGTTTAATAAACCATTTCTAATTATAAGCCCCAAAATTTCCTCCTGAAAATTGCTGTTATTTTAATATTTTATCATATTTTATAATAAATGTAAAACCAAACTACACCCAATAAGGGACGACAGCATCGCCCCAATGTGAATGTAAGTTATAAAAATATTACTTTTTCTCTATTGCATCTCTTTCTGCTTTTTCTTCTGCTATTGTTTTCTTTGGAAGTATAATGTTTAATATAAATACAACTGTAGTTGCTAAAACTACTGGAGAACTAGCAAATACCATTGTGAACCATCCTGGCAAATACTGAAGTCCTGCTGGATTTATTTGAGTTATTCCCATTCCTAATGCTATACCAAGACCAACTATAGTAGTATTTCTTACTGACAATTCATCTTGTATTATTAATCTCATTCCTGTCATTGTTATTTGAGCAAATACTGATATTGTTGCTCCACCAATAACACATTGTGGTATTGAAGTCATAACTGCTCCAAATTTTGGTATAAATCCTGCTATAAATATCATAACAGCTGTTATTCTAACTACTGATAAACTTACTACCTTCGTCATAGCTACTATACCAACATTTTGACTATATGTAGCAGTTGGCAATGCACCAATTAAAGAACCTATTAAGCTAACTACCCCGTTTGCTTTTATACCGCCTGATAATTCCTCATCAGTCGCTTCTCTATCCATACCTCCTACAGTGGTTCCTGATAAATCACCTACTGCCTGAACGGAGTTAACAACAAACATTACTGCCATGGTCGCTACTGCGGCTAGTGGGAATTCCAATTTATATGGCAATATCGAAGGTAAAGTAAACCACGAAGCATTACCAATAGCATCAAATGTTATTATACCAGCTGCTAAACTTGCTATATATCCTACTATTATACCTATTAAAATAGCTGCAAGTTTAATATAACCCTTTCCGAACATATTACATATTAATACTACTGCCAATGTTAATAATGCAATACCCCAGTAAACTAAACCACCATATCTTGGGTCAGTTGCTTGAAATCCACCTGCCATATAGTTTACTGCAACTCTATAAAGAGAAAGTCCAATTGTAAATACAACAGTTCCAGCTACCATTGGTGGAAAATATTTTCTGATTTTCTTTATAAATATACCAACTATAAAAGCTACTATACCACCTACAAATTGAGCACCGAAAATTGCTCCTATACCAAATTTAACTCCAATTGCCAATATAGTAGGAATATAAGCAAAACTTACACCCATTATAACTGGTAATTTAGCCCCTATGTTAAAAATAGGAAACGACTGTAGTAAAGTTGCTATTGCAGCTATAAACATACTTGCCTGAACTAATTGGATTCTTTGTTCTGGTGCTAAGTCAATTGCACCTGATAATACTAATGCAGGTAATACGTTACCAACTATCATTGCTAAAAGATGTTGAAGAGACATAGGCATTGCTGTTCCAAGACTTGGTTTTCCTTCCATGCTAAAAAGCGAAGAATTAACCGGTGTTTGATTACTTTTCATAATTTGTTCCTCCTAGAATTATTGTAATATATATTACACATGCATGCTTTGAACAATAAAGTGTGCAGGTCATATCCACCCTCATACATGTATGGAAACCATTCTATGAGATAAATAATATACATAGAATGGTTGATATGCATTTTAATTAATTACATTAATGGCCAAATTTGTTTTGCTCTTTCTCTTGATTTCGCCTTAATTGAAGTTACATCAGCTACTAACACTTCCCTATCCTTCATCACAAACTTTCCAGCTATAATTGTGTCATTAACAATTCTACCTGTCATTCCAAACAACGCGTGACCAAACCAATTATCACCATTCATAGGTGTAAGTGGATCATAATCAAGTGTTATAATATCAGCATAAGCACCTTTTTGTATAACTCCTAAATCCTTTTTAAAATATTTTGATAATATTTTTGGATTATTGTCAAATTGCATTGCCTTTGTTTCCATAAAGCCAACAGTAGGATCACACAAATGATGGCTGTGTAATATATTTGCTACTTTCATTGATTCAAACATGTCATTAGTATATGCATCTGTTCCCAGTCCTACTCGCAACCCTTGTTTTATCATAGATATTATTGGAGGACATCCAACTGCATTGTTCATATTCGATTCTGGGTTATGAACTATACTTGTATTTGTATCTCTTAAAATCTCTATTTCTCTCTGGTTAGCGTGAACACCATGAACTGCAATAGTTTGTTCACCTAATATGCCAAAGTCATGTAGTCTTTCCACTACTCTTCTCCCATATTTTTTAAGTGAATCATACTCATCTTGAATTCCTTCAGCTACGTGTATATGATAACCATTATAAACACCTTCCATAGCTTCTCTTACTTTATTTAGAGTGTCATTTGAAACTGTAAATGATGCATGAAGGCCAAACAAACCTTTTATCATATCGTTGTTATCATCCTTTTGACATGCCTTAATAAAATTAATATTCTCTTCTATTTCTTTTAGCATTATTTCATGACCATCTCTGTCAGAAACTTCATAGCATAATGATGTTCTAACTCCTAATTCTTTTGCAGCTTCTGCTATGGCAAAAAGACTTCCTGTAACTGAGTTTGGACCTGAATGGTGGTCAATTAATGTAGTCACACCATTTTGAATTGAATCAATATAGGTAGTTTGTGCATTTAATTTTACATCTTCTAATGTAAGCTTTCTATCTAAGCTCCACCATAGATTTTCCAGAACCTCAAAAAAATCACTAGTAGGTTTACTTACTGACATACCTCTTGCATATGCACTATAAATATGGCTGTGAGCACATATCATACCAGGCATTATTACCCTACCTTTAACATCTACTACTTCTTCGTTTGGATGTGATTTTTTTAAATCTTCAAAATTTCCAACTTCTTCGATAACATTGCCTTTTATTAATACCGCTCCATTTTCCAAATATGTGCTGGCTGAGTCATTAGTTATTAATTTTCCATTGCCTATAATCATTTTATCTCTCTCCTTTTTTCCTTAAAAGTTTTAGATAATTAACCGATTTACCCTATTACTGTAGGATTCAAGAAATGCTTGTAATCAGATAACACTGCTTCAATAAACTTTTCAAGTTCGTTAGATATTTTACCATCACCTAGAGTATGCTCTATTACATTTCCATTCTCAGCTCTAACTAGGAACTTATCATCAGATAACTTCAAGAAACCAATGTTAGCTGAATCTTCAAATTCTTCTTTTGACCAAAATAAAGTCACTTTATCTTTATAAGGTCTATCTTCATAAGGACAGAAAACTCCACAGTTTCCACACTCATTGCACATTCCATCAATATGAAGGATTTGATGTAAGTTATTAAAACCATCAACATTTATTATTACATTTGCTCTATTAGGGCATACCTCTTTACAGATCTCACAAATTTGATCACATTTTAAACATCTTTCGCCTTCTTCTTTACCTTGTTGAATTGGGACTAAAACTGCTTTTCTTGTATAAACTTGATCATTTTCCATTGGTACATTAAATTTCTTAAAGTCGTTACCTAAATTTTCTTTCTTTAAAATATCTAATGCAACTGTTTTAGCATCTGCCATTGCTTTAACTATGGTTGATGGTCCCTGTTTACAATCACCTATAATATACACATTTTCAATATTACTTTCTAAACTAGGAAGTAATTTAAGCCTTCCTCTTTCATCCATATTTATATGATTGTTTTTGAATGGCTTAGTATCAACTTTTGCTCCCGTAGCCCCAATTACTGTATCGAACTCTAAATCTACAAATTTTCCTGTTCCAATAACAGATTTTCTTCCACTTGAATCAAAATCTCCAAGAGACATCTTTTCACAAGTTAACACTTTACCATCATATTTAACAGGTGCTAATAATTCGTCTATTTTTATTCCTTCTTCTTTAACTTCATTTACATCTTCTTGACTAGCAGGCATATAGCTTTCTGTTCTTCTATAAACAACATGAACTTCCTCTACACCTCTTTGTCTAAATGCTGAACGTGCACAATCCATAGCAACGTCTCCTGCACCTATTACTGCTACTTTTTTACCTAAACTTTCTACCTTTTCATTTCTAGCTTTCCACAAATAATCTAAAGCATCAATTACTTTTTCTTGACCTTCTTTTACAGGTGAATTGCCTTTCATCCAAGCACCAGTAGCAACTATTACATAATCAAATTTATTTTTTAATTCTTCATAACTATCTGTAACATCTGTATTAAATCTAAATTTAACACCCTGTTTAACTGCTATTTGATAATCTCTTTCAATTAATTCTTCTGCAATTCTAAACTTAGGAATTATATATCTTACAATTCCATATGGTTTATCCAGTTTTTCAAAAACTACAACGTCCATTCCATTTCTTCTTAAATAAGAAGCTGCTGCAATTCCACCAGGTCCTGCTCCAATAACTGCAACTTTTTTATTTGACTTTAATTCAGATTCTTTTATTGAATTAACAAATTTTTGTTGTGCATTATCAGCAGCTACGAATTTCATAGCTCTAATTTGAATACTTTTATCATAGTCAACTCTTGTACATTTATCTTGACATGGGTGGCTACATAATGTTCCTAATATGCTAGGTGCTGTATTATCATTAGCTATGACGTTTATTGCTTCGTCATACTTTCCATCAGATACTAATTTCAAATATTCAGGTATCTGCTGATTAATAGGACATCCACCATCTTTACATGGTGCCATATAACAATCAAATAAAGGTAATTTGTTCTCAGTTTTTCTAGATTTAACCTTGTCTCTATAAGATTTTTGGTATCTAGGATCTTCAATTACAGACTCTGCATATGACATTAATCGTTTTGTATCAATATCTTTAAATTCAGGAGTAAGCATAGCTTCTGAAACTTCAGCAATTTGCTTAAATCTTTCATATCCACCTGGTTTAAGTATTGTTGTAGCCATAGTTACTGGCTGGATACCAGTTGCTAAAATTTCATTTATATTAGCTGCATCCGCTCCACCTGAATAAGCTATTGGTAATTTCCCATCAAATTCTTTTGATAATTTTGCCGCCAATGTAATAGATAATGGGAAAAGAGATCTTCCTGACATATACATTTCTTCAGATGGTAATTCATTTCTTTTTACATCAACAGGGAATGTATTTGTAAGCTTCAACCCAAACGAACGATCTTTTTCCTCAGCTAATAACATTAATCTTTTAAACATTGCAACTGCATCGTTATATTGCAAGTCATCTTTGAAGTGAAAATCTGTGAATGATATATAGTCATAACCCATCTTGTTAGTTGTTTCCCTAGCAAACTCATAACCTAACAATGTTGGATTACATTTTATAAATGTATTTAGGTTTTTTTCTGTTAATAAATAAGTTGATATACTTTCAATTTCATGTGCAGGGCAACCATGTAATGTAGAAAGTGTTATTGATTGACATATATTTGGTGAAATTTTATCTAAATCTTCTTTGTTGAATTTTGAAAATTTATTTAAATTATCACTTAAGAATTGTTTACAAGCTTTAAAGACTTCTGTGTTTGATGCATCTTTCAAACCTTCAATATAATTGTCTATTTTCTCAGATTTAATTCCCTCTAAATCATATCCTACACTCATGTTGTAAGCAAAATCCTTATAATCAGCCAACCCTAGTTCTTTAGCTAATACTTGTATTAAAAAATATGCTTTTACATATTCTGCAAATGCTTGTGGAACAGTTAACTCTGTAGACCACTCACAGTTATAACATTCATCTTCGGCATAAATACATGGTCTATTAACAGCATGCTGTATTTGTTCACCATCCATAATTTGAACAGTTTTCAACTCTATAAATCTAGAACCAGCTAAGTATGAACCAATTATATTTTGTGCTAATTGACAATGAGGGCCTGCTGCAGGTCCTATAGCTGAACCTAATTTGTCACCGAAAACAGTTTTTAAATAATTGCCACTTTTATTTTTATAAAATTTGTCTTCTTTAATTCCAAAAATTGCTCTTTCATTTTTATACTCTTCTAAGCACCAATCTACTAAATGTTCAAAAGAGATAAGTCTCATATTTTCACCCATTAATATCCTCCATTAATATTTGAATTTTAGTAATAATATTACTAAGACTTAATCCATGTTCCTGTTTTACCAGCAAGCCCGTCGGCTGCTTTCTCCAAAGATGTTATTAATGTTTTTCTTCCAGGTTTTGATGATGCGAATGATAATCCAGCCAAAACCTTTGGTAGCATCGAACCCTCTGCAAATTCTTTATCTTCTATATACTTTTTAGCAGTATCTAGTGTTAATTCTGACAACCATTCTTGTTCAGGTGTTCCAAATTTTATAGCTACCTTTTCAACCGCAGTTAAAACTACAAAGCTATCTGCATCCAATTTTTGTGCCATTAAGCTACTTGCAAAGTCCTTATCGATAACTGCTCCAACACCTTTGAGATGGTTTCCATTTCTTACAACAGGAATTCCTCCACCTCCGCATGCTATAACAATCTCTCCAGCTTCTAGAAGTGATTTAACAGTATCAATCTCTACTATATCTTGTGGTTTTGGTGATGCAACCACTCTTCTATAACCACGCCCTGAATCTTCTACTACCACCATTCCTCTAGCACGATTAACCTCTGCTTCATCTGCAGTCATAAAAGGTCCAATTGGTTTTGTTGGACGTTCAAACGCAGGGTCCTTTTCGTCTACAACTACCTGTGTAATTATTGATGTAACATTTTTATTGATTCCTCTATTTAAAAGCTCTTCACGAAGTGCATTTTGTAAATCATAGCCAATATATGCCTGACTCATAGCAACACACATTGATAGCGGCATATACGGAAATTTAGAATCTACTTTTCCATATTCTGTAAATGCATTATTTATCATACCTACTTGTGGGCCATTACCGTGTGCAACAACCACATCATAGCCTTCCTCAATAAGGTCAGCAATTGCCTTAGCGGTATATTTTACAGCATCCATTTGTTCTTTAAGTGTACTACCTAAGGCATTTCCACCTAAAGCTAAAACAATCTTTTTTTTCATAAATTTCTCCCTAATAGCATTTAAAATTTTATACAACGAAAAACTAAATATATAAATACATTTAGTTTTTCATTTTAATATTACTTGTTTTCTACATATATTGATGGAAGCGCAGCGTAAACTGCAGCACACTTAACTAAATCTGCTTTCCATGTTTTTTCATTTGGTGCATGAGCCTGAGCTTCTGCTCCAGGACCAAAACCAATTACAGGAATACCATTACGTCCCATTATTGAAACACCATTTGTTGAGAATGTCCATTTATCAGTAAGTGGACGTTCTTTTCTCATTTCATCTGTTTCTTTAGAACCACTTCTTGTTGTTCCATAAAGATTCTTATATGCTTCTTCCATTGCTTTTGTAACAGCATGATCTTCTGGAATTACCCAAGTTGGGAAGTAGCATTCGATTGGATATACTAATCCTGTATAACTTGGTCTCTCATAGTCATACATACTTACAGTTGCATTGTATTTCTTTACTGCTGGAAGTGCACGTATTTCATCTAAGCAGCTTTCCCAAGTTTCACCTGCTGTCATACGTCTGTCTAATGAAACAGAGCAAGAATCTGCTACTGCACAACGGCTTGGTGAAGTAAAGAATATTTCAGATGTAGTTACAGTACCGCGTCCTAAAAATGCAGCTTCTTTATATTGTGGATTAAACTTTTCATCTAACATTTTAACTAAGCCTTTTATTTCAGCGCTATCTGATGCATCATTTTCATTAAGGTCACGAATATTTAAAAGTATTTCAGCCATTTTATAAATAGCATTGTCTCCACGCTCTGGAGCAGAGCCATGGCATGATATTCCTTGAACGTCAACACGGATTTCCATACGTCCTCTTTGACCACGATATATACCGCTATCAGTAGGTTCTGTAGATACTACAAATTCAGGTTTTATTTTATCCTCGTTAATAATATACTGCCAGCATAGACCGTCACAATCCTCTTCTTGAACTGTTCCAACTACTAAAGCTGTATATTTATCACTTAAAAGACCTAAATCTTTCATTATTTTTGCACCATAAACAGAAGATACAATACCACCTAATTGGTCAGATGTTCCACGTCCTCCTATTTCAGTATCACTTTCCATACCTTCATATGGATCAAATTGCCAGTTAGCTCTATTTCCAATACCTACTGTATCTATATGTGCATCAAAACCAATTAAAGTTTCACCTGTTCCCATATATCCTAGAACATTTCCCATTGGATCTATTTCAACTTTGTTAAACCCAACCGCTCTCATTTCTTCTGCAATACGGTCTATGTGGCCTTTTTCATCACAGCTTTCTCCTGGTATACGAACTAAATCTCTTAAGAATTTAGTCATATCTTTTTCATATCCTTCTGCAGATTTTTGAATTTTATTATAATCTAAATTTGCTTTCAATTTCAAAATTCCTCCCTTTGTTTATTTTTATCTAATTAACCTTGCTTTATTTTGATCAAGTAATTTTTGTAATGTTTCTTCTGGATTTTTAACTTTTTGTAAGAATATCATAGCTGCTATAATATATGGTTTGTAGCTAGCTTCCTTGTACAATGGAATTCTATATCTATCAAATACTGATGCATCAACTTCACCTTTTTCACAACTTACTCCTGTAATATCTGCTGGTAAACAATGTAAATATAAAGCCTTGCCATCTTTAGTTAATTTCATCATTTCTTCTGTGCAAGCCCAATCAGTATGCTCTGCATTTTGTTTTAATAATTTTTTCTCTAACTCTTCAATTTCTTTATGTTTTCCTTCTCCATAAAGGTTAGTTCTTTCTTCCATTGCTGCAAATGGAGCCCAACTCTTTGGATATACTATATCAGCATCTTTAAATGCTTCTTCCATAGAATTTGTTTTAGTGAACTTTCCACCATACTGCTCTGCATTTTTTCTAGCAACTTCTTCTACCTCTGACATAACTTCGTATCCTTCAGGATGTGCAAGTGTAACATCCATACCAAATCTAGTCATAAGAGCTATAACACCTTGAGGAACTGATAATGGCTTACCATAAGAAGGTGAATAAGCCCAAGTCATAGCTATTTTTTTACCTTTAAGATTTTCAACTCCGCCAAACTCATGGATTATATGAAGCATATCAGCCATTGATTGAGTTGGGTGGTCAATATCACATTGAAGATTTACTATTGTTGGTCTTTGATTTAAAACTCCATCTTTATATCCTTCTTCAACATATTCTGCAACACTTTTTTGATAAGTATGACCTTTCCCAATATACATATCATCACGAATACCTATTACGTCTGCCATAAATGAAATCATATTCGATGTTTCTTTTACTGTTTCACCATGAGCTATTTGTGATTTTCCTTCATCTAAATCTTGAATTTCTAATCCTAAAAGGTTACATGCTGATGCAAAAGAAAATCTTGTTCTTGTAGAATTATCTCTGAATAAAGATATTCCCAATCCAGAATCAAATATTTTAGGACTGATATTATTTTCTCTTAAATATCTTAATGTATCTGCTACTGTAAATATTGCTTCTAATTCATCTTGAGTTTTATCCCATGTTAAGAAAAAATCATCATGGTAAAGATTCTCACAATCTAATCCTTTTAGTGTTTCCATTAATTTATTAAAATCCATATTCATATTAATAATTCTCCTTTTATTATCTTTTTATTTTATATTTTTATTTGTTTGGATGTAATCCATTCCATACTATGTCTCTATAATTTACAAAGTCCGTGTCGCCTTCAGTACTGAAGCAAAGTACAACAGAATTCACATCAAGTTTTAATGCTTCTTTAATGTCTCTTAATTCTTCCAATGTCATAATCTGAGATACAACACCTGCAGTTGCTGCTCCGCTTTCACCCGAGATAATTCTTTCATCACCTTTAAGTGGATTACCCAAAACCCTCATTCCATGAGCTGCTGTAGAATCCGGAACTGATAAAAAGTTCTCTGCATT
>CAXXFT010000036.1:0-36232 GCA_963675125.2 uncultured Sedimentibacter sp.
AGACTTAATTTCATCAATAGTTACAACATTGTTCTCTACAATTATTCCATCAGCACGTCCTTCAATTGTAAATAATATACTTTTATGTTCAAATTCATGTTTAAGGAAAAATTCTTTTGATATTCTTCGCCCATTTGCGATTGTAACAGTTTATGTGCTTTAATTCCTTCTAAAGCCCTTTCAGGTTTCATGCTTTTAAAATTCAAATCTCCACTAGTATATATATACTCAACTAACTCTCTAACTGATAATTTTACATTTTCCATGTTTTCACCTAAAAATAAATTTGACATCTAATTAAATTACATTAAAAAATAAACACCATACTACTCAGTGTTTATTATATCAAACTTTCAACTATTTTAAAATGTTTATTTTAAATATTGTACACATGTCACAGTATTTCCATCTACATCTAACTTATCTGCAAGTCCCTCTACAAGCATAAGTCCTCTTCCACATTCACAAAAATCGTATTCACCAAGTGGCTTATGATTGTATTTAATACCATTGCCTTCATCAGATACTTTAATAATCAAACAAGAGTTATTTACTAAAACATCAATAAACAAACTCTTATTTACATCTTCAAGGTTTCCATGCTTAACACCATTGATTATTAATTCATTTAATATTAATTTAGTGTTAAAGAAATTACTTTCTGTTAAACTATCTCTAATGTCTAGAAGAATGTCCTCCACAACATTTTTAATAATATTGATATCACTCTGAACCTTCTTCTCTATTTTGTAATTCATAAAAGCACTCCTTCCATCACATAATATACCCCCGTTTTAATATATTAAACAGTAATTATATACATATATAAATAATGGCTTTGCATTTTTTATGAAATTTGTAAAAATTTGTTATTTATATTACATTTCCTTAGTTTCATCCTCAATTCCCAATATTTCCTCAAATAAGCACCAGATATCTTCTACACCTTGTTTCGAAGTTGCAGATATAGGAAATATCAACTTATTATTTTCAATATTTAGTGTTTTTTTAATTGCTGATATGCATTTTATCTGTTGAGACCTAGAAAGTTTATCTGCTTTTGTTGCTATTACATATCCTGTATAATTGAAACTTCTAATCCATTCATACATTTGTTGATCATTTATACCTGGTTCATGCCTTATATCAACTAGTAATACAACTTCTTTTAGCTGGTTCTAACTTTAAGGAAAGTTTCTATCATACCTCCCCATTTATCCTTTTCTTGTTTCGATACCTTGGCATATCCATAACCAGGTAAATCAACAAAGTTGAATTGATCGTTAATATTGTAGAAATTGATTGTTTGTGTTTTCCCTGGTGATGAGCTAGTCCTAGCAAGATTTCTTCTGTTAAGCATTGCATTAATCATAGATGATTTACCAACATTTGATTTGCCAGCAAAAGCAATTTCCGGTACTACGGTTTCAGGATATTGTTCTTTTTTTGCAGCAGTAATTAATAGTTCTGATTTTCTAATTATCATTTTTTCCCTTTCTTAAAACAATAGTATTACTAAAACTTCTTTAAAATTTTTAATAATCCTTTTTTCATAATTTATTTATATTCATAAATATTTTCCTGAGGATAATAAATATATTATATTTTATATAAAAAGTACATAATATTTCTCTATTTTTAGTTAATATACTTTATATAACATAACTATAACAAAAATTAATTGTAACTACATTCGATATTATAACTTACTTACTATGCTTTATTCAAGTACTATATTATATTATTTACACTTTTTACCTTATTAAGTCATGTTAAAATTTTCAATATTTACTCTGAAGCGTTATCTATGTTTTAAATTTTATCAAATAATCTGCTCCTTTTAATATAATTATTACTTTTAGAAATTTATATTACAAAAATTCCCACAGATTTTTCATCTGCGGGAATTTTTGTAATATAAAGGCTAGAGTATTAACTTGAATATTATATGTCAACAACAACACTATTGTTATCTAGCGATTTCTCTATAGCTTTTATCATTCTAAGGACATAGACCACGTCATTCATCTTTATTATTTGGGGATGTTTATTTTGTATAACACATTCTGCAAAATATTCTATTTGTCTTTGATATGGATTGTATTGAATTACTTCAACTTTATCTGGCCTTCTATCTGCCTTGTATAAGATTAACTCATTATACTTTACATTATCAAATTTATCATTAAACCTTGAAGTAGAATTATGTTCTAAAACTCCTAAATCTCCAATAACTCTAACACAAGTGGTAAAAGGATACTCTCCTTTTATATCCATATTACATTCAACGGTTGCAGTAATACCCCTATTGAAAACAATATTTGTAGTTACAGCATCATAACCACCCATATTGTTTTTTCGTCCCATTGCATAAACAGATTTTACCTCACCAAATAGATAATATAAATAGTCTAAATCATGTATATTAAGATCATATAGTCCCCCGCCAGATTTAGAAGGATCACTGAACCAATCTGAGTATTTTGGATAAGTTGACAATCTATTCATATATACATTTTGGATCTTACCAATCACTTTTTTATCAATCATATTTTTAATAGATGCATATTCTGGCCAAAACCTTACAACTTGTAAAACCATCATCTTTACACCTGCATTTTTAGCTTCATTCGATAATCTTTCAGCTAATTCATGTGACAACGTAAATGGTTTCTCGCACATAATATGTTTTTTATACTTAATAGCCATTAATACTGCGTATTCATGAAGGTATGTAGGAAGACATATATCTACAATATCTACATCTTCCTTTAAAAGTACCTCTTCTAAGTCAGTATAAGCATTTACCAAAAAACCATCTGCAACTTTCTTAGTTTTTTCAGGATTTCTCCCTACAAATCCATGCAGATTTAGAATTTCAGAATCTTTAATTGCTTTTGCATGAGTTAAACTCATTACACCTGTACCTACAATTATAACATTCATCAATAATCCCCCAGTAATTATTACTATTTTTTTAATATATTAGGTAGGCTTGCTGCAGCAATAGATTGACCTACTCTCTTCATCTTCTCATCTGGAGTTACTAACTCAACTCTATCGTAAAGTTCACTAAATTCTTCTTTTAATACTTCATTAGCCTTTTTAATTAAAATGTCTCCACCTTTTCCAGATACTACTCTGCCTAGTAGTAGCACCTTATTTATATCATAGAAATCTGAATAGTACGCCAAAGAATATCCAAGATAGATTCCTATATTTTCATATATTTTCTTAGCTCTCTCATCGTCTTTTTCCATAAGTTTTTGCACAACTTTTAACTTTTCTGCTGGAGATAAATTTTCGTCCAAATCGATACCTGCATTTGGAGATAGCTTAATTACTGCATCTTGGGAGAAATAACTAACTCCAACGCCCTTGTCTAATGACCATTCATCTATTATAGCATTTTCACTATAATCAACTGGAACAAATGCAAGTTCATTTAACCAGCCAGTTATATTGCCATTTTCATCAACATATCCAACTGCTTCACTAGTACCCATTGCAATACCTAATATACGATTTTCATTGAAATTCATCGCACCTGCTAAAGCTGTTACATCTCCATCATTAGCTACTTCTATAGGCACATCTCCAATATTTGCAGCTACGTCATAAAAAATATTTTTAACCCTTTTTTCAAAATCTTCTTTTGAAACTATTCTGAAAAGTGATGCGGCTCTTACCTGATTATCTATGTATACACCAGCTGCACTTATTCCAATAGCATCAACTCTAGGCATTTTTTCAGCTGCTCTTTTAACTGAATCCAAAATTCCTTGATAATGATATTCTGGATCTTTGGTTATCTTAGGATGCCACACTACCTCTTCGCTATATATTGCTTTACCATCTACTACAGCCGATACCTTTCTATCACTTCCACCAGCATCAAAACCAATTCTATATCCTTCTAAATTTCTACCAATCTTTTTAAATTGCTCATTTGAATCAGGTACATTATCATAATCCGTAATTTCTATTTCAAATTCTCTTTCATAGACATCCCTCATGAATTCTACATCAAAATTTCTTTCTCCACCTATAGTATATACTTTTTTTAAGTAATCTCCAATATAACCAGGACCCGCAAATACAACTTTATATCCACCTTTAACCCATATTAGAGATTTAACTAGACGCTCAACATATTGAATATTGTCTTCATTTTTATCTGCACTCTCTGGGAAAACTTGAAGTTTTGTAGTAGAAACGAATCCTTTAGGTCCAATAATTGCAACTTTAACATCTACTTTTTCATCTACTAAAGCAAGTGCTTTTCTGTATTCTCTATTCTGAAGTGCCATGGGCATAAACCCTGGATCTAATTCTGGTATAAATTTTGGCATACGTTTAAAACTTTTCACATTATATATCCTTTCCATATTAAAATTTAATACAATAATGAAATATATCGTATATTAGACACCACTTTTCAAGAGGTGTTCTTTATTCTGCTATTTCATTTATCTAAAGATTATCAATGATATCCCTAGCCTTTTTAATTAAGTTGTAATCAGATCTTTCTACTACAAATTCACTTTGAGGAGTATTCATCCTCTTTATATTTTCTCTATACTCCATTTTACTGCCTACATTAACTTTTCCTGACATATGATAATTGCTGCATCCAGTTATTTCATATATTTTTTTTATATTATTTGCATTTACTCCACATCCAGGCATAATTGTAATATTTTTTCCAAAGTCTGCTTGCATTTTAGCTATATATTCTGCTCCTTCTAGTGCATTTGACCTTTGACCTGATGTTAAAATTCTACATACACCCATATCAATTAATTTTGAAACATCTAACAAGGGATCTTTTGCATCATCAAAAGCTCTATGAAATACTACTTTAAGAGGGTTTGCAAGCTTTACTAGCTCATTTGTTCTATCTATATCAATTCTACCATCCCTCAGCAGAATCCCAGTGACAATTCCATCAAATCCCATTTCCTTTACGATTTCAATATCACCTTTCATAGTTTGAAATTCATTGTCATCATATAAAAAATCTCCAGAACGAGGTCTTATCATTACAAATATTTCTATGCCTGCTACTTCCTTTGCCATCTTCATCAAGCCATAACTTGGAGTAAGTCCCCCTATATTAAGCGCAGAACATAGTTCTATCCTATCCGCACCAGCATCTTTAGCTGTAATCATAGATGTATAAGAATCTACACATACTTCTAATATCATAAATTTATCATTCCTTTTTAATTAAATTGTCTAAAGCACTGTACCGAAAGTCACTATCTAACGGAAATATTGGTCTTTTTATTTTTTTATATTCTAATGTCTTTAAATCTTCATTTGTATTTCCCTTAGTAAGTGCCATTATACTTCGTTTAGCAACTAAACTTTGTTCATGTGTGAGATATCCAAGCTTGCAAACTACTATTTCTACATCTCTAGGATTAACTCCTAAATCTGTAAACATCTCTGGAGTTACATATCCTACATGAACTTCGGCTAATACTATATCTATTCCGCAGCTATTAAATAGGGCCAAATCTCCTTGAAGCATTCCTCTCCTAGACCAATCTTTAATATAAGATTTTACTATTCCAGTTGCAGTAATAGGAGTTGAAGTAACACTATCAAATTTTGCTCCAAAAGTTAATGTTATTTCTTCACCCACTCTATCTTCACATTGTTTTGTTGCTATTGGATCGTAAATACCACCAAATACTACAGGATGTTCAAGATTATCCGTCCTATCATCATCCATTATTAATTTTAAAAATCCAGTAGCATCAGAAGAAGCACCTGCAGTTGGATTGTCTCCAGAATCCGAAAGGTAAATAGGAAGTTTACCTTCTTTTACTGCTTTAAATGCAATATCCAGTGCCTCTTTTTCTTCATAGGTCTCTGTCTGAAAACAAAACTCATCTTTTTTAGACCACATTACTTTTGCAAGTTTTACAGCTTCTCTTTCAGCTAATTCTATATCTCCATCTGCTACTACATAAACTGCTACGGAACTATCTTCGTTATCTGCCCATGGAAATCCCATAAGATATGAAGCTGCCATTATTCCTTCTTTTTTTTCACATTCTCTAAGTTCCTTTATAAGTCCCATCATAGGTTCAACGAAAGTAGATGATTGTTCTCCAGCAATTAAAATAGGAACCCTAACCCATGCTGATTTTGGTTTAGCTCCATTCTCAAGAACAGCTATTGTCATCTTTGCAGCATGTTCACCTGTTTCATAGCAATCTGTATGAGGGGCACATTTGTATCCAACAAATGCATCACAATTGTCATGCATTCTTTTTGTCATAGTTGTATGCATATCTAGAGATGAAATAATTGGTATGTTAGGGAACATTTCTCTTAACTCCTCTAAAAAATACCCTTCTACTTCTCCTTGTTTTTTAACTCTCATAGAACCATGAAGTGAAAGTGTTATTGCATCTATTGGTCCTTCTTTTAAAGCCGATTTTGCTTTTTCTAAAATCTCATTTTTTATCTTTATATAAAAGTTATAATCAACCTCACCATTTGGAACAGCCCTAGCAAATACAGCAGGAATTACTTCGTAGCCTGCCCCTTGTAAAGTTTTTATAACTCCTGTTACTGAATCATTTTCACGAAAATTATTAAAAATATCATCTCCATATGTAACTTTGAAATCTTTCTCTCCAGCTATTATTGGGTTAAAAGTATTAGACTCATGGTGCAATCCTGCAACCAAAATTCTTTTCATTATTTTCCATCCTCCATTTGTGATAAGTTTAAATGACATGCAACCTTATGATCAGACCCCACCTCTAAAAGTTGAGGCATTGTTTTAAAGCATTGTTCTATTGCATACATACACCTTGTATTAAATGGACAACCAATTGGCATGTCAATTGGACTAGGTATATCTCCCTTTAAAATTATACGATTTCTTTTATGACTTGGATCTGCAATTGGTACAGCAGATAGCAATGCCTGTGTATATGGATGAAGTGGGTTTTTGTATAATATTTCTTTAGTTGTTATCTCCACTAAATATCCAAGATACATTACTCCTATTCTATCTGATATTATTTCTACTACACTTAAGTCATGAGAAATAAATAAATATGTTAAATTAAATTCTCTTTGCAAACGCTTAAATATATTGATAACTTGAGCTTGTATTGAAACATCAAGGGCAGATACAGGTTCATCAGCAATTATCAGCCTAGGATTAACTGACAATGCACGCGCAATTCCTATTCTCTGCCTTTGTCCACCAGAAAACTCATGTGCATAGCCTTCAGCGTGTCTTTCGTTAAGCCCAACAGTTCCTAAAAGTTCTATAACAGTATTGTATCTATCTTTTTTAGACATATCTGTGTGCACTAAAAGAGGCTCTGCTACTATATCCTTTATTTTCATTCTAGGATTGAGGCTGCCATAAGGATCTTGGAAAACCATTTGCATCTTATTTCTAAGCTGTCTTATTTGAGAAGTAGTATAGTTTGTAATATCTTTATCTTCAAACCAAACTTCTCCAGAATCAACAGATAATAGCTTGTTTATAACTCTACCTAGAGTGCTTTTACCACATCCGCTTTCTCCAACTATAGATAGAGTTTCACCACTTTTTATCTCAAGAGATACCCCATTAAGAGCATGAACATATTTTTTATTACCAAATAGTGTCTTAGATGCCAAAAAAGTCTTTCGAATATCTTTTAACTCAACAAGATTATTACTCATGGGTTTCACCTCTCTCATTAACATGATGACATCTGCATTGTCTGTTTTCTCCCACATAAATGAGTTTAGGTTCTTCAATATGACATTTGTCTATGGCTAAACTGCATCGAGGTGCAAATTTACAACCTGTAGGAAGTTGAGATAAATCCGGAACTTTACCGCTTATATATGGCAGTACATCCGAATTTCTACCTATTTTAGGAACCGAAGCAATCAGCCCTTTTGTATATGGATGTAGCGGTGTTTTAAATAAAGAACTTACATCTGCCATCTCAACAATCCTACCACAGTACATTACAATTACTCTATCACACATCTCAGCAACTACACCTAAATCGTGAGTTATAAGCAATACTCCAATTTTATTTTTTTCTTTCAATTCTAACATAAGTTCCATTACTTGTGCTTGTATAGTTACATCAAGAGCAGTTGTAGGCTCGTCTGCAATTAATAATTTTGGATTACAAGACATTGCCATAGCTATCATTATTCTTTGAGACATTCCACCTGACAGCTGATGAGGATATCTGTTCATTATGTCCTCAGGAACAGGAATCCCTACTCGCTTTATCATATCAATGGCATGTTTTCTCGCTTCATCATTATTATATTTTAAATGAAGCTTTGTACACTCCATTAGCTGTTCCCCAATTCTTAATACAGGATTAAGGGATGACATAGGATCTTGAAAAATAATTGCAATATCACTACCTCTAATACCTCTCATCTCTTTTTTATTCATTTTCCTTAAATTTCTACCTTCTAACAAAATCTCTCCTTCTGATATTTCTCCGTTTTCTGGAAGTAATCTAAGAAGAGATAATGATGTAACTGATTTACCGCTGCCCGACTCTCCTACAAGCCCGACAATTTCTTCATTGTTTACATAAAACGAAACATCATTCACAGCTATCAAGTTTCCCTTATCTGTATGAAATTCTGTTTTTAGGTTTTTTACATCTAATAATTTATCTACCACTATTAATTCTCCTTAATCTAATTTAGGGTCTAGTGTATCTCTAAGACCATCACCTAACAAATTAAATGCCAAAACGGTAAGAAATATCATTAATCCAGGATAAAAGAGCATATGAGGTGCAACGCCAATATAATCTCTACCTGTTGATAACATAGCACCCCAATCAGGATTTTTAGGACTTGCTCCAAATCCTAAAAAACTAAGAGAAGCGGCCGATATAATAGCAGTTCCCATTCTCATTGTATAAGAAACAATCAGCGAAGGTAAAGTTCCTGGAAAAATGTGTTTGAATAATAACCTCATATCGCTTACTCCAATGGACCTACTTGCCTCTATATATAGTAATTCCTTAATCGATAATGTAGAACTTCTTATAATTCTAGTAAAAGTTGGTATCCCATAAATTGATATGGCTATAACCACATTAGTTAGGCCTGGTCCTATTATAGCAACTATACCAATAGCTAGTAATAGACCTGGAAAAGAGAATAAAACATCACAGCTTCTCATTATAAAACTCTCTAATAACCCTCCATAGTAACCTGCAATAATTCCTAAAATCGAACCTATAATTGCACCAATTGTTACAGCTGTGATTGCAACGGACAATGAAATTCTTGCACCTGTGATTATACGACTCAAAACATCTCTTCCATATTCATCAGTTCCAAACAAATGATGAGAATTTGGTTCGCTCAATATATTGTCATAATCAATTGCAGATATATCATATGGTGTAGGCTGAAAAACAACCAATATTAACAAGAATACTAGAAATGCCAAAGATATTACTGCTGACTTTTTTTTGAGGAATTTCCTCGTAAATTCTTTAAAAGGACTTTCTATTTTAAAGTCTTCATATTGTTTTTCTTTCATAGTCATTTCCCCTTATTCATATCTAATTTTTGGATTAGCTATTCCATAAAGCACATCTACAATCAAATTTATTATAATGAATTGGAATGTGAAAATTAACAATACAGTTTGAACTACTGTATAATCTCTAAATAATATGGAATCTATAAGCAACCTTCCAAGACCAGGTATTGCAAAAACAGTTTCCACTAATACTGATCCTGCCAATAAAAATCCAAACTGTAATCCTACTATAGTTATTACATCAACAAGCGAGTTTCTAAGAGCATGTTTATTTATAACTATAAATTCATGAAGACCCTTTGCTCGTGAGGTTCTAATATAATTTTCTTTTAATATTTCAATCATTGATGATCTAGTATAACGCGCTATCATAGCTGTAATACCTGCTCCTAAAGTAATTGAAGGTAAAACATAGGATGAAAAACTATCAACTCCAGTTGTAGGAAACCAACCAAGTTTTACTGAGAAAATTTGCATAAGCATAAGTCCAAGCCAAAACAAAGGAACGGATATACCTGATGTTGCTCCAACCATTACAATATAGTCAATTAATTTACCTCTTTTAATAGCAGAGATTACGCCTATACTAATTCCCGCAACAACTGACCATATTATTGAAAATATAGCAAGAATTAAAGTAGGCTTAATTCTTGGGATAATAACATCCCATACAGGTAAGTTTGACTTAATAGAAGTTCCCCAGTTACCCGAAAATACTCCAACCATAAAATTTTTATACTGAATAAAATAAGGATCATTTAATCCTAATTGTTCTCTCATTATCTCTATTTCTTCCAAAGTCGCTTTTGGTCCGGCTACAATCCTAGCTGGATCTCCAGGTATCAAATGAATAAACATAAATATTATTATTGATACTACTAACATTATGGGAATTATATTTAACAGTCTTTTTAAAACATATTGTTTCACATTTTACCCCACTCTCAAATAAAATTTAAATGGTAGCTAAATTTCTTTAACTACCATCTAGCTTACTAATTATTTAGTAGTTGATGCCTCCGTAGCTATTATTCCACCACTTGGATCAACAAATATACCTTCAGTTGTTGCTCTCTTTGCTGATAGCAAAACATCTGAGCCTAGGAAAATCCATGGTGCATCATTCCAAATAAGTTCTTGCAAATCTGCATAAATCCCTGCTCGCTTTGCTGGATCAACTTCAGTCGCTCCTGCATCCATAAGTTTGTCTGCCTCATCACTCATATAATAAGATACATTAGGTGAAGTTGGAGGAATATTAGTGCTGTGGAACAATCTAGTAGTTGCGCCATCAATATCGAATGCAGACCAACTTACATACCACATATTAACTGTTGATTCCTCTGGTGTTTGCGGACTATATATCGCATCTGATAGTGTTCCTTCTTCCATTGGAACAACTTCTACATCTATACCTATTTCAGCTAACTGTTGACTTATAAATTGCATACCCTTCATATTTTCAGTATCATTTGGTGCCCATATATCAGTTTTAAACCCATCAGGGTATCCTGCTTCTTTCATAAGTTCTTTAGCTTTTTCTACATTATATTCATACTCAGGTTGAGGAGACTGATATTCTATTGTAGAAGGAACATGAGATGTAAGTGGTACAGCATAACCTGACTTAACAACCTTTGCATAAGCCTCCTTATTGATTGCATAGTTAATAGCTTGCCTTACTTTTACATTTGAAAAAACGTCCTTTGTCATATTTATAAATGCAAACCTAGCAATAGTAGATGGACCTTCTATAACTTTTATATTATTATCGCCTTCGACGGATTTAACTTGTTCTGTTGGCATTGGATAGATAAAGTCTGCCTCTCCTGTTTGTAGCATGGCTATTCTAGCACCATTTTCTGTTACAGGTTTAAATGTAAGGGTATCAATTTTTGGTCCTTCTCTCCAGTAATTAGGATTAGCTCTAACAACCATTTTATCACCAGGTGTCCACTCTTCAAATGTATATGGACCTGTACCTACTGGATTTGTAAGAATACCTTGTTCCCCATATTTCTCAAGTGCTGCAGGACTTATTATTGAAAGTGAAGCAATTCTATTAATCATAGGTGCAAAAGGAGCATCTAATTTTACTAATAATGTATACTCATCTAATACTTCTGTGCTGTTTACATATACGAAATTTTTACGTCTTCTAAGATTTTTTTCTTCATCCATAACTCTGTCAAAATTATACTTTACAGCCTCTGCATTTAATTGAGTTCCATCATGGAATGTAACACCTTCTCTTATTTTAAAGGTATACTCCAATCCATCTTCTGATACACTATATTCTGTAGCTAGAGCGGGCTCTAATCCCATATCAAGATTATAATCATAAAGTGATTCATACATTGTATCTGTAGCTGAGCCTGACAATGTATCTGAAATATTATGTGGATCAAGTGAAATTATTTCGGCGTTTACCGCTATTGTCATATTAACATCTTCACTTTTCCCTCCTGTGTTTTCTTGATTCGGTTCCACTACATCAGCTGCTGTTTCTTCTTGTTTGGTATCGTTTGTACACGCTACAAAACTAAACGTCATTAAGATAACCATAAATAAAACAACTATTTTTTTCATAAATTAACTTCCCCTCTAAATTATTTTATTTAATAACATTATGTTATTAAATATATGATACTAATTTTACCATGATTATGCATTTATGTCAATGACAAATCCATGATGTTTCGTTTCTAAAAGACAAAAAATATTCGACATTTTAGCTTGTCGAATATTTTAACTATAATTACAATTCCATACCAGATACCATTCTTAATGATATATTTATATCATCATCAAAAATTAACAAATCTGCATCTTTTCCTATTTCAATACTTCCCTTACAATAATCTAATCCTATAGCCATAGCTGGATTTAAACTAGCCATTCTAACTGCATTTTGAACTGGAATATTCAAGAAATGAACCATGTTATATACCGCAGTTCTTAAGTTTAGTGTTGAACCAGCTAAACTTCCATTTTCTAAGCGAGCAGCTCCTTGATTTACTACAACCTTTTGTCCACCTAGTTCGTATTCTCCATCATCTAGTCCCGCCGCTCTCATAGCATCAGAAACTATAATCATTTTATCTACGCCTTTCATTTTTAAAGCTAATTGTACAGAAGCATCATGTAGATGAATTCTATCATATATAACTTCACAGTATACCCTTGAATCTAGTAATGATGCACCTATTATTCCAGGTTCTCTATGACTAAATTCCCTCATTCCATTGTATAGATGTGTTGCCACTGTCACACCATGATTTATGCCATTTTTAGCCTCATTATAAGTTGCGTTGCTATGAGCCATGGAAGCTGTAATATTATTATTTTTTAGGTATGTTATAACTTCTGTTGCACCTTTTTTCTCTGGTGCTATTGAAACCATCCTTAATTTATTATTACTTAGTTCTTTAATTCTTTTTATTAAATCTACTTCAGGCTCAACTATATATTGTTCTGGCTGAGCTCCCTTTTTTTGTTTAGAAAAGAAAGGTCCTTCTAGATGAATTCCTAATATCTGCGATGAATTTTTCTTATTTTCATAGTTAGATATTGTTTTTGAAGCACTAATTATATTGTCATAAGAAGACGTCAAAACAGTAGCTAAATATGATGTAACCCCATTTTCCAAATGATACTTACCTATTTTATCTATTGCTTCAGTTGTTGCATCCATAAAATCATACCCCGAGTTACCATGATTATGAATATCTACGAAACCAGGAGATAAATATTTTCCACTTCCATCAATGACTCCATTTATTAAACTATTAGGTATATTATCTACTAAATCAATATTTACTATTTTACCTTTATCAACTACCACTCCATAACCAAATAAAATTTCATATGGTGTAATTAACCTTATATTTTTAATTAAAGTACTCAATATATCCCCTCTCACTCTATTTTATTTTTATAAATACTTAGAAGCATTTTCATCAACTATTACTGTAACATTATTATGAAGCTGCAATATTGATGCTGGTAATTGCGGTGTAATTTTACCATTCACCATTTTCGCTATTGCATCTGCTTTTGTCTCACCAATTGCAAGCATGACAATTTTTTTAGCCGAAAGAATTGTTTTTACACCCATGGTAATAGCAGTCATAGGTACATCTTCTATTTTTTCAAAAAATCTAGAATTAGACTTAACCGTTTTTTCTTTAAGTATTACTTTATGTGTATAAGGTTCAAAAAAATCAGAAGGTTCATTAAACCCTATATGACCATTTTGTCCTATTCCAAGAAATAGTATGTCCATATTCCCTACAGCCTTAATTTTATTTTCATAATTGATACATTCATTTAGTACATCTTTTGTCATACCATTGGGTGTATGTATATTTTCTTCTTTTATATCCGTATATGAAAATAAATGCTTATTCATAAAATAATAATAACTTTGTTTATTTAACTTTGATAATCCTATATATTCATCTAGATTAAATGTCTTTATATTATTGAATAATATTTTTTTTCTTTTATATTCATCAACAACAATATTATACATTCCAATGGGAGTACTTCCAGTAGGAAGTCCCAAAACGGCGTTTTCATTGTTTCTTATAACATCTAACATATATTTAGCTGCTAATTCACTAACTTTATCGTAATCCTTCTTAATAATTATTTCCATACATTAAATCCTTTTCTTTACTGCTGTTATTTAATCATTAGTGGCATCAACTGAATTTCAAAACATTCCTTTATAGAATTATATTTTGAAGTGACAGCACAAACCAACATTATTAACACCATGTTATTATATATAGAACAAAATGTCAATACCAATTTTTATAATTGCATATCAAAAGAATTCACATGTAGTTATTTAACTAAATAAATTATTAAATATCAATCTTTGAGAATTTATAGCACCTCCCATTATATATGATTTTTCACCCATAGAGCTTAATTGAATATCTGCATCAATCTTGAAATTTCCATATTGGGTAAAATGTTGTGACGAAGAAATAATATCTAAAAATCCCTTAAATTGATCAATAAATTTGCCTCCTATTATTATAATAGCAGGATCGTAAGCATTTATAATGTTGTTAATAGCAATTGAAAAATACATACAAACATCATCTACTAGTGAAACAGCCCATTTTTCACGTATTTCGTATTTATTAACAATATCTTCTATGGAAGTAATGTTATTATCATTTTCCTGTGCTCGATTTATGAACGATTTAATATTTAGTACTGTATTTAGACATCCTCTTCTTCCACACTCACACTGCAATCCGTTGTAGTCTATAGTTATATGACCTATCTCTCCAGCGTTATTATTAGTTCCCCTAAGTATTTGTCCACCTATCCATAATCCCACACCTATTCCGTATCCAATATCCATATATGCTAAATTTATGTCATTATACTTACTATTATGGGATATTTCTCCTATTAAAGCTGATTTAACATCATTATCTACAATTGTGGTAATCCCAAATTTTTTTCTTGTATAATCACCTATTTTAGCATTTCTCCACTTGAGCTGAGCTGAAATAATTACTTCATTTTTCTTATTATCTACTACTCCTGAGCAAACTACTGAAATACACTTTATACCTTCTTTTATATCTCTGTAATTTCTTATCATTTCTTTATATCCTTCATAAGCTGCATCTATATAGTCTTCCATAGTATTTATATCATTGGAATTGATATTAGATTGAAGTATAATTAAGTTATTTAAATCAACCACTGCAATTATAAGTGTGTTTACATCTATGTATATTGTTAATGTATAAAGTGCTCGAGGGTTAATATGTAATAGTTTTGCAGGTCTTCCCCTTTTATTTGAAATTTCTCCATCTTCATATATGAAGTCATTATCTAACAACAAAGAAACTATCCTTGTTATACTCATACCACTAAGACCTGATAAACTCGCTAATTCTATTCTCGTAATACCTTTATTATTCTTTATAGTATCAATAATTAGATTAATATTTTCTATTTTGATATCAGATAGATTATTTATTTTTTTTTTCATATCTTTCCCCTTGTTTTTATGATTCTATAAGCCACATTATATAAATGCACTAGCGTTTTCTTGGATTCTTTATAGAACATGGTAGATTGACTACACACTTTCCACAAACATCAACAAGTCCGAGGTCTGAGTGAAATCTATCATTTTCCAAACACATTTCATAGCATTTATTTCTATTGAAAAAGCCAACCGTCAATGCATCATTAACACATTTTTCTACACATTTTTTACATATATTCATACTTTTGTATAGACAATTTTCACCTTTTATTTTTGGCGTTGGTTTTATTATTATATCAGTTACAAAACTTCCAACCCGTCCACAACACCCTTTCTCAGTAATAATCATATTGTTTATTCCAAAAGTACCTAATCCTGCAATAACTGCAACATGTCTATGTGACCAATCACTAATAAGTTTTTTCTCATCAAAATTATGAGTAGCTGGAATAACATTAGATTTATATCCTATTTTTTCAAGTTCATTCATAACAAATGTGTTTAGATCCAATATTAGTTTATTTGTTTCTATGTATGCTATTCCCCATTCCTTTGAGCAATATTTTCCTTTTATATTGCTATTAACAATAGCTTCATCAAAGGGAATAAAATATGTCACAACCGTTTTTGCTTCTGGTAAAAAATCTTTTGGTAAAGCATGTGTTGGACTAACAATTTCCTTCAATGTATAGAATTCTTTATCATCTGCATCAGCATATGATATTAATGGTTCTCGCCACTTACTTTTAGTATCATGATTCTTAGGATAATTTGCGACATACTCTTTTATAACATTTTCTAATTTTGCTTTCATAATACCCTCCTTATGTACCGAAACTCCTTCTTCTTTATTCCATTTCTATAATTTTAGCCATATAAAAATCATCAAAATACTTTCCATTTATGAATGTTGACTTTTTTCTTATTCCTTCTGTTTCAAAACCTAATTTATTATATAGGCTAACAGCTCTTTTATTTTCAGTTATTACTGTTAATTCCAGTTTTTTTATATTACTAATTTTTGCCCAATTAAAAATTTCTTGAAACAAAGCATAACCTATACCCTTGTTGCAATATTCTTCGAGAATTCCGATTACAACATTAGCAATATGCCTTGTTCTAATAAATTTATCTCTTACTGCAATTATATATCCTATTATTTTATCATCCATTACTGCAATATAACATATATCTCCATTATTTATTACTGCTTCTATATTGTTAAATGTTTTTTCATTGCTTATTTTTCTTTCACCTTTTTCAAATAGCATAAATTCAGCTTCATTATCTAATTTCGTTAAGAATTTACAAAATTCATTTACATCACCTAAATTTCTTTCTCTAATTACTAAATTGGTCATTATTATAGCTCCTAACTATTTCAGTAATATATCTTATTAATATTAAGTTTATCATAACATATATTTCCAATAATTTCAATTGGCTTATAATAAAAAAATAGCAAGTCAATTATTAACTTGCTATTTCCTAAATTGTTTAAACCATTGCTTCTTTTATAACTTCATCTATACTATTAACATAAACAATGTCAAGTGATTTGATTATTTTAGAATCAATTTTAACCACTTCACTTTTATTTTTTGTACACAGAATTACTTTTTTAATTCCAGCTCTATTAGCTGCTAGAAGTTTATCCTTTAAACCACCAATAGGTAAAACTCTACCTGTAATAGTTATTTCACCAGTCATTGCTACATCTTGCCTCACAGGTCTTTTGGTCAAAGCAGATATTAATGCTGTAGCTATTGTAATGCCTGCGGATGGTCCATCTTTTGGTATAGCACCTTCTGGTACATGGACATGAATGTCAGTTTCTTTAAACACCTTATCATCTATATCATATTTATCATTATTTGATTTAATATAGCTTAACGCTGCCATTGCAGATTCTTTCATTACATCCCCAAGTTGTCCTGTTAGTTGAAGTTTACCGTCACCCTTCATTGTATTTACTTCTATGAATAGTGTTTCCCCTCCAACAGATGTCCATGCTAAGCCAGTTACAACACCTACTTGGTTTTCTTCATATGCAACATCATATGAGTATTTAGGTAATCCTAAGAAATTTTTAATATTTCCACTATTTATAGTTACAGATTTTTTATTTTTCTCAACTATTTGAACAGCAGCTTTTCTAACTAGTTTTCCTATATGTCTTTCTAAATTTCTAACTCCAGATTCTCTTGTGTATTTTCTTAAAATTTCATTGATGGCATTTAGAGATATATTTACTTGCTTATCTTTTAAGCCATGTTCTGTTAACTGTTTTTTTATTAAATATTTTTGTGCTATATTACTTTTTTCTTCATCTGTATACCCTGATATTTCAATTACTTCCATCCTATCAAGCAGTGGTTCGGGAATGGTTGATGTTGAGTTTGCCGTAGTTATAAACATTACATTTTCCAAACTAAATGGTGCATCTATATAATGATCTGTAAATGTATTGTTTTGCTCTGGATCTAATGCTTCTAGTAATGCTGATGCTGGATCTCCTCTAAAATCATTTGCAAGCTTATCTATTTCATCGAGCAAAAATACTGGGTTATTTGTTTTAACTTTAGCAATCGAAGAAATTATTCGACCAGGAATAGCACCTACATATGTTCTTCTATGCCCTCTTATTTCTGCTTCATCTCTCATGCCACCTAACGAAATTCTTACAAACTTTCTATTCATTGCTCGAGCAATAGATTTAGCAATTGATGTTTTACCAACACCTGGTGGTCCAACAAAACAAAGTATAGGTCCCTTCATACCTTTATTTAAATGCTTAACTGCTAGATATTCCAATATTCTTTCTTTTACCTCCATTAGGCCATAATGATCTTCTTGAAGAATTTGCCTTGCCTTTTTAAGGTCTGTATTATCTTTTGATTTTTTATCCCAAGGCATGTCAAGAAGCCAATCAACATATGTCCTAATAACCCCCGAGTCTGGTGAAGAGGGAGATATTTTTAGAAGTCGCCCAATTTCTTTTTCTGCTTTTTCTTTTACTTCCTTCGGCATTTTTGCTGAAGCTATTTTTTTAATATACTCTTCTACTTCTAATTCCGTATTTTCATCTTCACCTAGTTCTCTTTGTATAGCCTTCATCTGTTCTTTTAAATAATAATCTCTTTGAAATTCACTTACTTGTTTTCGGACCTGCTCGCCTATTTCATCTTCTATTTGTAATACTTTTATTTCTTTCGCAATATAATTATTTAGATTATTTAATCTCTCATATGGATCAAACATCTCCAAAAGTTCTTGTTTTTGTTCAGGTTTTAAATAAACATAAGAAGCAATAACATCTGCTAATTTATCTGGGTCCTTAATTCCCTTTAATGAAGACACTGCATCTGGAGCGATTTTAGAATATATTGATGCATATTCTTCAAATTGCTCTAATGATAATCTTATCATAGCATCTAATTTTTCATCTATTTGTACATTAAAATCATATACATACTCATTTACATTTACCTCAAAATAAGGTTCATTTTGCGTAATTTCTAGAATCTTTGCTCTATTTATACCTTCAACTAAAACTCTTATATTATCCCCTGGCATTTTTATCATTTGCTTTATTTTGCAAATAACACCCACCTCGAAAAAATCATCCTCTTTAGGTGAATCAATATCTGCTTCTTTTTGAACTGTTAAGAAAATATCTGAATCCTCTAACATTGCTTCTTCTAGTGCATTTACAGATTTTTCTCTTCCTATATCAAAATGTATAACCATATTTGGAAAAATTCCGATTCCTCTAATTGGTATAAGCGGCAATTTTTTATTTTCTATACTGTAGTTTTGTATCATTATTTACTCCTTGTCGTAAAGTAAGATAATATCTAAAAACTGCCTACTTATAGGCAGGCAGTTTTACGATGCATTTTCTTCTTCTTTTTCCTTTAAAGCCTTTTTACTAAGAACCAATTTAGGCTCACTCTTATTAGTAATTGTATCTTTTGTTATAACACATTTCTTAATATCTTTTCTAGATGGTATCTCGTACATAACTTCAGTCATAGTAGACTCAAGAATACCTCTTAGCCCTCTTGCTCCAGTATTAACTTCTAAAGCTTTTGCAGCAATTTCTTCTAGCGCTTCTTTTTCTATTTCTAGTTCAACATTATCTATTTTAAATAATTCTTTGTACTGCTTTACTAAAGCATTTTTAGGTTCTGTAAGGATTCTAACAAGTGCTTCTTTATCCAGTTTATCCAGTGATACTATAACTGGAAGTCTACCTATAAATTCAGGTATTAAACCAAACTTCAATAAATCACTTGATTGAACTTGTTTCAATAACATTTCTTTATCTTTAACTACATTACCTGTTATATCAGAACCAAATCCTATGCTTTTTTTACCAATTCTTTTTTCAATAATTTTTTCTATACCATCAAATGCTCCACCAAGGATAAATAATATATTAGTAGTATCAATTTGAATAAATTCCTGATGTGGATGTTTTCTTCCTCCTTGAGGAGGAACATTAGCTACAGTACCTTCAAGAATTTTTAGAAGTGCCTGTTGTACGCCTTCACCGCTTACATCTCTAGTAATAGAAGGATTATCAGATTTGCGTGAAATTTTATCAATTTCATCTATATAAATAATCCCCTTCTCTGCTCTTTCAATTTCAAAATCTGAAGCCTGTAAAAGTTTAAGCAATATATTTTCAACGTCTTCACCAACATATCCAGCTTCTGTAAGTGACGTAGCATCAGCTATAGCAAATGGAACATTTAACATTCTTGCCAAAGTTTGAGCTAGATATGTTTTTCCGCTACCTGTTGGACCAAGTAGAAGTATATTACTTTTTAATAACTCTACATCGTCATCCTTAAACCTGTGGTTTATTCTTTTATAATGATTATACACAGCAACAGCTAATGATTTTTTTGCGTTATCTTGTTTTATTACATACTCATCTAGCTTAGCCTTAATTTCCTTTGGCTTTGGAAGTTCAGAAAAATCATAATCCTCAAAAACATCAATGTCATCATCTACTATGTTATAGCACAGGTCAATACACTCGTCACAAATATATACATCTGGACCAGCTATAAGTCGCCTTACTTGTTCTTGGGATTTCCCACAAAAAGAGCATCTTATTTGCTTCTCATTATTTTTGGCCATTACAACACTCCTTATTAATTTCTTTTAACTATAATATCATCAATTATCCCATATGATTTAGCGTCCTCGGATGTCATAAAATTATCTCTATCAGTATCTTTTTCAACTTTTTCTATAGGTTGACCAGTTCTATCACTAATTATAGTATTTAAAGTTTCTCTAATTTTAATTATTCTATCAGCGTGGATTTTTATATCTGATGCCTGCCCTTTCATCCCACCAAGTGGTTGATGAATCATTATCTCTGAATTAGGAAGAGCAAATCTCTTTCCTTTCGCGCCTGATAACAATAAAAATGCTCCCATACTCGCTGCCATTCCTATACATATAGTTGAAACGTCAGGTTTAATATATTGCATAGTGTCATAAATTGCCATACCTGCTGTTATTGAACCACCAGGGCTATTTATATATAACTGAATATCCTTGTCTGGATCTTCTGATTCTAGAAATAAAAGTTGTGCTACAATTACACTAGCAGTTGCATCATTTACTTCATCACTTAAAATTATTATTCTATCTTTTAACAGTCTGGAATATATGTCATAAGATCTTTCGCCTCTTCCAGTTTGTTCTACTACATAAGGTACCAATGCCATTTTATTTCCTCCTTATTAACTTAATTTATTCTATTTTCCTATTTTTCTTCTTCTTTATCTTCGGTTTCTACTTTATCTACAAGTTTGGCATTTTCCACAAGCATATCAATTACTTTTCTTTTTTGAATTGATTCTTCGATATATCCTCTACTCGATTCTAATATACTTTGTTTAAATGCTTCAAGTCTTTCTTCTTCAACTTTATATGATTCTGCTAATTTATTTAACTCTTCATCAAGCTCTTCTTCTGTAGCTTTTATATTTTCTTTATCAATTATAGCTGTGAGTACTAAATCAGCCTTAACATTAAATTCAGCTTGTGATTTAGCTCCTGCCTTATATTGATCTACTAACGACTTAATCAAATCATCCATTTCTTTACCAGAAAAACCTTGAGAACGGAATTGTTGTTCATAATTTTTTCCTAAATAATCAATTTCTCTTTCAATTAAAACTTCAGGAACTTCAACTATAGAATCATTAACAATTTTAGTTACTATATTATTATTATTAGTTACCTTCTCATTATCTTTTGCTTTCTCTTCAAGAGTTTTTCTAGTATCCATTTTAAGCTCTTCTAGTGTATCAAATTCACTAACATCTTTAGCAAATTCGTCATCTATTTCTGGAAGCTCTTTTGCTTTAATTTCATGAATCTTAACTTTGAATACAGCATCTTTTCCTTTTAAATCTTCTGAATGATATTCTTCAGGAAATGTTACATTAATTTCTACTTCTTCATCTTTTGATTTTCCTATAAGTTGTTCTTCAAATCCAGGTATAAATGAATTAGAACCTATTTCAAGTGTTTGGTTTTCTGCAGTACCACCTTCAAATTGTTCTTCACCAACAAATCCTGCATAGTCGATAGTTAAAATATCACCGTTTTGTACGGTTCTATCACTTACTTCTATAACCCTTGCATTCTTATCTTGGATTGCTTTTATTTCAGAATCTACATCTTCATCAGTTACCTTTACTTCAAACTTCTCAACTTCAACACCTTTGTATTCGCATAATTGTACTTCAGGCATAACTTCAACATCAGCTGTTATAACTATATCTTCGCCTTCTTCAAATTTTTCAACATTAACATTAGGGCTATTTATTACATCTAATTCATTTTCTTTTACAGCTAACGGATATACTTCTTGAATAGCAATATCTAATGCATCATCATAAAAAATACTTTTTCCATACTTCTTTTCAATTATATGTCTCGGAGCTTTACCTTTTCTAAAACCCTGCACATTAATACTATCTTTTACTTTTAAGTATGCTTTATTCACAGATGCTTTAAAATCATCTTGTGATATTGTAAATTCAATCGTAACTATATTTTTTTCTTTTTTAAGAATCTTTGAACTCATTTTTTCCTCCTATAGTTCATAATTATTTTATGTATTATATACAAAATTGTTTCTTTTTTCATCAGGTACGTAATTAACCATTCTATTATATCACAATCTTTTATAAAATCAATCTTTTATTCCTAGTTTTTGTATTTATTTTACAGCCCCTTCAATTAAAAAATTAAATTCTGCATACAAACAGCAAAATAATTGGATTAATTTTTCAACTTATTTAATTGCTTATATTTTTTTATAATCATAAACACAACAATCCATAATAAGGTTATTGCTATTTAAAAAAAATTGCTTTTTTCTTTTTACGTATATCATACCTGACTTTTCCATTACTCTACCAGATGCTCTATTTCTAATATCATGAAAAGCTCTTATATTTAAAAACCCTACATCATTTGTAAGATAATTAATTAACTCCTTTAACACTTCTGTTGCTATCCCTTGATTCCAACATTTCCTAGACACGGTATAGCCAACCTCGCAATATCTTTTTCGATTATTTATATTTGATGCAGAAATTGAACCAATTACTTCTCCTGTTAACTTATCAGTGATAGCCCAATGATAATAATTTGACTTTTTATATTGCTTGATCCATTCATCAAGATATTCCATCGTTACATATTCACTATCATGGACTTTCCATGCGTTATATTTAGCAGCCTCTATATCACTAGTCCAATTTAAATATATATCTTTAACATCACTTTTATCAAATTTTCTTAATAAAAACCTTTTTGTTTCAATATTTTTAGTCCCCATATGATTTAAAGAAATATCTTTTTTTAGCAAAAACATATCAATTTCATTCTCCCTATATAATCATATTATTATTATACATTTATATATTATATTTGCATAGCATTATTTTGTAATTTGGTATAATAAAATGATTATTATTTAATGCTATTTTAATATTTTTATTATATAATAAACATGTTATGTTTCACTATTTAAGAAAATTTTATGGAGGTAACGGTTATGATTGATGATAATTATACTAGAGATGTAATTAATCAAACTGAAAAGAAAGATAAAAAATTCATACCTACAATTGAATCAGAGTTAAAGAAAAAACCTATTCAAATGCCTGCGGAAATTTATAATGCAAGCGGAATAAATATATTTGGAAAGAGAATAAAATCACTAATATTTTCAACAGACCTTGCTATTATTAAAAACAATAACGCCGATGGTGTGATCGCTGTATATCCTTTCACCCCTCAAATTTCAATTAATCAAGCTATAATTGAAGTTTCATCTACTCCAGTATTTTGTGGAGTTGGTGGTGGAATAACAACTGGACAAAGATCTATAGATATTGCTTTAAACGCCGAGCTAAATGGTGCTTTTGGAGTAGTCATGAATGCTCCTGCACCAAATGAACTTATCATGCAAATGAAGAAGAGATTAGATATTCCAATAATTATAACAATAGTTTCTGAAAAAGAAGATTTTGAGTCTAGAATAAAAGCAGGGGTTGCTATCTTTAACGTTTCAGGCGGAGCAAAAACTGTAAAAATTGTTAAGACTATAAGAGAGAAACATCCCTCTTTTCCTATAATTGCAACTGGTGGACCGACTCCAATTGATATTACAAAAACAATATTGGCAGGTGCCAATGCTATAACCATTACACCCCCTACAACAGGAGAACTTTTCTCAGTAATTATGGACAAGTATAGATCTCATATATAAATAGTACAACCTCTTAGTTATTTAATAAATAACTAAGAGGTTGTACTATTTATATATTACATTTTCTTAAGCATGTCCCTATTATCTTCAATAATATTATTTATATCTCTAATTTTATCTTGTAATTTTGATAGAATTTCATCGCTATAGCTATAAGCGCCCAATTTCATGTCATTTGCCTTTTGCTCTGCTTCTTCTACAATCTGTTGTGCATATATTTTTGCTTGTTTTGTTATTTCATTTTCTTCAACATACATTTTTTGTTGCTCTTTTACTTTTTCAATCAGTTCCTCGGCTTCCGTTTGTGCTTCCATTAGTATCCTTTGACGTTCCTTAGCTACCCAAGATGCCCTATTTATCTCATCTGGTAATTTTAATCTTATTTCATTTATTACTTCTAAAACTTCTTCTTTATCTATCATAACCTTATTTGATAAAGGAAACTTAGAAGCATCCTCAACTATATCTTCTATTTTCTCTAATAAATTTAGTACATCCATTGTTTACCTCCCAATTTTCTTAAGTATCGCTTCTGCTACATTTTCTGGTACCAAATCTCTAAATTCACCACCAAATTCAGATACCTCTTTTACAATACTTGAACTAATAAAAGAATATTCTGGTGATGCAACTAAAAAAAATGTCTCTAAGTCGCTATTTAAGTGTCTATTAATAGAAGACACACTTAATTCATATTCATAATCAGAAACAGCTCTTAACCCTCTTACTATCATATTTATATTATTTTTCTTACAATAACTTACTACCATACCTTCTGTTATATCAACAGAAACATTACTTAAATCTTTTACTGCTTCTTTTACAAGCTCATATCTTTCTTCTCCTGTAAACCAGTGCTTTTTTGACTTATTATTAAAAATAGTAACTACAACTTCATCAAATTTGCGAGCACATCTTTTTATTAAATCTAAATGGCCACATGTTATTGGGTCAAAGCTCCCTGTATATAACACTTTCATACTTTATCCTCCAGCAATCTAATTATGCTAATTCTTGTTCTTCCATATATTTTTTCTTTATATTTAAAATCCACGTAATCTAAATTTGTAAATATTTCTTCAGATTTATCACTTTCAATAATCAATAATCCATCATTTTTCAATAATTTATTTTGTAAAACTTTTCTTACTATGTTATTACCGCATAGTAAACCATAAGGTGGATCCGCAAAAATATAATCAAATTTTTTATCTAGATTATGAAAATTTTCAATAGCTTTTTCATAATCATTTTGTATAATTTTAGCCTTATCCATAAAACTGCATATTTCGACATTTTTTTTGACAAAACTAAGACTTTTATGTGATGCATCTACAAAGTAGCATTCTTTTGCTCCTCTAGCAATAAACTCTATCCCTACACTACCCGAACCTGCAAACAAATCTAAAACAATAGAATCTTCATCTATGTTTCCAATTATATTAAATACTGACTCTTTTATTTTATCACTAGTTGGTCTCACTAACATACCTTCAGGCGCATATAGTTTTTTACCTTTATTTGTTCCTGATATAATTCTCATTTTTTAAACCCCTCTACAACTATACATATAAACCATATCTAGTTAAAAACTATGTTTTCATTTTTAAATAAATTTATTATACGCTTTTTTAAATTTATATTTTGGACACCCTCAAGGCTTGGATTATCGCTAATTATTTTTTTTGATAAAACAGACACATCTTGCACAATATCAATATCATTTATTATATTTTGAACGTCATAATTTGACAAACCATGCTGTGCTACGCCAAAAAAATCTCCTGGTCCTCTTATTTTTAAATCTTCTTCTGCTACTAAAAAACCATCATTAGTTTTTGCAAGTATCTCCATTCTATCCCTAGATTTTTTTGACTTGCTTTCATTAACTAATATACAATATGATTGAGTTTTACCTCTTCCAACTCTTCCTCTCAATTGATGCAATTGTGCAAGGCCAAATCTCTCAGCATTAAGAACCATCATTATAACAGCATTTGGAACATTTACCCCAACTTCTATTACTGTAGTAGAAACTAAAATATCAATTTCTCCTTTATAAAAATTATTTATTACTTTTTCCTTTTCAGAATTTTTCATACTTCCATATAATAATCCTAATTTATATTTTGAAAAATGAGTTATAGCTAATTCTTTATATATTTCTTTTGCTGAATCTAGTTCTAAATTTTCTGACTCATCAACCAATGGGGCTACAATATATGCTTGGTTGCCTTCAATCACCTTTTCATTTATAAAATTATACATTTCAATTTTTTGATTTGATTTTACTACATATGTTTTAATTTTTTGCCTTCCTGGAGGCAACTCATCAATAATAGAAATATCTAAATCACCATATAACATAAGTGCAAGCGTTCTTGGTATGGGGGTAGCAGTCATAACTAGTATATCCGGATTTTTTCCTTTATTAGATAGCAAGGCCCTCTGTCTTACACCAAACCTATGTTGTTCATCAGTAACAACTAATCCTATATTATTAAATTCAACATTATCTTCTATGAGTGCATGTGTACCAATTAAAATATCTATCTCACCATTTTTAAGCTTATTTAATATTTCGATTTTTTGTTTAGTTTTAGTTGAACCTGAAAGAAATTCGATATCTATTTCTATATTTGCTTGTTTCACATATTCTTTAATTGTTTCATAGTGCTGCATTGCTAATATTTCGGTTGGAGCCATCATTGATGATTGAAACCCCGAATTTACAGATATTAACATAGCATATATAGCAATGATTGTTTTACCTGAACCTACGTCACCCTGTACTAATCTGTTCATAGGTTTTGATTTTGCCATATCATCTTTAACTTCACGAATAACCCTATATTGCGCATTAGTAAGTTCAAAAGATAAAGAATCAAGCAGCTTATCAGCTAACTTTGTATTTTTAATTTGTATCCCATCAAAGCTTGATACTAATTTACTTTTTATAGATAAAAGGCCCATTTGCATTATTAAAAGTTTTTCAAATGCAATGGTTTTTTTTGCTATAGAATATTTCCTAGCATCTGTAGGAAAATGCAAATATCTTATAGCATTCTTTCTTGAAATTAAATTATACTCTCGTCTTATATCATCTGGTATTACATTTTCTATTTGTTCATAATAACTCTCTAAAGCAACCTTAACAATTTTAGTAATCTCGTTATTAGTAAGATTATATGTTAATCTATATATAGGCATAATTTTACCAGCTTTATTAGCATTGGACATAAGTTCAATTTCAGGATTAGTCATTTCAAATTTACCATAATCTGATTTAACTGAACCATAAATATAATATTGATCACTTAGACTTAGCCTATCCATCAAATGGTTTTGATTAAAGAATGTTAAATTCATAAAGCCTGTTCCATCTGTAGCTAAAGCCTTTATAATAGTCATATTTCTTTTTATTATTGTTTTTTTAGGGTAATCGCAAATTTTAATTTTTAAAAGTGCCTTTTTTTCATCTTTCAATTCATTAATTTTTTTGACTACACGCCTGTCCTCATATTTTACAGGGAAGTAATTCAATAAATCTTCTACAGTATATACTCCCACCCTATTCAACTTCAATGCCCTATTTGGACCAACACCCTTTAAGAATTTCACATCAAAATTTAACATATTACCATCCATAAGATAACATTATTTAATAAAGCAGAACAGAACAACCAAAGAATTGTCTTTGAACACAATCATTCTCCAATTGTTCAGCCATTGCTTTATTGTTCTTTTATTCTACTGAAATTATGTAATAATAAAGAGGCTGTCCTCCATATATTATTTCTACATCACATTCTTCGGCCACTTCTTCTATTCTTGACTTTAAATTTTTCACAGTATTTTTATCTATATTTTCTCCATAAAAGAGCGTTATAAGAAAACTATCTTTATCAACCATTTTTTTTACTAATTCAACAGCTTGATCTTCTGAGTTTTCTCCATGAGTTACTATTTCACCATCATATAATGCTATTATTTCATCTTTTTTAATTTCCATATCATTAAATACTGTATCTCTTACTGCATAAGTAATTTGACCTGTTTTAACTTCCGTCACAGCTTCAGACATGCTGCTAATATTTTCCTCAATACTATTATCTTCTTTAAACGCAAGCATTGCCGCTATACCTTGAGGAATACTTTTACTTGGTATTACATGAAGATTTTTTTCGGACATTTCTTTTGCCTGAGTCGCTGCTAAAATAATATTGCTATTATTTGGTAACACAATTATATTTTCAGCATTAATTTTATTTGCCGCAGCTAAAATATCCTCTGTGCTAGGGTTCATAGTCTGACCGCCTGATATAAACGAATCAACATTTAGATCAGTAAACACCTTTTCTATTCCTTCTCCCATACCTATAGACACAAAACCATATTCCTTTTTCTCTTCAATTTTCGAAGGAGCATTTTTATATTTCTCTCTGAATTGTTCCTTCATATTATCTATCTTAATTTTTATAAGTTCTCCATACTTTACAGCCATATTCAATATTTGCCCTGGATTATTAGTATGAATATGAACTTTAATAATATTTTCGTCTCCTACACAAACAATAGAATCTCCTTTATCATGTATAATGCTCAAAAACTCCTCATGACTTTTTTTAGGATTTTTTATTATAAATTCCGTACAATAAGCAAATAAAATTTCATCTTCACTTGTAAATGCATTAAGTTCTTGTTCTGTTTCTACAATTTTTATACTACCTGTCTTTTCCTGCTTAATTTCAACACCTTTAAGTGAAGCTAATGCACCCTCAAGAAGATAAATAAGTCCCTTTCCGCCCGCATCAACAACATCTGCTTGTTTTAATACCTTCAACATTTCTGGAGTACGACTCAATGTATCTTTTGCTTGTTTTATTAGATCTTCTAAAAACAAAACAACATCTTCATATTCTATATATGTAGCCATAGCTCTTTCTGAAGTTTCTCTTGCAACAGTTAGAATTGTCCCTTCTACGGGTTTCATAACAGCCTTATATGCTGTATCTGTTGCTGACTTAAAGGCTTCTGCTATTATTTGAGTATCAATTCTACTTGCATTGTCTAAGCCCTTATATAATCCTCTAAACAACTGTGATAATATTACTCCTGAGTTTCCTCTAGCTCCCATTAACGAACCATTGGCAACAGCTTCTGCAATTTTACCTATGCTGCTTTCTTTTAGATTATTTATTTCTTTTATTGCTGCTTGAACAGTTAAATTCATATTTGTTCCCGTATCTCCGTCTGGAACAGGAAAAACATTTAAAGAGTCTACTATATTTTTATTATTTTCTAAATTTACAGCAGCCCCTATAAGCATCTTTTTGAATGTAATATTATCAATATGTTTAATTATCATTTTAGCCTCCTCACTATTTTTGTACTCTTACACCCTGTACAAAAATATTTACCTTCTCTACGTCAACTCCTAAAAAAGTTTCAACGCTGTATTTAACGTTAGATATAATATTTTCTGCTACAACGGATATCTTTACACCATATTGTAGTACAGCATATAAATCAATATTAATTTTATCATCTATTGTAGTAACTTTTATGCCTTTTGTTAGTTGATCTTTTTTCAAAAGTTCAAAGAAGCCTTCGGTAGCATTTTTAGAAGCCATTCCAACTATTCCATAACATTCCATAGCAGCTATTCCTGCAATAGTCGCTATTAACTGATCATCTATTGTTATAAATCCACTTTCATTCAACACTTTTATTGACATACTTTACCTCCTATAATTTATAATAATATCATCATACATTCTTCTTTGTAACCTCATTATAACCTTTTTATCAAAAATTTACAAACAAAAAATATAATCACATATAATTTTGCTCATTTTTTCTTACTTTAACAAAAAAGTTATATAAATTATTATACTAATTAAAATTTATTATTGCAATATATATATTTTAATGTTAAAATTATAAAGCTTGAATTGGTATTATAAAAATTTGTTTTACGCTTTGAGGGTAAACTTTGGCGTTCAAAATACAAAAATTATGGCTTTAAATAAATAGGAGGTGTATTTAGCATGGCAAAATTTTGTGAAGTTTGTGGAAAAGGAACCGTATCAGGTAATAGTATAACACACTCTGATAGAAAAATAAAAAGAACTTGGAAACCAAACGTAAGAAAAATAACAGTTGTTGAAAGTGGCGTTCCTAAGAAGAAATTTGTTTGTACAAGATGTATGAGATCAGGAAAAGTTCAACGTGCTATCTAATCAAAATATTAAATAGTGGCTTTGTAGCCATTATTTTTTATTTTTTGACATATTAAAATAACTTAAACAATGTACACCCAAGTACAACAAGTAAAACACCTAAAACTAATAACCAGATTTTAATTGGTAGTATTTGTACAATAATTATTGCTCCTATGACAGCTATCATAAGTCCTAAAATCTCTGTGAATTTAAATCTTCTATTGCAATTACAACCTCTTTTTTGATTAAAAAAATTCATAATATTATCCTCACTTTATAATAGTTTAATCTAACAGCAATCTTTGTTTACAAAACCTCTATTTTATACATTCTATTCAATGATATATAAAAAGATACAAAAAAATAACGAGTTTATCGTTATTTTTTGTATCTTATCTTACAATATTTTTTTATTCTTACTTTCACTAATAATCAAGTGGCCTATAAAAATTAGCATATCCGTTATTCTTGTAATTAAATGAATCTAAGAATGCTTTTACTACTCCTATATAGTAGTCTGATTCTCTACGTATATGGTTTATTACTACATTTGCTATTGGATTATTACCAACTGCAGTACTTTCTTTTAGCATTGTATTTAGAAAATCAACAAAAACCTGACTCTGCATTATAGCAATTTTGATTATCTGCATAATCTCTTCATTTATTTCAGGTGAAATAGAATCTTCCAAATTGATTATAGTTTCAATATATTGAACAATTCTAGCTATAGTCGAGTCGAAAACACCTTTGTATTCTATTAACTTTTCTACATAATCTTCTTCTAAATCAGGTACTACTTCTTGTATTACTATTGTATGCTCAGCTTCTTGATTCTTCCAAAATTCTGACTCTTCTAACGCTCTTAAAGAATTCATTTCACCGTAATTAAAACGCATAACTATATCCTCCCCATTTTAAATTGATTTTATATCAATTCATTATACGCAAAGAGGTAAATAATGTTTCAAATATATAGTTATATAACATTATTAATTAAATAATAAAAGTATACATGAAATGCGCACGCTATTTATTCCAATTGTTCTTTTATTACTCAACTATCGTTAACCTATTGTTCTAAAACTCTGCATTGTTTGGTGTTCTAGGGAATGGAATTACGTCTCTAATATTGCCCATACCAGTTAAGTACATAATTAGCCTTTCAAATCCAAGTCCATACCCAGAATGTTTTACTCCACCATATTTTCTTAAATCTAAATACCACCACAAGTCTTCTTTAGCAACTCCCATTTCGTCCATTCTTTTTTCAAGAAGTTCAAGTCTTTCTTCTCTTTGACTTCCACCAATTAATTCTCCAATGCTTGGAACTAATAAGTCCATAGCTGCAACTGTTTTATTATCATCATTCATACGCATATAAAATGCTTTAATTTCTTTTGGATAATTTGTTACGAAAACTGGTTTCCCAAATATTTTTTCTGATAAATATCTTTCATGCTCAGTTTGTATATCAGTTCCCCACTCAACTGGGTAGTCGAAATTATCATTGTTTTTCTTAAGTATTTCTATTGCTTCCGTATATGTTATTCTTCCAAATTCAGAATTTAACACATTTTCAAGTTTAGAAAAAAGCTCTTTATCAACAAAACTATTGAAAAATTCCATTTCTTCTTTGCCGTTTTCCATTACATATTCTATGATATACTTAATCATGTCTTCAGCTAACTGCATATTATCACTCAAGTCTGCAAAAGCAATTTCAGGTTCAATCATCCAAAATTCAGATGCGTGACGAGTAGTATTTGAGTTTTCAGCTCTAAAGGTAGGTCCAAAGGTATAAGTATTTTTAAATGCAAGGGCAAATATTTCAGCTTCTAATTGACCGCTAACAGTTAAATTTGCAGGCTTTCCAAAGAAATCCCTTGTATAATCAACTTTTCCATCCATGTATTCTAAATTATCAATATCTAAAGAAGTTACTTTGAACATTTCACCAGCACCCTCTGCATCACTAGCCGTTATTATTGGAGGATGAGCATATACAAAACCTCTTTCATTAAAAAACTTATGTATTGCAAATGCCGCTAAAGACCTAACCCTAAACACTGCAGAAAAAGTATTTGTTCTTGGTCTAAGATGTGCTATAGTTCTTAAATATTCAAATGAATGTCTTTTCTTTTGAAGCGGATAACTTGAATCAGAACCAGCCTCTAATGTTATTTCTGTAGCCTTTATTTCAAAAAGCTGTTTTGCACCTGGAGTATGCTCTAGCATACCTTTAACAGTTATTGCACTACCTGTAGAAAATTTTCTAACCTCTTCAAAATTAGATAATATATTTTCAAATACTATCTGAACATTTTTCATGTAGGTTCCATCATTTAATTCAATAAAACCAAAGTTTTTAGAATCTCTTATTGTTCTTATCCAACCCTCTACAATTACCTCTTTACCATAATAATTTTCTGGAAATTTAAATATTTCTCTAAATTCAATTGCTTTCATAATTCCTCCCACAATTTAAAAATTCTAATCTTTTGAAATAAATACTAAACCAACACCTTTACCTAATATGATGGTTCCTTTTTCATTTATAATTTGATTACTTACGCACAAAGTTGAACCCCTTTTAACTTTTACATTGATTAAGGGATATTTAAATCCTATAAGCGAAACAACTTCTATTGAATCTGTAATTGGCACAATTGAAACAAAATAATCTTTTTTATTTATAATCTCAATGCTGTTAGTCACAATTTGAATAAGGTTATTATTATCAATAACATGAATATGTATGCCCTTTTTATAATACTTCTCTATTAGCATGATATTTGCAATAGTATGATCTAATCTTGAGCCAGTAGCTCCAATTAAAATTATATTTTTAAATCCTTTTTCAACTGCATGTTCAATAGCTAATTCCATGTCTGTACAATTCTTTTCAGAAGGATATTTAATAATTTCAATATTCATATCTAGATATTTTTTTAACACTAGTTTATTAACTGAATCTAAATCACCAATAATTATATTTGGGGTTAAATCTAATTTTTCAGCTTTTTCAAGTCCTCCATCAGCACAAATTACATACTCTATATTTAGATTCTCTAAAACAAATACATCTTTATCCAAATCGCTTCCGCTACCTATAATTAGCGCTGACATTTAATCTAACTCCATAATCCTTTTAAATCTTCGAGTTTCATCAACTACATCCTTAGCTTTATATATAGCTGAACCTGCAACAATTACATTTACACCCCAACTTAAAACCTCTTTTAGATTTTCTAAAGTAACCCCTCCGTCAATTTCTATATCAACTTTAAGATTTTTCTCATCTATAAGACTTTTTACTTCTTCAAATTTAGATTTAACATTTTTTATTAAACTCTGTCCTCCAAAACCTGGATTGACACTCATTAATAAAACCATATCTACATCACTAATTATATCTTTTATCATACATACTGGTGTGGCAGGGTTCAAGGAAACACCTGCCTTTAAGCCAAAAGATTTGATTTTTTGAATAGTTCTGTGTAAATGTACACATGATTCTTGATGGACAGTTATAATATCAGCTCCTGAATTATAAAACTCTTCTATAAAATCATCTGGATTATCAATCATTAGATGAACATCAAAGACTAACTCTGTTGTTTTTCTCAGTGATTTTATTATTGCTGGTCCTATTGTTATGTTTGGAACAAAATGTCCATCCATAACATCTATATGAATGTAATCTGCTCCCCCATCCTCAACTAGCTTAATTTCTTCTCCAAGCTTAGAGAAATCTGCTGATAGTATTGATGGTGATAGTTTATTCATGTTTACCTCCTTGGTCGTTATTTATTAATATTTTTTATCAGTATTTTTTATATACTCTAACAGTTTTGTATAATTGTTATATCTAACTTCACTAATTAAGCCATCTGCAACAGCATCTTTTATAACACAGTCTGGTTCTTTATAATGCAAACAATCATCGAATCTACAGCCTACACTAAATTTCTTAATTTCTGGATAATAATCACTTAATTCAAATTCATCTACTGCATCTAATTCAAAAGAGCTAAAACCAGGTGTGTCAACTACGAAGCCACCAAAGCTAAGCTTATATATTTCAGCATGTCTCGTAGTATGCTTTCCTCTTTTTAATTTTTCGCTTATAACACCCGTTTTCAATTCAAATTCAGGCTGAACAGCATTCATCATAGATGATTTACCTACCCCTGAAGGACCAGAAAAAACACTAAGTTTACCCTTCAAGACACTTCTAAGATTATTTATTGATACTATATCTTTTTTTGATGTAAATATAATTCTATATCCTGTATTTACATACATATTAACTAATTCATTTTTTCTTTTATCACTGCATAGGTCAGACTTATTAAAACATATTATAGGTTTTAAATTATTTATCTCTGCTGCTATTAAAAGTTTATCTAAAAGCAAAAAACTTGGTTCTGGATTGGAAACTGCAAAAAAAATCAAAAGTTGCTCTACATTTGCCACTGATGGTCTTTTTATTTCATTAATTCTTTCTTTTATTTCTTCAATATATCCTGATTTTTCATCTTCTGTAGTAAGCCTTATTAGAACTTTATCACCTACTAATGGTTTTATGTTTTTTAATCTAAAAAGACCCCTAGCTCTACATTCTATTACTTCATCTCCTATATCAACGTAATAGTTGCCTCCAACTCCTCTTATAATTATACCCTCTATCATAAATTCTCCTATTCAAAGGTAATATCTGTTTTATCATATAACATATTATCAATATAAATTTCAAAAGTTTCTGTACCAGAACCTTCTATATTAATTATTATACTTTGTTCTGATGTTTTTACTTCTTTTGAATATATTATTTCTCTACCATCTTCTGTAACTTTTTGAACTACCACAAGTACTTTATCTTTATCAGAAGGAAGTGTTATTGTTAATGGATATGTTTTATCTTTATTTTCATTTCCGTTGTCAGAATCAACCGGTTCCGAAGTACTTGGTTCTTCATCATTATTATCAGAAACTAAAGGACCTATACTAACAGTCATCCAAATAGAAGTTTTAGCTTCTACATCTTGACCACTAGGTACACTTTGCTTAATTACAAATCCAGCATCAACGTCTTCACTATTTTCCTCTGTTATTTGACCAACTGATAATCCATTTTGTAAAATTCTTAATTTAGCTTTTTCAACATCTAAACCAATTAAATTAGGCATTGTAACATATGTTATTTTAGGCCCTTTACTAACTACATAATCTACCTTATCATCAACCTCCACCGAGGTTTCAGCTTTTGGATACTGATCTATTATTTGTCCAGATGGTGCTGAAGATGAATAATCTTGTGTCACTTCACCTTCTTTAAGCTCCATATCAGCAAGAATTAACGCTGCTTCTATCGCATATTTTCCTATTAGGTCTGGAACCTTAATTTCTTTTTTACCATTACTAACAATAACTTCTACTGGAAAGTCCTTTTTAAGCTTAATACCTTCTTCTACACTTTGCTCTATTACTTCTCCCTTTTCGAATTTATTATTATATTGCCTATCTGATACGCTAAATACCAAGCCTAAATCTTTTATAATTTTTTCAGCTTCATCTTCATTCTTTCCTATTAAATCGGGAAC
>CAXXFT010000037.1:0-45921 GCA_963675125.2 uncultured Sedimentibacter sp.
ATTGATGAAATTAAGTCTACATATAAAAACTTAGAAGATATAAACGATAATTATAATCATGCACATAGTGCTCAAGCTAAATGTTACGCATATATATATGGATTGCAAAATAATTTAGATAATATAAATATGCAATTGAGATATTATAATTTAGATAACAAACAAACTAAATGTTTATTATACAGTTTTGCACTAAAAGAATTAGAAATATTTTTTTTTGAGTTAATAGATAAATATTTGTCATGGGCAGAAACTATTATAAATTTACATATAAATAAAAGAAAAACTATAGATGAATTAAAATTTCCATTTGAAAATTATAGAAAAGGTCAAAGAGATTTTTCCATAGCAGTTTTTAAAACTATAAAGGATGGCAAGAAACTGTTTGTACAGGCTCCAACTGGTGTAGGTAAGACAATTTCAGTTTTGTTTCCCGCTATAAAGGCCATGAATATAAAGCAAAATTCAAAGATATTTTATTTAACTGCTAAGTCATCTACGAAAAATATTGCCTTTAGTACCATGAAAATTATGATTAATAAGGGTTTGAATTTAAGAACTATTATAATAACAGCAAAAGAAAAAATATGCTTTATGGAAGATTGTATCTGTGATCCTGAATATTGTCCATTTGCAAGAGGATACTATGATAAAATAAATGAAATATTAAAGGAAACAGTTAAAAGTAATTGTCTATTTGATAGAGATTATATAGAAAGAGTTTGTAGAGAAAATGAATTATGTCCTTTTGAGTTTAGTTTAGATTTAAGCTATATGTCAGATGTAGTTATTTGTGATTACAACTATTATTTTGATCCAAGAGTATCTTTACAAAGAGAAGATTTCTTAAAGAATAGCAATGAAATATTATTAATTGATGAAGCACATAATTTAGAGGATAGAGCAAGGAATATGTATTCTCCTGAACTCTTAAAAGAAGATTTTCTCCAAGTTTCAAAATTGATGAAGGATATTAATAAAAAATTATATAAAGAATTAAAAAATGTAAATAAAAAATTTATTGATATAAAAAAATCAATGGATGAAAAAACAAGTATAATGAAAGAAGAGCCAAAAGAACTTATTAAATCATTGAGGAAATTTGTATCTGTAGGAGAATTATATATAAATGATATAAAATCTGAAGTTATTCCAGATGAATTAGTAGATTTATATTTTAAAAGTAATTTTTTTGTTAAAATATCAGAAATATTTGATGATAACTTTTGTTATTATGCAAACTTTAATAGTGGAAAAACTATAATTAAAATTTTTTTAATTGACCCTTCAAAGGTCCTGAAAGAATCTGAAAAAAATGCATGTGCATCAATATTTTTTTCAGCTACATTAACTCCTTTAAAATACTTTAAGTATCTTCTAGGTGGAGAAGATTCAGATTATTGCCTTAAATTAAAATCTCCTTTTGATGAAGATGATTTAAATATTATGATAACAGCAGATTTATCTATGAAGTATTCTGTTAGAAATTCAAACATAGAAAAGGTATGTTGTTATATTCATTCAGCTGTTATTGAAAATAGTGGAAACTACATGGTGTTTTTCCCTTCATATAACTTCTTAGATAAAGTTTTTTCAGTATACAAAGAAATGTATACTAATGATAATATAATCATACATAATCAATCTATAAATGAAGAAGAGCAAAATGAAATAGTAAATAAATTTCATAATATGAATAATGTAATACTTTTTTCAGTTGTTGGTGGTATTTTTTCAGAAGGAATTGATTTGCCCCTTGAAAAATTGGTTGGAGCAGTTATAATAGGTACAGGTATACCACAACTTTCATTTGAAAGAGATATAATTAAAGACTATTTTAATGAGAAATTTAATATGGGGTATGAATTTGCATATAAATACCCTGGATTTAACAAAATATTGCAATCAGCAGGTCGTGTCATACGAACAGAAAAAGATATAGGAATGATTTTGCTTATAGACTCTAGATTATGTCAGTATTCATACGTTAAGTTGTTCCCTCAACATTGGAATAATTATAAAAAGGTATACGGAGTAGATGATTTTAGAAATGAAAACAATCTGTTTTGGAAAGAAAAGAGGCTAAATTAATGATTAATATTGTATCTGAACTTAATGTGAAAAATGGTGAATTAATAGCAAAAAAAGATATAGAAAAATTACTAGAACAAGATAATACAAATATCTATGAAGTTATACGTGTAATAGATAAAAAGCCAGTTTTTTTAAAAGAACATTTTAATAGAATGAAAAGAAGTATTGAACTTAGTAAGCTAAATAGTAAATTACAATACAGTGATTATAAAAGATTTATAGAGCTACTAATAAAAGAAATGACTTTGAAAATTGTAACATTAGAGTGTCGTATTTAATAAAAGATTATGAAAATTACTTAATGTATTTTGTGAAAAGCTATTATCCAGAAAATGAATTTTATGAAAAAGGAATTCATGTAGTTATGGTAAATAAGCATAGAAAAGAACCTAATATAAAGTTTTATGAATCGGATTTAAGAGAAAGTATTGATAAAGTTTTATCAAGAAAAAATGCATTTGAGGCAATTTTGGTAAATGATGATGATACTATTAGTGAAGGAAGCAAATCAAATGTATTTTTTGTAAAAGGAGATTCACTAATTACATCTAAAGATAGTTCAGTGCTTTTAGGAGTTACAAGAGAGAAGGTTATTGATGTTTGTAATGGAAATGGAATAAAAGTTGAAAAAAGAGATATTTATATAAGTGAACTTAAATTTATGGATGGTGCATTTATAACAGGAACTTCTATTAATGTTCTTCCGATTAAAGACATTGACGATATAGTACTTGATTCATCTAGTAATGAAATAGTTAAGAGGGTTTCTGATTTATATTTAAATGAAGTAAATTTAAATATAAATCAAAACAAATAAGTTTCCATAAAACACAAAAATGGCCTCGGGGCCATTTTTGTGAAGCATTAATATGCATAAAAGGGGTATTGGGAATATATTTTGGCTATCGGGGGGGATAACCAAACTTATTATAGCAAATAAATTGAACCTTTGCAAGCTTTTTTTGTCGAAATTAGTTATAAATTAGTTGTAGTTCTATGATATATTTAGATTTCAACATATTTAAGAAAAGCATAAAGCAAATGTAATAAACTAACAAGAGGTAATCATGGAAATTTACTTAGATAATAGCGCAACAACAAAAATAAAACCAGAGGTAATGGAATCAATAATAGACATATATGAAAATTACTATGGAAATCCATCTTCTCTTCATAGGATGGGTATGAAAATTGAGAAAAAAGTTGATTTGGCAAGAAAATTTGTAGCTAAAGTAATCAACTCTAAAACAGAAGAAATTTATTTTACAGGTGGTGGAACAGAAAGTAATAATATTGCTATATTGGGATACTTATCTGATTTATTAATTTCTAGGGATTCAAAAAAAACTTATAATGTTTTAACAACTAAAATTGAGCATCCTTCTGTATATAATGTTTTTAAACAATTTGAAAGTGTTTTAGAGGTTAGGTACCTTGACGTTGATAGTAGTGGAAAAATTGAAATATCTAAACTAGGAAGCAGTATAGATGAAAATACATTACTTGTATCCATCATGCAAGTAAATAATGAGTTAGGAACAGTTCAAGATTTAGATAAAATAATAGAAATAGTAAAAAATAAAAATAGAAGAACAAAAATCCATGTAGATGCTATACAAGCCTTTGGTAAAATAAAAATTGATATTAAAAAAACTCTAGTTGATACTATGTCATTTAGCAGTCACAAAGTTCATGGACCTAAAGGAGTTGGAGGATTATATGTAAGAACAGGATATAAAATTAACCCAATATATTTTGGTGCGAGCCAAGAAAAAGGTATAAGGCCAGGAACAGAAAACACAGCTGGTATAGTGGGTTTTGGAAAAGCATGTGAGTTAATTTATGACAATTTTCAAGTTGAAACAGAAAAATTGTACAATTTAAAAAAACAATACGGTATGAGGTTAATTCAAGAAATAGAGGATATTAATATCAACAGTGATTTAGGGATAAAAAATGCTCCTCATATATTGAGTGTATCTTTTAAGAATATAAGAGGTGAAGTTTTAGTCCACTATTTAGAGGACAAAGGCATATATGTTTCTACTGGTTCAGCATGTTCTTCAAAAATTAAGAGTGATAATAGGATTTTAAAATCCATTAAGTTAGATAAAGAATATATTGATGGTACAATTAGAATTAGTTTTGGGTATTTTAATAACTTTGATGAAATAGAATATGTGATAAATAGTATTAAGCAGTCAGTAAAAGAAATAAGAATGATTATGAAATAATGCAAGAATGTAAAATAATATTTTAAAAAAAAAATAAGAGAATGAAGGGAAAATATTATGTATAATTTACTAGCAGTTAGTTTCGGAGAAATATTTTTAAAAGGGAAAAATAGAAACACATTTGAAAAAAAAGTAGTTGAACAAATTAGATCATCATTAAGAGGATTTCGTGATGTTGTTGTTTATAAGGATCAAGGGAAAGTATTTATAGAAACAAAAAATGAATGTGATATGGATGAAATAATAAATAAAGTAAAAAAGATTTTTGGAATTGTATTAATAAGTCCGTCTATTAAGGTTGAAAAAGATGTTGAAATTATAAAATGTAAAACTAAAGAATTGGTAAAATATCTTTGTAATAAGCAAAATATAAAAACCTTTAAAGTAGAAACTCATAGAAGTGATAAAACCTTCACTATTAAATCAATGGATTTTAGCGCAATGATGGGTGAAGAAATTTTAAATGAATTTGAAAATTTACGAGTTGATGTTCACAATCCTGACATACGCATTTATATTGATATAAAAAATAGTGCTTATATATCATCTGAAAAAATAAAAACTGTAGGAGGGCTTCCTGTAGGTACAAGTGGTCGTGCCTTATTATTATTGTCAGGTGGCATAGATAGCCCTGTAGCAGGATATATGATAGCTAAAAGAGGTGTTCAAATAGATGCCCTTTATTTTCATACGTATCCCTTTACTAGTGAAAGGGCTAATGAAAAAGTCAAGCATTTAGCGGAACTATTAGAAGAATATTGTGGAAAAATTAAATTGTACAGTGTTAATATGCTTGAAATACACAAGGCAATTAAAGAACATTGTAGAGAAGATGAAACTACAATATTGGCAAGAAGATTTATGATGAGGATAGCAGAAAGGCTAGCTATAGAAAATAATATTGATATGCTCATAACTGGTGAAAGTTTAGGTCAAGTGGCAAGTCAAACTATGAAATCAATGGCAGTAATTGAAGATTCAATAGATATGCCAATTCTTAAACCTGTTGTTGGTTTAGATAAAACTGAAATTATGGAGATAGCTAGAAACATAGGCACATATGAAACTTCAATTTTGCCATATGATGATTGTTGTTCTATTTTTGCTCCAAAACATCCATTAATTAAACCAAAACTTCAAGTAATAAAAAATGCTGAAACTAATCTAGATGTGGAGGATTTAATAGAAAAAACATTATCTACTCTAGAAATTTTGTAATACCGTATTCACATTATTTTTTTACTGGCATATATTATATAATAAAATAAAAGAGGTGATATATATGTCAGATATAAAAAGTACTTGTATAGGAGATTGTGGATGTGGTTGTGATAATTACGGATGGAGTTGGGAATGGATAATTATACTTATAATTCTATTTTGCTTTTTCTGTGGTGGATTTGGAAACAACTTTTTTGGTGGAGGATGCTGCAGCAGATAGCGTAGCATGCTAATTGATACTTAATCTAATGACCAGATACATTATAATCAAAAATGTATCTGGTCATTCTTTATTATAACAAGTTATACATATAAAAGTATAACCTACAAATTTATAAATTAATCCTTGATTTTATATCCTAACAGTTGTATACTAGATTTTAAAATTACTATTAGGAGGTTTCAAATGTATAAAGTAGCACTGTTTAATAAAATTCCAAAAGAAAGTCAAAGTATGCTTTCGGAAAATAAATATATTTTAGTTAACGAACAAACAAGTGAAGTTGATGGAATTGTAATGAGAAGTATGGATATACATGATATGAAATTCTCAAGGCAACTAAAAGCTATTGCAAGGTCTGGCGCTGGAACAAACAATATTCCAGTAGAAAGATGCGCTGAAGAGGGAATTGTAGTCTTTAATTCACCTGGTGCTAATGCGAATGCGGTTTGTGAGTTAACATTTCTTGGCTTGTTAATCAGCTCAAGAAAAATTGTAGATAGCATTCAATGGACAAACAATTTAAAAGAAAATGTTGCTGTTACAGTAGAAAATGGTAAATCGCAGTTCGTAGGCCCTGAAATAAAAGGTAAAACATTAGGTGTTATTGGTCTAGGAAATGTAGGACATCTAGTCGCAAATTTAGGTGTAAAACTTGGCATGGAAGTAATAGGATACGACCCATATATTTCAGTTAAAAATGCATTATCATTATCATGGGATGTTCAATATTCTGATAGTTTAGAGGAATTATATAAAAGGGCAGATTACATAACTATACACGTTCCGTTAAATGATGAAACAAGAAATTATATACATAAAGATAATATAAAATTAATGAAGGACGGAGTTAAATTACTAAATTTCGCAAGAGATGGACTTGTTAATGATGAAGATATATTAGAAGCATTGGAATCTTCTAAAGTATCATATTTTGTTTCGGATTTGCCTAATGAAAGATTAATTGGAGTTAAAAATGTAGTTTGCATACCTCATTTGGGAGGCTCAACACCAGAAGCTGAAAATAATTGTGCAGAGATGGCAGTTAGTCAGTTAACAGAATACCTTGAACATGGAAATATACATAATTCCGTTAACTTCCCAGAATGTTCAATGGATAGGTATCCTAATACTAAACGAATTGTAGTGCTTAATAAAAATATACCAAACATGATAAGTACTTTAACATCTGTATTAGCTAAATATAATATAAATATAATAGGAATGGTAAATAAAAGCCAAGATAAATATGCTTGCAACATAATTGATGTAAAGGGCGAAATTACAGAAGAACAATTGAGTGAGATAGAAGATTTTCCTGGAATACTGAGAGTAATGCTAATAAAGTAAAAGGTGGAACTAATGTGAAAAAGGTAAATATTTATTCAGACGGTGCCTGTAGCGGTAATCCAGGACCAGGGGGATATGCAGTAATTTTAGAGTATAATGGAACTGAACTTGAAATAAGCGGTGGAGAAGAGAATACTACAAATAATCGTATGGAACTGATGGGTGTTATAACAGGATTGGAATCACTTAAGGAGCAATGTGATGTTACAATAGTTTCTGATTCTAAATATGTGGTAGATGCATTTAATAAAAAATGGATTGATTCATGGCAGAAAAAAGATTGGAAAAAATCTGATGGGAAACCAGTATTAAATAAGGATTTATGGATAAGATTATTGACTTCTGTAAATAAACATAAAGTAACCTTTGTGCATATTTTAGGTCACAATGGACATGAATACAATGAACGATGCGATAAATTAGCCGTTATAGAAAGAGATAAGTTTAAAAATTAAGGAAACATTCACTACCTCATGAATATTATGAATTAATAAATTTAATATGAGGTGATTAAATGATTAATTTTCCATATACGTGTCCAGATGAGTATACTATGATTTATACTGTACAGCCTGGGGATACTTTGAATTCTATAGCAAGACAATTTGGAATTAATTTAATTGGTCTATTAGATCTTAATCCTACTCTAAGATTAAGAACTCTAACAGAAGGTATGCAACTTTGTGTACCTAAAGTCCCAGAAAGACCAACATGCATCAATGGGGCTTACTATATAATAAAGGAAGGGGATAGCCTTTATAAAATTGCGCAAAGATATAAAATACCCCTAAATTCTATTATTGAAGCTAATCCAAATGCGAATCCATATGACTTAAAGGTTGGGCAAGAAATTTGTATACCTGAAATACCTTCTTTCTGTCCATTTGGATTTGTTTATACAATTGAGAATGGAACTACATTAAGTCAATTGCTTATTAGGTATAATCTAAGCATAAATGAATTACTGGAAGCCAATCCAACTTTCAACCCAAATATTTTAGTACCCGATACTAAATTGTGTATACCTCCAACTGTATACCAAGAATGTGAATGTCCTAATAGCAGAGAATATGTTATAAAATCGGGTGACAGCTTAGCTACTGTAGCAGAAGCATATTCAGTTTCAGCTTCAGAATTACTTATTGCAAATCCAAACTTAAGACCTGCTAATTTCACTATAATAGGAACTAAGGTATGCATTCCTACAGAGGAAGTATGTTAATTATTAACAAGTATTAAACAAAGGAGAAAATTTATGACAAGTACAAAGAGGATTGGAATTGCTTTAGAAGGAGGAGGTGCAAAAGGTGCTTATCAATTAGGTGCTTTGAGAGCTATACAAGAACTAGGTATAAAATATGATTGTGTAGTTGGTACTTCTATAGGAGCTTTAAATGCAGCTGCTTATGTTCTTGAGGAATATGAAAAGTATTCAAATCTTTGGAAGGATATGAACTTTTCATTTGATATAGGTAATGAAAAATCTTCAATGGTTAAAATTCTTGATTTCGAAGAAATAAAAAATGATATAAATGAATTTGAAAAACAATATCTCATAAGCAAAGGTATTGAAACAGATAAAATAATTCAATTATTCAAAGAACATATAGATGAAAATGATATTCGAAAGTCTAAGATAAACTTTGGTCTTTCAACATATTGTATTACTGACAAGAAACTTATAAACATGTTTATAGATGAAATACCAAAAGGGATGCTTCATGAATATATTTTTGCAAGCTGTTGTTTACCGGTATTTTCTCCTAGGAGGATTAATGGCAAGGTTTATTTAGATGGGAGTATATATAATAGATTACCTGTTAATATGTTGGTAAATAATGGATATAAAAAAATTATAACTGTAAGATTAAGGAGAGAATCATACGACTTTAGTCAATATAATGATGTTAATATAGTTGATATAGCACCAGATGAATTTTTAAGTAATACATTAAAAGCAAATTCTGAAAGAATAAAATGGATGATAGATAAGGGCTATAGAGATGCATGCAGAATATTAAATGAAAATTTGAGTTGCTTAATATGAAAAAATATAAAAAATAAAACACAGCTGATATAATTAATGTCAGTTGTGTTTTATTTTTAAATCTCTATATAAACTTGTTATAGAACAAGCGAAGGAGCTGCATATACTCTTGTTCCAAGTTCGGAATCTAACATATAAAGTCCTTTTGTATCAGAACCATATAACTCATATTTTTTGATTAAATCTTCTGCATTTTTTTCTTCTTCACCTTGTTCCTTAATGAACCAGTCGAGAAATTGCATAGTACGAAAATCCTTGATTTTAAAAGCTTCATCATAAATATTATGAATAGATGCAGTAACATATTGTTCGTGCTTAAGGGATTCATCTAGTGGTGTTTTGTAATTTACAAATGATATATTTGGCGAGCTTATTTCGCTTAATGTAACACTATGTGAATTATTTTGTAAATACTCCATAAAAAGCATCGCGTGATCTCTTTCTTCTTGTGCTTGAACTTTAAACCAGTTTGAAAAACCATCTAATCCTTCATTTAAGTAATAATTCGACATATCTAAATATAAGTAAGCTGAATAAAATTCTTTGTTAATTTGTTCATTTAATAAATTTGATACTTTTTCATTTAACATATTATTTTCTCCTTGCATTTTAATTTATACTGATATAATACCCAGTAAAAAAATATTAAAACATTTTTTTGAAATAGAAAATCACTTCTTTTAAAATTGAACATAAACTATATGGAGGTGATTTCTATGAATTGTATGGATAATGTTGTTGTTACAGGTTATAGCCAGAATAGATATATGATAATGTTGTTAGAATTAAAGGATGATGATAACTATGTTTGTAAAAAAATATTTAATTTTACAGATATGGAGAGAATTGCAACGCATAGTATAATGAACGAAGATGATATTGTTTATTTAGTAGACTCATATAATAATAAAATTAATAAGTTTGATTTTAATTTAAATAAATACGAAGAAACTACTGTAGGAAGAGACCCAAGGCATTTATGTAAAAACAATGAAAATATTTATGTTACTAATTTTGAATCAGATAATATTTCTGTTATTGACATAGAAAGCTTCACATTGACAGGTTCTATTCCAGCGGGAATAAAGCCTCATGATATTAAGTATTGTGAAACCAACAACTTGTATATATCATGTTATGAGGAAAATCAAATTATTGAATATGATTTACAGGGCAGTATTAAAAATTATTTTAATACGGAAGGTAAGCCTATGCATTTTTTTGTTGATAATAAAAATATAATAGCTATGACATATTATACTAATGGAAATATTTATACAAAAATTAATTTTATTAATTTAACAACAGGTGAAATAGAAGATGTTATAAAAATAAAAGGACTTGCTTCTGATATGGATTATGATACTAAAAATAATTTGCTATACATAATAAATATAGATGATAAGAGTTTATATTTAGTAGACACAAAAAAAAGAAATGTACTTAAACGTATATTTATAGGAGGATATCCTGAAGGATTATCTTACGGACAAAACAATATATATGTTACTAATTCAAAAAAGAATCAAATTAGTATCATAGATATAGCTACATTTTCTATAACTAGAAACATAAATTTAGAGTTTTCACCTGCATGTATTAAAGTGATATAATTAATTTAAATCAGACGTTAATGTCTTTATAATGTTGCTAAAAATTTCTTCAGGATTTGAATCCCATTTCTTGCATATGTTTTTTGCTAAATTTTCAGTTGGAACATTTATACTAAGATTAAAAATAACGGATTCATTTTCCATTACCTGAAGAGATACTATAAATTCATCATTTCTTTTGTAATAATGACCTAGCAACTCCCTTTGCCTTTTTAATTCTTTTTTAAAATACGAAAAATTTGTTGCTATTTCATTCGTGAAATAATCGGGAAGTTTTTCACCAAACATTTCTAAGGCGGCATTACCAGCTTCAGAAATTGAATAATATTCATTACCGTTTTTTGAATTCAATTTAACAAATTTTGCATCACATAAGTCAGATAAATGTTGTTGAAGAGAAAAATAGTCCATATAATTGTTCTCTAGAATATGATTTGTAATTTCTATATTAGTCATTGGAATATTTATATAATTTAAAATATATAAAAGCTTTAATTTGTCTTGTGCAATTTTATTACCGCTTTCCATTTGAGCCTCCAGTTAAATATATATATTATTATATCAAATATTATATTTTAAACAACATCTTTTTATGGTAAATTTTTATTATATAGATTTTTATAAAAAAATATTATATAATAAAAGAGACATAAAATAATGGTATGAGGAGAAAATTATGAAAAATAAAATTATTTTGGCTTTATTTATAACTTCTGCAATATTATCTAGCTGTTCAAATAATAATAATGAGCAAGTAACATCACCTACTAATGATGTACAAGCAGAAGTACAAGTAGATGCGTCAAATGAAAATACAGATAAAAACATAGACAATAAAGAAAATCAGCAACCTTTAGAAGTTGATCCTATTTCTTCTATAGATATGTCTTTAGAACCAAATGAAATTGGTGAAATTATGATTGTAATGTATCATGGTATAGGAGATAAAGAAGGAGATTGGCAAAGAACTCCCGATAATTTTAGAAAAGATTTAGAATATATGTATGAAAATGGATATAGGATGATAAGTTTAAATGATTATGCCAAAGGAATAATTACTACTCAAGCAGGATATACACCAATTATATTGACATTTGATGATGGAAGACAAAATAATTTTGATATATCAGAAGTAAATGGCGAATATATAATTAATCCTGATTGTGTAGTTGGTATATTAGAAGAGTTCAAGAACAAATATCCCGATTTTAATGTTACAGCAAGCTTTTTCTTAAATTCAAGTCCTTTCGGTCAACAAGAACTTGTAGATTATAAATTAAAATGGCTTGTTGACAATGGATATGATGTTGGTAATCATACTTATACTCATGAAGAATTAGCTAATTTAAATGGAGAAGATATTCAATCTGAAATTGGGTCGATTAACAACATAATTCATCAGTATATACCTGATTATGCAATAGAAACATTAGCTCTTCCTCATGGTAGTAATCCAAAGGAAGAATATGCTAAATATGTATTAGATGGCACATATGAAGGGAAAAATTATAAAAATATTGCCGTGTTAGATGTTGGCTGGAGACCAGCATACTCACCATTTGACACATGTACAGATTTTAGTAGCCTATATCGCGTTACAGGAAGTGAAATGAATGTACAGAACTGTGGGATATATGATTACTTTAAACAATTTGAAGAAAATAAAAGAGAAAAATTTGTTAGTGATGGAAACCCCAATGTAGTAACAATTCCTAAAAAATATGAAGAATATATAAACATGGACATTGTAGGAGACAGAATATTAAATATATTTGAACAGGAAATCAAGTAATGAAAAATAGCAATTAACATCAAAAAAAGCACATACACATATAGTGTGTATTGATACTTATGAAATCTTAAACCAAATAGTAATTTAATTAATTTAGAGCAAAAAACCTAAGTAAATAAGAGGATTTAATTAATGAAAACAAGAACTAAATTAATTATCATTTTGTTAATTATTATATTAATAGTATCTTTCTATGTATATGAAAATAGTAGAGCTGATATTTTAACAGATAAGGAAGCGCAGTGGTTAAAAGATCAAGATGAAATTATCTATGCTGCAAATGATAATGCACCACCTCTGCGTTTTGTAGATAAAAAAGATAGTCAATATAAGGGAGTAGTAATAGATTATATTAATCAGATATCATTAGAACTTGGAGTGGAGATGCAAACTGTGCCTATGAGGTGGGATAAGGCATTAGAATCTCTAACTAAAGGTGATACTCATATATGTGATATGTTTGTTAATGAAGAAAGAAGTAAATTTTATTTGTTTACTAATCCTATATATAATTTAAGGTCAGTTTTAGTAGTTAGGGATAAACAAGAGTTTGATTTAAAAAAAATAAACCATATGGTAATAGCTACAGAAAAAGGCGATTATGCAAATAATTATTTAGAGCAACATTATCCAGACTCTACCTTGATATATGTAAATAATTTAAATGATGGGTTAAAATTGCTAGTTGAAGGAAGTGTAGAAGCTGTAATTGGAGATGAACCAGTAATTACCTATTTACTTAACTCAAATGAAGATTGGAAGAGTTTAAATCTATATAATTACATATTATATGAGGAAGAAGTTGTTTTTGCAGTTTCAAAGGCAAAACCTGAATTGGTAACTATTTTAAATAAAGCAATTAAGCAAATTAATAAAAGAGGTCAATTGGAAAAAATTCAGCAAAAATGGTTTGGTATCTCTACTCCTCTAATTACGAATTCAACTAAGAATATAATTAACATAATTATTATTCCAGCTCTTGTTCTAGTAATTATTTTAATATTTATTTCACTAAATAACTTATCTTTGAAAAGACAAGTTAGAGTAAGAACAAATGAATTAGAACACAGCCGAAATGAGCTGCAAATTATTTTTGATGGAATATCTGAATACATGTTGGTTGTAGGAATAAATAAAAAAATTATTAATGGAAATAAAGGTTTAGCTGATTATCTAAATATTCAAAGCGACACTATGATAGGACAAACCTGTAATAAATTTATAAAAAAATTTTGCACTAACTGTTCAAACTGTCAAATAGACGAAACTTTAAAATTGCAAAAAAATATACAAAGAGAAATACTAGTAGGCAATGAAATATTTGAAATGATATCATACCCTTTGAAGGGAGTAGAGAATACAGTACTTATTTCGCTTAAAAACATTACTATAGAGCAAATAAATAAAAATAAAATGTTACAGGCAAATAAAATGATTGCCGTAGGACAGCTAGCTGCGGGTATGGCGCATGAAATTAGAAATCCTTTAGGAATTATTCGTACACAGAGCTATCTTTTACGCATATGCGATAGATTTGATGAAAATATGAAAAAGTCTTTAGATTATATTGATACAGGTGTAAATCGTGCAAGTAGTATAATAGATAATATTTTGAACTTTTCTAGGCTTTCAAGTGATAATAATGAAATAATTGTTTTATATGAAATGATTTCAAGTATAATTTCTTTACAAGAAGATTTGATTAAGAAGAAGAAAATAAACGTTGTGATATTATGTGAAAAAGCTGAAAAAGTTTGTCTTAATATTGAGAGCTTAAAGCACATAATTTTGAATATAACATCTAATGCGATAGATTCAATGAATGAAAATGGAACACTTAGGATTAATGCAAATGTTTTAAACGAAGAAATTGTTTTGCATTTCGAGGACAATGGATGTGGTATTGATAAGCAAAATATTGAAAAAATTTTCAATCCCTTTTTTACAACTAAAGAGTTAGGTGAAGGTACTGGTCTTGGTTTGTTTATTGTGTACTCAGAGGTTGAAAAACTTGGCGGAAAAATTGAAGTCCAAAGCGAACTTGGTGTAGGAACTAAATTGACTATAAAGATACCAAAGAAAGGATAAATTATATGACAGGGTCATTTAAGATTTTAATTGTAGATGATGATTCAGATTACAGAGAAACATATAAGATGCTTCTTGCTAAGAAGGGATATAATATAGAAACATCCTTATCAGCAGAACAAGCGCTTGAAATATTGGATAAAGAATACTATCCTCTAATTATCAGTGATATTATGATGCCTGGAATTAATGGAATTAATTTTTTAAAAGAAGTAAAACAACTATATGACAAAAATATAGAAGTTATTATGGTAACCGGATATGGTAGTATAGAAACTGCTGTTCAAGCTATGAAAATAGGAGCTTTTGGGTATTTTATCAAAAGTCATAATCCAGAGGAACTTATTCTTGAGATAGAAAAGGTTAGAAAGATATTTTCATTGCAAAATATAAATAAAATAAATAAATATAATGAAAAAAGCAAACATCTTTATGCAAGCAAAAATAAAACAATGCAAAATGTATTTGAGTTAGTAGATAGGGTAGCTAATAGCAATGCTAATATACTTATTACAGGTGAATCAGGTGTTGGAAAAGAAATAATTGCTCAGCTTATTCATGAAAAAAGTAGTAGAGCTAACATGCCATTCATTCCAATTAATTGTCAATATTATTCGAATAATCTAATTGAATCAGAGTTATTTGGTCATGAGAAAGGTTCTTTCACTGGTGCAATGTCAAGAAGGATTGGACGCCTCGAGGAATCCAATGGTGGGACTATATTTTTAGACGAAATTGGAGATATGGAACTTGGTACACAGATAAAGCTTTTGCGGGTTTTGGAAACAAAAAAAATTGAACGAATTGGTTCTAATAAAATAGTTGATGTAGATTTTAGGCTTGTATCTGCAACCAACAAGAATCTAAATACTGCTGTTAGTGATGGAGCATTCAGAGAAGATTTGCTATATCGCATAAATACAATTGAAATTAAAGTACCACCTTTGAGACAGAGAAAAGAGGATTTAGAGGATCTTATATACTTTTTTATTAATATGTTTAATAAAGAAATGAGTAAAGGAATACGAACAATTGAAGATGAAACCATATCATATTTGTTAAATTATAATTATCCTGGGAATATTAGAGAACTGAAAAATATGATTGAACGAATGGTTGTCTTATCTAATGATGGTGTATTAAGAAGAAAAATTAATAATGAGAAAAGTGAAATGGTAAGTATTCCTATCAAAGAAGAAATTGTTTCATACAAAGAAGCTAGAAAAAATTTTGAAATAAGTTATATAGTTAATATTTTGAAAAGATGTAATAACAATATTACTCATGCAGCTGATTTAATGGGCATTAGTAGACGTCAATTATTTAACAAAATTTCAGAGTATAAGTTAAAATAAATTTTAATATAGTAGGAAAATAACTACTAAGAAATAAATTTCCATCTGGAAAAATATTTCTTAGTAGTTATTTTTTAAAAATAGTAATTTCAACATAATTATATTAAAGCCTTTTTATGATATATGGCATGAAAATTGCCACATATATTTGTTGAACTAAATAAATTTTAAAGGAGGTACTTTAAATGGAGTTAAAAGAAAATAAACTTGAGTTTTATGGTGGAGAGTGGATGTCATTTCTTCCATTCGTAGTGTTTTTAGTATTGATAGTTACAACAACATTTCATTTTGGATCTATTTCAGATGGCGCATTATGGATACCTGCATTTATGGCTATAGTGGTTGCATTCTTTTTTGCAAAAGATAAAAGGAAGTATGCTGATGCAATTATTGAAGGTATGTCAAGTAAAGAAGCTATTATTCCAGTTGTTTGTTGGTTATTTGCGGGTGTGTTTTCAAGAATATTGAGACAATCGGGGTTAGCTTCAGGTGTTGCAGGTATAGCAGCGGGTATGGGAGTTAATAGTACATGGTTCACTGTTGTTACATTTATAGCATCTGCTGTTTTTGCTACTGCATCGGGTACTGGCTTTGGTACTATAGCAGCAGGTATGGGGGTTCTTTATCCAGCTGGAATTGCACTTGGAGCGCATCCAGGACTTTTAGCAGGCTCGATAATATCTGGTGCAGCTTTTGGAGATAATTTAGCACCCGTATCAGATACAACTATTTGTTCTGCAACATCACAAGGCGTCGATGTTCCTGGTGTTGTAAGGTCTAGATTGAAATATGCCTTTACTGCAGGACTCATAACAATTGTAGGAATACTTATCGTTGGTTCTATACTTGGAGGAAACGGTGCACCAATTGAAGCTTTTAATTATAATCCAAAAACTTTAATAATGTTTATTCCTGTTATATTAACAATAATAATAGCTATTAAGACGGGGGATATTATTATTGCTACAACAATAGGTTCTGTAATTGGTGCTGTTACAGCAGTTACAGCTGGACTTATGGATTTCGTTCAAATTGATGCTGTAGATGCAACATTACCTGCTTTGTTCAGAGTATCTGGTCAAGGACTTGATAGAGTTGTAGATGGTGTTATTTATTCAGGATTAAGTAGCATGTTACAGGTTGTTATTTTAGCATTATTGTTATTTGGTTCTATTTCTGTTATGAGAAGGGGACATGGTGATGTAAAGTTATTGAATGCTCTTGGGACTATAGCTAAGGGAGCGGTTGGTGCAGAAATTACTATATCTTTGATGGTAATAATATTATCCGCTTTAATGGGGTTGAACGCTCCTGCAATTCTTGCAGTTGGAGCATCATTTGCTAGACCACTGGGAGAAAAATATGGCATTAGCCCATATAGAACAGCAAACCTTTTAGATGCTCAATCAAATACATTGGCATATTGCTTGCCTTGGACACCAGCTATGATTTATACTTTAGGTTTTGCTTCTGATAGTTCAGCACCACTTATAGCATCTCAAGTTACACCTTTTGTATTCTATTCGTTTGCTATGCTAGTTGTTATGTTTATATCAATAGTTTTTGGAATTGGTAGGCATGACAATATGGGTAAAGATAAAAAAGTAAAAAGGACTGCATAATAGAAATTTTAGTGACGTTAAAAGATAGCTCCATATTGTTATATAGCAATATGGAGTTTTTATATTAAAAATAAGTTGAGAATGTAATAAAAAACTATTATAATAAAATATAATTGATAATAGAATAATTTAAGGGGTGTTGCTTATTGAATTCATCATCATTAATTGCCATATATATGCCGATATTTATAATATTATTTATAGTTATACCTCAACAACGTGAAGTACAAAGATTTGTCATTATCAAAAATAGTAAGAAAAAGAGAGGGACCGTTATGACTAATGAAGTAGTAAGTAAATATATAGGAAAAAATTGTAAAATATCTACAGGTTCTTATGGTACAACTGTAGTAGGAAAAATAGTTAATGTAAATGAAAATTGGATTGAAGTTGAAACTAAAAAGGGAATAGAACTTGTGAATGCAGACTTTATACAAAGTATTAAAATTAAGCAATGGTTTCAATAAAATGTTTGTATTAAGATTTATTAATAAATAAATGTTGTTAGATTTTAAAATTAAAATAAGAGGGGAATAAATGAAAGAAATTAAAAATCCATCTATAAAATTAAAAGAAGAGCTAATGCAAAAAGACTATGATGATATAAATAATCTTAAAGAAATATGTATTAATGCGGACAATTTATCGCTAAAACTAGAGATAGATTATAAAATTAATAGACATAAAAAGAAAAAGAAAAATATAGAAAACATTAATGAATTTATGTTTTATGATGATAATGTTCTTATTGGATACATTGGAATGTGTGATTTTGGAGGGGATACTTTAGAGGTAAATGGAATGGTTCATCCTGACTATAGAAGGAAAGGTGTTTTTACAAAATTATTTACTTTAGTTAATGATGAATGGAATAAAAGAATTAAAAAAAGTGTACTTTTGTTAAGTGATAGTAATTCGATTGCTGGAATTAATTTTATAAAAAGAACATGTGATATATATGACCATTCCGAATATGAAATGTTTTTAAAAAAAGATTTTGATCAAAAACAAATAATTAGTGATTTAAAATTGAGAAATGCCACAATTCATGATTCTAAAGAAATTGCATGGCAAAACTCTATATATTTTGGTATTGAGTATCATGGTGAAAGTTTTCCTATGCCAGAGTTAGGAGAACAATCATTTATTTATATGGCAATATTGAATGATATAATTATAGGAAAGGTTCATGTAGAAATAAACAACGGAATAGGTGGTATTTATGGTTTAGGTGTACTGCCAGAGTATCGAAGTAAGGGGTATGGGAGACAAATTTTAATAATGGCAATAGGAAAGTTGAAAGAAAAAGATTCTAAGGAAATTATGCTTCAAGTAGAGATTAAAAATAAAAATGCATTAAATCTTTATAAATCATGTGGATTTGAAGAAACAAGTATAATGGATTATTATAGGATTATTATAGAGTGATATTATAATAAATAATATAGGGAACCCTATTCAAAATTATGTTAGTATTGAATAGGGTTTGTTTTTTAAGGATTATTATTATGTATATAATAGCCCTTAATAAAGCAAATGAATTCTTGTTATTTAACAGTATACATGCCCTTGCTTTCCATATATTTGAATATGGATTCGCCATGTTGCTGTTCTTCTTTTTGGATATGATTGAGGACACTTCGAACTTGTGGGTTGCTAAATTCAAATATGGCTGTATCATATGAATTAGAAACATATTTTTCTGTCATAAGTAAATCAGAGCACATATCTTTGTCAGAACGATTACTCATTAACGAACCATTCTGAGAACTATTGTTGCTCATTTGACCAGATTGTTTTGATTGTACGCTTTGCTGGCTATATTGACTAGATTGCATACTTTGTTGATTTGATTGTTGCTGGTTGTTCATTGATGGAATTTGACCATTAAGTAATTGATTAATAGAGTTCAAATGCTCCTGTTCCTGTTTCGCATTGTTTTGTAATATTGTTTTTAATTGTGGGCAAGACGCTTGATTAGCATAATTTGTATATTTTTGGATACAAAGCTGCTCATGGCTTTTTTGATCTTCAAGCAAAAACTTTTCTTTTGTAGATAAATTAAAATTCATTGTAAAACACCTCCAATACTATTATTTTCAAAAATAAATAAAATATCCTATAAAAATATTAAAACTAAATCTTTCATTTAATTTGAATCAATGATAAAATATTGTTTAGAATTTATTTTTTTATTAACGGAGGACAACGTATGCCAGCTACTTATGCTCATTACATATTTGGTGAACAAGTTATGAATCTACTAGAAGGTGATATAAAAAGAATTGTTTCAGAAAATTTAAATTTATTTCATATTGGTTTACATGGACCAGATATTTTGTTTTATTACAAACCGTTAGGATCAAATCCTATAAACAAACTAGGACATCAACTTCATAGCCTTTCAGCAAGAATATTTTTTGAAAATGCAAAAAAAACTATAAATAATTCTATTGACAGGGATAAGGCATGTTCTTATATAATAGGATACATTTGTCACTTTATGCTGGATAGCGAATGTCATCCATGCGTAAGAGAAAATGAATCGGATAAGCTTACCCATAGTGAAATAGAAACAGAATTTGAAAGAATGTTGATGGAAAAAAATAGTTTAAACCCTCTTTCATTTAAACCTACATCACATATTATTCCGACTTTGGATACTTCTGAATGCATTTCTTGGTTTTATGAAGAGATATCGGCAAAGGAAGTATTATCATCACTTAAGTCAATGAAATTTTATTTGAATTTATTGGTCGCACCAAGTTACTTAAAGAGGTCGATTATTATTTCAGCTCTGAAAACATCAGGTAACTATGATAGTATGATTGGATTAATCATGAACTATAAAAAAAGTTTAGAATTCATTCAAATAAATAAAAATCTATATGACTTGTATATAAATGCAGTTACACCAACTATTGATTTAATTAATGAATTTTATAATGGACTTAAAAACAACAAACCAATTAATGAAAGATTTTATAGAAATTTTGGTTAAAATTTGAGTAATATAATATTATTAGAGAGTAGGATAATCTATGAATAAATCTAAAATTAAACTAACAAAGCTTGAAAAATACTGGATTTTATATGATGTTGGCAATTCGGCGTTTATTTTATTAGTATCTACTATTATTCCAATTTACTTTAAAAATATTGCTATGTCTAATGGAATATCTGCTGCAAATTCAACAGCATTTTGGAGTTATGCCATATCAATTGCTACATTGATAGTAGCAATATTAGGTCCTATATTAGGAACGTTAGCAGATACAGAAGGATATAAGAAACCATTGTTTATATTATTTTTAATGCTAGGCGTTTTAGGATGTGCTGCATTATCTCTTCCATTTTCGTGGCTTGCTTTCCTTACAGTTTTTGTTTTTGCAAAAGTAGGTATATCTGGAAGTTTTATTTTTTATGATTCAATGCTATCTGATATAACAACTGATGATAAAATGGACTATCTCTCATCTCTAGGATATGCTTGGGGATATATAGGAAGTTGTATTCCATTCACTATAAGCTTAATTTTAATATTATTTGCAGATAAATTAAATATATCAACTACATTTGCTACAAGTATTGCTTTTGTATTGAATTCAGCATGGTGGTTTATTATAACTATTCCTTTACTAAGAAATTATAATCAAATTCATTATGTAGAAGTTAAAGAACATGCTATGATGAAAGCTTTTAAAAGGTTATGGGATGTTTTTAAGGACATAAAGAATCAAAAAGAGATATTTACTTATTTATTGGCATTCTTTTTTTACATTGATGGAGTGTATACTATTATAGAGATGGCTACTTCATATGGAAAGGATGTTGGTATTGGTGATAATGATTTGTTATTAGCATTGCTTTTAACACAAGTAGTTGCTTTTCCATTTGCAATTATTTTCGGTAGATTATCAAAGAAATTCAAAACTAAAAACTTAATTAATGTTTGTATTGTTGGATATTTTTTAATTACATTATTTGCACTTCAACTTGATAAAACTTGGGAATTCTGGTTTTTAGCTGTATGTGTCGCTATATTTCAAGGCGGAATTCAGGCATTTTCACGTTCTTACTTTGCTAAAATCATTCCGAAAGAAAAATCTAGTGAATATTTTGGTTTTTATGATATTTTTGGAAAAGGGGCATCTTTTATGGGGGCATTGTTAATGGGAATATCTACTCAAATTAGTGGAAATTCAAAAACAGGGGTTGCCTTTATTGGTGTCATGTTTATTTTAGGTTTTATTGTTTTCCAAAGAGCTGTGAAAATAGGTAGTATAAAAAACTAAAGTAAGGAAAACATTTGTATAGTTGTAAAGGATAAAATTGTTGATATTAAGGGAATAGTTTATTAAATATTACCTTGCAATATAATTTTATAAGTGGTATAACAATATATGTGAAAATAAATGGAGAGTGTAACCATAATTTTCAATATTGATATCTATTATAAAATTAAAGGAGGTAGAAATGAGATTACTATTTTATGTATTAATTAAGACGGAAAAGTTAGATGATATTTTATCTGAATTTGCGCGTAAAAATATTAGTGGTGCAACTGTTTTAGAGAGTATGGGTATGGCACGCTTGTTAAGCCATAAACATGGGGAAGAAGATATTCCGTTTTTAGGTTCGTTAAGGAAATTTTTGAATCCAGAAAGGGAAAAGGGAAATTTAATATTTGCAGTTATAGAAGATGACCAGTTAGATGAAGCAGTAAATATTATTGAAAGTGTAGTAGGTGATTTATCAGCAAAGGATAATGGTGTTGTTTTTAGTTTACCTATTGATTATTCAAAGGGGATTAATAAAAGTGGAAAGTAAAATACTATTTGATGTTGCAATACTACTATTTTCTGGTATTATATTTGGGAGACTGGTTGAGTATATTAAACTTCCAAATGTTACAGGATACCTTATAGCTGGTCTTTTGTTAGGACCATCGGTTTTTAATATTATACCTATGGATATGGTAAATAACTTTGCAGTAATTTCTGATATGGCATTAGGGTTTATTGCTTTTTCTATAGGAAGTGAATTTAATCTTTCTTATTTTAAAAGGGTAGGGATAGCACCTATCGGAATAGCTATTATGGAATCATTTGGAGCAATTATACTTGTTACATCAACTTTAATTATTGTAGGATTCGATTTAAAGCTATCTATTATGTTAGGTGCAATAGCAGCTGCAACTGCACCTGCTCAAACTATAATGGTTATAAATCAATATAAGGCTAAAGGTTCCTTAACTTCTATGCTTATGAGCGTTGTGGCAATTGATGATGCTACTGCACTTATTGGATTTGGATTTGCATCAACAATTGTTAAAATGATGTCTTCTGCTCTTGATACTAATCTTTTATTATCAATATTAAATCCTATTTATGAAATAATAATATCGTTTGTTTTAGGTGCTGTTGCAAGTATTATCATGAAATTAATGTTTAAGTGGTTTAAAAAATCTTCAAATAGACTTTGTATTATTATAGCTTTTATTTTAATAATCTATTGGGCTTCCAGTAAGTTGCATGGTTCGCCATTGTTAGCATGCATGTCTTTGGGAGGTATGCTAGTAAATATTTTTAAAGATATTGATAGTATTGTAGAAATAACTGATTCATTCAGCCCGCCTATATTTATGATATTCTTTGTTATATCTGGGGCAGGTTTTCAAATTTCAGCTCTTCAAGGAATTGGTTTAATAGGATTAGTATATGTTGTAATGCGTGTTATAGGTAAATGGGCTGGTGCTTGGGCTGGCGGAAAATTAACTAAACAAGAAGACAAAATTTGTAAATATTTAGGACCTACACTTATGCCACAGGCAGGAGTAGCATTAGGGTTAATTGTTGCCGCTGGAAATGTTGTTCCTGATTATGCACCACAAATCAGAGTTGTTATTTTATGCTCAACATTCATTTATTCAATAATTGGGCCTGTAGCAGCTAAAATAGCACTTGTTAAATCAGGAGAAATCATAGTACAACAGGAACATTAGAAAATATAATTAATCTTTGTATTTAATAAATTTAATAAGTATAGTAATTATAATTATACGTCAAATAATAAATAGTGGAACATCTATGATATAAATTATCTTTAATCATAGATGTTTTTATTTGGTTAATTGAAAGTTAACGGGGTATAAATAATTATATATTATAAATTAAAATTACATTAGTATAGGCGAACAATTATGGTTGTTAAAAATGATAAATTAAGGAGATAACAGTGGAAGATAAAAGAATAAACATAAATTTAGAAAAATATAAAAAGCCAACAGAAGAAGAAATAAAAGAAAATCTCACAAATGAGCAATACAATGTTACTCAAAAAAATGCAACAGAAAGAGCATTTAGTAATGAATACTGGAATAAAAAGGACAAAGGAATATATGTTGATATAGTAACTAAAATGCCATTATTTGTTTCTAGTGATAAATTTGAATCTGGATGTGGTTGGCCAAGTTTTACCAAGCCAATAGATAAAATTGTTATTACTTATAAGCGTGATTCGACTTTCGGTATGGAAAGAACAGAAGTAAGGAGTAAAAATGGTGATTCTCATTTAGGTCATGTTTTTAATGATGGACCTATAGATAAAGGAGGTTTAAGATATTGTATAAATGGTGCTTCACTAAAATTTATACCTATTTCAGAAATGGAAAAGGAAGGTTATGGTGATTTTATTGATTTAGTTAAATGATAAAATTTGAATCAGAAAGGATTAATATGAGAAGATATTTTTTTGTTATTAGTATTTTGATTTTTTTTGTTACAAGTTGTACACAGAAAAATAATAACATTACCTTTATGGGAACAATTGAAAATGTTTCAGAAAATAATATTATTGTTACAACTAAAGATGATGTAGGTTTTGACAAGGCAAGTGTCAATTATGATAAAAAATTAGAGATTAAATTTGTTCCTGAAGTAGGGCAGAAAGTAAAAGTGGAAATATTACCTGAAATTAGAGAAAGCTATCCTGTTCAAGTCACAGGAGTTAATATTGAATTGGTGAATGACGATATGAATAACAAAGCTGAATATAAAAAAATCAGTTCGGAAGAAGCAAAGGCAATAATGGATAGTGAAGATGTTGTTGTTTTAGATGTTCGTACACAGGACGAATATAACAGCGGTCATATTGAGAAAGCAGTACTATTACCTGTTACAGAATTAGATAAAAGGGCTTTTGATGTTCTTACGAATAAAAATAAAAGAATATTAGTTTATTGTAGAAGTGGTAATAGAAGTGCAACAGCATCTAAGTTGCTTATAGAGATGGGGTATACAAAAGTATATGATTTTGGCGGCATAATTGATTGGCCGTATGAAATTGTTAAGTGAAAATTTGCTTGTTTTGTTATTTTCAATTTTAGTATTGTCAAAAAAGAAATGATTAGATTAATAATTAAAGAGTTTCTTTATTCTTGAAAAATTTTATTAATTAAAATTTTTTTATGTATTTAAATATTTAATGTTGTACACAGTTATTTAATATGCTATGATTTTATATATTTATGAAAGTTTAGTTTGTCATTAATAAATAGAGGGGGAAAGAATGATTACAAAGATTTCGGTTTTATATGGATTTATGGGAATCATAGTAGGCTATTTAATTCCTAGTTTGTCATTTAAAATTATGGAATATAAAAAAGGTAAAAACAATGTAGAAAGTAGACAAGAATTATTATATTCAAGATTTTCAAAGCTGATTTTGAGTATATTTTGTGGAGTCGTTTGGACATTATTGGCAATTAGAGTTAGTAACCTTTTTGTTGGATTTTTAATAGGAATATTAATTATTTTAGGATTAATAATAATATTTATAGATATTCAAATACGTATTATACCAAATGAACTTGTTATGACTCTTACAATAGTAGGTATATTATTCCAGACATTGAACTATGGTATGAGATCTTTTATAATTGCCATATTGTGCATGATTGTAATGATGGTTGTATTTACTTCTGTAGCTGGATTTGTGGGATTTGGGAAGGTTGGAGCTGGGGATGTTAAACTATCTGGAGCTATGGGTTTAGTACTTGGATATCCACTTGTGATAACAGCAGTAGAAATTATGGCAATAATACTATTGGCATTTATAGTAATAGGATTTATAATGAAGAAGATTTTTTTGTCAACAATGCTTCCGCTTGCGCCTTTTATGATATCTGGATTTATTTTTGCCCTTATATCAATACTATTCTAAATAATTTTTCATGTTACTGAATATAATACATTATTATACAAATTTGTAAAAAAATATTATTGACATAATTATAATTACATGGTATCATGTGCTTAACTTAATAGGCAAAGTTTTCTAAAGAAAATGACGCAAAGCTATAGGGTCTAAGCCAGTTATGGTATGATAGCCAGTTGCTGTACTTAATTGTACATTTATGTGAAGGTTACTTTGCTGTTTATTTATATACAGCAAAGTTTTTTGATTATATAGGATTAAGATATATAATAATCTTTTTCTATATTATTTTCACTGGTTCTAATACATAATTTGGGTTTAAAATTTTAAAAAAAATCTAAAACCTGGAGGGAACAAATGAAAAAATTTATGAATTGGTTGAAAAATGAAGAAAGTGGACAAGGTATGGTGGAGTATGGGTTAATACTAGCCCTTATTGCAGTTGTCGTTATTGGAGCATTAACATTGTTAGGTGGTAATGTCAAGGGTATATTTAATAATGCAGCAGGTAAACTTACGACAACTCCTTAGAAGCTAAAATTAAAAAGCGCCGGCTCTTTCGTTATGTTGAGTACGGTGCTTTTTGCAAATATGGTGGTGCTAATATGTTTTTTAATAAAGAGGATGGTCAAGCAATGGTTGAATTTGCATTAGTTCTTCCCATATTAATATTTCTGATTGCTGGTATAATTGATTTTGGATGGATTTTTGGTAATCAGCTTCTAGCTGATAACGCATGTAGAGAAGCTTCTAGGTACAATGCAATTCATTATAATGTTGATCAAATGACTATTGCAAATGCCACAGTTAAAGCAGAAGAAATAATTGAAAACAGGGCTCCAACATTAAAAGAAAACAATGTTAATGTTAGTAAATCTAATGAAAATATAACTGTTTACTTAGAGTCTGATATATTTGTTATTACACCATTTCTGTCTGCCATAGTAGGTGATACGTTCACTATTGAATCAACATGCACTATGAAACTAGAATATTAGGAGATGAAAATGAAAAAAGTAAAAATTTTAGCGTTAATTTCGGCGATAATTGTAGCTGTTTTATTATATAGTTTTTTAAATTCAATTAGCAAACCTGCTAATGTAGAAATAAACAAGGTAGTAGTAATAACAGCATCAATTGATATTGAACCTAACACAATAATTACAGAAGACATGCTAAAAACTATTGAATTTCCATTGGAAGCAGTTCATGCAGATGCAATTGATGAAAAAAAAATTGCTATAGGAAAGGTATCTAGCTCTGAAATTTTAGCTGGAGAGCAAATTTTGTCAACTAAATTGATTTCAGTTGAGGGAGAAAGCAGTAATGGTACTTTGGCATATGAAATAAAGAAAGGTTCACGAGCAATTACAATTGGTGTGGGAAATTTGTCAGGATTATCAGGAATGATTAAACCTAAAAATACAGTTGATATAATAGCACAGTTTGAAAAAATTGATTCACAAGCTGTTGGAGATGAAAAAACTAAGTATTATACAACTATGTTAGCTGAAAATATAACGGTTCTCGCAGTTGATAACGTGCTGTCACAAGATGGTAAAATCCCAAATGAAGAGGGGGTAGCATATACATCTGTAACTTTACAGGTAACACCTATACAAGCTATGGAAATTAGCTTATCCGAATACAAAGGGCAGCTAAGATTAATTTTAAGATCTCCTCTTGATGATGGTATAACTTCACTTCCGAGTATACTTTATGATGACATAATAATTAATTAAAGAAATAGGTGGTATAGATATGAAGATAAATATTTTGCTTATTAGCAAAATGGAAAGAAACCTTAGTGCACTTAAAAAAATGATAGATGATGAGGACCTTTTAGTCATTGGTGAATCTGCAGGTGGTTCTGCAGCACTGGATAAAATTGAAAATACATCTCCTAACATAATAATTATGACATTAGGAGCAGGAGATACGGACGTTTTGAATTTGGCAGAAAGAATAATACTCCATAGACCACGTACTTTTGTAATTATTGTATCAGAAAAAATAGACGTTGATACGATGCGAAGTGCAATAAAAGTAGGATGTCATAATGTAATTGAATTTCCTAGTTATGCTAAAAATTTTTCAGAATATATAAAGTCTGTTTACAATAGTGAATCAATAAGAATTAAATCACTTAGTAATAATGAAACTTTGATATGGTCGTCTACAGTAGTAACCATTTTTGGTGCAAAAGGAGGACTTGGTAAAAGTACAATAGCTGCAAACTTAGCTGTAAAGCTTGCTGAAAAAAGAAAAAAGGTAGTTTTAGTAGATTTAAATTTACAATTTGGCGATTTGCATATTTTTTTAGATATAGAACCAAAAGATACTATTACTGAATTGGTACAGGAGGTAATAAATCCTAACATAGATTCCATTAGAAGTTATATGTCTGTTCATTCAAGTGGAGTTCATGTTCTATGCGCACCTAAAAGTCCTGAATACGCTGAACTAGTTTCAGCAGAGAAAGTTCAGAGTTTGTTAAGTATTTTAAGAACATATTATGACTATGTTATTATTGATACAGCACCTTCATTTACGGAAATAACTATGACTGCCATAGAATCTTCTTCACTTATATTTTTTGTCACAGGGTTAGATATATCTATATTAAAAAATTCTAAATTGAGTGTATCAATTTTAGAATCACTTCAACAAACAGACAAGTTAAGAATAATTGTAAATAGAGCAGTTGATATGAATACTATAACTATCAATGACGTAAAAAGGATTATTGGCTATCCTATATGGGCCAAGATGCCAAGTGATTACAAAGTTGCTGTAAATGCACTTAATAGAGGTGTCCCTTTTGTAGTTGGAGCACCTAAAAGTCAACTTAGTGAATCTATATCAGAATTAGTAGAACTATTGTTAAATGGGTCTGCAAATTATGATATTTTGAATAGAAAAAATCACTCAAAAAAGAATAGATTAACAAGCATGTTTAAAAAAAGAAAGTTAAGTAAGAGGTGAAATTTATATGGGATTGCTTGATCGCATGGAGAGGCTAAAATCAAATAGTAGTAACGAACAATTATCGGATATTCCTATAAAAAGTAATATTAATGCTTTAAATGATGAATATATTGTGTTAAAAGAAACAGTGCATAAAGAATTTATAGAAACAATTAATCAAGATGATGTTAGCCTTTTAAATATAAAGGAAGAACAAGAAGAGCAATTACTAAAGAAGATGGAATCAATAGTTGATGAGAGAGCTTCAAATATGTCCAGGACAGAAAGATCAAGGCTCTTAAAAGAAATATATAGTGATGTAATGGGGTTGGGTCCATTAGAACAATTGTTGAATGATTCTGAAATTAGTGAAATTATGGTAAATGGTCCTCGTAGAATATATGTAGAAAGGAAAGGTAAATTGGAACTTTCTCAAGTCGTTTTTAGGGATGATGCACATTTAATGAATGTTATTAATCGTATTGTATCTTCTGTAGGCAGACGAGTTGATGAATCTAGTCCTATGGTAGATGCAAGACTATCTGATGGATCAAGATTTAATGCTGTAATTCCGCCTCTTGCACTAAATGGCCCTACGATTACAATACGTAAATTTTCTAAAAAACCACTTACTGCTAGTGATCTAATAAAATATAATTCTATTTCTCCTAAGATGGTATCTTTCTTAGAAGCATGTGTTAAAGGGAAGTTGAATATTATTGTAGCGGGTGGTACTGGAAGTGGAAAAACAACTTTGCTTAATGTTCTATCAGGGTATATTCCTAAAAATGAGCGAATAGTTACGATAGAAGATGCTGCTGAGCTTCAGTTAGTTCAAGATCATGTTGTTACATTAGAAAGTAGACCTCCTAATATTGAAGGGGTAGGTCAAGTTTCTATAAGGGACCTAGTAAAAAATGCACTTAGAATGAGGCCTGATAGAATTATAGTAGGGGAGGTTCGTTCTGGAGAAACGTTAGATATGCTTCAAGCTATGAATACAGGTCATGATGGTTCTTTAACCACAGCTCATGCTAACTCTCCAAGAGAGCTTATGTCTCGATTGGAAACAATGGTTCTTATGTCTGGTATGGATTTACCTGTTAGGGCAATACGAGAGCAAATTCATTCAGCACTAGATATAATAGTACATCAATCTAGGTTAAAAGATGGCTCAAGAAAAGTTGTCAATATTACAGAAATAGTTGGGATTGAGGGTGACACTATTACACTTCAAGATATTTTTACATATAGGATAGAGGGAGTTGACTCTTTTGGTAAAATTAGGGGTAATTTCATATCGACTGGAATAAGGCCTAATTTTATTGAGAAGCTTTCATCAAGTGGAGTTCTAGTAAGAGATGATTGGTTTGTGAATTGAGGTGAGTTGTTATGCATATTTATTTAATATCTTTATTTAGTTCTATGTTTGTTTATTTTATGATTAATATTGTTTTGTATTCACCTGGGAAAGAAAAAGAGAAAGCTAGATTAATGAAGTATTTTAAGGAAAACACAGCAAATGATGTACAAGAACAATTTATAAGAGAACGAAATATAGAAGAACAAAAAAAGAAAAGACATAGATTTAAAATTGTAAATAAAGAGTTTTCTAATTATATTGCTTCGTCAGGAATAAATCTTACAGCGTTAGAATTTATTTATTTTTGGATTAGTTTAACTATATTTCCTATGATTATAATTAATTTTATGAAGGTTAATTTAATTACTACAATTGCTATAGGTATAATTGGATTTGCAATACCACCAATTATAGTTGTTAGATCAAGAAAAAAACGCGAGGAGTTATTTAACAAACAACTTGGTGAAGCCTTAATAATTATTGGAAACAGTTTAAAGGGTGGATTCACTTTTTTGCAAGGTATGGAAAGTATAGCTATAGATATGCAACCTCCAATTTCCAATGAATTTTCGAAGGTATTAAGAGAAATTCACTATGGTGTTAAGCAAATGGATGCCCTTAATCATATGGTTGAGCGTACTAAAAATAAGGATTTAGAACTTTTGGTTTCTGCGGTATTAATTTCTTCACAAGTGGGTAGCAACTTGTCTGAAATATTAGATACAATTTCAGCAACTATTAGAGATAGAATTAGGATAAAGCAAGAAATTAGAACATTTTCTGCTCAAGGGCGTGTATCTGGGATAATTATAGGTTTTTTACCAATTTCAATAATATTAACTATAATGGTAATAAACCCAATGTATTTTGAAGGTTTTTTTGAATCTGATATGGGTAAAATCATGATTGCTACTTCTATTATATTAGAAATAATTGGATTTGTTATAATAAACAAAATTGTAAACATAAAGGTGTGAGGTATATATGTCTCTTGTTATATCAGTATTTGTTGGTCTATTAATTTTTTGCATTATACTTATATTGTTTTATAAACGTGGCACACATTTTGACATTATAAATAAACGTTTATACAATATTTCCAACAATAAAAAAGAAATTTACATAGATGAAGATTTAAATAAATCATTATATGAACGTTTCGTTAAACAAAAATTAGAAGCTTTTATAAAATTGATCACAAGATATTTACCTAAAAATATTACGAATACAAAAAAAGATGATAGTTTTAGAAAAATATTAAGACAAGCAGGCATGCTAATAATGCCAAGTGAATACTTTGCTATAAGATTGATTGTAATCATGGGAACATCAATTATATTTATAATTATAGGTTTAATGCTTAAATTTAATATAATGATTATCGCATTTATGGCTTTTTTTGGCGTATATTCCGCTTATACTATTATGAGGTTTAACTTAGCGAACCGAATAAAAAAAAGAAAAGAGCGTCTAGAAAGTCAAATGCCAGATGTTTTAGATATGATTAGTGTAAATGTTGAAGCAGGTTTAGCATTTGAACAAGCTATGTTACATGTCATTAATCATTTTGAAGGCCCACTGATTGATGAGCTAAACATATGTTATAGGGAAATGACTATGGGTAGAAGTAGAAGGGATGCTCTAGTTTTACTTGGCGAAAGATGTGATATTGATGATATGAAATCATTTACTGGGGCTGTAATTCAAGCTGGGAAAATGGGTATATCATTAAAAAATGTTCTTCGTACTCAAGCAGCAGCTATACGACAAAATAGAAGAAATAAAATAGAGGAAAGAGCAATGAAAATTTCAATTAAAATGTTATTACCTATGGTGTTGTTTATTTTCCCAGTTATTTTTATCGTTTTATTAGGACCGGCTGTTATTAAAATAATTGAAATGTTCGGAGGTATGTAAATGAAAATAGTATGCAAAGGTATTATGCTAATTAATGATTTAAGCATTGCTAATACTTTTATAACGCGTTTTATAGGATTAATGGGAAGACAATCTCTAGGTAAAAACCAAGGGTTACTTTTAATGAAATGTAATTTAATACATTGTTTTTTTATGAAATTTCCAATTGATGTAATTTACCTTTCTGAAAATATGGAAGTATTATATATAGAGACAGTAAACCCGTGGAGGATAGGTAGAAGGGTTAAAGAAGCATTTAGTGTTTTAGAACTAGCCGTAGATTCTGCAAAAGGAGTATTTATAGGAGACAAGATTCTTCTTGAAGATTAGTTATCGAACATGCTTGAAAAAATAGGAGGAAGAAGATGAGTGAAAACATAAATATAGATGAAATATTTCGTGATAAAACACAAGAGGCTGAATTAGAACAGTATCTAAAAAAATCAATTAGTGGTTATACTAAAAAATCTGTACAGGAATATTTATATGTTTTGAATCAACAGCAAAAAGTAACACAAGAGACTTTTACTAATAATCTTAAGGTTTTATTTGATGAAAAAGAGAGGCTAAAGAAAGATAATGAATCTTTGTTAGCAAAATACAATAAAATATCTGTCGAATATGATAACTTGTTTGAGTCTATTAAGAGTATCAAGCTAGATGATTATGAGTTTTCAGCACAAGATGTAATTTTATTAAAAGGTAATGTTGTAAAATTTGAAGAAGAAGTAAAGATTATAAAAAGAGAAAAAAATACATTAGAAAAAAGAATAATTCAGCAAGAAAATGAAAATGAAGACTTAAAACTAAAGTTAGAACAATCAATAAAAGAAGTAGAAGCTCATAAGCAAATGTTAAAATTGGAAAAGTTGGAATCTAAGAAACAAAGGGACATAGTTGCGGATCTTTATAATCAGATAGAGGTAGAAAAAAATGAAATTAGATATTTAAAAGGTATAATGAATGAGGGAAATATCTCACAATTATCTTTTAAGGTAAATGAGTTGACAGAACAACTATCTTCGCAAACTGATGTTATAATAAAACTTAGCTCGAATAATATATTAAAAGATGAAACAATTGAAGCGTTGACAAATGAAATAAATGTACTAAAATTAAACATCAATAACTTATCAAAAACTGTAGAAGGTTTAAATATTCAAAATGAAAAATTAATATTATCTAATGAAAATTTGAAAGACTTGCTAGAAAAAGAGTACAAGAATTCAATTATGCTAATAAATGATAAATCAAATGTTATAATAGATAAATTTATAGCACAACGAAAATTAAGCGATACTGAATCAGAACTTTCATTATTAAAGCTTGAAGTTGAAAAAAACAAAAATGTAGTAAAAACAAAAAGTATTAATAATGAAATAAGTGAAATTTCGGAATAAATTAAAAAATTATTGGGGTGTGTTATAATGTTCAAAAGATATAAGCAATTTTATAGAGAAGAGTCTGGCCAAAGTGTGGTATTATTGACTTTCATATTATTTACCTTGCTTGGTATAGGTGCATTCGTAGTTGATATTGGCTATAAAACATACCAAAAAGATCAATTGCAGAATGCAGCTGATTCAGCTGCATTAGCGGGTGCTATGCTAATTACAGAATTACCTAGTGATTATGATGTTAAAGTTGAAACAATTAACTATGCTAATTTAAATATAAAATCAAATTTAGGTGAAGATGTGGCAGAGGTTTTGCCTATTGTAAAAAGAAGTAATGGAATAGTTGAAGTTACCATTAATCAAAATGTGCCTAAGTTTTTTGCAGGAGTTTTTAGTAATAGTTCTGATATTGTATCTGTAACTGCAAAAGCAAAATATTTTTATAGATGGGATGGAGAGGCATTACCATTTGTTAATTTGGACGATAATTATTCTGTAGGTCAAAATATTGAACTTTGGGAAAAACTATCAGATTCATCTGGAGACTTTGAAAGTTTATGGAAGGATGAAATAACAATTATGAATGCTAATGACTATGAGAATACATATATAATGGTAAATTATAGTGATGGTTTAACTATTACAAAGGGTGTTGTAGCAAATGTCAAACAAGAAGTTCAAACAATAATGAATCAAAATAAACCTGTATATATTTTAAGTTTATCCAATGATATAATAAATCAAGAGAAATATAATGCTCTAGAAAATAAACTTACTCTTGACTATGATGATTTAGTTTTATTAAGAGCAAATATGCTTTTGTATGAACCTAATGGAAATGTGCAAAGAATAATATTGCAAGTACTTAATATTTATAACATTGGCAACAATGAATATCCAAAAGATTATTCAAATGCAGAAGCAGCAAGGGTTGTATCATCTTTAATTGAATGAAGTTAACTGACTTTAGTTGTTGCTATCAATCCCAAGAATATCCAATATACATAAACTACTGATACAACACTTATGTTAAAAAATGCTGACACTAGATATCCTACAACACTTGATATAAGTAACATCATGTATTTATCATGTGTAATTTTTGATAAACCATTTTTCAGTATTAACGTTATAAATGATAAATAAGCTATAAGAGATGGAATTCCTGATGAAACTGCAATATGTAAATATTCGTTATGTGCCCTGTCAACATTTATAATTTTACCCCATAAACCAATCATATCATCCTGATAATATTTGTCGAAAGTAATTCCTAAATTTTCTATGCCATACCCGAATATTGGACGCTTTGTAATAAGTTCAATAACCCTTTTCCAAATAAAACCCCTATGTGCACCTGTGTAATCTGAATTCTCACCATTAGTAAGTAAAATTCTTGCATCTTTAGTAATTGATAAAAATCTATTTAACAATTCACCTTGTGTTTGAAAATTATACAATAAAACAATTATAATGGACAAAGTAAACAATATCAAATATCTATTAAACTCATCTTTATTAATTTTATAGAAATAATAGTGTAGTAAAAGAAAACTCAACATAGAAGCAATACTACCTAGCCATGAACCTCTAGTACTTGTACATAAAAGGCAATATAGCAATATGGAATAAAAGAGCAATCCTATTTTTAGTTTTTTAATAATAAATATAAAAATTGAAATTGGTATTATTAAAACTAAATAGGTTCCGAGAAAATTAGGGTTCCCCATTGTCGAGAAGGATCGATAACCCCAATTTGTTCTAATGGTATCTCTTATAAAAGGGTCAAACCCAAAATGCTGTGATACACCATAAATTGAAACAAGTAAAGCAGTTATAAGAATGATTAAATAAAATTTATCATTTGTATTTGAACAATAACGAGCGGTTAAAAATAAGCACATATATATTGTAATAGTTATCAGGCCCTCCAATCTATCCATAGAGCCAAATAATGCTAAATAAAAGTTATCTGCGAAAAACACCGATAAAATTAGTAAGAAAAAATATAGTAGTAGTGATTTGTTTATCCGATCGTTTTCTATAATATTTCCAATATACTTGTAATTCAAAATGTATACACTAAAAAAACTAAATTCGAGTATAACCATAGCTATAACTTTTGGAAAGTAAAAGTGATCAAATTCTCTTCCAAGAGGTAAAAATACAAGTGGAATACCAGCAAGTGCAATTAATATGGTTAACCTAGCAATATTTTTGATTTCTCTATTTGTTGAATTTTTGATTTTAAATTTATATGACTTGTGTGATTTGTCTTTGGGGGTTAAGTTCATTTCAAACCTCTAGGATATATATTTCATACAATTAAGTGATTTTTATTTAAGCTAATATCAATTCTTTTAATTACCTACATTATATCAAAATAAATATGAGATATCAATAATATTAATTGATATCGTTTGAAGTATAATTGTTACACTCTTGCTTTAGCCTGTTTATACATTAAATTTTAATAGAGCAATAATTAATTAGGTCTTATGTCTTATAGAGGAAATTGTTATCTATTATAATTATAATAAGCTAAAAATAACTTGTTGAATTAACGTAAATAATGTAGAATGTATGTAAACGTTTAAAGTAAAAGAGATTTTTATGCAAAATAAGGGGTATTACTATGTCAAAATCCGTATCTGAAAAAATAAATATAATATTAGATGAAGCTAAAAAATTATCTACAATTAACCCTAATAAATCATATGAATTAAGTAATGAAGCATATAATATGGCAAGAATAAGCAATTTGAAGATAGAAGAAGGGTATGCATTGATTTCTATGGCTTTTGCTTGTAGAGCAAAATCTGAAATCAGCAAAATGTTAAATTATTCTTATAATGCATATGAAATTTTTGAATCTTTGCAAGATAAATTAGGACAGATAAAGTCATTAAATCTTATTGGTATTGCGTATTTTTATAGTTCAATGTATGAAGAATCTCTTAAATTTTTATTAAAAGTTAAGGATGTATTAGATGAATTTAGAGATGATTTTTTAATGAGTTGTGTTTTAAATAATATTGGAGAAGTTTATCGTGAATCTACTGAGTATGATAAAGCTTTAGAATATTATAATAGTGCACTTGACATATGTGTTAGTAATAATTTAACAATAAATACAGCTTCTATATTTAGTAATATCGGCGAAATTTATTTTATAGAAAATAAATATGAGGATGCTTTGAAGTATTATACTAAAAGTTATGATATTCTTGTAGTTGAAAAAGATATGGTTACTCTTGGGGAAGTTGAAAATAAGTTAGGAAAAATACACTATTTATATAAGAACTATAGTAAGGCAAAAGATTACTTTTTTAGTGCATTAAGTAGGTTAGATAATTTAAATAACAAGTTTTATGCTATAGATGTATTAGAAAATATTGCAAAAATGGAGTTAGAAGTAGATTCAGAAAAGTACTTATTATATTATGATAAGGCAATACAATTTGCTGAAGAAATTAATGCTAAGAAAAAATTAAGTGAAATGTGTAAAACTGTAGCTGATTATTATGAAAAAACTGCTAATTTTAGGGTATCACTGGAATACTATAAAAGGTATTGTAGATTAAATGAAGAAATTATGACTTCGAACTTAGGAACTAAACTCGAGATTATAAAGATCGAATTAGGCTATTTGAAGGAAACAGACAAGCTTGAAAAAATTAGAACAATTAATCATAGATTAGAAATGGAAATTTCAAATCAAAGAAGAGAGCTAGAAATCATAAAAAAGTCAAATGAAATTTTAGAGAAAAAGGCACTAGAAGATGAACTAACTAGTATTCCAAATAGGAGGTATATTAATAATTATTTTAATAAAACATGGGAAGAATCGTTGTTAAATAATGAAACAATAGCTTTATTTATTATAGATATTGATAATTTTAAGAAATACAATGATTACTGGGGTCATTTAAAGGGAGATGTATGCCTTATAAAAGTTGCAAATTGTATAAAGGATATACAAATACATAGAAAAAACATATTTGGAAGATATGGAGGAGAAGAATTTATCTATAGCGTAAAAGGGTTAAATTACGAAAAAGCTTTAGAATTAGGTAATACTATAAGAAGTAGAGTAGAGAAGTTATCTTTGGATTATATGTATAATAATATGAACACTATTATAACAATAAGCGTTGGTGGAGTAATAGGAAAAATATCAGCTTTTAATGATATATCCCATATGATCAAGATTGCAGATGAAGAACTTTATAAAGCAAAAGATAAAGGGAAAAATATTACGCTTTTGAAGAATATGTTATAATAACTAATTCAGTAGGTAAAAAAGATAATTAAATAGGAGGAAATACCAATGAATTATCCGTTTTTAGATGAGTATCTATTATCTATGCAAGGAGCTACAAAAGATTTTAAGGAAGAATGGCAATGGACAAGGTATTTAATCGGAGATAAAATGTTTGCGGCTATATGTAAGGATGAAAGTGGAAAAGATTATATAATAACATTGAAATTAGATCCTATGGATGGCGAATTTTTAAGAGACCAATATACAGATATATATCCAGGATACTATATGAACAAATTGCATTGGAATTCAGTGAATTTAGAAGGTTGTGTACCGGATGAATTACTTAAAGATATGGTAAGGAAATCTTATCATTTGGTTCTTGGAGGATTAAGTAAGAAAAAACAAAAAGAATTGTTAAGAAATGACTATAATTAGTAGGGAAGTCTATGGTAGTAATAACAATGAAATTGAAGATTATCAAATTGTTTATTAACTTTAATTATTACAGTAGGAACTAAATTTTAATAGCATAAAATAAAAAATGCTTAATTTTAATTGAATTACGCATTTTTTATTTTTAAATTTGTAGAAATTATTTTGAAATTATTTGTAGAAGTGGGAATATACTAAGCAGTAATATTTCAAATAGCAAAAGTCTTTTTTCTGCTTGTTTGCTTCTGAAACTGAAATATTCTCCAGTAATTGAATCTAAAATATTTATTCGATCTGATAAAATTGTATATCTATCATTTAATTCAAAATATTCACTCATTAAATCAAATGTTTGTCTTGCTTCTGAGGTTCTGTTAAATTCTAGTGGTTTATCGAGAATTTTTATACTTTCAATACTTCTATATTTAAATCTGATGCATTTTGCAATAATTGAAATTACTTTTTTTGTATTTGCTTTTAGATATCCTTTATTTAAGTAAGAAATGAGTTTGCCTGAACTGTCTAAAACATCCGAAAGTTCTGTTTCTATTTTGTGAAGCTCTGTTGATTTTGCTAAAACAGATGCGACTATATCATTTGTTTTATTATGATAATGATATAGTTCTTCAGAATCTTCCCATAAAGCTACTGTATCACTGGAGGCAATAATTATAGTGTGCGTATCATTAAATTGAGAAAGAAGTTTATTATCTAATTCAATATATAATTTTTTTAAATATTCAAGAAAAATATAAATTTCGTTATTATTGAAGTTTAAAAATGTGATACAACCATATTTATATAAAAAGACAACTTTATTCGTAGAAGAATATTTTAATATACTTTCAATTTCTATTGAATCAATTTTAATATATTCCTTCCAACCAGCATCTTGTTTAATATTAAAAAAACAAGATATCTTAACTAAAGGCAACTTTGTAGCTACTTTGAATGTAGAAAAAACTATTTTTTCCATATGTACTCACCTTACTTTAATAAATCAAGTAGCATTAGAACTACTTCAGCAACTATTAAAAGAACAATTACCCATTCTACAAACAATCCTCTTATAGAATTACTAATAGAGCCAAGTCCATCAATTATATTTTTCAATATTTCTGTTTTGCTTTTAATTATTTCATATCTATCATTTAATTCGAAAAATTCTGACATTCTTTCATAAAAAAATGCTGCATCACTATTTATCCAAGTTATGTCTGGTTTATCTAAAATCATTATATAAGCAATAGTATTGTATTCATGTCGAACAATTCTCGATGTAGTTTTAGCAAGTTCTTTGTTTCCAATATTTAGTTTACCCTTTTCAAGATTATCAATTTTTATTTCAAGATCATCAAGAATTTTGCTTAATTGATTTTCTATTCTTTCAAGCGCAACAGATTTTGCAATTACAATCGATATAAGTTCAGAATAAAATAACTCCATATTTGGTATCTGAACAAAACTGTCTGTAAACTCAATTTCTTCGCCTTCCACATGGTGTAGGGCATAATCATCTTGAAAAGTATTATAGTGATCTATATTTATGTCTGGTTTAATATTTTTTAAGTATCGCATGAATATTTCTGTATGCGTAATAGTAGAATTGACAAAAACAATGCTACCGAAAGAAAAAACTAGAATTTTTTCATCTTCTTCTGATTTTTCTTTGATTATTCTTTCAAGTATGTCTTGATGAAGAATAAGTGGCTCTTCCCAAGTGTATTTTTTTTTGATATTGCACTCTTCGGCAATTTTGTTAAGATCAATTTCATTAGTAACAGCATATGTTTTAAAGATTAAATCATTCATATTATTCACCGTGCTTTCCATTTTAATACAATTATACTATTTGCAATAATAATGTCAATAGCTTTAAATTATTATATTAATTTAAACATATTAAAATTGATTTTGTATAGTTAAATAATCAGTCTTTTTATTTACATAATATATAGTATATGTTAGTATATAAAAAAATATATATATAAAAATAGATAAACAATTAAATATTATGTTTACTAATGGAGTATAAAAATGAACAATTTAGATGATTATATACTAGGTAAAAATGATATATCTAGTGTGTTGATAAAAGGTGAGAATTCCAAAATTAATCTTACAGAACATGCTAATATAAAAGATTTTATTAAGAAAAGAGCTAGAGATTCACATAAGGGTACATATGGTAGAGTTGGATTCTTGTGTGGTTCGAAAGGTATGGCTGGTGCCTGTATATTAAATTTAAACGCTGCGTTACGAAGTGGTTCAGGACTTGTGAAGGGGTGTGTAACAAATTCAATTTATACTATAGTTGATTCCATGTCTTTAGAAGCAATAACATATTCTTTTGACGAACAAAATTTATCATTTAGTGATTTAAATAGGGAATTAATACAATTTTCAGATGTAATTGCCACTGGTTCTGGTTGTGCAAATATGCGAAACTATAAAAATATTTTAGATTTCATTATCAAAAGTGCTAGTCAAACATTAGTGATTGATGCAGAAGGGATAAATCAACTAAATTTAGAAATGTTGAAAAATCATAAACAAAATATTGTATTAACACCTCATTATGGTGAATTTGCAAACTTATTAAAAAAAGATGTTGCATATGTCAGAAAAGATGTTATAGACAAAGCTACTGAATTTTCAAATAAATACAATGTTTATTTAATTTTAAAAGGTGCAAGAACTATTGTGTGTTGTCCAGATGGATATGCGTATGTAAATACAACGGGAAATCCAGGAATGGCTACGGCTGGTAGTGGAGATGTATTGACTGGAATTGTTGCTTCATTTATTGGACAAAAAATAAATATTATAAATGCATTAAGACTATCTGTTTACTTGCATGGCTTAGCTGGGGATATAGGAAGCAGTCATGTTGGAGAATATTCATTAATTGCAGGTGATATAATCAAATATTTACCGGAAGCAATTCAAAAAACTATACATTAAGTAGATTTAAATCCAAATGAAGGATAATGAAAATTTCTTGCATCGAAAAGATACTTATGCTATTATAGGAAAGTTGTAATATAATAATATAATTATTTTGGAGGAATCATGGTTAAAGAAAAAGAGATATCTATTGCCAATCCAGCTCCATTAGGACTTTTGGGATTTGGAATGACTACAGTGCTTTTAAATCTGCACAATGCAAATATAATACCACTTTCAGTTGTTATAGTTGCAATGGGTTTTGCATTGGGTGGTGCGGCTCAAATTATTGCAGGAATTATGGAATTTAAGAAAAATAATACTTTTGGAGCAACTGCATTTACTGCTTATGGATTTTTTTTGGTGGTCACTAATTGCAATTTGGATAAACCCATTTAAAAATATTAACACAGCAGATGAGAAAAGTATGGGATTTTATTTATTACTATGGGCAGTCTTTTCGACATTCATGTTTATAGGAACTTTAAAGCACAATAAAATATCTCAAGTTGTTTTTTTATCTCTTACAATTTTATTTTACATGCTAGCTATTGGAGATTTTACTGGAATTCATAGTATCAAGATAGCAGCAGGCTATGTGGGTATTTTCTGTGGATTATCTGCAATATATAATTCACTAGGTCAAATAGTTAATAATGAGTTTGGAAAAATTATAATGCCATTATAAATTAATTTAATAAATTAAAACAGAGAAAGAGCTCATATAGATTTAAATATATAAGCTCTTTTAAATTAATTTTTTTTATTTTTCATTTCGGGTCTTCTTTTTTCGTTTTTACCTTCGTGTACACCTATTATTTGTCCATTAATAATTCCAACATCAGCATTATTTTTAGGGTCTATTTTTCGTAGGTCAGAGTTGCTTTTTTGTCTATCTCTCATACGGTTTTTGTTGTTATTCATTGTTTGAAATCCTTTCTTTCAATTTGTATTAAAAACTATAGTTTAGCATTTATTCAAATTTACAACCTACATTTTCTATACATTGTTTTATTATACTTTCATTTAGAGATTCATCATATCCAACTTCTATAGAACTTCTAGCCAAATCTACATTAATCATTTTGACGCCCTCTATTTCATTTAATGCATTTTTTACTTGAGTTTTCATTTGAGTATTTAATAACCTTGATACATTATAATGTGATTTAATCATAAGCTTCCTTTCTATAATTAATATTAATATTTTTATAAGATTAGTATTTGTTTAAAAGAAAATATTATTTTGGTATGTTTTTCTTTAAAAGGGTAGTTGAAGATTTTCAGTTTTAAAAGGGAAGAATTATTAAATGTAGAAATGTAATAATAATAATAATAATAATAATAAAACAAATTTTAAGGAGATTATTATGACAGACAATAAAATGAAAAGCAGAAAAAACAAAAAAAAAGAAGATGGTAAATTTCACTCTAAACATATTAATCATAACCCTCAAGCAGAGAGTGCTAGAGCAGTATTCGGAAAAAACGAAGAAAACTTTCAAAATAATGTTGATAGCAACTTAAATAAACTTAAATAGAAAATAAAAAAATAGAAGGCAGTTAATATCACCTTCTATTTTTTATTTATAGATTTAATGAGCAAAATATGGTAAAATATATATAAGATTCGGTAAACATTTCTTTGGGGAGGGAAATATGTATAAAAGAATATTATCACTATTAATATGCATGAGTTTGATTTTAATATCGTGTTCAAATCAAAGTACTAATCAAAATGTTACAAAACCTACTATAGAGAATAATGTTTCAGTAAATGAGGATAAATACGATATTTTAGCTCTTAAATCTGATAAACAGGGAATTGAAAAAGATAATATTTTTCAGTTAATTTCAAAAGAAAAAATAAGTAAAAACTACATAGAAAATAATTTAAAAATTATTCCTGAGCAACAATTTAAAATAGAAGAAGTATCATCAACTTTATTTAATATAATTCCATTATCACTTTTAGAAGATGATAAGGTTTACCAAGTAAAGCTAAATGACGAAAATTATGATTATTCATGGGCATTTCAAACCAGGAAAAAGTTTGAAATAACTAGTACTATTCCCAGTAATAATAGTTCTAATGTTCCTGTTAATTCTGGAATAGAGATGTATTTTTCATTGGATAATGTAGATAACATAGATGATTATTTTGAAATTAAGCCTAATGTAGAAGGCAAGTTTATACAAAAAAATAATGCAGTAGTTTTTGTTCCAGAATTATTAGAAAAAAATACAAAATATACAGTTAATATAAAAAAAGGATTTGGGTTAAAAGATAGTGAAGACAAATTAGAAGAAGATTACACTTTTTCTTTTAATACTAACACAGAAAATTATTTGCAGATTTATTTTAATAGTCCATTAACAAATATTTACGAAGAAAATAAAAAAATAATTGAAGCATACGCAAGTCATGAAAGTGAGATTAAAGAGTTTAATATTAATATATACCAATATAAAAATGCAGATGCATTTGAAAAAAACATTAAATATTACGCAGAAACAAGCAAAACTATAGGTGACCCTATTAATGACGCAGATTTAGTTAAGTTTAATTCAATAAAGCAAAAACCTTATTTAATAGAAGATTCATATCCTAAAAAATCATTATTTCAATTGCCAGAGGAATTAACTAAGGGATATTATTTGCTAGAATTTTATATAGATGGATATAGTAATAAGTATTATCATTTCTTACAAATAAATGATATGTTAATTTATAATGCATTTTTTGATAATCAAATATTAGTTTTTTCATCTGATGGTAAAGATAGTCAAGGTATCAATGGTGCAAAAATAATTATAAATGATGAAACTATAGGTACTACTGGTAAAGATGGAATTTTGTTAAAAGATACAGATACTTCTATTTATAGGGATAAAGCTATAAATATGAGAATTAAAGCAGATGGATACAATGATTTTATATATGCAGAAAGTAATTATTTTAATAATTATTATTATGAAAATTTAAATGAATCATACAAATACTTAAGATATATTGATACGGATAGACCAGTTTATTTACCTACTGACACCATTAATGTATGGGGTTTTGCAAGGTATAGAGATAATAAGTCAATTAATGAATTAAAGGTAGAACTTGTTGAGCAAAATACTGATTTAATATTAGAAAGCAAATATGTTGATTTAACAAATATAGGAACATATCAGACAGACTTTAAATTAAATAATATTACCTCATATGGTTGCTACATAAATGTATACGATAATGATGTTAAAATCTCAACTAAATATCTAGAAATAAGTGAATACACAAAACCTTTATATACTTTAAGTGGAGTATTAAATAAAGAATTTGTTTATAGTGGTGAAAAAATAAATTATAAAATAAATGGAAATTTCTTTGATGGTTATCCCGTTCCAAATCTAGATGTTCAAATTTCAACATATAATTATGGCTATGGCAATAATGTAGAGTATAATAATATGGATGAAACCATTAAATTAGATGATAATGGAGAATATATAGTAAATGTTAATACAGATTTAAAAAGTGATAACTGGAGACCTGTTACTGTCAATATAAGTTGTTATAACAGCAAAGCAGAGGATACATATGTTAGGACTAATGATACATTTGAAATTTTCCCTAAACATAAGATGCTTGAAATAGAACAAAATAGTGAAGATATACCACAATCGGTCGATATCTTATTTCATGAATTACTCAATACTAAATATAAATCAAAAGATTATAACGGTGATTATAAAGATTTAAGGGGCAATCCATTAGATGACATAATTATTGTAAAAGTTATTGAAAGATACTATGAGAAGGTAAAAAAGGGTGAGCATTATGACTTCATAAATAAGGTTAATGTGATAGATTATGAGTATAACTTAATAGAAAATATGGTATATAGTGAATCTATTAAAACTGTTAATGGAAAATCAAATATAGAAATCCCTAATTTTAATCCTGATAGAGATTATAAAGTAGTAGCTTACTATGATGATGGAAATGGTGGAATCATAGAAGAAAAATATGTTGGTGAAATAAGTTACTATAGTAATAATTTATATTATAGAATTGAAAATATGGATAAAAAAGATAAAGGATATAGATTAGGGGATACAGTAAATTTACAATTAACTTATAATGGAGAAGATGTTTTAGATGTAGATGATGATAATATAGTATTAATGCTTATGAGAAATGGTTTAGTTGATTATAAATTGTTGGATAAATCTAAAATTCAGTTTGTATTTGAAGAAGAATATTTGCCCAATGTCAGTATTGATGGATTATATATAAAAGATGGATACATATATCCAATTTATAGTTATATATATTATGATAGAACGGAAAGACAAATATATTTTGATGTAACGACTAATAAAGAAGAATATAAACCAGGCGAAGAGGTTGTATTAAATATTAAAGCAAAAGATGAAAACAACAGACCATGTGTAGCTGATGTTAATATAAGTGTTGTTGATGAAGCATACTTTGCATTATTTGAAAAGTATGTAGATACTCTTAGGGAACTATATCAACCTGTTAGGGATAGCGGATTAAGATTTTCTTATATATCAAATATTGATTTAAGCTTACAAAATGATGGCGGTGCAGAAAGGGGTGGCGGAGGAGGAAGTGGTGAGACCTTCAGAGATGAATTTAAAGATACAAATATATTCAAAACAATAACCACAGATAAAAACGGAAATGCGACAATGAAATTTAAGCTTGCTGATAATTTAACTTCATGGAGAATAACTTATCAAGCAGTATCTGATGAATTA
>CAXXFT010000038.1:0-41233 GCA_963675125.2 uncultured Sedimentibacter sp.
AAATACTTATATTTAGATTATCGCTTGAATGAGTATTTCACGATTTTAATAAGGTTAATATGATTATTATCAAACAATTAGTTTTAACAGGAGGCATTGGGAATGTTAAAGGATATAATAAACGCAACTAGCAAGGCGAATGCAAGACTTGTAGAATTAATGCTTGCCATGCAAAATAGGGGATTAAGTGCGCAGGAATACAGAGAATTAAAGCAGTTAGAAAAAATAGCTAAAGATATGGAAAAATGTTTAGATGAAAACAAAGAGGATGCAAAACTTTAAATATATCTAAACTATAATTAATGCTTATTTGATAAAAACATAATTATTAGCAGTTTTTTACGTAATATTTTAGGGCAGCGGAATACCATTAAGGTGTTATCTCTGCCCTGTTTTTTATTTCTATTTGTTTTAGGTCCAAGGCTAGAAGTAATGACATTTTATTTCTAAAGTCTAATTTTACATAAATAAAAATCATCTTTCAATTGATTTATTTTTCATTATTATAATTTAGAGTCATCAATTGAATCAAGCCATTTTTTTATAGGGATTATAATTGACTCAATAGTTGAATTTTGAAAAGGATTTTTAAGGTTCCCTTCTATTAACAGCTCTAAGAAAGGTTTGCTACCTCCAATTTTGCATAAATTTAAATATTCATTCCAAGCTATTTCTCGGTCACCTAAGTTAAATTTTACCCAGTATTGAAAAGCACATACTTGAGCTAATGTGTAATCTATATAGTAGAACGGATTGCCAAATATATGTCCTTGTTTAAACCAATACCCTCCATTTTCATAAAACTTATTATCACCATAATCTATGTATGGTAAATATTTTTTTTCAATTTCTCGCCATAAAGTTCTTCTTTCCTTTGGAGTCATATTGGGATTTTCATAAACTCTATGTTGAAATTCATCGACAGTAACTCCATAAGGAATAAATAAAATAGCATCGGATAAATGTGAGAATTTATATTTTAGCTCATTTTCTTCAAAAAATAAATTCATCCAAGGCCAGGTTATAAACTCCATGCTCATTGAATGGATTTCGCAGGCCTCATAAGTAGGAAATATTAATTCTGGATACTTAATGTGACTACTTTCATAAACTTGAAAAGCATGACCTGCTTCATGTGTTAATACATCTACATCCCCTGAAGTTCCATTAAAATTAGCGAATATAAATGGAGACTTATAATTTTGTATATAGGTACAGTATCCACCGGATTGCTTATTTGGTTTTGTTTCTAGGTCAAACAAATCTCTTTCAACCATATAGTTAAAAAAATCTTTTGTTTCAGGAGATAGTTCACTATACATCTTTTTAGCATTTAATAACATCCAATTCTTATCACCTTTTGGATTTGCGTTACCTGTAGTAAAATTTAAATTTTTATCGTAGTACTTAAAATCATTTATGCCTAATCGTTTTGCTTGTCGCTCACGTAAGTCAATAGATAATGGAACAATGTGTTTTAAAACCTGATTTCTATAATTTTCTACATCATTTGCATTGTATTCAGAACGAAGCATCCTTATGTAAGCTAATTCTACAAAGTTATTATATCCTAATTTTGTCGCTATTTTGTGTCTTGTTTTAACCATCTTATCAAAAATCTCGTCAAATTTATGTATATTATTTTCGAAAAATTCACTGTATTTTTCATTTGCTTCTTTTCTAGTTTTTCTATCAGTTGATTGCATGTACGGTTGCATTTGCGATAAATTTAATGTTTTATTGTCAAAATTTATTTTTGCAGATGAAATTAATTTATCATATTCACTTTGTAGCTTATTCTCTTCTTGAAGGTCAGAAATAACATCATCAGAAAATGACCTTATTTGCATCTCTGCCATAGTGAAGTATTGAGGATAGATTTTTTTCTTAAGTTCATCTTTAAACTTAGAATTGATTAAGGCTTTGTAATAATTTATTGTCAAGCTTTGAAATATTGGAGATGTATTATCCATGTATTCATTTTCTGCATCGTAAAATTCATTAGCTGTATCTACTGAATGCCGTATAGCAACTAAATTTATCATTGTGTCTATATTTTTCGACAAATTATTTATTTCATCTATAATACCATGCTGCTCATCTGCTGTTTTAGAATTATTAAATTTTTCAATTAGTGATTGATATTGAATCCTTATAGTATCAATATCTGGTCGTACATATTTGTACTCGCTAAAATTCATATAAACCTCCAAGTGTATAATATTTTTTCCTTTAAAGTATATTATCACAATTATTCCAAAAAATACATATAATTATAGAAATGCCTATAAAATCATTACTTATTTACTCTATTTGTAAAAAATATAAGTTTGCGAAGACTTTTCATGATTTTATCCTCATCCAACTACCTTGGAAATTATACTGCCGATGCTTTCAAGGATAATTTTGTACGGGTTTTTATAATTAGTGCAATTGAAGTTGCACTCCAGCTTGCTGAATTTTTTATTTGTGCTAGAATAACCGGAGTAGGTACGGACAATGCCATTCTTACGCTAGTTAGGTTACATTATTGGCGAAAAGTGAGTTACTATACAACTCAAAAAATTAAGATTTATTATCTTGATTTAATTCATCTAAACAAATACAATAAATACATGTAAAATAAAGAATGTAATTAAATGGAATATATGACAGCTTGGAGGACTGTTGGATAATATGATATTACAAAGCTTTTGGTGCTGAAATTCTGCAGGAAGATAGGATAAAAGGTGCTCTGCTCAGTTCAGCCGTGTGATGATACCAAAAGATACAGAAAATCCTGTGGATAGGTGAGCGAAAGTAAATAAATAATTTGGGAGAGATATATATGGAGTTCAACGAGAAACTACAACAGCTTAGAAAGCAGAATAAATTAACGCAGGAGCAACTTGCAGAACAGTTATATGTATCAAGAACAGCTGTCTCAAAATGGGAAAGCGGCAAAGGTTACCCAAATATTGAGTCTCTCAAATGTATATCTAAACTTTTCTCGGTTTCTATTGATGAACTATTGTCAAGTGATGAATTAATTATACTTGCTGAAACAGAGAATCACTCTAACGTTAATAAAATTTATAACTTAGTTTATGGAATATTAGATTTAATGACGATTGTGTTCATACTCCTGCCGTTTTATGGACAACAAGACGGTGAATTTATTCGCTCGGTAACATTACTTTCATACAATGATATTTCAACAATAACTCGTACAGTATATTTTTCAATACTAATTCTAATGATAGCTTTGGGGATAGTAGAGTTAATAATACATTTTTTTGAGGATGAAAAAGGAGTAAGAATTAGCAAAATCTGCTCTATTATTTTACATGCTTTAGCAATACTAATTTTTACAATGACCCGTCAACCTTATGTAACTGCATTTCTATTTATGTTGATTATGATAAAGGTTGTACTTTTGCTAAAAGGTAATCGAATAAGGTGAAAAGTTTATAAACTCCTAAAATAAGACTTTGACACGAATGGTGTCAGTACTTTTTTCTGTTGTGACGATAGGTTTCTTGTTTCTTTTTGTATTTGAATTAATAATTAAACTGCAATCCAACACAAATAGCGATCTTTAAAAAAGAAAGGAAAGATGCATATAGAACGTATAGTTGAAACGAAGGAGTCTTTCTTGTAAAAGACATAATTGAAAGTACAAGCTATCTATTTATTGTTTGAATAAATTTTTGCGACATCTTACTATTTTAAAAAGGAGAATTTTAAATAATGCAACTAAATTTTATAGAAATTATTAAAGTTATTTTTCTTGGCATTGTTGAGGGAATTACGGAATGGTTACCAATCAGTAGCACGGGACATATGTTGATTGTAGATGAATTTTTACAATTAAATGCAAGCGAGACTTTTAAGGAAATGTTTTTTGTTGTCATTCAGCTCGGGGCTATTTTAGCAGTTGTAGTGATGTTTTGGAACAAAATGTTTCCCTTTCAATTCAAAGATAATCAGAAAAAGATTGTCAAAACGGAAACTTTTTCTGTATGGTTTAAGGTAGTTATAGCTTGCATACCAGGTGCGATAGTAACAATCATGTTTGATGATTATATTGAAGCTCATTTTCGAACTCCTATGGTGATTGCAGCAGCTTTAATTATTTATGGCATAGCATTTATATTGGTTGAGTTTTGGAATAAAAACCGTACTTCTGGTATAACTAAGCTATCAGATATTACATATCAAACGGCTCTTATAATCGGTTTATTTCAAGTTCTTTCTATTATTCCCGGTACTTCACGTTCGGGTGCTACCATTATAGGAGCATTGATAATAGGTGTATCTCGCGTGGCAGCAGCTGAGTTTACTTTTTTTCTTGCAGTGCCGGTTATGTTTGGATTAAGTGCTATTAAAATATTGAAATTCGGTCTTGTTTTCACAAGCCCAGAGCTACTTATATTAGTAATTGGAATGGTTGTTGCATTTGCTGTATCTATACTTGTAATTAGATTTTTGATGAACTTTATTAAGAAACATGATTTTAAAGTGTTTGGGTGGTATCGAATTGCACTTGGTATTCTTATTATACTAGTAACGATAATTTTATAAATCAAATAATTGAAAAATATCTGCTGTACGATATTAAAAGAATAAAGCTATCTTAGCGGAGAGAAATTTTCATATACCATTTGCAACAGTCTGTGCGCCGCTATTCATGCGGACTTCCAGACTTTTTCTTTCTCTCAACTGTTAAGGATAAGATATTATCACAATTATCCAAAAAAATACATATAATTATGAAAATGCCTATAAGATATACAACAAAGATATATCTTATAGACATAGTAATATTAATTAATTTGTAAAGAGTTATATTCTATGATTTAATAAAATTTTTTATTTGCTGTATATTCTTCTACTAATCTTAACGCCTCTCCAAATCTTTGGAAATGTACAATCTCTCTTTCTCTAAGCCATCTTAAAGTATCCTTTACAAGAGGGTCATCAGTTAATTTTATAAGATTTTCATATGTTACTCTAGCTTTTTGTTCTGCTGCGCATTTGTAAAAACAACAAATAAAATAAGAGATAAAGCGGATCAAATACAAACCTTATAAAAAGTTCAAACAAACTAATATATTTGATATTCTAAGCTTGTAAATGAGCTGTAAAGCATATATAATTATTATATATCTTTTCCTCAAAAAGATACAAGCATGTAAGAAATTACAATTCAAAAGAGTATAAAAACAAAAGAGGAGGAAAAGATGAAAAAAGAGAGAAATAGAAAAGGAACGCAGCTGTTAAGTTGCAATGAAGAAACATTCTTCGAACCAGGTGTTGACTATATTTTTAAGAAAGTATTTGGTACAGAAGAAAACAAGAATATTTTAGAAGGATTGATATGTAGTATATTAGGAATGACATCAGAAGAAATTGACGATATTACAATAGTAAATGGAGAGTTACCAAAGCAAAATAGGAAAGATAAACTAAGTAGGTTGGATATTTTGCTGAAATTAAACAATCAGAAAGTGATAAATATAGAAATGCAAATGTTTAATTATAAGACTCTATCCAAGAGAATATTGTATTATTGGTCACAAGTCTATATTTCTACATCACAATCAGGAACTAACTACGACGGGCTTAAGCCTTGTATAACGATTTGGCTTTTAAATCAGACGATGTTTAAAGAAACAGAAAAAGCACATACAACATTTACAATACGAGAAAAAGAACTTGATATACAGTTTACAGATGTTTTTGAAGCACATATTGTTGAATTAACAAAAAAAGAAAAAAACAATGAAAAATTAAACGAGTGGATAAAATTTTTAAATTTGAAAAGTAAGGAGGAAATGAAGATGCTTAGGGAAAATACTACGAACAATGATGTAAAGGAAGCAATCGACATTGTAAAACTTATGACTTTAGATGAAAAAAGCAGGTATGAATATATAAACAGAGTAATGGAAATAAAGGATTACTATACATTAAAGGACGAAGCAATGCAAGATGGAATTGAAGAAGGCCGAAAAGAAGGTATTGAAAAAGGAAGAAAAGAAGGAATTGAAGAAGGCCGAAAAGAAGGAATCGAAGAAGGAAGAAAAGAAGTTGTTAAAGAAATGCTCAAAAAAGGTACTGATATAGCATTTATTAGTGAAATAACGAAACTTCCCGAGGAAACGATTATAAACATTCAAAAAAAAATTGAGAATAAAGAAAATATAAAATAAATTTAAAAAATATTTTTTCAGGGCAAAGCCCGAAAAAACAAAAAACCATAGCCCATGCAACTCATGACTAATACGCACGCTGCTAAAAAGCTGTCTGATAATGAGAGTAACTTTAATGAAAGAAGAACTCGGATATTAAAAATACTTTGCTGATAAATAAACTAAGACAGCTTTTGGGAAAAGCAGTGTGCCTGTGAACGAAGCGAAAGAGCAGGGCAAAAAAGTGCACTTGAATATAAAGCATGGGCTATGGTATTTTTGAGGGTGAAACCCGAAAAAATATTCTGAAAAATAAACAAAGAAATAAGAAAAACCAGTGTAAAAAAATGACCCGCGACTAGGTCAAATACATGGGTCATTTTTTTACACTGGTTTGTACACATATCAAGATTAATAAACTTGTGGACATCATGTCCGTAAGTTAAATAAAACTTAAAAGAAGAACTTAATATTAAGAAAAGAGTACATGTTAACAAACGCATGTATTTTTTTTATACAAAAAATCTAATTAAGAAGGAGAAAAAATGAGTACAAAAACAATGCAATACTTAGAAAGAAGCATTAAAAACAAACACATTATAACAGGTACTATTATAGGAAAAGAAACAATAGGAAATGAAACTTATGCCAATATCATCTATGACGATGAAAAAATTCTTGTGAAACAAGATGATCTAAACGAAAGAGATGTTAGAGACAAAGTAGGCCTTTTGTTGGGCGCTCAGGTAGATATTTTGGTGACAGGATTTGATGATGTGCTAAATACCTTTACTGGAAGTAGAAAAGAAGCCAATAAGATTCTCAAAGATATTTTTCTAACTAAAATTAAAGTCGGTGATGTAATAAATGTTAAAACAATAGTTGTTGCTAAAAACAATATTATTGTTGATGTATATGGAACAGAAGTAATAATAAAATCAAAATATTTAAAGCTTGGGTGGGTTGAAGATGCAAGAGATATTATAAAGTTAGGTGATGAAATAAAAGTCCGGGTAATAAGTACTGAGCCATTAGAAATTGAAGTTATAAAAAATTTGGATTTAGAAGAATTTAATCCGGACAAATACAAAATTGGAGACGAATATTTTGCAAAAGTAATAGGTACGCCATCTTTCGGTGTTGTATGTGAAATAGCAGGAGAAAGACAGGTACTTTGCTATAAACCTGAATGGCGAGAGGAATTGCAGATAGGCCAATATGTTGTTTTGCAAATCAATGGCATAAATCTGGATGAAAAACGAACATATGGATTTATAAAAAGAAGAGTTAGAAAGTAAAGGTGAGGGCTATGGAAATAACAAAGAAAGAAGCAGAAATATTAGACTTTGTCAAAAATTTTAAATATTGCAAAGAGGAACATATAAAAGCTTTTGTTGACAAAACTATGGCCGTGACAAAAAGGATAGAACACCTTGTTTGGCAAAAAGAAATTTATATATTTGAAGATATAATGACAGTCAGAGAAGAAAAAGATATAGATATTGTAGAAAGGGACAATATATTAAAAGTTCTTGATATAGCATCTCAGCTGAAGGTAGAAAATAGGATAACTGAAATTGAGCTTATGGATGAACCGTTTTATATCGCAGCAAAGAACGTAAAGAGCAATTATTTATATATGACAATAATAAACAAAGGAAAGGAAATAATTCAATTAAAACTTATAGACAATGAAAACAAAGGAGGAACGATATTAATATTAGAGGATAACACACAAGTAGAACATCTAAGATTACTTACAACAAAAGTCAGCAAAGTAATAATATATGAAAAATTCATAAAGGATAAAAAAATATAACAACTCATATGTAGCCATTGGCAATAAAATTATAGGAGGAAAAAATGACTAAAATAATAAGCATAGTAAATCAAAAAGGCGGAGTAGGAAAAACAACTACTGCGATAAATTTAGGAATAGGATTGCAGAAACTGGGGAAAAGAGTACTGCTTGTGGACCTGGATAGTCAGGCTAATCTTACAATAGGTATGGGATTCGATCCAGAAGAAATACCCGAAACAATAGCAGACATAATATTTAAAAAACTTAATGACGACAGTATAAAAATAGATAAGAATAAATACCTTTTAACAAAAGAAGGTGTAGACATAATACCTAGTGATATGAAACTGTCAGGTGTGGAAAATCTCATGATAAACGCAATGAACAGAGAAAACATACTTAAAAACATATTGGAAGAAATCAGCAATGATTATGACTATATATTGATTGACTGTCTTCCATCATTAGGTATGCTTACAATTAATGCCCTTGCTGTAGCAGACAGTGTAATAATACCTGTGCAGGCGCAATTCTATTCACTTAAGGGAATGCAGCAACTTATGAATACGATAGCAAAAATAAAAAGGCAGATAAATAAGCAGCTAAAGATTGAAGGAATATTGGTTACTATGTTTGATAAACGGACAAACCTTTCAAAAGAAGTCGCAGCAGCTGTAAGGAAGGTTTACGGCAACGACATTAAGGTATTTGATACAGTAATAGGCATATCAACCAAAGCTGCTGAAGCCCCATCACAGGGAATGAGTCTAATAAAATACGATAAAAAAGGAGAAGTCGCAAGTAACTATGAGAAGCTGGCTTCAGAAATATCAGAGGTGGTGTAATGGAGAAATTAGGACTGGCAAATAAACTGAAAGCAATTAATTTAAATACTGATGAAATTTTGGGTATTGATAAATTAAAGGACAAAGCAAATGAAAAAGTTCAAGAAATATTAATATCCAAAATACGAGAATTTAAGAATCATCCATTTAAAGTTAGTGACGGAGAACAATTTAATGAATTAATTGAAAGTATAAAAATTAGTGGTGTACTTAACCCTGTAATTGTACGTAAAGTTGAATCTGATGAAAACGGATGTGAATATGAAATGATTTCCGGACACAGGAGAAAAAAAGCAAGTATAATTGCAGGCTTAGAAACTATCCCTTGTATTATAAGAAATTTAGATGATGACCAAGCAACTATTATTATGGTTGACAGTAACTTGCAAAGAGAAAATATTCTTCCAAGTGAAAAGGCATTTGCATATAAGATGAAACTAGATGCTATGAATAGACAAGGACGAAGAACAGATTTGACTTATTCCCAAGTTGGGAATAAGTTAGCTGGAAGAACATCAAGTGAAATATTGGCAGAACAAGTTGGAGAAAGTAAAAATCAGATATTCAGATATATTCGTCTTACATATCTGATAACTAATATTCTTAATATGGTAGATAAAAAGCAAATAGCTTTTATACCAGCAGTTGAACTTTCATACCTTAACGAACAAGAACAACATATGGTTGAGTTACTGCTTAATGAAAACAAATATAAAATTGATCAAAATAAAGCAGTTTTACTAAAGCAGAATAAAGGGAATTTAAATATGGAGATAGTAAAAAACATTCTATTGGGAGATAAAAATGAGAGAGAGATTAAACAAAAGCCTGTAAAAATAAAACCGCAGATAATAAAAAGATATTTCAAACCAGAGCAAGACCAAAAAGAAATAGAGGACATAATTGAGAAAGCATTAGACAACTATTTCAGCACAACAAAAGAACAGATTTAATTAGTTCCAACTTGGGGACAATTAAGCATAAGGAGTGATGCAATATTGGTATACATAAGAAAACATGCTGTAAGGAGGTATAAGCAAAGAATTAATAAATATATAGACAATAGCACCGCACAAGATAGGATTCTTGAAACGGTGCTTTTTTATTTTGAAAAAAAGGAGGATAAAGAAAAAAATCAAATAGCCTATATAGGTTCAAATGCAGTAGTAATAACAAAAATACATGATAACAAAAAAGACGAAACAGCTGTAACAGTATTGCCGTTAAGTTTTAATAACTGTTGGTGGAAAAAAAATTGAATAAAAAAGGAGAAACAGGGATATGGATTTTAGTTTTCAGAATTTTTCTAATTATGTAAAGCCTATTCTATGGACTATAGCAGGAATAGGCTTTTTTATTGGCGTAATATCAACTGCTTTTGGTGTTATGACTACAAAAGGGAAATCAGAGGAAAGAGAAACTTTTTTCTCAAATATGCTATGGGTAATAATAGGAGCTTTTACAATTTCTTCAGCTGCAACAATTACATTGTTGTTTTTTAAGTAGAGGAAATTATGAGAAGCTTTAAAATACCTTATGGAAAAATACTTCCAGACAAAATAATAGGAGGAATACTAACACCAAAAGAAGGACTTTACGCTGGCAGCATACTAATTTTATTTTCAATATTATTTATATTTGATAATACGTATATAGAAGAAAATATCAATTTTAAATCAATAATAATAAGGTTAATTATTCTGTTCATTTATTCCTCCATTATATCAGCGTTTATTTTTATAAAAAAAGACATATACGATCTAGACCAGTGGTTGCTATTAAAAATAAAATTTAAAAATAGAAACAATAAAATAACCTGTGAAAAGTATTAGGAAAAAACAAAATTATAATGGAGGTAGAAATGAAAATTAATGAAGATTCTATTGAAGAAATTAAACAGAAAATCGCAGAAATGAGCATCGATGAAATGTATGAAATAAGTAACTTCGATGTGTCTCAAGATAGAGACGATGAAGAAGAAGGTTACACTGGCAACGGAAAGTGGTATTTATATGAATCAATTTGCCAGCTTGGGGGTTGCAGCTATGATGGTATTCCTTTTAATACTGAAAGAGAAGCCTTAGAGCGAGCTGCGATGATGTCGCTTCAAGGCAAAAAGCCAGACACGCATCCTTGCCCGGAATGCTATAGAGAATACTTAAATAACTGTATGTAGGTAAAAAAAATGATAATGTTTATATTTGTTTTGCTGTCAATAATTGCTGTTTTAATAATGTATATAGTTATAGAAAAAACACAAAACACAAATCAAAATAAATCAATTGAAAACATGGATTCTGATTCTGAACTGAAGCAAAAAACATCACTACAAAAATTCTTGGGAATCAAAAAAATACAAAACAACTTGGTAACATCAGATAAAGATGAACTATCATGCGTAATAAATATTTCAACCCCTGATTTCCAAGTTTTATCAGAATCAGATCAGGAAATGTATGAAAATAAATTAATTGATGCTGTTTTTAAGTTGAACCACGACATAAAAGTCTTAACAATAGTTAGAAATATTGCTTTGAAAGATACTATAACAAAATTAGAAGAGGTAAGAGGAAGAATTGTAAATGATTTTTTGTATAACTACAGTATAAGCCTTGAAGAGGCTTTAATGGCAGAACAAGAAGAAAAAGTATTTGAAAAATATTATTTTATATACTCTAGGGTAAAAGGTAGCTATGAAGAAAAATTGAAGGATCTAAAATATAAGGTTAATAACTTCATTAGCAGCATAGAAGCCTCAGGAAGCAGAGCAAAAATCTTGACAACAAATGAAATATTGGAGTTGTCAAATGTATTAATAAAGAAATACGACAAGCTTGATATGGAACAGATACAAGAAAAAGGAGCTTTTGAAATCATGCAGTAAAGCATAAAAATAGGAGGGTTAAAATGAATCATGTAATATTAATAGGAAGACTTGCCAGAGATCCGGAGCTAAAATATATACCAGCATCGGGTATGGCTGTAACAAAATTTAGTTTGGCTGTAGATAAAGAGCTATCAAAAGATAAAAAGCAAGAAGCTGTATCGCAAGGAAAGCAAACAGCAGATTTTTTAAACATTACATCTTTTGGTAAACAAGCTGAAAATTGTGCGAACTATCTTTCGAAAGGAAGTCAGTGCGCAATTCACGGCAGGATAACAACCGGAAACTATACAACACAAGAAGGTGAAAAAAGGTATGTAACAAACATTATTGCCGACAGAGTAGAATTTATTGGCAGTCAGAAAGGACAAACACAGCACGGAAGATCTGAGCCGGACAGCAGCTTCTTCGACAATCTTCCAGACGATGATTTTCATCCGGTAGATGACGAAGAAATTCCATTTTAATGAAAGGAGTTAAGGCTGAATGAAAGCTTCAGCCTTTATTGTTTTTTTAATGAAAGTTATAGAAAAAATAAAAAGTAGAAAGAAACAAGTGCGGCATGAAGATAATTTTCTATTAGAAGGTACAGTAGGAAATATGGATCTAATATCTCCAGATGGTGTATTAGAATATGATGATTACATAAAACTTAGCTATGATAAATTTGTTAGAATATTTTCTGTGCTTGAATTCAGTCATGAAGATTATGTAGGTTATTTTAACTATATATATTCAGAACTTGGTGAAGACATAGACAGTGTTGATATTATTGAACCTGTAACTAACAATTCAAGAGCAATAGATGTCTTGACAAAAGAAATAAGTATTGTAAAGTCAAATGAAATAAGGAAAGGTAACTCAGGTGCAGATTTTGATCAGGGAGCACTGCAGGTTATTGAAGATTTAGATAATCTTAGAAAAAGAATACAATTAGGAAAAGAAAAGTTATTTTATGTTCGCAAGATATTCAGAATATGGGGTAGGACAAGAGAAGAGCTTGATACGAATTCCAGAAAATTTAAAGAAAAATGTGATGAAAGAAGTATTATAGTAAAAGTATTGCTGATGAATCAAAGTGAAGGATACAAAAGTTCGATGATGACACCATATATTGGGTCTATACCGAATAAATTCAAGAAGAATTTTTCAGCTATGAGTTTGGCCGGCTTGTTACCTGAAGGACTGACAGACTTCAATCATCCTAATGGAATACCATTAGGAAATATATTAAATAGCAATGCCCCATTTAAATATGATAGTTTCATAGGTTCCCCTGCACTTCCAAATCCGATGATGCTCATTCTTGGAAATTCAGGCGCTGGAAAATCAGTATTGATGAAGCTTATTATGTCTAGAGGTTCAGCTATGGGAGAATGGAGCATAGGATTCGACCTTGAGGGAGAGCTGGAAAAAATGGTAGGGCGGATAGGGGCAGAATATATTGATATCCGTGCGGGAGAGAAAACAGGAATAAATCCTTTGGATATAGAAATAGAGGAATACCAAGGAAGAAAATTTATTGATATTGCTGGAAAGGTAACAGAAATAAGAGAACTCTTAAATATGTTTTCCGAGAAATTCAATAATAAATCTCTCACAGGCAAGGAAATAACTAGAATAGAAGAAGTAGTAAGAGAACTGTATTCAAACAGAGGAATCAAGACTAATGATCCAGATAGTATATACCTGGACAGCGGATCAGAAACAGAACAAGGATATATGTTGACAAAAGCTAAAAAGAAAATGCCGATTCTAAGTGATGTCAAAAATGAGCTTGAAAAATATGATGAAACAAAAGATTTGGCATTAATAATGAGGATGATAACCGGTGAGGGTTCATTGGCCATATTTGATTGTGAAACAAAAATAGAATTAAAAGCCGGAAGAAATATAATATTTGGGCTCAGAAACATAACAGACAATTTTACTAAATTTTTTTCACTCATGAATATAATGACGTTTCTTTGGGCTAAGCTGTCAAGAGATGAATTCAAGGATATTGAAAAAAGAGTTCCTATAGATGAAGGTTGGTATTTCACACAATATGAACATATATCAAGTATGCTTGAATCGCTGGATAGAAGAGGCAGAAAATATAAGATATCATTAGTAATTGGATCACAACTCATCGAAGAATTCATTACATCAAAATCAGGTAAGGTAATTCTTAGCATAGCCGAAACAAAATTCATCCTCAGACAATCAGAAGTAAGTGCAAAAGAACTTATTAAAGAGCTAGGGCTTCCACAAAGTTATGCAACATATTTACAAAACTTTGATCCTGGACAGGCAATAGTCATGTCAGGAAATAAAAAAGTTGCAGTACAAATAAAATATTATGAGTTTGAAAGAGAATTCGTAGAAACATAAAGTAGGTGATATGTATGAGTGCATCAAACCAAATTATTGATATATTGAAGAGTAATATAATACAAATCATGGCTGTAGTTTTTTTAATTTCTTTAATAATCATCTCAATTACAGTAATGTTAAAAAAAAATAAAGAGGACAGGACGGAATTTTTCAAACAAATTTTAGCACTCGTAGTAGCAGCATTTATTGTGATTTCCGCCTCCTCCATTTCGGGTACTTTAAATTATATAATAGGTAATATGACTTATGAAGTAAATGGAAATGCCGGACAGGAACAAGAAACAGTTGAAATAGAAGAACAAGAAGACAGAGGTTTTTGGCAGAAAGGAATAGATGCAATATTTATGTATATTGCTGATGCTGCAGAAATAGCAAAAAAAATCCTTGTTGGAACATCGGATAGCATAGGTATAAGATATATGCTTAAAAAATCAGTCGAAAACCCATTGGCAGATTATAACGTACCGACAAAAAGAGGAGGGACAGTAAATTTATATGAAATAATATTGAATGGTACAAGCTTTATCACATTCCTTATGATAATAAATACAGCGTATAAATTAATAAAGTATTCATGGAATCCAAGCAAAAGAGAAGAAGTAATAAACGCTCTGTCTAAATGGGCATATGTTATAGTAATAATTGCTTCATTGCCGGCACTATTTGCTTCTACCGTAAAAATTATGGATATTATTATGGGCATGTTTAGTGAAATAAACTTAGATTATACCCTAAATGTTGAACCAAATTTAAGTGAATACGGTTTGCTTTGGGCTATATTGAGAATTGTTATGATATATATAGAATTCAGAGTGTTTATTTTAATGATATACCGTACATTTGTTATAAATGCATACTATCTTACAAGTCCAATTACAATATATCTCTGGGGAATTAGTGATAATTTCACGGCTGCAAACAGTTGGTTGAACGGCATATTAATAAATGTGTTTTCGCCATTGGCATATGAACTCACATTTATTTTAGCGACGGTGATAATTAGAATATTTTATTCAGGTAATGCTATAGCCTCACTAATTGTAATGCTGTTTGGGTTGACAATAGGAGATGCCATAAAAGGTATTGTAAACTATAAGTTAACCGGTAGTGTTTTAGGTGGAATGCAGGACGCAAAAAACATGACTAGAGGAGTATTCGGAACAATGATGACTGTAATGACACTATCAAGACTTGGACAAGGAATAGCAGGCAGCAAAATATTTCAATCTGTAGGAGCTGGTTCTAAAGTACCTCCTTCATCTGGAGCTACATCTTCAGGAGCCACAACTTCAGGAAGAGAAAGCAATACATTTAGAAATATGAATAACAATAATGCACAGAATAAGACAGAAAGTAAAGCTGAACAGTTAGGTAAAGCTAATATAGGTAATAAAGATGGAGTTTCATCAAATCAATCAAGTTCAATAAAAAATAATTCATTTTATCAAGGAATGACGAGTCAATCAAGAGAATCAGAAATGAATTATAAATATGGTGATAACAAGCAGTCTGATTACATGTCATCATTTAACAAAGACAGTAACAAAGCAGATGATAATTTTCTTAGCCAGAACAAAAGTCAGAATAATATTAATAACATGGATAATGTTAGACCTTCAAATTTAAACAACAATCAAACATTAAATACAGAAAAAACAGCAAAGGGTATATCAAATTTAGGGAGTCAACCTGAACTAAAAAAACAGACTGGTAATTCTGATAGTATTAACTCTTTTGGTTTTGAATCTTCGGGACATTTTGCTTCATCAAATCCTAAAAATACTGTCAAGCAGTCAGAAACTATTGATCCAAACATGTCGGCATCAAAGGAGCCCCTAAAAAGTACAAAAAATCATAACACATCAAATATAAACGAAGATTTATCATCAGTTAAAAAAGGAATTCAGACGGTAGCAAAAGGAGTGCCAATTGCAGCAGGTATAGGAGCAACAGTTGCAACAGGCAATCCTATTATTGGTCTTGCAGCATCAAAAGGAGCGCAGCTTTCAATGAATGCAACTGGAAATATAATAAAAGGAGGTACAAATGCTGTAAAACAAACCTTTGAAAGCGCAAAAGCAGCAACAAATATAACAAAAACTACGGTTCAAAGGATAAATAAAGCAATTAAATCAAACTCAGATTTTAAATCATACAGGAGGGATTAAGCATGGATGAAAATAAAGATCAGAGTAAATTAACCGACTTTGTTGGAAGCAGCTTAAAAAATATAGTTATAAGAACCATACTTAAAAGTCTTCCTGTATCAATACCATTAATATCAATTATAGTTGTTTTATTTTTCATTATTGTACTTGTAGGCGGAATGCTTGAAAGTATATCTGAAGTTAAAATGGAAATGACAAATGAAGAAAGCGAATCGTTCATGAAAGATACGCTTGGTTTTTTTAATCCAGAAAAAATAAAAGCGTATAAGAAAATTGAGGATGAAAGCTATATTAAAAACACAATGGTTAAAGAATCGGTAACAATAATAAATAGTGAAGGAAAGATAGAACACGAACAGGAAACAGATTTTAAAATAGGCGATGCTACATCTGAGCACAAATTACATTGGCAGCTACTTGCGAGTATAGATACATTAAGCGGATATGCAGAAAAAAGAACTGACAATACAGTAGAGCAATTGGCAATAAAGTATCTAATGCCGGAATATGAATTTTCATTTAAGATTAGAGATAATAAACCTTATGATTTTGAATACTATAAGACTAATACTGAAATAAAAAAACAAAAGATAAAAATAGATAACCAAACAGTAACAAAGACTACAAAGACCATTATTAAAACTCCGCAGCCATATATTAATAAAGTAAATACTGCATATTTTGATATCAAGTATGATTATGAGTATACAACAATATCAGAAGAAACTATACATAATGGTAATACTACAATAACAAGAAAAATAGAAGGATATGTAATAAAAGATATTAATAGAAAAGCTAACGGACGGCTTGAAGAATTTCTGAGGCAGAAAGAATTTAATAATAAGCTTACATATAAGGACTTGGAAGAAATATATGACTTTGGAATTGAATTTCCTGAATCATTGAGTTTTAACAGCATCATGATGGAATATATGGTCCTTAATCCAAACATTCTTGTGTCAATAAGAAACTATTCCGGAAAAGAAGGTACGCACATAGTCACGGAAGATAACAAACAATTTCGTGTTCCAGTAAAATTTAGCGATGAAGATAGATACAATAAAATAAATATTACATCATTTTATGGACCAAGAGAATTCTTGATAGGAGGAGTAATAAGAAGGGATTTCCATAGGGGACTAGATTTTGCAGTTCCACCTGGTACTCCCATTGTGGCATCTGCAGATGGAAAAGTTATAAGTTCAAAATATTATGGAACTTATGGTTACTATATTGAGTTGGAACATGAAGGAGGATATAAAACTGTATATGCTCACAATTCAAGGCTTTTAGCTAGTGCAGGAGATAATGTTAAACGAGATGATATTATTGCAATTAGCGGTAATACAGGGCTTTCAACTGGACCGCACCTACACTTTGAAATACAATATAACAATCAACTCGTTGACCCATATCCAAGATTAAATTTAAAGGAGTAAAGAACATGGATAAGAAAATAAGTATAGCTCTAGCATCAGGCTCCGAAGAACTCAACCAAGCATTAATAAAATCTACCACAAATAATAATTACAATTATACACAGGTGCATTACAGAGAATTTTTCATAGATAGTGAAATAAAACAAGAATTTGATATCTGCATAATATCTAAGTTGCTTCCAGGAGAAAAGGATTTTGATACCCTTATATTTTTTCTTAAAAGTAAAAATATAAGGGTAATAATAATACTTCTGGACCAGGACAAAGAAGAGCTTGAAACATGTATTAAATATCATATATCCGATGTATTAACACAGCCAGTAAAACCTATTGATATATTAAATACTATAGAAAATCCGAAAACATTTAATGATATAGATTTTATTTATAAGAAACTTGGTTTAAAGTTCGAAATTCAAGAGAATAAACAAGAAAAGGTAAGAAAACCATTAATAAATATTTTTAGTAAGAAAAGGACAATAAAAGAAAAACAAAAACTTGAAACTCAAAAAAATGAACATAAAGCTATAGAAAATGATTGTGAAAATGATAAAAATAATAGTGAACCAGTTCCAGAACAAAAAGAAATTGATATACAAAAAGAATATCGTCTTGTTAGAGCAAAAAGAATTTCTTTTGTAAATTTATCACAAGGAGCCGGTTCAACTTTTCTGGTATTGAATACAGCTTACGCAATGAGAGAATTTGGAGTAAAACCGTCAGTGACAGAATTACCTAACATGAGCTCAAATATGTTTTATCAAATAACCGATGATGAAGAAGATTATATTCCTCTGGCCTGGAAAATAGAAAATGATGAAAAAAATTATGAAGATTCTAATTATATAAAGGACGGGATTACCTTTTATATTAACAAGGGTCAGTATAGCTATGACAAATGGAATACTGACAAGAATATTAAGTTTTTAAATGCAATTTCAGGAAAAGCAGATATAAACTTATTTGATGTAGGAGATTCTATAGACAGTCATGTATTGAAAAATTCAGACAAAATATTTATTGTGGTAGATCCAATACCATATAAATTGTTAAATGCTATGAGCAGACTACAGGAAATAAGGCTATTAGCATCTGAATATTCAATAAAAGTAGTATATGTTTTTAACAAATGGATAGACAAGCTTGATAGAAAAGATATAGAAAAATATTTGCAGATTAAAAATAGTATATGTGTTCATTTTGTAAGCCCGGAAATATATTATGAAGCAGCATATAATAACCAGGTTACATACCAGAGGAAAGAAGGAAAGAGCATCCTGGAAGAAGGACTAAAAGAGGTAATAAATGAAATCATTCCATTTGAAAATAAAAGGCGAAGAAAATTTTTAAAATTACATTGATTGAGAGGATAAAAAATGTACATGACGGCCGAAGAAATAAAACAAATGTGGCTAGATCCCAACAAGACATACATTGTTAAAGCAGACAATCTGAAAAGTATTATATGTAGATTATATTTACAAACAGATTTCTGCTTTTATTTTGTTTATGAAAAAAAGATAATTTGCATAAGTAAAGTTGATTACTATTTGCAACCAAGATTAATACAAGAGGTGCAAAATGAAATTAAATAAAAAAGTGAGTATTTTTAAAATAACTACAGCATTCCTAGTAATATTGGCTGCTGTTTTTTATTACTATGAAAAAGTAAAAACTCCGGAGATAAACATAGAAACTACAGAAGTTATCATTGCAATAACAGATATTCCGGAAAACACAATAATCGAAAAAGAAATGCTTACGTTAGAGAAAAGATATTCTGAAGATATAATGAAAACCGGTAATATTGTAACTCAATATAGTGAAATTGTAGGTAAGCGAACTGTAGTACCAATTTACAAAGGTGAGCTGATTAATAATAAACGAGTTATAGAAAACAGAGCATATATGAACAGCAAAGACCAGACTCAAATTGCTCTTGCTATTAACGAAGTTGACAAAGCTTTGGAGCTGCATCAAGGTGACTATATTGATATTTGGTTGGAGCCCATTTCACAGGATCAGGATGCGCAAACAATTATAGAACCAAATAAGTTAATCGAAAAAATAAAAATTATCAAGGTTCATGATTCAAATTACAATAATATAAGCCAACAAAAGGCAGTATCTGGAGCAGAAAGTATAACATCAAATACTGTATATGTGCCAACATATTTAACAATAGAGCTATCGGATGCAGTATTAAAAAAGTTATATTCTATTGACCGTAGCAAATACAGCATCAGAGTTACACGATACGGTGAAGAAAAACTGTTCAATACAATATCATGTATTATAAGAGGTGATTAAAATGCATGTATTCATGGCCGTGACACCAGATAAATATGAATTACCTATAGCAGTAGAAGATACAGCCTGCAAACTTGCAAGGACTTTAAAAGTTAAGGAAGATACCATATATACAGGTGTAAGAAGAAAATGGAGTGGTCGAATACTAGGAATGAAATTTATAAAAGTAGAATTGGAGAATGAAGATGCCTGAATATAAAAAATATAGATGCTGTATGTGTCCTAATATCAATATCAAAAACAAGATTTGTCCAGGTATAAAGTATACTCTTCATCCGGAACCATCAGAATGTAGATTTGTTAAAACATATATTGATAACAGAGGGTGGATATATTTTGTAAGGTCTGGACTTGGAGATAACAATTATAAAGGCTTTTATGCAAAAAATATAGAAGATTATAAAGCTGGTTATCGGCAACACGGAATGAGAGCGCTGAAGTGGAGTAAAAACTTCGATGAAGCTCAGGGAGATTTGAACTCATATGCAGAGAAAAAAGGATGGGAAGAATGGAAGGGAGTTGAATAAGCATATAATGACAAAATTGATAACAGTAACAAGCATACGATCGGGAGCAGGAAAAACTACATTTGCGGCAATACTGGCTGAAAAGCTTGCGAAAAAATACACTGTTTGCTTGATTGACAATAATCATAATAACATAAATATATATTCATCTTTATCTACGATTGAAAGTATAAACCTGTATTCCTGCCTTGCAGATAAGGAAAGCTGCCGACGAGCTATAAAAGAAAGTGCTTCAGAGCTGAAAAAGAATCTGTATTTCTTTTCAGGAGGTCACGAACTTCTTAGTGGAGAGCAAATACAAATTCTAAGAGGTCTAGATATTTTTGAATATGTAATTCTTGATTTTGGAGTTGAGTTAAGCGGTGAAATTGCAGACTTAAATATAATAGTTGTAAATCAAAACACAGTTGAATACAATGCGGCAATGTATAAGAAGGTAAAAGGTTCTAACAATGTAATAGTCATAAATAGATATTCAGAGAATTCGGAGTTTAAAGTCAAAATTGATTTTAAACTCTATTATTGTCCTGAAATAATTAACTTTGCAAATGGGTTTGAACTTGCTCTTCCAGAAGAAAATGATAAAGAAATAAAAAAGCTTATAGAAAAAATTACAGGTGAGAAAACAAACAATAAGGTAAAACCAAGATTGAGGCTGTTTGGAAGGAGATAATATGCAATATAAATGGATAGAAAACTATGTATATGAACAGGTTATCACTAGAGAATTCCCGTCAAAAAAATTAAGCAATATACATACTCAGATGTTAATAAATTGTACAGTAGGTGATGCAGAAGCTATTAAATATATTAAAACAATAATAAAAAATATACTTATAAATATTGAAGACATAGAAAAAGAGAAAATAGAAGAACTTGCGAATAAAATTTTTGCAGAAAGATGGGGAGCAGGAATATTGGAAAAATATAATTCAAGCGATGTTGACGAGATAATTACACATGGCAAGAAAGTTCTTCTAAAAAAGCAAGGAGAAATTATTGAGGTGCCGGAGAGATTTAGAGATACTGATGAGATTGAATCAATAATGAGCAGGATTTTGGAGTTCGATGAGACGAAAGATTTAAGCTACAACAATGCAATTATTGAAGCAAAAAGAGCTGACGGAGCTAGAATTAATGCAGTTATTGAACCAGTTGGTAAATATTCATATTTGAATATTAGAAAATTTGATTCTTTCTATCCAACAACTGAAAATATGCTTAAATATGGAACTTTGAATCAAGAAGAAGTTAAAGTACTTTCAACTCTTGTAAAAGGCAGGGCAAATATACTTATAGTTGGTGAAATGGAATCAGGAAAGACTACATTTATAAACTGGTTAATGCAGTTTATTCCTGAAAATCTTATAACTGGAATAATGGAAACAAGAAGGGAACTTTATCCTGATATATTGTATCCAGACAGGCATTGGGTGCAGCTTGAAGAGGTATTACCAAAGTATCCGATGAAAGAACTATTTAGAACTATGCTTAGGATGAGCGTTGATATTATGATAGTTGGTGAATCCAGAGGGGATGAAATAAATGAGCTTATAAAGGCAATGTCAAGAGGGCATTCCGGAAGCATGAGTAATATGCACAGCCTGGATGAAATAAGTGCCATTGATGATATTGCAGATATGATGTTAGAAAGCGGCAAAACGGCTGATTTGAAGTCTATTAAATATAGAGCTGCAAGAGCAATAGATATAATAGTTAAATTGAGAAAATTACCGTCAGATAGTGATAATAAAAGAAGAAAGGTTTGTGCCGGAATATACGAAATAATTGCTGAACGAAATGAAATGAAATATCATTCTGTACCATTATTTGAATTTGAAATTGATGAAGAAAATCCATCAGATAACGGAATTCATGTAAGAAAGAAGACAATATCAGCTGAATTAAGAAAAAAACTTAACAGCTATGGAGTAAAAATGAGTGAGATAAGAAGGGTCTTTGGTGATGAATGTGTATAAAATAATTCTGATAGTGGCAATTATTTGTATTGCTATAGGTTTCGCTACAAGACCAAAAAAAATGAAGCTTAAAAACTTCAATCAGGCAAACAAAACACATTTTTTCTTGTCCAAGCTGGACAAGTTAATAAACAAAAATAAATATATTTATAAGGCTAAAAACAAATACATTTCAAAACTCAAAATAATCAATATTAAGCATAATGAACATAACAATGAATTAATACTTAAGTACTTGGCATTTGATACTGCTATATCAATTTTGTTGCTTTTAATTTTATCAAGAATAATTACAATGTGGTATGCGGTAATAACCATATCATTTGTAGTGTTTTATTTAATTATTTTTTTAGGAATTAGTCGAGTTGAAAGTAAAATAAACAAAATACACTGCCAATTTCCTACTGCCTTACAGTGCTTCCTGGATGAGTATATAATACACAAAAATATTAAGAATGCTGTAGACAGCTCCTATGGCAAAATGCCGGATGCAGTAGGAAAAATCTTTGAGATGCTTGCAAGGGAACTTTCAGGAGAAAAAAAACCAGAAATTGCAATTACAAAATTTGCAAATGAACTGTCATATGTGTGGGGGTATTGTTTTGCAGAAATACTTATAATGAGCCTGAAAGGAGCGGGAGATATAACAGATGACCTTCTTACTCTCAACAGCATGGTTTCGGAAGAGATAACAGCCTCAGAAGAAGAAAAATCAAGTCGATTTGGTAATAAAATGACGTTTATTGTAATTTATGCTTTTGCGCTGACAGGTGTAATAATAAATCTGTTTATGAACAACTTGGCAGGATATTTATATTTTTATACCAGTATGGGAAATAGTCTTATAGCTGTTTGGCTGATTGTGTTGATTGCAGGAATAACAATTATTTCTCTATCTGAGAAAGGAAGGTGAAATAATGTATATAATACTTGTTTTATTGGCGGTGCTTATAATAATTATGTGTATGCCGTATAAGAAAAAGCTTAAACACAGGAATAACGTGAAACTAATAGACAGACTAAATAGCAAGATGTCAAAACTGCACTATAAAAAAGACAGCAAAAATTATAGGAAATTGCAGCAGAAAATAATAAGTGCAGGATTAACAATAAATCCGGAAATATACCAGACTGTAAGATTAATATTGCCGATTGTCTGCATATTAATTTACATACTTTTAAAAGTAATAAATTTTATCAACCTTCAGGTAAATATAGAAGATATTACTGAAGCAGCGAAAGTATTAAACGACGAATCAATTTTGAACATAAGTCTTAATGTAAACTTATTAATTACTCTTTTTATTTTCTTTATGTCAATGTTGCTTCCAGACTTAATACTATTTTTTATAGGAAAAATAAGAGTAGGAATAAGCAGAAGAGAAGCATTAATATTACAGACGTATACAATTATGCTCCTTAAAACAACTAAGCCTGTAAAGCAAATACTTATATCATTATATGAAAGGGCAGACTACTTTAAGCCACTTTTGAAAACAGCAAGCGAAAAATTCTCTACAGACCAGAAAGGAACTCTTTCAGAAATGAAAAACTCTGCATCACAAAAGAGTGATTTTTTTAATATTTGTATTGCTCTTTTGCAAGCGCAGAATGGTGACAGAAAATTGAGTGTTATGTATTTGGAGAATCACAGAGATCTAGCCAGAGAAGTAAATAAGCAGATAAGAATAAGAAAGCAGACAAGGAACCAAGGAATAGGCATAATTATAATGATGATTCCTATATTGATTTGTGTAGCAATAGTTGGTTATCCATGGCTGATTTATACGATTAGGGCAATAAGTCAAATTCCAATATAAAAGTCAAAACAGCAAATATTTTGCTGTTTTTTAATATAGATAATTTAACTAAAGGGGTGAATTAGAATATAAGAAAGAAATTAATAAACGAAAAAGGGTTTACATCAATTGAGATTATTGCTTATATAGCTATTGTAGCAATAATAGCGAGTATCGCAATTCAAAAATTTAATGTTGCATTTACTATTAGAAATACAGCTGTAAGTAATAATTTTAATTCAACTGACACAATAATTGAATAAAGAAGGAGAAAACTATGTTAAAGAAAATAAAGAAAATATTAAAAAATCAAAATGGATTTGTAGTGACAATTGAAACGGTTGCAATAGTAGCTGTCGTTTCCTTAGTAATAGTAGCCGTAGGAGTAAAGTTATATCCAATAATTGCAGGTAATAACGGTCTACTTGACAAATCAGCGGAAAGAATTACTAGTGTAGAAGACGTAATGAAACCTTAGTACAAATCAATGGGGAGCGTAGGCTCCCCTTATAATTAGGAGAAGAAATGAAGTATATAAAAAATCAAAAGGGAGCAGTTACTACAATAGAAGTATTGGTATACTTGCCATTTATAGCTTATCTGATTATTTACCTTATTATGGGCGGTTTATTTCTTGCTGAAATAAATGAACTTAACACAATAGTCAATAAGAAGCTTGACAGAGCGATAGTCGAAGGGCAATTTACTGCTGAACTGAAAGAAGAACTAATAAATGAATTAGATTTAAAGGGCTTTAAAAAAGAAAAACTTGAGGTTTATATAACTCCGAATGTTTCAGGTGACAATGATAATAATACCTATACCTCTAGGGGCAATGAAATAAGCATAAAGGTGATACATAAAAAAACACATACATTCTATTATCTGAATTTTGCTATTGGAGAAGAATCCACATTCTACCCAAAAGCAAAAGTAACTGGAATGTCCGAAAAGTGGTGATAACTATGAAAAAAATAAATAATGAAAAAGGCAGCATTAATGTATGGTTTATTGTTATAGTATTTGTTTTTCTCGGAATAGCAATATTGGTTATGGATTTTGGAAGTCTCTATATGAACAATAAGACAGTAAAAGAGGGCCTTAACAGAGCGGTTAAAGCTGCTGCTATGGCAATAAACTCAAACGAGCAGTTGTCCGAAGGTATTTTTACAATAGATCCAGTCAAAGCAGAAATTAATTTTAAACAGATATTAGCTGAAAATATAGGATTAAATGAAATAACATTGGAGCCTCTGCCTACCGGCAGTCTAGTTACGGAGAGGCTAGAAATAAAGGAATTTGTCGTTCAGAATACAACGCCGACAACATATTATTCGCCGGCAATAAAAAATTATTTTAATTTTGAGTATCCGTCTGTGCTTTCAGTTATACAGGTAAAGGTTAAGGGAGTCTTTTCAAGTAGGATTATTACTATGTATAAACTATCAAGTAGCCAGTTGACAAGTGTTTATGATTAAGATGCAATAATTAATTATAGATAGTAAAAATATTTAGTAATACAGTGATAGTATTAATACTCTAATTTAATTAATTGCTTGCTCGCATTATTGATCGTTATTATAAGGTTATTTCTTTAAACAATATAACAGAACTATTCTTAAATCTTGCAGGATTTCATTTTTTAGTATATAATTATTGTAAAAAATGGAATTAAAGGTATAAAAATGGATAAGGAGTTAATAAAAGAAATAATTGCCTTTGCAACACCTTTACTTACTCTTTTTGGATGGTTTTTAACTCGCCACCAGAATGTCTTCAATACTAGAAAAATACAGAAATATGAGGCACATGAGTATCAATATAATGTAATACTATATCAATTAATAAGTACAATTATTAATCCAATTATATGTACTTTAGCATTTATATTATCCTATGCTATTTTTTTACAAATGGCAGGATCAACATATTATTATCGATTAGTTTTATCTATTGAAATATACATAGTTATTATAATTGTATTTCATGTTAATAAAAAAGAATATTTAATAAAGAAAAGAAAGAAATTAGATATTATATCATCATCAATTTCTGAAGAAGCTAAATTAGCTATTTTATTTATTAATAAAAAGAAAAATATTTTTTATAATATACTTGTTTTTAATTTCTATACTTCAGGGATAATTTTATTATTTATATTCTCAAACAATCATTTTGTAGAGAGATATTTTTTTATGAAGTACTAATTTATATAATTTCAATATCTATTATGTTATATAGAGTTTTATATTATAAACATACCATTAAAATAAAATCAAAGACAATAATTAGAATGAATTATACACAAAAACATAATTGTTACTGTAATCTTGTGCTTAAAGAAGTGTTTTCTTTTAAACTAGAAAATAATAATATTATTATTTTTTATCCTGGTGATATATCATCATATACTATAAAACAGGACAATCTTATTAGTATTGATGTAGGATACAAGATTGAGTATATAAATTCTTCAAATAAAAAATAAATTTATTTAATTATAAGGTGCTATAAAAGATACAGCATCTTTTTTTATGTCCAGAAAGGGTGAATTTTGATGCAAATGATAAATACTTTAAGGTTAATTAAGCACAGTATAAAGGTTGCTATATTCTCATATAACTTGGCCAAGAAAATTAACCTATCAAAAGAGCAGTGTAGAAATCTATTTTTCGCAGGACTGCTACATGATATAGGAAAAATAAAATTGGATCAGAATATATTAAACAAAAATAGCAAACTAACGGTTGACGAATTTGAACATATAAAGCAGCATGTAGAGCTTGGGGTGAATCTACTTAGAAGATATAAAGTTAAAGAAACAGTATATATGATAATTGAACAGCACCATGAGCGTGATGATGGTACAGGTTATCCGAAAGGGTTAAAAGAAAGTGAGATTTGTATTGAAGCAAAAATATTACGATATGCAGATGTTTATGATGCACTGACTTCAAACAGATCCTATAGGAAAAAATATACAAGGCAGCAGGCAAAGAAAATCTTAGAAAATGAAAACAAAGATAATACTTTAATAAGTTTAATAAATTAATTGTCAAACATCTAAAATAAGAAATTCTATTATGATTAGAGGTGATGATAATGTATGGGAGACAATAACAATGTAAGATTTGATAGTTGCATTTGTAACAGCTTCAATATCAATGCCCTTCATAGTAAACTCAAAAAGTGTATAATTGATTAACACAGAGAAAGATAATGTAAAGGTTAGGGAAGCAATCTAGTATGATTTTTGTAAAATATTTGTAATTTTGTAATTATATAATGTATAATTATATTAATGAAGAATTGCAGAATATGGTGATATAAAAATTATTTATATATCGGGAAGGGGAATATTATGGACATAAAAAAATTACTCTATGAAAGAGCAGATACTAAAAATATCAATGTTATGTTAGAAATTATACATAGATGCATGAAAGAAGTAAATTATATTGATTATAGTAAAGAGGATTTTCAAAAATATTTATCATCATTTACAGAAGAGTGGCTTAAAAATATTATTGAAACAAGGCATTACTATGAAGTTTGGTATAACAATCAAATAATTGCTTGTGGAGGTGTGAGCAGAGATTATAATCAAGAAAAGCAAAGTTTTTTTACTGCGATATTTGTAAATCCAGATTATCGAGGTAAAGGGATTGGAAGGGACTTGATTTATCATCTTGAGCATGATGAATGGTGTCTTGACAGCGATTTAATTGAAATACCATCTTCAAAAAGTTCACATGAATTTTACCACAAACTCGGATATAAATATAGAACCTTTCCACCTGTTTTCGTTGACTTTGATGGTTCTACAATTATGTACAAGCATACAAAATAAGCATTAATTAAGGCTTATTCGCAATTTTCTTAAAACGAGTATTAAGGGAACTTTTTAAACGGGTTCCCTTAATACTCACTTAAAATAATTAATTTTATGCAAGAGAACTTCATACAGATAACATTTTTTATCTGTTTTTTTATTGATAAATTAACATGCTAACTAAAAGAAAAAACAATGAAATATGTTGAAAAATCAATGAAAATCTAAATATAATACTTGCCAAAACAATGAAAATATGGTAAAATATATACATAGATAGGTAGTAGCAGGGTATGGCTGACACATCCCAATGAAAGGAGGTAAAATTCTTTCAAAAGGAGTTGATGCCAATGTTAACGGTGTACGAAACATTATCGTTGATGATCGCTTTCGGAATGCTGATTATTGCAATAAACAGCATAAAAAAGTAAATACCCTGCGGCCACAAGGTATTTACGAGTAAAAAAATCGTCTTATAGGTCAGCCAACTTTGGTTAACTACCTATTCTTTATCTTATGTATATTGTAACTCATTTATACGCAAAAATCAATACGTAAATACATAAAATGAGTTACACTTGAAATTTAAATTAATTTAAAATCATTTTCATATATAAAATACAGCTAAATTAGGAGGACGGGGAATGAAAAAAATAATTACAGTACTTACATCAATACTTGTTTTAATATTTTCTTTTTCAGTATGCTATGCAGCTGAAATGAGTTTTACTGATGTTAAGACAGACGATTGGTTCTATAAAAACCTTCAGGAGCTGACAGAAAAGAATATTATCTCTGGTTATATGGACAGTACATTTAAACCAGGTAATACACTTAAATTTGAAGAGTTTATAAAAATGCTTGTTGCGGCTGTTGAGGAAGAGCTGATAAATCAAAAAGAAGGACAAGAATGGTATCAAATTTACATTGACAAAGCGATAGAGTGTAAATATATTACAGAACAGCAAAAATTACTTATAGGTCAAAATATTGACAGACAGACAATGGCAGAAATATTATATAATGTGCTGACTGAAAAAGAAGAAATAACAGCATATACGGATGCAGAACTTAAATATCTTTCTGACAGACTGACAGACTTAGAAAAAACAGATGTAAAAATATTGACTATAAATGGTATAGGCGTTATAAGCGGATATCCTGATGGTGCTTTTAAGCCGACTGGTACACTTACCAGGGCTGAGGCTGTAGCAGTAATAAGTAGAGTAATAAATCAGGAGCTGAGGAATCCAGTTAAGATTGTAAAACGGGATGCAAATGGAATAATCGATGCAAATGATTTAGATAAAATTACCATTGAAGAGAGCGGATATGATAAATTGATAGAATATGCTCAATACGGTATGCATAATGATATCACGTATAAAGCTGAAAATTTAATAAAGGCAGATATTTCAATGTTTCCTATAAGATACGGAGGTTTAGTCATAACAGGAATTGAAAAACTTCCAGCGGAGAAAGCGCCGTATTTTGGAGAAACATCAATAGCTTGGAAAAATGCAAGTGGAAAGGATGCGATAATTATTCATGCGTATCCTGTTGAAAAAAGTGATGATAATAAAGTCACAACTGGTTATGGGTTGTATGGAGCGCTCAAAGGGGCATTTGTAAGTAAAAACGGGAACGTATATATAAAAAATATAGCGCAAATAGTTACGTCGTACGGTGGGGAGGCTGTATATAATAAGACTAAGGAAATGTTCCCAGATTATGCGCTCGGAGAGTATTTACAAGTAGAAATAAATCAGCGATTTACTACTATGATACTTGCTGATAAAGGCTTTGAATTAGAAAATATTGATAAAATTATTTTAATGGATACAAGAGGGACATATTATCCAGCAGCTTCAACGAATGATGTGCTTGAAATAGATGCAAGAGGCATAAAAGAAGTAAAATAAGGAACAGAATTTAAGAAACTAAGGGCATAGAAATGTGTCCTTTTTTATTGCAGAAATATAAAGAAAGAAGGTAGAAAATGTATAAAGGAAAGATAAATAAAAAAGCTGTAATTATCGCCATATTACTTATATTTGCAACATTAATTTCGGTTTTTGCCATATCCAACGCAATAAAAGCAAGCAACGCAGCAGCAAACGCAAATATATCTCCATATAAATATGGTTTAGTTGTAGCTTTCTATGGATACTGGAAAACCGGAGATTCATATTTTGCGGATGTAGACTTTCCAGGCCAAAGAAAAAATATAGGGAAGGTTCCTTCTGAATATGCTGAATTTGACTTGACTTTTCCAACAACACTTATTGAGGGTAATTATGAAATTGACAGCATAATAGACTTTCGAAATTATACAGGGTCGTGGGATGACTTAAATTATCATAATATACCTGAGAATGTATTCAAGGATCATTATATAGAATATGCTTCGATATGGAACCCACAGGCTTATACTGGGGAGAAAAATACAGAGGTCACATTTACAGCATCCTTTAAATTGCTTAATCCCCCTAATCAGGGCTTGCCGGGAAGTAAATTTTCAGAAGTAGTTACAGATGGAGTATATAAATGTTACATTGCAGTAGTAATAAAATACGTTGATTCAGATTTCTTAGCTGATCCAGAAGGTTGGTGGGAGGACCACGGAGGCAATCCAAATGATCCAGGTGATGGAGATATAACCGTAACTATTAAATATGTGGATGAAGATGATAAGAAGCTTATGAGTGACAAAACAAGAAAGACAAGCCTCGGAGCTAACTTTGTTGAAAATTCTGAAAGAATAGATGGATATAAATGCACTGGGTATAGCATAACTGGTAAAGAAACGAAAAGCTTCTCAGACAATTCAACAAGCTTTGTTGTGGGACTATTTGACTATTCAACACCAGTAAGTAATAATCTCAACATTATATTTCATTACGAAGAATATGAAGAGCCTGAAAAACCTAAATGCGACCCTCAATTTGATACTGAAGCTGAAGATAAAAGAGTAACAATGAAAAGAAGGGATTTTGATAATGCAACAGATATATTCTTCAGCAATGTAAAAATAGGAATAAATGATTTTGAAGGTGGATTCAAACAAATAAGCGGAACAGAGTGGGAAGAAGTTGAGGGAGAACATAAATTTCACTCATTTGATATTTATTTGAAATATCCTGGAAGCACTTCATACGACTTTACAAGATATGATATTTCCTCAAAAACAGCGTATCAAAATTTAAATGTCCCAGCAGTAAAATTTACTCCGACAAACACTGAAAAAACAGAATATATCGCAGAAATTGAAGTGACTTTAGGGGTGTTTTGTACATGCGGAGGATTTAATGCTGACAAAACAACTTTACGTTTATATGTAGATATCGTAGAAAATAAGCCGCCTACTGCATTTTATAGATATGCTACAAAGAAAATATTGCCTTCAGGAACAGAAAGCAGAGTATATGGAAAGGCATACATAGGTAAAGATGTTGTTATTGACAATTACTGTAATGATCCAAACGGGTTAAAAGATATTGATTATGTAAGATATATCTTTAGAAATATTAATGACTCAGGTCAAGTAAAATCGATTCAATTTAAAATGATGCCTTGGGGTGCATATGAGCTTGATGAAGCAGACAACTTTGAAGATACATCAATCATTTTTAATGGTATGATAATGGAAACCTAAATGTTGTTTTTACTACTGACGAAGAGTGGGAAGTAACAGTATATGTACAGGATACAGAAGGATTAAATGACACATACGCAGAAACAATAAGACCAGAAGTTCTAAGCTTAAATCCGATAGCGGTTATAAAAGATACATCAAGCTACAGATATCCGATAGATCAGGAGTTTAATGGAAAACAAAACAGGGTTATAAAGTTAAACAGTAACAGTTCATATGTTGCATCATGGTTACATGACATGGACATTACAATAGATCACAGTAAAGATATATGGGAGATAGAGCCTTTAGATGGTCAGAATATTAATTCAGTTAAATTTGAAAGAGACATAAATAAATTAATAACCGGCAATGTATTGAACGCAAGATATGAGCCATTAAACATAAAGATGATGTTCAAAGAGCCAGGAAGATATAAAATCAGACTTCAAGTTACGGATACAGATGGTAATGTCTCGGAATGGACTGAACAAGTATTAACAATAAACGGAGATTTACAGCCAACTGTTACAGCAGATGTAAACCCTAAATATTATAGAAATACAAGTAAAGTAGCAAAAATATCATTTTATGCATTGCCACAATCACAGGATAAAGATTTAGCTTTCATTGAAAGCATAGGGTATAAATTTGACAGTAATAACAATGGCAACTTTGAAGATGAAACATTGAATACTACAGGAATTACATCTAATGAGGTTAATATTGATGGATATATTTATACACATATAACGATAGATACTAACAAAGTTGGAAAATATCAATTTATTATCAATTCTAAAGAAAAATTCAATCAAGAAGCAATAGACAAATACATTATAGAGACAGATTATAAGAGTGCATCAATAGTCTTGCAAACGGAAGTTGATAACATACAACCTGTTGCAACATTAGGAACACATAAAATAAATAACATTGACGTAAAAATAATTACTAGCGGATTATCAGGAACTAAAAATAGTGATGTACAAGTGAATTTATCAAATTTAAAAAATCAACTGGAAAGTCAACCTAATATAAAAGCAGGTGATATAGAAGTCATAGACTTAGGAGATAGAGTTAATGGTTTATTAGACGAAAATTCACTTACATGGAGAAAAGTTACTATGGGTGGATGGATAGATGGAAGGCACTTTCCATATATAGAAAAAGATCCTATACCATCTATGCCACCTGCAACACTATTAGTAGGAAATTGGATAGATCCTTTACCTAATGGAGTTTATGCAGATGGGTGGAATGGATTAACCGTTCCTAAATTATTAATAAATGGAAATATGTATACTAGATTATATAGAGACGTAAATTATGAAAATAAACATGGTGATGTAGAGGTAAAGAGCGATTTTTATTTAATGGATTATAAAAATAATTACGTTGAAATTGGGAATTTAGAAGATTCAATGTGGGGTGCAGAGCTAGGTGATGTAAGTGATTTTTCTGCTGTAACAAATGAGAAAATAAAAGATTTTGATATAGGATTTACTTTTACAGACTCACCTAAAGGTTTCCCAGGTTCTCCGCTTGACAAACACATTGGTGATAGATACTTGCTTTTTAATGTAAAAGATAAAAATAATTATTATGCTTACTTTGATGTACATTATGAGTACAAATATGATGGTGAATCATGGTCTACTGATTATTTTGATGAGAATATCACTGCTGGTTTTATAAGAGTTGTTAATGGAAAGAAAACTGATATAAGATTATATTATAAAGGAGAGGGGAGTAATGGACATGGTGATGATGATTACAATTATAATATTCATGTAAACAGATTAGTGCAAGTAGGTAATAGCCTAAAAGCATATGATACAAAGGGTAAAATTGCATTAGATTTAGAGTTGGAAAATGGTAGTACAGGAGGGCATTTAGGTTTAGCTGCTACGGCTGCATTAAGTATGAATACAGTAAGGTTAAACATAGATAATTTATCATATATAGGAAATAGCAATATAGGTGAGGCAGTTGATAAGTTTAATTGGGATAGTGACTCTGATAAATACATAATAAATTTAGCTGAAGGTAGTAAATTAGAAGAACTAACTAATCAAAACATTCTAAATAAAACAGCAACTAAACTTCAAGAAAAAGATGTTAATATAATAAATGTAGGTGTTAATTCTATAAATGGCAGTAAATTAAAAGAAATAACAACTAAAAATTTAAATAATGGTACATATTTTGAACTGGGTAATATTTCAGCTAACTTTAACTCGTCAGCAAATTACATTAAAGCTAAATATAACAACAATAGTAATACAGGAGATATTTATGTATTATTAGACGATAATCTTAGTTATACTGAAAATTATACAGATGCTGAGTTAGATACAAAATTTTTAAGTGAATATAAATATAGCCAAAATGCAACCTACTTTGAAAATAATTTAGGTACAATAAATAACAACAATACATGGATTAAAGAGCCAATAGACATTACTAATAAAACAGGGAAATATACTGTTAGTTTTAGAGTAAAAGACAATCCTTTATATCCTGATACAAGCATTTTTAACTTGTTTAATAGTTATAGAAAATATAGTGAAGAATTTAAAAAAAATATTTATGTGCATAGAAAACCTATCTCTAGTTTTAGTGTTGATAATAGCTTTGTAAAAAATTTATTAAAACAATATAACCAAAATTATGATAGCATAAGTTTGAGGTTGAGAATGCCACAAAATCCAAACGCTTGGGATATTGTATACGATTATGATGATTACAGTGTATATAATGATTACACTTGGTTTTTTAAATATTTTGGATTAAATTCACGGATTGAATATCGTAATTATTATAGAGATTTGGATAATGATTGGCGTTATTCTGGAACTTTAGATGAACCTATATGTGATCCAAATGACCGTGATTTTTATGATGATAATAGAAGTTATTTGAAAAACTATTTTAATATAAGAACATATTCAGCATATCAAAATTATTTTGAAGATCGTTTGGATGAATATTATGACAATATAGAATATAGGGGCAATTTAAATGATAGTATAAGTATAGATGTTAATATGCCATCAGATGCAATAAATGCAACATTACATTATAAAACACCAAGAGATGATGATAATCTTTATACAAAAATATTAGCAGATGGCGTAGAGATTGAAAGAGTATATGATAATGTTGAAAAAACAATTAGTATACCTAGTGGGACACAAAAATTAGAATTTTATTCTTCAGGAAATTATTGGAATAGAGGAGATTCTATATATATTTACGATATATATACACACTACTATTTAGAAGATACTAATATAAATATTCCAATAAATGAATGTTCTTATGATTTAGACCATTTAAGTATATCTAATAAAGGTATAGTAGAGTGGCAATGGAAAATAGTAAACAAAAATGGTATTACATCTTTATATAATACTACAAATAGAGTTAATGGAACGAATTGGGTAAGTAATCAATTAAAAAATCAACAATGGCATGATGCAACAGTATTTTTGAGGGTTAAAGACTTGGAGGGTGCTTACTCTGATTGGACATCAACATTTATTTCTGAAAAAAATCTACTAGATCCTGGAACAAATAATGATGATATAACAGCAGTTAAACCTATAGCGAATTTTTTAATTGACAAAGATCCATTAAAATTAAATGCAGAAACCCAAATTATTACTGATACAAGCTATGATAAAGATGGTTATACATTAACTAATATATGGAATGTATATAAAGAAGATAATTTTCTATTTATGAATACTCAAAAAAATATAAATACACAATTAAATGATGAAATAAAAAAGAATGGTGTAGGAAATTACATAATAAGCTTAAAAGTTGTGAATTCAAAAGGTATATATAGCGATACTGTAACAAAATCATTTAAAGTTACAATTTACAATGATGCACCGACAGTAAACTTTAATCTTGTAAGCAATGAAAACCCTGTATGGACATTTCCTAAAACATTAGGATTATACACATTAAGATATAGACCATCTAATACGTTATTTATAGAAGAATATGCAAGGTTTGATACAAATGTTAATGATCCAAACATGGATAACACAGGCTTCGCATATAACTGGAAACTTGAAAGATTTGCAGTAAAAAATATAAACAATATTTCCATAGCTGCTAATAATACTTATAGATATACAACGCAGTATCCATTTACAAATAGCTTTAAGGGACAAGGTCTTTCATGGGGAGCATATCGTATAACGCTCAATGTTACTGATAAACCACCTATACCACCTTATCAAAATTTTGATGCTAAGTCTGCAACAGTCACAAAGAATTATTATATCGTACCGGAATTAATATTGACCGGAAGTTTTGAGAGCGCAAGTACCGAAATAATGGTAGGGGACACAGTAAAATTGAAGGCAAAGACAAGCAAGGAAACGGAAAATGTTAATTGCACTATTGAAGGTTCAACATTTACGTTAAACAAGGTATATGAAGACAGTAATTATGCTTACTGGGAAAAGAATATAACAATACCAGAAAGTATAATCGAAAGTGGAACATATCAGCTTCAATTCACTGGCAGCACAACATATGGTGGAAGTGGTAGCGTTACTAGAGAGATAAGAGACACGGTGTCTCTCGATATTGTCGCTCTCAAGCTTATTAATTTCCGAATAACGAATATTGTAAATCATCCGTATATCACGTTCCCTCAGACAAAAGATATGCTTAAAACTCAGTTGATTCCGTATAAGGCAGGGTATTATGTAACATTTCAAATAGATAGTAAAGGTAAACCAGACAATGTGTATGGTCGTATAGATATAAACAATAACGGTAGCATAGACCAGGTAATAAACATGACAAAGGTTATTACAGGAGACACGGAAACATGGCAGGGAAGGTTTTATTCTTCGGCTCACTTACCAGTAAATACGATTATAAGTATCAAGCTAGATTGTTTAAAAGGTTCTGTAACTTATAATTATAATGAAAAAGAAAATTGGAATGGCAGAAGCTTGATAATAGATGGATCAGCTCTCCAAGATGGTAGAGTTAATTTAACAAATTAAAAATTATTATATAGAGGGGCACAGTGTCCCTCTATAATACTATACATGGTATATTATATTAAATTTTAAAATTATATAAAGTGTAAATTTTCAAATAAATGTAAATTATAATACCTTATCATATATATTTGGTGTATAATACCATTAGAATTAAGCGAAAATGATAGTAAAAGATGAAGAAAAAATGATGAATAATAAATGTAGGGGGTTGTTGAAAATGATTGATATATTTAAATATGAAGATAATTGGCAAGATGTTAAAGATTCAACTATGAATACTATAGGAAAAACAACAGGAGCATATCCTACTAAAGAGTGGAAAAGAAAATTATTAATGTCAGAGCATTCTCCTATTAGAAGAATAAAAATTTATTGGAGATGGAAAGACATTAAGTACTGGGTTTCAGTACATATAGTTCGTCATAAGATAGGTATTGAACATTGGGTAACCACTCAAAGAACAGATAGAACAGGTGTTAACAGAGATGAGTCTACTCAGGAAAGTTTTGTAAATCATGCCTGTGAGGCTGATGCTCAAGCGTTAATTAATATAAGTAGGAAACGACTTTGTTATTGTGCAAGCAAAGAAACAAGAGAAGTTTGGCAAGAAGTAAAAGATAGAGTGTCTCTTACAGAGCCAGAGATTGCATGTTCAATGGTTAAAGAATGTGTTTATAGAAATGGTTTATGCCCAGAATTTAAGTCTTGTGGTTATAACCATACAGAGGAATTTAAAATTGAATTATCAGAGTATTTAAAAGGTTTTGAACAGCAAACCTATTATGTGGAAAGAAATTAAAATAAATATAATCTAAATATATTATTAGTTCAAAACGAGCCGTAGCATGTCATGATTCAACTAAAGGTTAGAAACTGATAACAGGAGGAAAATATGAGTAATTATATGCTTGAGTTGAGGAAACTAGTTGGACAAATACCATTAATTCAATGTGGAACATGTGTAATTATAAGTGATAAAAATAAAATACTAATGCAATTACGAACTGATAATAAAAAGTGGGGCTTACCTGGTGGTTCAATAGAATTAGGTGAAAAAGTTGAAGAAGCTGCTATTCGAGAAGTAAAAGAAGAAACAGGTTTATCTGTTTGTTTAAATGATTTGAAATTATTTGGTGTTTTTTCTGGTGAAAGACTGCATTATATATATCCTAATGGAGATGAGGTATATAATATTGTTAATGTATTTATTACAGGTGTGTACAGAGGTCAGTTACAGATAGATAACGATGAAACAAGTTCATTAAAATTTTTTGATATAAATAAAGTACCTATAGAAATTAATCCTCCTGATATAGAAATTATAAAAAAATATAGAAGCGAATATAATAGAGATTGATTCGGAATTATCAAATGTTTATGACGTTAAAAAATGTGTGGATCTATATTTAAATCAGATGAAAATAATTTTGTAATCATGGAGATGAAAAATGAAAGAGGATATATACAATTATATAGAGAAGTTTGAAGATAAAACAAAGCAAAGATTTTGTACGTTATATGAACTTATTCGCAAAAGCACTTCTCAAAATATTGATGTAAAATTGTGGGCTAAATTACCTTCATTTTATGTGGGTAATAATTTTGTTCGCTTAATTCCTTTTAAAGACCACATTAATATTGAAGCAAAAGCGATTATTTTTCATAAAGATGAATTACCAGGATATGAGATGACTCCAAACGGTATGCTGAAAATTTTTAATAATCAAGAAATTCCATGTGAATTGTTAAAAATAATATTTGAAGAAAGTTTTAAGTATTGAGGAGATGAAAGATTGCGGGAAGTAATATACATAATAATAATTCTAATATTAATAAAAATGTCAATCATAGATTACAAACAAAAAATAATTCCTGATAGGCTGAACTCAATGATAGCTTTGTTGGGAATCTTTAATTTAATAATAAATTTAGAAAACTGTAAAATATATATCACATCAGCTGGTATAACATTTACAGTTTTTTTATTACTTTCTGTAATAACTGACGGTGGTATTGGAGGAGGTGATATAAAAGTTCTTACAGCATTATGTCTTATATTTGGTCCGGAAATTATGTTAGTAATAACTTTAACATTTACAATAGCAGCCACTATTTCAATTTTAAAAGTAATATTTAAGCGAATAAATATGAAAGAAAGTATAGCATTAGGACCATATATATGTATAGCATCAATATTAATAATTTTAAAAAATATTCTCATTATTTAGTGCTTTATTCATTGAAATGAATTAAAATACTAGAAAATATTGCATAAATGAATATTAAATATTTTGATACAAACTATCTAATGAAAAAAGGTTAATAATACATTTAAAAATACAGTAATAGATAGAAAATCATATTAAATAGTAAAATGTCTTAAAAATCTTATTTTGCGACAAAATGAAAAATGTCAAAAAAATAAATGAAAATAATTGTCTGAATGGATTTTGTATAAATCTAAATTAAAATTAAGGTTGCAATTGTAATAATGCTTAATAAGATAGTAACACAATTGTGGAGTGAGTTATTTTATCTGATAAGTGTTTTTTTATCAGATAAAATAACTCGCAAAACCCCGTCAGGGGTATAGGAATAACATAATATCTTGAACAATGAAATTCAAAAATAAAAATAGAATTATAAGACAGATGAAAAACAAAAAACATCTGTTTTTTTATGTTAAAAATAATTTGAGAGAATGGAGAATGAAGATGGAAGCCTTAAAACGAATAGTCATAAAAGAAGAATTAGTAGTATTAACAGGAGATTATAGGAAAGCCATAATATTAAATCAATTCTTATATTGGACCGAAAGAGTAAAGGATTTTGATAAGTTTATAATTGAAGAGAAATTAAGATTTGAAAAAGATGGAGAAAAAAGCAATTATCAGCTTCAAAAAGGATGGATATATAAAACATCAGAAGAGTTATCAGAAGAAACAATGCTCGGATTATCAAAATCAAATATTAGGCTTCATATTAAATCTCTAATAGAAAGAGGATGGATTGATGAAAGGGTCAACCCAAATTTCAAGTGGGACAAGACCATGCAATACAGAGTAAACATGTTAAAACTTCAGGAGGACTTATATAAATTAGGGTATGCACTAGAAGGCTATCCTTTATTTTTTTATGAAAGAATAGAAAATAGTGAACAAGATGAAAATGAAATAGAAGCAGAAGAACATGATTCTGCACTTAACGGCGATAATGATAACAATGAAAATATAGAACACCGAAGTTCTAAAATAGAACCTCGGGAATTTCAACAAAAAACAGACATTGATGAAATAGAACTTCGAAGTTCTAAAATAGAACCTCGAGGTTTTAAAACAGAACTTCGGAGTTCTAAAATAGAACAGCAATACCAGAGATTACTAACAGAGAATAATAACATATATATTTATAGTCAGTCAGTCAATAATAAGAAATATCAAAATAGCAATTCGGATGATAGAGATGGACCGACAGAACAAGATGCGATAGATCAAGTTAAGTCTAAAGTCAAGACCATGGGATACCCATGTCTTGAAGAAGAAATGATAATAAATAGCCTGGTAAATATCATAAGAACCAAGGGAACAAAATTCATGGATAAGCTTATAGATAAAAAAGTAATTGATTTTGCTATAAATAAATTTAAAAAATTGGACAAGGCCAAAATAAAGAACCACCAGGCATATTTTACATCTGTTTTAAATAATTCCGTATATGAATACGCTGCATCTGAAGTTGTGGGTAAAGAGCAATCAACAGATGCGACTAAAGGACCTAAAAATAAGTTTCACAATTTTACTCAAAGCATGATCAATTATTCAGAACAGGAGTTAGAGGACATAGTAAGAAAAAAATATGATAAGAAGATTCAAGAATTAAAAGCTAATAGAAAAATTAAAACAGACAAAGAAGAAAGGAAGGAGGAATAAATCATTAAAAGTATAGCTGATGAAAGATTGAAATTTACGCATCTTACACATTATTACTCTGATTATGTTTTTAAATTTATCAAAAACAATTATAAAGATCTAAATAAAAATATGTCAGTGTTAGATGTTGGGTGCGGCCATGGTCGGCATCTTAATTTATTTTATAATTTAGGTTTTAGAAATCTGACAGGGATAGATATAGTAAAAAGAAGTTATTTAAGCAAAAGATATAAATATCTAAAGCTGGATATAAGAGAGGAGTTTACAAAAGAGGCATTACTACAAAATAAATATGACATTGTTTTATGTAATTTTGTGTTGATGTTCATAGAACCAGAGCATCAAATAGAAGTTATAGACCAGCTTCTAAAAGTGACAAATAAATATCTACTTATTGAGACAAGAGAAATAGGAGGCAATTACAGCTATCCTAGCTATATACAAAATTTTTATTATTACATGCAGACTAAAAAAGAATTTGAAATAATTCACTAT
>CAXXFT010000039.1:0-189001 GCA_963675125.2 uncultured Sedimentibacter sp.
TATGGTAAAATTAACGTAAAATAATTAAAAGACTATGCAATTACCATATACACCGCACGTGGAGAGTATAATTCTGATGACGTATTGTGGTTCAAAGAAGAAATAATAGGGATTGAACACAACATATAGTGGTTTGAGGGCGATTTTGGAGCGGAAAAAGAGCAAAAAACATCGTTTTTTGACCCCTGTTTTTGGGGGTGATTTATAGATGACATTTGATAAAAGAACTAATCATAGAATAAAAATGAGAAAATTAAGGTTAGAGAAATGAAGTAATAGACAAGCAATATAAGTAAATTTTACGCAGAAAAATAATGTGGATAGGGAGGGTAAATATAATATGCAAATAAGCGTTATTAAAGAGAATAATATTGAAATTGCGATTGTAAAGAGTGAAGATATACTGATAACAGATGTGCAATCAGCACTGGATTTTTTTTGCTACAGTAGATTATGAAACAGGATGTAGTCGTATGATTATAAATAAATCATCAATATGTGAAGATTTTTTTGATTTAAGCACCAAGATAGCAGGAGAAATATTACAAAAATTTATAAATTATCGAAAGAGAATAGCTATAATAGGAGATTTCTCTATATATACAAGTAAGAGTTTGAAAGATTTTATTTATGAATGCATAAAGGTAAAGATATATTCTTTTTGCCAAATGAAAAACAAGCTATTGAAAAACTAAGCATAGATTAGTTTTTCTTTCAATAATAAATAATATTTCTATATTATGAATCTAAGTATTATTTATAATCAAATAGATAAATAAGAATTTGAACGGAGGAATTACATGGTAAACAAAACAGATGCCATTGAGATAATAACGTATGCTGAAGAAAATTGAATTAACATTTGGATAGATGGTGGTTGGGGAGTAGATGCGATATTAAAAGAAGAAACAAGAACACACAACGATATTGATTTATTTGTGGAAGAAAGTAACCGTAAAAAGTTTATTGAAATATTAAAAGAAAAAGGCTTTGCGAAAGTTAAAGAAGTATATACCACCACATCTCACACGGTTTGGAAGGACTCTAAAGGCAGAATAATTGATCTTCATATATTTAAATTCAATGAACAAGGATATATTGTTTTTGAAGGAGAAGCATATCCTCCAAAGGTGTTTAGTGGTAATGGGAAAATAGGCGATAAAATGGTAAGATGTATTGATGCTGAAAATCAAGTATTATTTCACTTGGGCTATGAGCATGATGAAAATGATATACATGATGTAAGACTATTGTGCGAGAGATTTGATATTCCTGTTCCGAGTAAATACAAGTAACTATCAAATTTCAATTTGAACAGGAGGGATTATGATGGAATTCAGGTAAAGCAGAATTAGAAAAGGCAATATCCTTACTATCTTCTACCATTATTAATTGTGAAAAAATGCAACTTAAGTTTTCAGAAGGTACATCTCAATATTCGCTCTTAAGAAATAGAATTAAAGCACTCTATATTTCTAAGTCTCTTCTGTCAAGTGATAAAGCGATAAGTTATACAAGCAAAGAGTTGAGAGAGGCCCCTACCTTCTATTGTTTCAATCATTAATAAAACCCACAAAAGCTCAAAGTAAATATGAAAAAGGAAGTTCACAATTCAATCGTTTTCAACACATAATTCAAGCTATGCTCATTTCAAAAACATTCATCGATAGCCAAATAAATATTGATTCAGAGTTATGATTAATTTAATTTACCATAATAAAAATATTAGAATATCAACATAATGTATAAACGCACTGAGACATAAAAATCTTGGTGCTTTTATTTTATATAAATTTAAAATTAAATATAGAAACCCTAAAAGGCGAAGTGTGATATTAGGGACGGTTCTTTTTAATTGAAAACTATTATCATATAAAGAAACGTCCCTAATTATCAAAAAGGTATCAATAATGTTTCATAGTATTTGTGGAAATAATTATCTAATAGCAAAATACTTTTATGAACAATTTAAAAATAGTGGTGCAGATGTTAGTATTTATAGAGTAGTGGATACAAATTTTGAGAGTCTTTCAGAACAATTTCCAATAGCAGGTCAATATAAAGACGAAATAAACGAATATAAAAATAGCAAAGGTAGAAGAAGTACTTGATAGTGATGTAATAATTATGGGTTCACCAACTTATTATGGGAATTTTTCCGGAGCAATGAAATCATTTATTGATTCATTTTCACCATGTTTGCCAGAAGCTAAACTTTGGGGTAAGAAATTTTTTGCATTTTCTACATCTGCCAATCCAGAGGGTGGAGGAGATATGTTACATCTCGTGCTTTTATGTCTTTTATGTCTAGCCTTGACAATCTATTATAAGATCACTATACTTTAAACATACTAATCGATTAGTATGTTTAATTAAAGGAGAGAAACAATATGAAAACTAAGTAACAATAATTACATTAGGCAGTCGTAATGTTTATAGAGAATGGCTACGATAATACAAGCATAAACGATATAACAAATGCCTGTAATATTACCAAAGGCGCTTTTTACCATCATTTCAAAAGTAAGGATGAGATTTTTATCCAAGCAATTCAAGTAATAATGGAGGAAATTAAAAAATGGACGGACGAAAAAAATAATTCTTCAAAAAATATAAAGGAACTGATACATAACGCCTTTGATTATTCAGACTATTTTTCCTACAGCAAATATTATGACAATGTCAACAGCGATACTTATCTTGTTTAATGGATTCTATTAAAAAATTCCCGGAATTTAAAACAAAGGTGGCTGAATATATGTTCAGCAACATTCCATTGATTGAAGAAAAATTTAAAGAAGCGCAACAAAAAGAAGAAGTAAAAAAAGACATTGACCCGCATTTCCTTGCGCTTCATATTTCAGTATTAGTGGAAGGACTTTTGTTTGTTTGTGCAGTCACTGGAACTGAATCATCACTTATTATGAATGTTAAGAAAATTGCTCGAAATCTTTGATCTATGATTAAGATTTAATTTAAATATGCCAGATGTTGGATATGCATCTTATCGTATTCATAGAATAGGAGGAAATTAATTATGTTAGGAACACACATCAACTTTTATTACTATTCAGGAACTGGAAATACGTTATTGATAGTGAAAGAAATGATAAAAACCTTTTCTGCAAAAGGAATAAAGGTTAAGCTTTATAAAATTGAAGATACTGATCCGAAGAAAATAGACATCTCTACCCCTTTCGGGATTGCCTTTCCGGTTGCATTCCAATCTACATTGCCATTTGTATGGAATTTCCTGAAAGCACTTCCAAGGGCAGAGAAAACACCTGTCTTTATGGTGGATACCATGATGGCTTTCTCTGGTGCTATTGTGGGACCACTGAAAAAAGTTCTAACAGAAAAGGGATATGTCTGTATCGGTGCCTGTGAGATTGTGATGCCTAATAACTGGCTTCCCAAGCAGATCAATGAGGAAGAGAATGAGAAAAAAATAAATAATGGTCTTAGAAAAGCTAGGGAATATACAGAGAATCTTATTGAAGGTAATACTTCTTGGAGGCGCATCCTATTTCTTTCAAAAGGGCTGTATCATATCTGCTGCAATAATTTTGTGATGCAACGGATAAATCTGGCTGAAGGACGAAAAATTGCTGTGGATAAGGACAAATGTATTAAATGCAGTCTATGTTCAAAGCTGTGTCCCGTGAACAATATCGTTATGAAAGAGTATCCAGAATGGCACGATTCGTGTGAGTTATGCATGCGATGCCTAAGTTTTTGCCCAGTTAATGCAGTAATCATTCCAGGTAAAAAGTTCAAACAGTATCGAGCAGTTAAGGCAAAGGAATTTACGAACAAAACCCTTGGAGAAAATTAAAGTTATAGTAGAATGAAGAAGTAAAGTTTGAGTTTACTAAAGCGGAATAGCAGGAGAAATATATGAAAAAGTTATTTGTGATTGGTATTGGTGGAAGTATTAGCAAAAGCGAATATTGAAGTACATGATGTACAATTTTTATAGCAGATTACATAGAAATAGTTATGTGTTCTATGCTGAAGAAGTAAGTGCTGAAGTAGCAAAATGATTTTTGCGGAACACTGCCCGTGACTCATCAACAAATATTTAATAAGAGACGACGATTATGATTATGATGAAGACGACAAATTGCTTGGTGTGAAGGGTAAACAGTGCAATTATTGTGACATCTCAATTGGTGAAATTGACCGAATAATTAAAAGGATGGCGTACTATAAGAAAGACCTGTAAAAAATTACTACAAAAATATCACTAAATTTTAAACCTGGGTTTACTTTGGATGAGCTACATAATATGATTTGACAGAGCATGAATAAAACACCTACCATTCTGATGATAGGTGCTTGTATTTTTTTTATCTCTTTCAAAAAAATCATAATTGCTTGACCATCAACACCACTAAAAGTCGTATCTTTTATTATTTTGTGTTTTTGATTAATCTTTAATAGCAAGTCCTTATAATTATTATCAAACATAAACTTAATATCGCACTTCATTTCATTTAATATCTTATTCTTTGTTTGAGTAACTTGCAAACAATCCCAGCTCTATTATCATTACTTCCAAATAATGTCCATACGCTATTATCCTTTAAATTATATTTCTAATGGTATTTATTATAGTTTCGAAGTTGTCATTTAACAGACTTATCCTTGTAGCGCTTGTTTCTTTCCATAGTAGTAACATCTACTTCCTAAGCCATTCGTCATTAAATTTGTCTCTAAATTCTTCGAAAACATCTTCAAATCTTGGTAAGCCTTCTGATTTGATTCTCTTAGAAAAAGTGATAGCATTATCTGTTGCTAAAGCAGACCAGAAATATTGTAACATCTTATCTGCACTAAGCTTATTCATTCTGCCGATTGTCAAATTTACACCGCTTTTAATATTTGCAGGTGCCTCCTTTGAATTTAGAATTGGATCAAAAACCTTCTCATGTAAAAATGCCATTAATTCTTGTTTTTTATTCATAGCAGACATCCTCCTATTTTTTCTCATACCACATTACATTAGAACTGTCTTTTCCAACCTTTAATACATTATCAACGATACCACTGTTTACGCGTCCATAAAATGTCTTGCCAAGGTTTAATTTAATTCCTTTGCTCATTGTCCATTCAACTCCAAAGAGTGCTTTGATGTTGAACTTTGTGCCGCTTGGTAGGGCATCAACTTTTTCAATCAGCTTTTTATAGTAGGAACTAAAGTTATCATTTTTTAAGACTTCACCTTTAATGTAAAGAGGAACTGTCAACCCGACCTTATCGGCCTCTACTTGCAACTGGTCAAATTCATCTTTTGTAAATAATAGTTGTACGTTAATTTTATCCATAATACAAAACCTCCTGTTTAATATTGATTTATTTCTGATTAATATTATATTTCATGAAAATCAATTTGTCAATATATTTTATCTGAATTATATTATATTTAAGAAAAAATTAAACTTATCAAATCCTCTTGTAATGCAATAGTTGAGTAATCGCAATCATAACTTCTACTTTCTGCTTGTCTGCGATGAGTCAATACCTTCTTCAATGCAAATCAAATTCACACAAAAGGATTGAATGTGTTCTAAAAGAGTTAAGAATTTAGGAGGCATTTCTCTCAAAGTGAAAGTTTATGAACTAAAACAAAATCAATGCTAAACCGTTTCCAATGTCATTAAGCATCTGTTAAATGCATGTTGGCTCTCAATGGACTTGCCTGCATCTTCATAAATATTTACGATTTCCATGTTTTGTTTTTTTACAAAAGATAAATGGCGGCTTTGATTGTTAGTACAAAGCCGCCGTTAGGCTACTGTATTTTATTTTGGGGCATGAATACTATGCTGCCGCAACAACGTTTTTTTTCCGCTTTGCGTGGCTTGTAAATTTCAAGATTGTATGTTAGGCATCCCATATGCCTATGTCGTCATTCTGTTTATGACAAAGGTGGTTCAGTTTTCATTGCTATACGGCAAAGTTTGCATGAGGGCAAAGAAATGTTTAGGCTCACCGGTATTAAAATATTCATACCAAGATTCCAATGTGTTTGATTGAAAAACACCTAAATGATCAATAATTTGCTTCGCCCACAACAAAGCTCCGGTGGAACTAGCAGTAATAAGGTTGTTATCCGCTACAGAAGGCTTGTCAATATAAAAACTTTGCCCTTTATATTCAGGAGAAACCATTTCAAGAAATCCTGGTCCATTACTGGTATGCGGACGCTTATCCAATAGTCCAAAGTTTGCAAGCGCAACGGTAGCCCCGCAGATTGCACACACCGTAGCGCCTAAAGAGAGAAATTTGCTTGCTTTTTCGATGATAGCGCTATGCTTTTGGTCGTTCCATGTATCTGCGCCCGGTAATAGCAACATGCTTGTTTCACTCACAACAATATCATCAATTAAGCAATCGGGCATTATTGTCATCCCTCCCATTGTATTGATTGGCTCTTTAGAACAACTAACCGTTTTGAGGGATACACGTTGCACGCCATTTTTGAAAAAACGACCAGAATTCAGTTCCGAAGTAATATACCCCAGTTCCCAGTCGGCTAAAGTGTCAAGAACATAAACATAGATTGTAAACATAAATTTCCTCCATTTTCATTGTTTTATTGATTTGTTTGCTTTTTTATTGTACCATGTAATTGTTGACAACAGTATGGCAACAATATATTATAATAAAAAAATTTGAAAGGGGGCTATGCGATGAAAGTTGACAGGCTTGTTAGCATTATTATGATACTCCTTGATAAAGAGCGTATAGGCGCACATGAGTTAGCAGATATGTTTGAAGTTTCTCCCCGCACAATCTACCGTGACATAGACACTATCAACATGGCGGGTATTCCTGTTTGCTCAACATCGGGAGTGGGCGGCGGCTTTGAAATCATGCCAAAATACAAGATTGATAGAAAGGTTTTTTCGACTACCGACCTTTCCGCTATCTTGATGGGGCTTTCCAGTCTCTCCAACATGATACGAGGTGATGAACTTGTAAACGCCATTGCAAAAGTCAAGAGTTTTATCCCCGCCGACAGAGCGAAAGACATTGAATTAAAAGCAAATCAAATATGTATAGATTTAAGTCCGTGGATGGGTAACAGGAACATACAACAATATTTAGAAGTTATCAAAACAGCTTTGCAGGAAAGCAAGCTACTATCGTTTGAATATGCAGACCGCTACGGAAATAAAACCGCACGAACAGCCGAGCCGTATCAGCTTGTATTGAAAAGTAGTCATTGGTATTGGCAAGGGTATTGCCATAAAAGAAATGATTATCGCTTATTCAAACTATCCCGAATATCAAACCTACAAATGCAAGAGGAAACTTTTAAACCACGAGATTATCAAAAACCGACTTTAGACTTTGTGGAAATTTTGGAGACTATGCAAACAAAAATCAAAATCCGTATTCATAAATCTGTGATGGACAGGGCACTTGATTTTTGCTCTTATGCAGACTTTTCTCAAGATGGCAATGAGCATTACATTGTTAGTTTTCCTTTCATAGAGAACGACTACTACTACAATATTCTTTTCAGTTTTGGGGATAAATGCGAGTGTTTAGAGCCGTTACATATCCGCACAGAAATGAAGCGTAGAATACATGATATAGCCACCTTATACGAAAATTAGACCAAGCCTTAATTTGCGTGTTCAGCTCATCGAAAGTGGCTGTGCATTTATATGATTTTTCCTCTAATTGGAATCGTTAAGCAAATTATGTTCTTGCAGAAAATTGACGGTCTGTGCCATCTGTTTTAAGTTGAAAATCTTTGCCAACTGCTCATTGCCTTTGCCCTTGCCTAAAATTTTAATTTACTAAAGTTTAATAATGACTTGGCTGTAATAATATGGTAAAATAATAAGGAAATAGTAGAAACTGTTATTTAAATTTTCTATTAAGGAGTATTTGTGAAAAAGTTGGTGTTTTTAAAATACAGGGATTGAAAGTTTTTAAAAATAAAAGCTAGATATTCCGAGAACTTATTAATATTATGATGTGGAGTTAAAAATTAGATAATTAATCATTGAGAAGATAAATATGAATCTGCAAATTAGTTTTATAGATATAAGTCAAAGTAAATTACAAGAGGTGAAACATATGAGAAAAACGCTTAAGGATGTGGCAAGCTATTTGAAGGAAATTATGGTGCCTGAAACGCACGAAGCATATGCAATTGATTCTGCATATACAAATGTATTAGGCGAAGAGAGCATACATGAGGGCGTTTTGGCGTTCAGAGCCTTTTTGGTTCGGCTTTATGACGTTTTATACGCCAAAGGTGATGTTTATGATAATAGTAAAAAAGTTGCCCATGAATATGAAAACCGCACCACTCTTTCAGTGTATTATCCGTTCCTGCACAATGTAAGCACCATGCTAATGAACATAGGTTATCATGGCATGCCAGTTGAAAACGCGCAATCTCTCGCTTGTGGAAATACCGTATTCAATGGAAAACTGTCTGTTACCAAAAACCTTGAATGTCTACGGTTTCTGGCGGATTGCGGTATTTGCATTGAAGGAATAGATATAAATAAAAAAAAGCAAAACTTGTCAGACATAAAAACCATTAAGATTACATATCCAGATAACCCCACTATGCTCACAGGCTTGAAGGTCATGGCAATCGCCGAAATAGACTATGGCACTCTCGTTAACCAGGATGTTTTTTTGCGCTGTGATTACAGGGCATTGAAAAAGGATGAAACAGATGTGCTTTCCATCGTGCAGGATACGATAAAGACTTTATCCGCAGATGTGCAGGATTTCATTATGCAACTGCATCAGCGCTATATGGATAAAGGACTTACCTGCGTTGTGGAAGTAAAAGGGTTTCATATCTATATTAAGTACTGTTATAAACGGAAAGATTTATGGGGAATTAATGCTTCCCTCAACAACGGCTATCATATCAATGTGAAATCAACAAAGACACACGAATACACTAACACCATCAAAACATTTCCTCCAATTTTGCAGGAAATGATAGCAAAGGGATATGGCTGCGGTAGAAAAAGAGAAATCGGTCAGTGTGACGGCGGTTGCCGTGGACTTATCATATCGTTGGATAATTCTGTGTTAGATATACGAGATAACATTGAAACATGGTTTGATCAAGAATTGGCATGCTTGCAAAAGAAATAAACATTTTATTCGTTGCGCCTTTCAAGCATAAGAACGATATATTTCAAATCTCGGGCAAAATCTTGTACGTTTAGATTAATTAAGATTAATCTAAACAAAAATATTACACCTAAAATTATATTCTGCCTCTATAAATAATTTGCTTCGAATATTGAAAAATATGGGCAAGTCTTAGATTTAACTTAGTTTAAGATTCGCCCGTTTTATTTATCTGTTCAATCGTTAATAGTAATTTGTGTCGTACCATGGAGGTATACTCTATTAATGCATGAAAAGGTTAGCTTTTTTATTTAGGCATACTTTAAATAATTCAACATAAGAAGTAGATTTACCGTTTTATGGTATATCTCCTGTAAAGATTTTAAAAAATAAAATAGATGAATCAACTTCTTTTACATAGGATAATCCGAATACTCCTCTAGAATCAAATATATATGTTTCGCAGATTTTTGCAAAATTTCTATAATAGTCTCTGAAGGAGTATCCATATTGGATTCATTCCACTTAAATAACACCATATAGATTCCTCCTACGATGAAACATATCCAGTACAAATGATTTTCACTAAGTTCCTGATGATTCTTTTCTTTTATATAAAATTTGGCAATACACTCTGAAAATTTGGTAAGCTCTTTATGTTGAAGTTCAGCCTTTAGCAAAGCCGAAAAAAATTCTTCATTCTCTTGAAAAGCAATTACTAGTTGGCGTATCACTAAATTTAAAAACTGTCCACCCTGTTGTTTAAACTCCAGCTCAGATTTTTCAAAAATTTCGCTATTAATTTCATCCATTTTAGAGAGAAGTATATCATCCTTACTGGCATAAATTCGGTAGAATGACTGCCTCGCAATATCAGATTTTTCAGTAAGTTCAGTAATGCTAATATCAGCATAGTCCTTTGATTTCATTAGTTCCAGCAAACTCTCATAGAGCCATGATCTTGTTCGCTTTGTTCGTCTGTCCTGTTTCATAAGTACACCATTGCTCCTAACTTGCAAACTTATAGTTTTTTACATAATAGCATAAATACATCAATATTTCAATATGATATCTTGGTGTTAAAAAATCGAAGTCTCGCCCTTCAATTTTATCTTGACAGGTATAAATATCTCTGATATAATTTAAAAAAAGAGACAAATGTCACGTAAGAGACTATTGTCGCAATTGCATTGAATCTCATCTAATGCAGAGAAGGGTTTCGCCACATTTTAAGGAGGTAAATTATGAAATATCTAGTAACTGGATGTGATGGTCAACTTGGAGGAAGAATTGCTAGAATTATGTCTGAAAAGGTAGCACCTGAGGAATTAGTAGTAGCTTGTCCTTTTCCTGAAGGACTTAGCGAGGAAAAAAAGGAATATTGGGAAAAATTAGGAATTGAAGTAAGGTCTGTAAATTACGACAACAAAGAAGAAATGGTTGAAGCTTTTAAAGATATAGACAGAATATGTATTATATCAACAATTACTATTGGTGATATACGTAGACAACAACATAGAAATGCAGTTGACGCAGCTGTAGAAGCTGGCGTTAAACATATTACTTATACATCATACTTAGGAGCAAGTGATCCAAAATATCAGCATGTCTATGTTACCCCAGATCATACTTATACTGAAAGTTATATTAAAGAAAAAGTTAAAGGTACAAATACAAAATATAACTTTATGAGAAATAATTTTTACTTGGAAAATTTTGTTGCTGCAATTCCTATACTCGCAATGCTTAACAATTACGAATGGCATACCTTAGCACAAGATGGCAAAGCAACATGTGTTGCTAAAGATGATAGCGCCAAATTTGCTGCTGCACTTCTGCTAGGTAAAGGTGAAGATAATAAGGCATATACTGCATGCGGTAAAGAAGAAGTATCTATAAAAGAAATTATTGAACTAATTAATGAAATCTCAGATGCAAAATTTAAATATGTTCCAGTAGATACTGAAGGATTGTATGCGTATGCTGCATCTTTAGGTATTCCAAAAAATTCGACAGATGATTTCTCAAAATCACCATTCCCTTGGTGCGCACATGATCTTGTCACAAGCGAACAATGCATTAAAGATGGTATGTTTAATGTGGTATGTGATGACATTGAAAAAGTTACTGGTGAGAAACGTCGGTCTGTTAGGGATGTTGTTAAAGAAAATAAATATGTTTACGAACAAAAAATTGGAAAATGGGATGAGATAAAGTAGTAATTAATGTTAACATTCATCCACATTGTCATATGATACAAAATTAGGTGTGTATTATATTCCCTCAGACTATGCGTTTGAGGGGATTTTTCTTATAAGAGGTATAGTAATTTTGAGTTAAGTTATTTTTTTACTTGTTCTGATGGTAAACCTTGAACAAATTTTAGTAGTTCATGGCTGCAATTCCTTCCATAAATTCCACTTACTATGTATAGTAAGTCGCAATCCATAATTTTAGGATTTTTTTTAATATTATGGGCAGTAATTCCTAACTTTCTTGCAATAGCTGTTGCAATTTTTTTGCTATGACCTGTCATACTTGCATGTGAAAACTGTGCTGCTGATAACAAGTAATTACTGTTAATGGGAAACAAATAATGTGACAGAAAAATAAATAATGGGAAAAACTATATTGTGATTGACACATGCCTCACTTGGATATAATATTTAATTAAAGAGAGGGATAAAAAATATACCTATTTTGCTAGATAGTAGATTGTTAGGTAGTTGTAATCGAAAGGAAGTGACTTTTTATGACAAACGAGCGCGTGTACAAGATGGCGTTTTCGAGAGTTTACCCGTTACTCATCCAAAAAGCGGAGCGCAAAGGGCGTACCAAATCCGAGGTTGATACTGTGATTCGTTGGCTGACAGGGTATGACGATTCTGGTCTGCAAGAGCAAATTATGAAGAATACTGATTATGAAACTTTTTTTAGTCAAGCCCCACAAATAAATCCCAATGCTGCCAAAATTACAGGTGTGATTTGTGGTCATCGAGTTGAGAAAATCGAAGACCCGCTCATGCAGAAAATCAGGTGGCTTGACAAATTAATCGACGAATTAGCAAAAGGCAAGGCAATTGAGAAGATTTTGAAAGGTTGAATGAGCAAAGATGCATTAGAAAACATGACAAAGAACCTGCATGCAAGTTTTAAACAGTTTGGTGCGCCAAGATTGTTGGGGTTTCTATCACATTATTAAGTTTGCACCGCAATATTTTATTAATGTTAATTAATCGTAAAAAACAATTAAAATAAACCAATCAATTTCCAATACAAAGTTTCGATAAAAACAATTATAAAAACAACTGCAGTTAACGGAACACCTAAACGTATAACTTCCTTCTGCCCATACATACCATTTTCTTCTCCTTGTCCTATTAAAATATTTAAATGATGAAAAGGCAAAATATAATGCATAGCAATGGAGGAATATACCAACAAAGTTATAACTATAGGACTTATATCCATAGGTTCTGCAAATATCAATAGTGCCGGTATTGCTATACCCATAACTGCTATTACACTTCCTAAGATCATGTGGATTCCTATGGAAATTACAGCTATTATAGCAGCAAGTAAAAATGGATTTGAAGGAATTGATGATGGAAGAACAGTTTCTGCAATCCAATTGTTCATTCCTGTAGAACCTCCAACTCTGCCTATAGTTATAGCAGCAGTTAAAAAAAGCAAAACATGTACAGGAACCTCGCTCCATTGCCTTGCGTCTAGTATTTCTCCTATTACGGGAAAACTCATAAGCATTGCAATGAGCAATGTAATCCAACCTATATCAATTCCGTGTATTGAATCAGTAAGCCATAGCACAACCGCGATTGCAAGCCATGTCATAGTTCGTTTTTCTATATTTGAGAGAGGTCCTAAATAAGATAATTTTTCCTTTATTTCCTCTTTACTTATTTTTATTTCATTAGATGGTTTAAATAAAAGTAATATTAAAGTACAAGTTATGATGCTTGCAAATATGCTTGGAGGTCCCATATAAACAAACCACTGTACCCAACTTACAGAATTACCAGAAGCTTGTACCGCTAGAGGATTTATTACACTGTCTCCCGTTAAAAAAATCATTGAAGATGGAACTGATGCCGAAAAAACAGTGAATCCAATCTTTATGGAATCTTCTTTTGATATATTGGCACTTTTGATTATAACCGTCATAACAGACATTATTAAGAAAGCTCTTGGCCATGGATGGGGAATTATTATACTTAACATAATTGTTAAAACAAATATTGATATAATTATGCTCTTATATGAATTAACGAATTTTAATATAAACTTATATGCTATTCTTTCTCCAAATCCAGAGCTTTTTACAGATGAAGCTATTAAATATGCTCCTATGACTAAATACATAGTACTTCCAAGCCATGGTGAAAATACAACTGACGGCTCTGCAACCTGAAATATTATAAGTGAAACTAAATAAAGCCCAGAAGCATATCCAGACTGGACAATTTGAAATGCCCAAAATACAACTGTCATGAGCGTCAGACCCAGGCACATCTTCCCTTGGGGATTTAATCCTTCTAGTGGAAGTAAATTAATTATTATTGCAATTGAAATACCTGTAATTAAACCAAATAATCTTTTATTATTCATAGACATCCTTTCATAGCTAATAGGTCAAAATAATCCTATCTACTTTATCAATTTATTATTAACACTCGTTTAATGCAGCAAAATCCATTCCAACATTAATGATGCCATATAAGCTTTATTGGTGAATATTATTGTACCATTTTCATATGTATAAGTTAAGCCGCCATAAGACTAGTTTACAGTTTTAAGACATCTCTACGTATATTATAATAATAGTTCTGCCTTTAATGCGATAGAAACATATTCTATGAAAGCATAATGATTATCTTCCAATCTAAGCAGAGTTTTGGCTTTTCCAATTCGAAAACGTATCGTATTTTCATGAGTACCGAGAAAATACGCTGTTTTTTTGTAGTCTCCGTTATTTTCCATATAAATCCGAATAGTTTCTAGGAGATTCGTAGAATGTCGATTTTCGTACTCTTTCAAAGGATCAAGTATTTTTTTGCAAAATTCTTTTAAAATTTCATGATTGCGTAATGGAAGTAGCAAATTGTAAATTGATAAATCATTATAATAGGTTAATTTATTTCCTGTTAACTGAGCAATTTCATATGCAGAGTATGCTTCATTGAAACTACGAATGAAATCACTAGATTCTTCACATTTGCTGCTAACACCAATATAAAATGTTTTTCCATAGTAGGATAAAAGGTATGTTAGAGAATTAATTGTACGTGAGAAATCTAAATGTGTCATCAGATTTAGAATTAAGAAACCACCCTTACGATATCTAAGAAAATGCATCTGAAATTGTGAAGATAAATCACTTTTCAAAAATTTAAAGCGTAAAGACTGAAGCTCAGGATATGAAATATAAATACATAGATATTTTAATGGCAAATCTGGAGCTAGGTATTGTATGATATTATTACGTTCTTGACTATTTAATTTGTCATACAGAAGCTGGTTTATTTTATTTTCAGAGTTTATATCCAGCTGCTCTGTTAGAATTAGTTCAGAAATATCTTTGATAAGTTGCCCATATGGCACATCAGCATCAATCATAATAATAGGATAATTATTTTTATTTGATAAGTTTAAGACTCTTTCTGGTATTTGATTAAGGTAGTAATTTAAACTAATGCAGCAGGAGCTTCCTGTTTGTATATAAAATTGAATTAGGTTAAAAACAAGGTCTTCATTATTTTGGGATGTATAAAAACTATGTATATATAAATCTCCTTTTGAAACTAAAGTGTATCCAGGGTCGTCTGGATCTAAAGGACAATCTGTAAAATTAACTCGTAAAATTTCTCTATTAAGTCCATTCTTGCCAGCTACTAGTTTTGCTTTTTTTAAAACATCAAGTTGTAGAATATCTTTTACCGTAATACCCATACTAACTCCTTTCAAGATACAAATTTGAAGTAAATATATATTTATTATGAGGTAATAAATGAAGAATGTCAAGAAATGAAATTGTAGATTATACATTAGAAAATCCTTTTTATTGTCTAATCATATAATGAAATGCGAAATGGATACGTTTATAATAATAAAGTGAATATCTAAAAAATTTAGAAAAGGAGATAATAATGCGAAAACTCGATTTACAAGAATTAAAAGACATTATGATGGGCTGCGCAATTTTAGGAACTGGCGGGGGTGGTTCTCTTGCAGAAGGATTGTCTGTTGTAGAGAATGAATGGAATGCTGGAAAAGAATTTAAAATGCTTGATTTTGATGAGATTGAAGATGAATCATATTATGCAAGTCCATATTATTGTGGATGTATGGTACCAGAAGAACAGGAAGTAGAGGAAGACCTTTTTGATGGAACAGATATTGCATTATCTGTCGAAGCATTAGAGAAATATATGAAAACTAATTTTCATGGAGTTGTATCAATTGAATATGGTGCAGGAAATACAGGTGAGGTTATGGCAATCGCTGCAAAGACTGGTAAATATATTGTAGATGCAGATGCTGCTGGAAGAGCTGTTCCAGAACTTCAGTTTTCAACTTATTATGTGACTGGACAACCTATTACTCCGTTAGCGATTGGAACAATCTATGGAGATGTAGTAGTTATTCCAACTGTGAAAGAAGATGCAAGAGCCGAAGCACTTGCAAGGTCCATGGCAGTTGCAACAAGTGGGGCAGTAGGTATGACTGATCATCCAATTCAAGGTAAAGATTTAAAGAAATCAGTTATTCCAGGAGCCCTTTCACATGCACAGAAAATAGGGCAAGCCAGAAGAGTGGCGGAAGAGGCAGGAATTAATCCAATTTATTCAATTTTAGAATCAGCAAATGGTAAATTATTATTTACAGGACGTGCTACAGCAGAAACTAACTGGGAAAATAAAGACGGTTTTACATTTGGTAATATATATTTAGAGGGAATAGAAGAAAATGAAAACCAAATTGCAAGAGTTTGGTATAAGAATGAAAACATGATGATGTGGGTGGATGGTAAGTTGCGCTTAACTTGTCCAGATTTGATTTGTGTAGTAGATAAAGTCACTGGTAAACCGATTACAAATCCAAATTGTAAAGAAGGAATGGAACTTTGTGTACTAGGATTCCACTGTCATGATTTGTGGAAAACTGAAAAAGCTTTAGAAATTTTGAATCCAAGATTTTTTGGATTCGATGATGATTGTATCTTCTTAGAAGACTAGCAGGGGGATAAAAGCATGGAAAAAACTTTAAAAGTAAAGGGATCTTTAGAAGAAAAATATAATGATTATGAAAAAACACCAGTTCCGGAAAATGCTAGAAAAACGTGGGTTGAGCAGGGCATGGTTTGGCTGGGTGAAGGCTTTTGTTTAAGTGGTCTTGCAGTTGGCGGTGTATTGGCAAATGGCCTATCTTTCAGAGACACGTTTATTGCAAGTGTTGTAGGGTCTTTTATTGTTTTTTTACTGGCTACAATATGTGCCTTTGTGAGTACGCATACTCATCTTCCAACATCTTTTAATTGTCGTAGATCTTTTGGAACTACAGGGGCCAAAATTATAGGTGTCATATTTTGTATTTGTAATTTTGGCTGGTATGCATTTCAAGCGGATTTGTTTGGTAACACAATATCATTAGTAGTGAAACAATTAAGTGGCAGTACAATTACTCCTGTCATTTTTACGGTAATTGGTGGCTTAGCAATGTCAATGACTGCTATTTTCGGGTTTAAGGCAATCAAAATGTTAAGTTTAATTGGAGTACCGCTACTATTTGTTCTTTGTATTACTGCGGTTATAAAAACAGGTACTATAGTACCTATGAGTGATATAGTAGACTCAGGGCCGATTGGTTCGCCAATAAGTATTGTCGCAGGAATAACAGTAGTTGTAAGTTCTTTTGCAGTAGGTATAGCTATGATGGGTGATTTCAGCCGCTTTTGTAAAACACGCAAAGATTGTGCGATTGGTATCAGTTTAGGTTATTTTTGGGGATATATCCCAGTTATGATGTGTGGTGCTTTTTTTACATACGCATTTAAAAATTGGAATGTAGTTGAAGTTATGGTACTAACACTAGGGCTTGGAATATTTGGTGCACTTGTTCTTGTTATAGGTCAGTGGACTACAAATGATAATAATCTCTATGGAAGTGTGTTGGGATTAATGAATACTCTAGATGGTGTTTCAAAGATACCACGTATGAAATTGACATTGATTTTAGGTGCTATAAGTACAGCAATTGCAGCATTAGGAGTATATAAATATTTTGTAAACTTTTTATTAATACTTGGTGTATTTATAACACCTATTGCAGGTATCTTAATTGCGGATTTTTATATTTGTAACAGAAAGAGTTATGATGAGGATTGGTCTACAGTTCATAGCGGTATCAAGTGGGATGCAATAATAGCATGGATAATTTCTTCTTTTGTGGGTCTTACGATGACTAAAGGACCTATTGGTTTTGGCTGGTTTGCCAATTCTGGTGATATAATTCCAGTTCCTATTATTTGTATTGCTATAGCTATTGTGTTTTATATTGCTGGTCAGGAAGTTTCTAAAAAACTGTATAAAAAATATTAAAACTATGGAGGCTATATGAGTGCAGAAAGAGTATTTTATTATTTTAATGAAATATCTAAAATATCAAGAGTGTCTTCTGAAGAAAAGAAAATAGCTGATTATCTAGTGGAACAAGGGAAAAGAATGGGGCTTGAAGTTATTCGGGATAAAGAGAATAATGTAATCTTAAAAAAAATAGTAAATAGAATAGATAGTCCTGTTGTCGGTTTACAGGCCCATACAGATATGGTATGGGAATCTGAAAATCCAGAGAAAAATTTAGAAAAGATACCGTATCATATTCATGTAAAAGATGGAAAAATATGCACAAATGGAACAACTCTTGGAGCAGATGATGGGATTGGAGTTGCTTTGATACTGACACTTCTAGAAAATAATACAAAAGAATATCCTGCTTTAGAGGCTATATTTACAGCAAATGAAGAGGAAACCATGGGTGGAGCTATTGCGATTAGGAAAGAAGATGTAACTGGGATATATATGATTAACCTGGATAGTGAGAAAGAAGGAGTTTTTACAATAGGATCAGCTGGTGGTATTTCTTCATTCTGCAAACTGCCAATACAGAGTAAGACTTCTATAAAGAATAAAACAGTAAAAATAATGGTAACAGGTTGTATTGGAGGACATTCTGGTTTAGAGATTAACAGAAAACATGAAAATGCAATTAAACTATTGGTACGATTTCTTAGAACATTATCTAAAAATTCATTTGAACTGAAATCACTTGAAGGAGGAAGTCGATCTAATGCTATTCCAGAATGGGCTACTGCAGTCGTAAATACAGATGATATAGAATTATTAGAAAAAGAAATAAAGGATTTTATAAAAATTTGTAAAAACGAATGGTGTAATGAGGAAAAAGAACTATCCTTATCAATAAAACAGACAGAATACAGTTGTGTTGTATATGAGGATAAGTTCAGAGAAAAATTACTTTTACTTTTAGAGAATCTTCCGCATGGTGTTTATAGTAAAACTGAAGATTTTGTATGTTCTTCAGTAAATTTAGCTATTGTTAGAGAAATTGAAAAGTATATCACGATAGAACTCACTTTGCGTTCTTCTTATGAATCATGGTATAGGGACGAAGTGCAAAAAATTGAGAGGTTAATGGAGCACTTTGGCGGAGAGTCAGAGCGCAAAGATGAATATCCTGCTTGGATGTATAAAAAAGATTCAGAGCTTAAAAAAATATTTTTAGATACCTATGATGAACTATATGGCGAAAAAGCTGAATGTGAAAACGTACATGCTGGATTAGAATGTGGTATTATCATGAGAAATTGTCCTTCAGTGATGGATGCAATATCAATAGGTCCAACTATTTTAAATGCACATACAGTATCTGAATCGTTAGATATAGAATCTGTAAACAAAGTGTATGTTTTGTTAGATAAAGTTTTGAAGAATATCAATGCAAAGAAAAAGAAAGAGCAATCAAATATAAGAAGTAAGAAAGGAGACTATTATGAATAGTAAATTCAAAAAATATTTAATTATAATAGCACTTGGTTTAGCAGGAGGGTCTATTTATTTCTTACCATATATAAAATATGTTTTTTATGATGCACATATAGCCTGTATGAATATTAATAATACCCAGTCAGGATTGTTAATGACTACATATACAATTGCCAATATGATTTTATATATTCCCGGAGGAATGTTAGCTGATAAGATTTCTCCTAGAAAAGCACTTGTATATTCATCGCTGGGAACGTCTGCACTGGTGTTTCTATATGCATTTAATATGGAGAATTTTACAATATCCATACTTATTTGGATGTGTCTTGCAATTAGTACGGGCTTTGTTGTATGGTCTGCATTGTTAAAAACGGTAAGAATTATTGGGACGGAAGAAGAACAGGGGTTCTTATATGGTCTTTATTATGCTTGTAATGGAATTTCAGCGGCAGTTGTAAATGCACTGGCAGTATTAGTCTATCAGACAGGTGGAGATATGAAAACAGGATATTTTCGTGCATGTATTTTTGGTGGATTGATAACCATTATAGTGGCAGTTATAATAATGATTCTACTAAAGGAGGAAGATTGTAATAAATCAGTTGATGACAATGAACCCAAGTTTCGTGTTAGTGATTTAGGTAAATTATTAAAAACTCCAATAGTATGGGTTATATCTATAATCATGTTTTGCGGATACGGTTATTATATGAGTACATCTTATTTTAATCCATATTTAACAGAAGTATTTGGAATTTCTATTGTAGATTCTGGATTTCTTTCAGCAGTAAGAACTTATCTTCTTTTATTATTAGCTCCAGTTGGAGGATTAATTGCAGATAAATGCTTCAAATCTACGAGTAAATGGCTTTGTGTAGCATTTTTTATTCTAGCCTGTTTATTTGGATTGGTACTGATTTTGCCAGCAGATATTAATCCAACATTGGTTAGTGTTTATACATTAATTCCTGGGGCAGTGGCAATGATGACATATGGAGTTATTTCTTCTATCGTTGCAGAAGTAGGAATCCCGAAGGTTATGACAGGTACAGCAATTGGTATTATTTCCATAGTAGGATATTTGCCAGATTCAGTATACTCTATGATATTTGGAAACTGGATGGATAAGTATCAAAGCGGAGGATATAATATTATTTTTGGATTCTTAGCTATAACAGGTATTTTTGCTGCCATATTGTCATTTGCTGTTTTAAGATATATTAAAAAACAAAAAATCGAAAGTAAAATATAAAATGTGGAAAGCTTATAAATGATTGTATTATAAATACATTTTTATAAGCTTTTTCTATTTTAATAGATTTTTCAGAATTGCAACGTACGAACAAAAAAATTAATACCACTTCATGGTCTAACTTTTGAGAATCGGTTCAAAATCTTAAGGTAAATTTATATATTTTTAGATTATAAGAGTAATTATATATGGAAAATATTTAACGGAATTCATTAATGTTTGTATTTTCATCTCACAAAAACTTGAAAACACTTCCATCATCTTTGTAAACAGGAAAATGTCTGCTGCACGATGGCTTTTTTCTTTTACCGTCGTGCGGCAGACGATGTATTTAATTCACGCAATGATGCCGTCCTTCACTATGAGAGCCCTACTACTATATTTTACAGCATCCGGCGAATGCGTAACCATGATAATTGTTCGTCTACTTTTTTGATTAATTTCTTGTAACAAGTTCATAATTTCCAACCCTGTCTTACTGTCAAGGTTTCCAGTCGGTTCATCAGCAAACAGGATTTCGGGATTTGTTATCAAGGCACGGGCGATTGCTACTCGCTGCTGCTGTCCTCCCGACAGTTCACGGGGGGTATGTTTTCGCCTATGTGATAATCCCACAACATTCAAAATATGACTAAGCTGTTTTTTATTTTCACTCATTTTTTTCCCGTCCAGAAGCAGGGGTAGCATGATATTTTCCTCTACATTCAGATTGGGAATGAGATTGTAAAACTGGAATACAAAGCCTATTTTTTGCCGTCTGATTTTGCTCATCTCCTCGTCAGCCAACTCAGATATGTTTGTGCCGTTTATGTGGACAGAGCCGCCTGTAGGAGTGTCAAGTCCGCCAAGAATATAAAGTAGTGTACTCTTTCCAGAGCCGGATTGCCCCATAATAGAAACAAACTCCCCTTGCAGGACTTTCAACGATACGCTTTTTAATACCCTTGTGGTGGTGTCACCTATTCTAAAATCCTTCACAATGCTTTTTCCCTCAATCGCAATCTTGTCAACAAATGATTTCATTCTATATATCCTCCAGTATTTATTCAAACTTAATTTCTTCCACTAATTTCATTCTACGGCTCTTTAATATCGGCACAACGGAGCCAAGCAGAGTGACGACAATTCCCAGTACCCCTGCCACAAGGAACGTTTCGGCATCAAATTCTGGTACTAATGAAATTTTCGGTCCCGCTACAAGGAAAACGGTCTGTATCTCCATATAGGAAACGAAAATAGCAATTACCGCGCCAATTAAGCCAGAGGAAAACCCCTCAATCAATGTCATTTTTACGTTTTGAAGATTACTAAGTCCCACTGATTTATACATGGCAATGGTGCGCCGCTTTTGCATATAATTAATCAGTAGATTATTGATAACCCCTACCGTCGCAAGAAGCAAAATGAAATAGGTCATACTGTGCATCGGTTTCAAAAACGCACCTACTGTTGAAATCGTATCATTGTTAAATTCCTCAACCGTTCGACTCCAATTTGTTGTTTCCCCAAATAAAGCTCTGATTTGAACCATGATAGCATCTGGGTCTTTAGCTGTATAAGCCAAAAAATTATAGACACCTGCCTCAAAGTCTGAAACAGCATAGACAGAGGGGATAACTGCTTCAACATCGGTTGCCCTTGACTTAAAGCTGCCTGTCACTACATAGGTGTTTTGAGTTGTTCCATTTGATAAAGCAATGGTGTCACCTACGTAAGTTCCCATGTTTTTCATGCAATTCTCACTTAATATTACGGAACGCTCCCCTGTGCGAAAGGAAGATAAAGACTTTTCTTGCATATCCTCGTCTGTGTAATTGAGGGCAAGCATAGAGCTATACCAGTCCAAGTTATCAGTTGCTTCCATGCGGGAAAAGGTCATACCATTTCCTTGCATATTATTGTTGAACACATATAGGGGCAGCACCTTTTCAATTCCATCCATGCTTTCTACTTGCTCTACAAATTTCTGCTCCATATGTCCATCTACAAAACCTTGAAGCTCCGCACCATGGAAAACGTCACCGACATATGTTTTTACAAAATTTCCAACAACGCTAATAGTAATAATTGCGGAAACGCTTATAAAAAGTAGTGTTATATTTTGGGTAACGCTTTTGTTATTCTGCATATTTCGGGCGGCAAGTTTGCCTTCATTTTGAAATATCACTTCATAAAGGCGTTCCAAGCCCACTGAAGTTACATTTGTTAGCAGCGGGATAATCAATATCGTGGCGACAATCATCCCCAACAAAGAAAATCCACCTGCCAAATATATCATATTATCGGAAGCCAAATGCGGCAGAATAACGGAAATGATGAAAAGAACAACTCCTGTTCCAACGATAAAGCGATGTGAGATATGCTTTTCTTCCACTGTTCCAAGCACAACGTCCTTTATCGGTAGACGGCTTGCCCTGCGTACAGGTAACCATGCAGAGATCAGAGAAACAATTACCGCTACAACAAGAGAAAGAAGCACGCCGGGCAGAGAAACAATCACGGGAATTTCAATGCCTTGTGATAAGGATTGACCCATTCCTTGCAAAATGGCTTTCAATACAATGATACCGACAGGAATACCTATAACTCCACCTGCACAGCCGTATAACAGACTTTCCCAAAGCAGAATACGGGTCACTGTTTTTTCCGTTGCTCCAATGCTGCGAAAAGTTCCGATAATTGGCAGACGGTCAAATGTAATTACCTTATAGCTGCTAAAAATAATGAAAACACTCATGCTCAGAGAGAAAAAACTAATGAGAAAAAACGGCATGGTTTTTTGCCTTGCGTCAGCAGCTATCTGTGTTTCATTTACAATTTCGGATATTTGGTAGTTTTCGCCTTTCAAAGTGTTTTTAAGCTCTGATATCAGTTCGCTTGTTTTCGTTCCCTCGATGGGCTCTATCAGAATTTCACTATATCCACCGGACTGCCCTAAAAGCTCGGTTAATGTAGAGATCGGCAAAAGAGCAGTTGCGCCCCTTGTATGTCGCAGAAAAACTGTATCATATGCAGCAATTTCCGTTACCTCAAAAGTGACGGGCGTTCCGTTTACTTGCAAGGTAATGGCATCACCCTTTTTGATTCCATATTTTGAAGTAAACCTGTCCGGTAGGATAATTCGATTGCCAGAAAAATCAGATATTTCATCGCTATTTTGTAGGCGGGGCTTGTTTATCTGTTCCAATGCGTCAAGGTCAGCGGCTATTAAATCCACTGTTTCATAGTACCCATTTTCATGGTATAGCGAGGTTTCCTCAAGTATACCGACTTTTGCCTTTATCGCAGACAATCCGGGTATAATGCTTAAATTTAAGTTTTCATCAGTCGTTTGTACAGAAATGGTTGCACTTCCTGCCATACCACGTGCCATTTTTCGTTGTGCACTTTCGTAGGACACGCCAATAGAAAAGGAAACGAACAATAGCATAGTGGATAGAAGTATTGACAAAAGCATGACGGCGGTTCTTGCCTTGTGCTCCTTAACATTGGTTAAAATGTACTTTAGAATAATTTTCAAATTTACACCTGCTTTCTGTGTGCTAAATTTTAAATGTGTTTTCGATTGATGGGATCAACCTTTTTCAATTTCATTTTCTCACCTCCAGAACATAGAAAAAAGGTTGACGGTTATCATACTATGATGATAAGCTGTCAACCTTAATCTATCTTTCACTGAACCTTAATTAACCTTAACTACGTGGAAAATAAATTAGAAAAATTGTTCCAATGTCCGGGATACTAGAAGCAGAAATTGAACCCCCATGCAGCTCAATGATATTTTTTGCAATGGTAAGCCCTAACCCTGTTCCTTCCGGCTTGTTTTCGGTGCTTGTTCCCCTGTAATAGCGTTCAAAGAGCCTGTCTGTTTCTTCCTCGGTCATACCTTTTCCGTTGTCGGCTACTGTAATCTTTACGTCATTTTCGGTAGCGGTAATTTGCAGGGTAATTTCTGTGTTTTTATCACCATGCACAAAAGCATTAATAATCAGATTTTGAAACGCTCGTGTCAGTAGTTTGTAGTCAAAGGAGAACTGAATTGTTTCGTCCATGCTCTCAAACTGAATACATCGACTTTCATATTCCGGACGGTTCAGAATATCAATCACCAATTCTCTTAAAAAGCGGATAAGGTTTTGATCCTGACGATTGATAGGAACCATGTCGTGTTCCAACTGGTAGGTTAATTTCAAATCATCAACTAAGTTTTCTATGTGAGCTGCATTTTTGAGCATAATCAAAGCGTATTGTCTGCATTGTTCTTCAGTTTTAGGTGTATTATCCAGGAGAATTTCAGAGTATCCTTTGATTGGTGAAAGAGGTGTTTTCAAGTCATGCGTGATATTTGCAATCCATTCCCTGCGCATTTGCTCTGTTTCTTCCTGAAGTTTATCGCTTGCTTTTATTTCCATGTCTAAAGTATTTAGGCTGTCGTACAGATCACCAAAAGCTCCATTGCTTCTTAATGGCAGATAGGAGCGTTTTGAAATGTTCTTGATTGATGTAGTTAAGCGGCTAATAATTCCTGCTGTCCAAAAACCGTATACCACTCCCGCAACAAGTATTACAAACAGAAGGATAGCCACCGTGGAGAGTATGATAGTTTTACCGCCTGCAAATCGTTTCCCGTTTAGATACATGGTGATGTTTCTTATTTCTATAGGGAAATGGACGATGTAAATATAGTCTGTTTTTTGATAAGTTACTGCCCCTACAAAAGAGGTGCTTTCTTCTGTATCCAAATGTCCTGTTTGATTTAGATACAAAAGATCAGTAATCGAATAATGGGTGCTTGCTTTTTCGGGCGTTTGAAATCCATAAATCTCATTCCCGATATTATCTATAATTTGTAGTCCGATATGATTATCCTGCAATAGCATCAATCCAGTTTGTTTTACCTGTGGCTTATCGTCTATAAATATAATCTGCTCCTTAAACTCCTCTGCAAATGCTTTTGGCCAATCGCTTCTTGTTGCTGTACCGTCTGGTTTTTGAACGGTAATCAACAGAAGAAAAAGACTAATCGAAGCAAGGAGCGTACCAAGTAGTGACAGAAAAAAAATTAGGTATATATGTAGGATTGTGCGGTAACCAGATTTTTTCATTTAATCAGTCCTTTTCTTTAGCTTATAACCCAACCCCTTTACTGTTATAAGCTGCTTTGGATTTGATGGGGTGTCTTCAATCTTTTCTCGAATATGACGAATATGAACCATGATTGTGTTGTCACAGATACTGCTGTATTCGCCCCAAACCTGCTCATATAGGCGTTCCTTGCTGATAATCTTATCTGCATTTTCCATTAGGTAAGCGAGTAAGAGAAATTCACGTCCAGTAAGCCCGACTTCCTGCCCTGATTTATAAATCCGGCAAGCTTCCTTATCAAGTTCGAGCGATCCAACAGTCAGTAGCTGAATGCTGTCTGGATGCGGATTAGAATGGTATTGTTGGCGGCGTAGTTGTGCTTTAATGCGGTATACAATTTCTCGTGGACTAAAGGGTTTTGTTACATAGTCGTCACCGCCACAGGAAAGACCGAGAATTTTATCAACATCGTCATTTCTTGAAGAAAGAAACAGGACGGAGCAAAAGGAAAATTCCCGTAGCTTTTTGCAGACTTCAATACCATCCATATCTGGCAGCATAATATCCAATACCATAACATCGGGTTTAAATTCCTTGCAGGCTTGAAGTGCGTCCATGCCTGTATATGATTTTTGAATAGACTGAAAACCATCTTGACGTAGTACTTTCTCTATCAAATCAACAATATCCTTCTCATCATCAACCAACAGTATTTTATCGTTCATCTTTTTCACCCGCTTTCTGTTTGGCTCTTCCATCAATATACTTTTCTTTATCTTTTGGTATCATCCATGTACGATCAAACTTTTTAACTCTCTCAATGCGATTTCCTTCACATAATTTTTGTATAAGTCGTTCTGATATGCCCAATCTTTCGGATGCAGTTTTCACAGAAATGTAATCCATATCAATCATCATCCTTTCACTAAAACGATATAAATCCATTATATACGGAATAGCGAACAATAACAAGTGTAGCCATATATAAACAAGTTGACCTGTTATTTTATCCTATGTTTCGTTTTGCTTTTTCAATGTTGCATTTTTTCTTTTTTAAGGATATTATATATTAAATGGTTTATTAGTGAGAACCAAAGAATAAAAGCAAGATGTTAATTATGTTGATTTATTATTCCCTATTAAAGAGAAGGAGAAGGACAATGGAAGATTTTAGTATCGGATCAACAATGCCATTTGGTGATTATAACTGGCGTATTCTTGACATACAAAACAATACAGCTTTGATTATAACCGAAGATATCATAGAACAACGTTCTTATCATGATGCTTATAAAGATATAACATGGGCTGACTGCTCATTAAGAAAATATCTTAATGGTAAATTTTATAATAAATTCAGCACAACTGATAAATCAAGAATAATATCGGTAATAAATAAAAATCCTGACAATCAGTGGTATGGGTCAAATGGCGGAGCAGATACGCAAGATAGCATATTTTTATTAACTATTGAGGATGTAGTATGTAGATATTTTGGAGACAGCGGCGAGAAACTGTATAGTCCAGGTAAAAATCAAAGATATTGGTTCGAAAGAAAAGATAAGAACAACAGTAAGCGAATAGCAAGACTTGAGGCTAATAAAGGGCGTATTTGGTGGTGGTGGCTTCGGTCTCCTGGTCGTATAAATGTAAAAGCTGTATACATCCACGGTGACGGTAATATAGGTATTCAAGGTAACAATATATTGAAAGGCAACATTAGCGATGGCAAATGTACAGGCGGTGTTCGTCCTGCTTTGTGGCTGAAACTATAATTTAGATTATGGATAACAATTTAGATTTTGCAGATAGTTTACAGTGAATAGAGAATAGATGCGCATAGCTACTCTGCCGTCATAACAACGGTTTTTTATTACCATTGCTATGACGGCAAATGTGTACTTACTTAATGTTCTAATTGATTTCCTCATTAGCGTCTTTATAATGGATAGTAATTCAATTTTATTTACTTGCGTATAGGTCTGATATACTTAAAAAAACGCTCCGGATTATGATAAAAGTAAATTATTCTACCGGGGGAAGTATCAAAGCAGTAATCGGTGCCTGCAAAATCAAAGGTTGCCATTGCTTTTTCAATCTTTTCCTCTACACTACGATTTTCCTGCTCATAATCGAATGGACCATGTTCAAAAACAATATACTCGGCTTCAGGAACATCAATCATTAGCATTTGTGGTGGTACTTCACCTTTATAATCAAAAGGAAGTCTTACACCATAACACTCTGTACGTGGAATACCCCAGTCGCAGAGTCTGCCGTCCGGGTCATTAATGTACGCCATAATCTGACCGCTGCCGCTGTTAGATTCGCTCCCACCTTCGTCATCCAATTTGCCTTTGATACTATCAAGTAAGCCGCAAATTGTTTCACAGTCCTGCCCCGGAATAATACTTTGCTTTTGCCAAAAATCCCAATATCCATTACTCTCATAGTTTTTAATGTGCAAAAATTTGTGTGAGGGAATGGTTACAAAATAAATTTTAACATCATCTGTAGATTTCATCATACCAATTTCTCCAAATCCTAAAAAGTAGCGATCGAAAGAGTTTATTTTTGTACGAAGAACGACAGGCTTAGGCTTTTTTCGGTATTCGCTTGGGGTTACACCATATGTTTTTTTGAAAGCTCTGGTAAAAGCTTCATGTGATGAAAAACCATAATCAAAAGCAATTTCCAAAATGCCCTTTTCACTATCTCGCACCTCTTTTAGTGCAAAACCTAATTTCCTATGCCGTAGATAATCTCTAAATTGCATACCCGATATTTCTTTGAATTTTCTTGTTGTATAAAATTCGGAATAACCAAGCCTGTGGGAAAGAAAGCGTAGTGTCAAGGCTTCATCATTATAATTCTTAATACATCTGTCAATTTCATCAACGATTATTTGAATTTGCTTCTGCCACTCGTACATTTATACATTCACCTCATTTCAATCACCCTACATTTATTATAAAGGAATAGAGAGATTACTGCTTGATTTTACTTGCTATTATTTCATTTTCTTCTTTTAAGTTCTGCACCTTTGTTTTTTTACTGTTTGAAGACGATTAGAATGTATAATATATTTCTGAAATAATAGACTATTTATTCGTTTTTCAAAATAATATATTTTTATATCTTTTTTAGGAAATATATTAATTATATAGGTATCGTATTACCTCTATTTAAATTTGTCAATATAATAACCATTAAAGATAATTGAAATATTTAACAACAAACTATGAGATTATTTGATGTTGAATATAAAATGTTCAACAGAGAAAAATACTCCTAGATGAAAATTTGCATAGGAAAGTTTTTATCTTTTTATATTAATTAAGAGTAATTATATGTGGAAAATATTGTACGAAATTCATTGATAATATGATAAAACTAATGTAGAATAATTAATAGACTATGTAATCACATATACGCCACACATGGAAATGTTAATAATGACAAAATGTGCTTCAGAAGGTAAAAGGTAGGTCTTTGCTATGTTATGTAGTGTTTATGTGGTTATTTTTGAGTCTTAGAAACAGGCGAAGGTGCTGTCTCTCAGCCTCAAAAAAAGTGAAAATATAATTGTCATAGCAAGAAATATGAAAAAAGAAGTGTTAAGTACTGGTATACTGTAAATTAAGGAGGTGATACTCATGGATAATAATATAGAGGTAATTAGGTCCTTAATTGACTATATCGAAAGGCATATCACAGAAGAGCTTAATATTGATAAACTAGCGGATGCAACAGGTTATTCCAAATATCATTTGCATCACATGTTTAGTGGATTAGTTGGATTTCCACTACATCATTATATAAAGCGAAGACAATTAACTGAAGCTGCTAAAAGTTTGATTTTTACTGATAAGAAAATTATACAAATAGCTTTGGATGCAGGTTATGAATCTCAACAAGCATTTTCATTGGCATTCAAGAGTATGTACAAATTATCTCCACAGAGATTTCGTATTAAGAACCAATTTCATCCGATTCAGTTGAAATTTGAAGTGAGTGGAAACCTAACTAATTTAAAAGGAGACCGAATCATGAATATCGAAATGGTTGAAAAGAAAGAAATGCATCTAGTGGGATTTAAAGCAAATACTAAAAAAGGATTTTTTGTAATTCCGAGATTATGGCGCAAATTGCATAATGAAAAAAACAATATAAAAAATAGGCTTGACTTGGATTTTGTTGTTGGTATCAATGACTATTCAAGTGATTCTATATTTAAAGAGAAGCATCCAGCTTTTGATTATTATGCTGCAGTAGAGGTAAGCAAGCCAGAGGGAATAACATCAGGCATGAGTGTGAAGATACTGCCTGCTGGAAAATATGTTGTTTTTGTATATAACGGAAAAGCGAAAGATTCCATGAAACCAATCATGGACTACATTTACAAGGAATGGTTTCCACAGTCGAATTGCCAGCTTAATGATCAAGCTCGTGTGGATTTCGTTCGATATGGAGAGAAAACAGATGAAAAAGGGAACAGTCGAATTGAGGTATGGATACCAATATCGTCATTTACAATAGACAATTAGTATTAGAGTTATGTAAATTGCGGAAAATGTACGGTGGAATGCTAAAGATAAAATCCAGCGTTTTACACTCGTACCTTCTGCCTATATTCACACAGGCTGTAATAGATTACAAATTTTGACTGTGATAGAAAATAATATGGATTGAGCACAACCTGTTATATATGTTTAATATAATCTATATGAGGTGAATAATAATGGAGCAAAGCAGAAAGAAAATATTGATTATAGGGGATAGTATTACAGAAGGAATTCTTGGTATTAATTATGTAACAATGTTACAAAATCAATTTCAGAATGCCCAGTTTTGTAACATGGGCCTTGGAGGAGATACACTTCAAGGTATATCTGATAGACTGTTAGCAGAAATATCGATGAATAGATATGATATAATAATTATTGAGGCAGGACATAATGATATTATTTTACCAAAAATGAAAGAGATTAATCAACTTTTTAAACTAGCATATAAAAAGTTGATTAGAAGAGGTAGTATCCCTACAACTAGTACTGAAGAATTTGAAAACAAATATATGCAGTTGATAACAAATATTAAAGCTACTTGTAAAAGTGAAATAATATTAGCTACTTTAAGTTGTTTAAATGAAAATCTAAATGCTGGTACTAATCAAAAAAGAGAGAATCTGAACCAGATTATTAGGAAAGTAGCGTCATATCATAATTGTTTTATTGCAGATGTAGGACAAGCTTTTAATGATATATTAATGAATAAGAATAATTGCAGTAAATTTCTGGACGGATTTTTTAACACATTCTTTTTTGATGCTTTGAGGACAAAGACAATTGAAGGTACAATATCTCTAAGCAATAAAAGAAATTTAAAATTAACTGTTGATGGAGTACACATTAATTTAGAGGGTGCTAAAATATACTGTAATGTTATTAGTGATTGCCTTAATAAAGTCATAGGATGTGAAAAAGCATAAATGTCCCGTAGAAAACAATCGTAATATTTGTAATTACTATTTACTATGAACACTGTAGTGTAAATTATAAAAGTTGAGGAAAAGATGATTAATAAGTTTTTTTATAAAGATTCTGAAAAGTACAAGGTAGATTTAACTTTAGACCATATAAAGCAAGTTCAGGATAAAATAAAATTAATAAATTATAAACGCTTAATTATATTCAGCATTCTTACTACTGTACTAGAAGTAGCACTAATTATTTTTAACGATATACGGGCACTAATTACAGGAAATAGTGATATATTTGTTGCTAAAATGTATCTAATTTTTCATTTGCTGATTTTAATTACAAGCTCGACTGTGCTTATCTTGCTACGGATCTATAAAAATAAGCAAGATAGCAAAATATATAACTTCATTGCTGAAATAACGGTCTTTTTAGGTATAATGTGTATGGCAGTTATAGGTGTCCTTGATCAATATACAATCGGAACAATAACATCATACATTACTATTTTAGTTGTGGTCGGAATTACAATCCTGATTAAGCCGCCAAGAAATTATATAGTATATTCAATCCCTCATTTTGTGTTTCTATACTTAACATTAAGATTTCAAGAGAATCAAAATCTTATTTTGGATACTGTTGTTAATAGCACTATGTTTTATGTGTGTGTTTTGCTTATTTCAAAAGTAACCTATGAAAATCAAGTAGATCATATATTGAAAAATATAATACTGGAGGAGACAAATAAAAGACTTGAATATATTTCAAACTATGATTTTTTGACTAATTTATCTAATAGAAGACATTTTGAATCTCTTATTAAGGCTAATATTTTAGACAATAAACACTATGAAAATAGAAAAACCGTATTAGCAATAATGGATATTGACCACTTTAAATCAGTTAATGATGAATATGGACATCATGCAGGAGATGTTGTACTTCAAGAAGTTGCTAAAATAATTGTAGATAATATTCAAGAAGGAAATCTTGCAGCACGATGGGGAGGAGAAGAATTTATTGTATTATTTCCTAATACATCAATTGAAAAGTGTCAATTCATTGTCAATGAAATACGAAAAAAAATTGAAAAAAGTGAAGTAATGTTTGAAAATAATTTGATAAATGTTACAGCTAGCTTTGGACTAACAGATGTTAAAGGAAATACTGATAAAGAATTTTTGGTCGGTTTCAAAAAAGCTGATGAGGCACTTTATTTGGCTAAACAAAATGGAAGAAATAGGATTGAGTGGTTATCCTAACAGAGGCGGAATTTTAAGGAAATTTTTTAGTTGTTACTTCTTAAAAACAACTATTCCTGCAATCATTAAGGCTACACCTATTAGCTTGCTCCATTCAAAGCAAATTTTCTCAGTGCCAAAAATTCCAAAAGACTCAATTAAACAAGATGCTATAAGCTGTGCTAATAAAATTAACATTGTAGCATATATAGGTCCTAAGCTTGATATACCTTTAATAACAGTGAACGTAATGAATGCACCGATAACACCACCAAACAAATATAATTTATTGCTCTCATTAAACACAGAAAGTAAACTTTCTCGACCTGTAAAGAACCATATACTTATGCTCGCAGCAAAAGCAGAAAAATGTACCCAACTATTTGTAGCCCACATATTTGACGAATCCATTACACGGGTATTAAAAACACCTTGAATACTCATTAATAAACCCGCCAACAATGCAAATAAAATTCCAGTCATAATTAATCTCCTATTAATAAAGTCATATTATAGTATTCCTATATAAGTAGATATTAATGATGGTAAATTATGTAATAATATTTTGTGATTAGAGAGATAATTAACTAATAAAGTAATATTAGGAGAATAAGAATAGTTCATGTTATCACCTCGATTACTAAAATTTATATTTAATTATCTTCTATAAATGACAAAATCGTGACAATGGTAAACAATATATTAATAATCGAGAAAGGAAAACGTATAATTAGTTTCATTACAATTGGAATATGTAACCAATGTAAATGCCAGTGAGGGTGAAGTTTATGAAAATTAAAAAGAAGGTTAAGTGGTAGTAATGAAAACTACGACTTAACCTTATCTTAATTTAGGAATATCATTTTTGATGTAATATTCTAAATTACATTTTACTATTTGTCATTTGTTAAACCGAACTTGTCGAAAATGTAGAACAATAAAGAAAGTATCATGCCTACGATACAAGCAAGTACCATACCTTTTAGAGATACTTGTCCTATGTTAAGGGCAACACCGGATAAACCGGTTACAAATATGACAGAGGTCAGTGTCAGGTTGCGGCTGCGGCTGTAGTCAACCTGACCATCAACCATTACTCTTATACCAGAAGCCCCTATCATACCATATAGAAGGAATGATACCCCTCCAATGACAGGACCTGGGATAGTTTGAATCAAAGCCGCGACCGGTCCTACAAAAGATGATATTATGGATAAAACAGCTGCACCACCAATAACTTGTACAGAATAAACGCGAGTTATTGCCATAACGCCGATATTTTCTCCGTAGGTTGTTGTGGGAACTGATCCCACAAAGCCTGAGAGCATTGTAGAGAATCCGTCTGCAAACATGGAACGGTGCAGTCCCGGATCTTTCAGAAGGTCTCTGTTCACAATTTTGCAAGTTACAATCTGGTGACCGACATGTTCAGATGCAACAACCAAAATAACCGGGAGAATAGTAATAATAGCACTAATATTAAAATGAGGTGCCTGAAAATTCGGCATTACTAAGAAATTAGTGTGCAGTGCACTTAAAATTGTATCAGTTGTTATAACCTTAGTAAGCAGTGCTGTTACATATCCGGAGATAATAGCAATCAAAATAGGAATGATTGCAAAAAATTTACGAAACAGTACATTGCCAAAAACAGCAACTGACAGTGTTACCATGAAAATAATGACATTGTTATGATTAATTATGGCATCTGCATTTGGAAGAATTCCGGCTGTTGTTGCTGCCGTTCCAGCAAGCTCCAAACCAATTAGCGCCACGACCGGACCCATAGCTGCTGCCGGAAGCAAAATATCTATCCATTTGATTCCGAATTTGTAAATGATGAATGACAGAATACACATAGCAAGACCGACTACAATAAAGCCACCTAGTGCATACGAATATCCCCATTTTGAAATGACGAGACCCGCCGGCGCAAGAAAGGCAAAGCTGGAGCCAAGATATGCAGGAGCTTTGCCTTTTGTTATAAGAATAAAAAGCAGTGTGCCGATACCGTTCATCAGCAGTACGATTGATGGATTTATTTGAAAAATAATAGGTACTAAAACCGATGCGCCAAACATTGCAAACATGTGTTGAAGAGATAGGGGAAACAATAGATTTAACGCTACTTTGTCTTCCACCTGAATGATTTTTTTGTTTTCCAAGAAAAAACCTCCTTAAATTTATTCTTGAAAATTATAGCACAGTAAATGGAAGATTACTATAATAAAATTTGTAAATTTATAAATTTTTCGTTGGCTATAATAAACATATGTGTTTATTTCATTTGAAATTCATAAAATTCTTAATTGCGAATTATGGTATACAGGATAAAAACTATTCTTTATGAAATTATATTGAGAGTATTGGAATATGAAATTTTATTTGTTAAAAGTATATATAAGAATTAATTTTAATATTGATATAAAGTTTCCTGAAGGGATGATTCTCTAATCTTATATGTTATATAATTGTTTTTATAGCATGACTCAAACATAATTTCATTTATACCAACATATTTTAAGTCTTGAGCTTTTGGATATAAGTGGTATAATATATAAGTATTTACTTAAGGTGTCAAGTTACTAATTATGAAATATTTATAAAATTAATATTATAGATTAGGTGGTGATTTTATTAGGAAATTTAATACATTATGTTTTCTTTTATTATGCATAACATTATTTCTATCAGCTTGTAGTAAAGATGAGATTGGAAGTAGTTAAACTAACAGATACAATTAAAGATTTAAACAACAAACTTGAATTGGAAAAAACCAAGTTAGAAAACATCTCATTATATGATTAATAATGACTACTTTTGGACCAATATATTCTGATTGGCGCATTCATATGCTAGCTGATGCAATATCTAAAGGTAACCTAATTAGTGAAAAAATTTCTTTATCAAAAGAAGATGGAGTAAACTATATATCCTACTGTTATGGTGAAGAAATACTAATAAAAGTATATACTGATTATATTTGTATTAACGATGGAAGTAAAGAATACTGGTATGAGTTAGAAGATGCAGATTTTAAAGTACATCATATCTTAAATGGTATGGGATAAACCTCTTATTGATTAATAATGTTTTTAAGATAGTAAGATTAATTGGTTATAGCTTATAATCTCTTTTTATCGTGCAGAAAAAGAGAGGTAAAATAATTAAAAATAGAGTATTTTTATTGTTAGGAGCTGAAGGTATGGAATGGATAGAAAGATTGAATAGTGCTATTAATTATATAGAAGAGAATATTAGTGGAAACATTGATTTGGATGAAGTATCAAAGATTGCATGTTGCTCAACTTATCATTTTCAAAGAATGTTCTCCTACATAGCAGATGTACCATTATCGGAGTATATTCGCCGAAGAAGAATGTCGTTGGCAGCTGTTGATTTACAAAGTGGTAATGAAAGAGTAATAGATGTTTCTCTAAAATATGGATATGATTCACCAACGGCGTTTAATAGAGCTTTTAAAAGTGTACATGGTATAGCACCATCACAGATAAAAGAAAAAGGTACAATAATAAAAGCATTTCCTCCTATCAGCTTCAAAATAACAATAAAAGGAGATTGTGAAATGAATTACAGAATCGAAAAGAAAGAATCATTTAGAATTGTAGGTGTTTCAGGAGCATTAGAAAAAGAAATAGAGAAAAATTTTAAAATTGTACCCAAAATGTGGGGTACAGCTGCAATGAATGGAACATTATCAAGACTTTCTGCCATAATAGATGGAATGCCTATGGGATTGTTAGGAGTAAGTTCATGTAATGAGTCAGATAATTGGAGATACTATATTGCAGTTGCAAGTAGTCAACCAATAGAGGACGACCTTGAAGAATATATTGTACCGAGCTCTATGTGGGCAATATTTTCTGGAGAAGGAAATGCTCAGTCTATACAGGTGTTAGAAAAGAGAATTGTAACTGAATGGCTTCCGACTTCTGGATACGAGTATGGAAATGCACCAGATATTGAGGTGTATTTAAATGCAGATATGGAAAATGCCCAATATGAAGTATGGATTCCAGTTTCAAAAAAGGAGAATTAATTATGGTACATTTGGTATATTGCGATGATAAAGAAAAGGTATTAGAAAAAATATTAGATAGTTCTAAAACAATGATTATTAGAGCCGCTGCTGGAAGAAAAATCCCTCATAGTAGAGTATTTGTTGGTGAGAAACTTTATTTTATGAAAAAAGGAACAGCAAAAATATCAGCCACTGCAATAGTAAAATCAGTTCAAAATTTTGTTAAGCTATCAGAAGATGAAATAGAAAAGGTTATTACAGATAATCAAGAAAAATTAAATTTATCTAAAAAGCAACAAGAGCGTTGGCATAAAAAATGTATGTGCTCTTAGTAGAGTTTGAGAATGTAATTGAAATTCAAGCTCTTGACTTCGATCATCAGGGCAATATGGATGATTGGCTTATTATTGAAAAGATAGAAGATGTAGTTGTTGGTACAAGTATTCCATATAATTATGACAAATCGAAATTTTAGGTGGTTTACCTTCCTAAAAATGAACAACTTATATTTGGGGAAGGTTATGATATTATTGTTTTCGATGTCAAAAGATGAGAAAGAAGTCTCAGAGGAAGGTCCACCAACTTATTCATCTGGTAATTATGCAACGTTGACTAAACCTGGATTATATTACATATCTGCAAGTCGTGAAGCAGTTGAATCAACTATATTTGTAGTAAATGTTGAGGGAGACTCTGATAATTCTATTAATGATGAAATGGATGTTGAACAAGAAGAAATATTATCTGCATTTCCTACAGCATCTAAAGTATTAGTAGATGGAAGCGAGGTTTCTTTTGATGCTTATAATATTAATGGAAGTAATTATTTTAAATTACGCGATTTAGCAATGGTATTAAATGGGTCAAGAAAGCAGTTCGAAATAGGTTAGGATTGGAATAATAATGCTATTAATTTAACAACTGAAAGCCCATATACAATATTTGGGGGAGAATTAGATAAATCATTAGAACAAACTGTTAAAGAGGCAATGACAACAACTTCGAAATTGCTTTTAAATGGTAAAGAAATAAAATTAACTGCATATAATATTCTAGGAAACAATTATTTTAAGCTAAGAGATATTGGAGAAATAATAAATTTTGGAGTAACGTGGAATGGAGAAACAAATACTATAGGTATTGATACTTCAATAGAGTATACAGAGTAGATGAAGTGAGACTGTCCCCTCTGCTCTAAAATTGCAACATTAAAATACAAAAGAATTTATTTATTTTAGTTATATAAGTTAAATTCTTAACTTATATTAAAAGAGCTTCAACACCATTGATGATTGCGTTTTTAGTTCAAGGTTTTTTATAGAGGGCAAGAGAAAATGGGACAGAATGAATAAATTATGTTGATAATGTTGAATTTTGGAAAAATATTGACAGATATATCAGATATCAATATAATTATAATGAAAAATGATATAGTGGTTAGCATAATAACTATATTAATAAGAAAGACAGTATTTGTAAGCTGTCTTTCTTATTAATATCCTTAATCGAAATATCATTATTATAATAGTTAGTGAGGGCAAAAATGAAAAAAATTTTAATGTTTGGAAGTAAGCATTGACCAGAATGTTCACCAGCAAAAGAGTTACTTTTGCAAAATAATATAAGTTATTTATATTTAGATATTACAGAAAATATGCTTAATCTGAAAAGGTTTTTAAAGTTCAGAGACAATTATGAAGTTTTTAATGAAATAAAATTAAACAATAGAGTAGGATTGCCATGTATTGTAGTAAATAATGGCGAAGAAATAATTTTTGATATTGAAAAAAATTTATATAAGTTAAAATAATAAATTATCTTTGCTACTTAAAAAAGTAATAGTTAGAGTAATATAATTTATTAATGATAGATTATTTTTAGATGGAAAAATTAAATTTTAATTTTTTAGAATAAATTCTTTATTTTAAAATAATAATATTAAATGATATTTAATTATAAAAAGAAGAGGTACATATAATGGGAGTTAAAAATGCAATGACAGCTGACTTCTTACGATCAGCATACGGTGGGGAGAGTATGGCTCACATGAGATATCTAATATGGGGTGAATCAGCAAAAAAAGATGGATATCCTAATATAGGAAGACTTTTTGATGCTGTAGCTTATGCAGAGTGGGCTCATGCGAAAAATCATTTTAACGTACTAAAAGATGAATTAGGGGATAATACTGTACCAGCGGGTGCTGTATTTGGTCATACCAATATAGTTGAAAATCTTCAAGGTGCAATAAATGGAGAATTACATGAAATAGAACAAATGTATCCTGTTTATCTTGAAACTGCAAGATTTCAAGAAGAAAAAGATGCATATAGAGTATTTCATTATGCTTTAGAAGCTGAGAAAATACATGCAAAGATGTTTGCTGATGCACAAAATTCAGCAAAAATTCAAAAAGATATTAGCGATGAAAAAATTTATGTATGTCCAATATGTGGTTATACTGAAATTGGAGAAGATGTAGAGAAATGTCCTGTTTGTGGTGCTAAAAGAGATATATTTAAAAGTTTTTAGTTAAATGATTTATTATAAAATAAAAATGATGGCAATCAATAAATTTTGGTTGCCATTATTTTTATAAATATTCTTATAAAAAAATTGACAAATATTTTTTTGTATCTTAAAATTAATATAAAAACAGGAAGGAATACTTTATGCATATTAGAAAAACAAAACCTAACGATATTAATGCAATAATGAAAATATATGTGCAAGCAAAAAAATTCATGAAAGAAAGTGGAAATCCAAATCAGTGGAGTAAAGAATACCCGGAGATTTCTTTAATTGAATCTGATGTAGAATCTGGAAATAGTTACGTGTGTATTGAAGATGATGAAATTGTAGGGACTTTCTATTTTGTAGTCGGAGAAGACCCTACATATGCAAAGATTTATGGAGGGCAGTGGCTTGATAATCACCCATATGGAGTTATACATAGAATTGCTTCTACTGATGGTAAAAGGGGTGTTGCGACTTTTTGCTTGGACTGGTGTCTTAATCAATGTGGAAATATTCGCATAGACACCCATAATGATAATATTCCAATGCAAAAATTATTAGAAAAGATAGGCTATACTAAGTGTGGGATTATTCATTTAGCAAATGGTGATGAAAGAATAGCGTATCAAAAAATATTTCTATAATAAGTATTAGAATGAATTAAAATAAATATATATTAATAAGGTTTGAAATAAGCAATTAGGGGGTAATAATAGCATCAAAGAGATATTAATAAACTAATTCATAAAAAATTAAATGCATAAATGGTTAAAAAATGATATAATATAAAAAAATAATTTGACTATTTATATTAAAGAATTTCAAATTGTATCAAGGAGGAAAACGTATGGCGTTTTTAGACAAATTGGGCAAGACAATTGGCAATGTTGCTGATTCAGCATCTGAAAAAGCAAAAGATTTTGCAGAAACAACAAAATTAAACTCGGCTATTTCTGCTGAAGAAAAAAGTATCAATCAATATTTTCTTGAAATCGGAAAGTTTATCTATGAGCAAGAAAAGGATAATTCTGATAGTTCTGTATCAGAACTTTGTATCAAAATTTCTGATTCTATGAAAAATATTGAAGAGTTAAAACAAAAAATTATAGATATTAAAAAAGATTAATCAAAGAATTAAAAAAATGAGATATGTCTGTATAGTCTCATTTTTTTAGTACAGTAATAATTGGTTAAATTAAAGTTATTATTGCATTTAGGATGACTTTATTGTAAAATATAACAAGGATGTTATAGGATGTGATAAAATAGTGAGATACATAGGTAGCAAAGTTAACCTATTAGATAAAATACAAGAAGTTATAGATGAAAATGTTAAAGAGCAAGTTGATGTTTTTATGGATTTGTTTTCTGGAACAGGGACTGTGGGAGAATATTTTAAGAAAGATTATAGAATTCTTTCAAATGATATTCTCTATTTTTCCTATATATTGCAGAAGGCAAGAATAGAGAATAACTCAATATCAAGTTTTTCAAATTTAAAAAAAATTGGAATCAACGATCCTTTGCTTTATTTGGAAACAGAAACTTTTGATGTTAGTCAAAAGTTTTTTATAACAAAAAATTATTCTCCTTATGAAAATTGTGATAGGATGTATTTCACGACTGAGAATGCAGCTAGAATTGATTTTATTCGTTTGAAACTCAATGAATGGAGGCATAAAAAAGTAATTTCAGACAAAGAATTCACCTATCTTTTAGCGACTTTGATTGAGGCAATACCATATATATCAAATATTTCAGGAACATATGGTGCTTACTTAAAACATTGGGATAATAGAGCATTAGGAAAATTAAAATTACGTAGAATTGATATTACTAATAACCAAAGAAACAATAAATGTTATAATGAGGATTCAAATAAGCTTATAAAAAAGGTAAAAGGAGATATTTTATATATAGACCCGCCTTATAATGGTAGACAGTATATTACAAACTATCATGTACTTGAAACAGTAGCACGTTATGATGGTCCAGATATCTATGGAGTAACAGGGCTTAGACCTTATGAAGATGAGAAATCTTTATATTGCTTGAAGAAAGATGTTGCAAATGCTTTTAATGAAATAATTAAAATAGCTAAATTTAAGCATATAATTGTAAGCTACAGTTCTGACGGTTTGTTAACTGAAAATGAAATTGAAGGAATACTAACTAATAATGGGATAAAGGAAACATATAAATTATACAAAATACCTTATCGAAAATATAAAAGTAAACATAAGCAAGAATCTGACGAGTTATATGAGTATATTTTTTATATTCAAAAAGATATGTTAATTACTAGCTCTTTAGCAAAACGTAAAACTGCCAATATTGATAGTTATAAAGGGATTAATTATATTAAAAGTCCATTAAATTATATTGGAGGTAAATACAAATTACTAAATCAGATATTACCGTATTTTCCTAAAAAGATAAATAAATTTGTGGATTTATTTGCAGGTGGTTTTAATATTGGAATCAATGTTAATGCAAATAAAATTTATGCCAATGATATTAATGATTATGTAATAGAAATTCTTGAGACATTAAAAAATAATAGTACAGATTTTATAATAAATCATATAGAGAATAGAATTAGAGAATTTGGTTTATCAAAAGAGAATGAGGAAGGATTTATTAGATTTAGAAGTTTTTATAATACAAATAAGAATCCTATAGATTTATATACACTGATATGTTATTCTTTTAATTATCAATTTAGGTTTAATAATGACAGGGAATACAATAATCCTTTTGGGAGAAATAGAAGCCAATTTTCTAAAGAACTTAAAACAAAACTAATAAGATTCTCAGAGGAATTGAAGAAAAAGAACATTGAGTTTGTTAATAAGGAATTCGAAAATTTTGATTTCTGTCTAATAGATAAAGATGATTTTATTTATTGTGACCCCCCGTATCTTATTACTACAGGATCATATAACGATGGTAATAGAGGGTTTAAAAATTGGAATAAAGAGCAGGAAGTAAAACTTCTCAATTTGTTGGATTCTTTAAATGAAAGAAATATCAAATTTGCACTTTCTAATGTTTTAAGACATAAAGGAGAAAAGAATCTCATTCTTATAGAGTGGTCGAAGAAATACAATGTACATAAATTGAATCATAATTATTCTAATTCAAGTCATAACACAACTCGTGGGGAGAGCGAGGAAGTTTTGATAACAAATTATAACGAATAGCAAATTTGCTATTCGTTTTTTTTCCTTTATATGTTAAGATAATTAAAATAGAGTTTACATATAGGGAGATAATTTTATGGAGCAAGTAAGATTAGCTGATATATCAATAAGAACTTTTGGTTGGATTCAAAATCCAGGAGACTTCAATAAATTAAAAAAGGTAGTTCAAGTTTTTGACCACACATCTAACACACATATAGATTTAAAATTAAATCGAATTCCATTAATGGTTTTAGAACAAGATGGAAGAGACCGTTTTATAGATGATCTAAATAAAATTCCATTAAAACTAAAATATAAAGATTTAACAGGCACATCATTTACACCTAGGAGTAGTGCGAGGTGTAATGGTATTATACAAGCAATTGTAGAAGGACAAGGAGGTAAGAAATTTGTTGATGATTGGTCAGCAGATGGATTTGTTAGATGGGCGCATGCATTAGGTTTTATTGATTATGAGTATACAACGGATACGTTTTTTATTACTCAATCTGGTTTTGATTATTCTAGGTCTAAGGAAGGAAGCAAAGGAGAAAAAGATATTTTAATAGATGCAGTATTATCTTACCCTCCTGCGGTTAGAGTCTTAGATTTATTATCTAATGGAGATCATTTAACTAAATATGACATAGGAAAATTATTGGGTTTTTCGGGGGAATCAGGGTTTACATCATTACCTCAGAATATTTTAATTAATGCCTTAGCAACATGTAATGATTCTAAAGAACGCAATAAAATGAAATCTGATTGGGATGGTTCTTCTGATAAATATGCTAGAATGATTGGCAGTTGGCTAGCTAAATTTGGGTTAGTATCTAAAGTAGGCAAAACATTTAAAGTAGTTGTAGATGGTATAGTAGAATCAATAACTATATCCCATGCATTTAAAATTACTCCTGAGGGATTAAAACAATTAAGAAGAGCAAAAGGGTTAAGTAAATCTCAAAGAATTGTAAAAAGAGTTCATTGGGAAATGCTTGCAACTAAAAAAATGGATAGAGTATATGTAAGAACTAGAAGGGCGTATATTCTAAAAGTTTTAGAAAGTTCTTCAGGGTTAGTTACAGTAGATAAAATAAAGGATACATTAGTTACTAAGGGTTTAGATGAGAATATTCAGACCATACAAGATGATATAAGAGGCTTGATTAATATAGGATTGAATATTGAATGTAGTAGTAGAGGATATAGTCTAAAAGATTCAATAAACGACTTCACAATACCAGTTATAGACGTTGAACAAGCAACAAAGAGTTCTATAGAGGAAATTAAATCTAAGCTAAGAACTCAGTTAAATATAATTTCACATGATTATTTGCAGTTAATTGAGATTTCTCAAGATTCTCAACAAAACCGTCTATTTGAAATGAAAGTTATGGATTTGTTTATTAATGAATTTGGCTTTAAAGGTAGGCACTTGGGTGGTAGTCGTAAACCTGACGGAGCAATATATACAGAAGGTCTTAGTACAGATTATGGTATTATTGTTGATACTAAGGCATATAAAGATGGATATAATTTGCCAATTACACAAGCAGATGAAATGGAAAGATATGTTCGTGAAAATAACGATAGAAATGATGCTGTTAATCCAAACAAGTGGTGGGAGATATACCCTTCAAATATAAATGATTTTAAATATTTATTTGTCAGTGGTTATTTTAAAGGTAATATTGAAGATCAATTGCAGCGTATAAGCATAAATACAGGCGTAATTGGTGCTGCAATAAACATTGAAAATCTTTTACTTGGTGCTGAATATTATCAAAGAGGTATTTTATCTCACGATGATGTAAGAAGTAATTTCTGTAATAATGAAATTGAATTTTGAAGAATTTGAACAATGAATAATATACTAGAGTAAAACTATTTTTATAAATATTTTAATTTAAACTAAAATCATTATCGACTAATAACGGCATAAAAAATCGAGATAATATAATTATTTTATCATATCATGGAATTGAAAGGAGAAAAAATGCAATGGATTGAGCGTATTAATAATGCAGTTAATTATATAGAAGAAAATCTAGATAAAGAAATTTCTTATGATATAATTTCCAAAATTACAGTGTGTTCCATATATAATTTTCAACGAATGTTTTCTTATATTGCAGATAAATCACTAAGTGAATATATTAGAAATAGACGACTTACATTAGCCGCATTTGATATATTGAATAGTAGAGAAAATATAGTTGATATCGCAATGAAATATGGATATACTTCTCACGATTCTTTTACTAGAGCTTTTCACAAGTTTCACGGAGTACTTCCTTCAAAGGTAAGAACAGAAACTGTAATTCTTAAATCTTGTCCTAAAATCTCCTTTCAAATAAAAATTAAAGGGGATAGTTATATGAATTATCAAATTGAAAATTGGCCAGCATTTATCGTTTCAGGGATAAAGAAAGAGATTAAAACTGATGAGGCCTTTAAAGTTATACCAGAGATTTGGGAAACAGCAGGAAGAGATGGTACAATGAAACAGTTATTTGAACTTTGGAGACAAGCCGACATGCGTCCTGTAGGTCTTCTTGGAATTAGTGTTGGAGGACAATGGGGAACTTCTGAGGAAATGGAATATTATTTAGGAGTGACTACTCATGTTGACGTACCTGATTGCATAAAAGTTAATCCATCTTGTAATATGGATGAATTGCAATTACCTAGAGCAACATGGGTAATATTAGAAGCAAATGGACCATTACCAGAAGCGGTTCAGGGTATTTATAAGAAATTCTATTCTGAGTGGTTACCAAATTCCGGATATGATTTAGACGACTTACCAGTAATAGAATGTTATTTGCAGAATAATAAACAGGAAGTTTGGATTCCCGTAAAGGCAAGAGGGTAATTACTAGTTGACTAACAATATATAAAATAGAGGATTTTATAAGAGAAAAAAGCTTTAAATCAATTCATGTTTATCAAATTTATAGTTGACAAGTGTACAGAATCAAAGGATAATTAAATTACATATATGGAATTATTTATATAATCAATCATATATTATTTATCATAGTTTGTTACTAGAAAAGGATGTGAGTTGAAATTCTAAGGTATTTAAGATGCTATTTTGATGACTATAGAAATCTTCCTAAACCAATATATTATATTTTTTTGTCCCGAATAATTAATTCTATGGGTGCTTTTGTAGGACCTTTAATAACTTTATTGTTGACAGATAAGATTGGTTTATCAACAGGAGAGGCAGGAGTTTTTGTTACAATTTCGACATCTATGTTTGTTCCTGCTTCTATGATTGGAGGGTATTTATCAGATCGCTTCAACAGGAAAAACACATTGTGTTTGTTAACACTTGTGCAAGCTTTGTGTTTTCTAGTATGTGGATTTATTAAGTTGTCAATGTTAGTTCCGGTGCTTTTACTAGCAGCTTCATTTTTTTCATGTGCAGCTCAGACTTCTAGTAGTGCAATGATAGCTGATTTATCAGATAAAAATAATAGACAAGGTGCATTTTCCCTTTTGTACCTTGGAGGCAATATTGGTTTTTCTATAGGGCCTTTAATTGCTGGATTTTTATATAGAAGTTATTTACCTTTAATATTTATCGGTGATGCTTTCACAACCATATTGGCAGTTGTTATAATATTTATAAATGTTCCAGAAACAAAGCCTCAGTATATTATTGACGAAGAAATTTTACTTGATGATTTTGAACGTGCAGAGGAAGGCTCAGCTATTAAAGCTTTAATAAAAAGACCGCAAATTTTGGTATTTGGAATAATTTCAATTTTTATTTCATTTTCATTTTCACAAGTTCATTTTTCTTTGCCATTATATTCAAATGTCATATTTGGTGTTAATAATGGTCCTAGAGTTTTTGGCACTCTTATGAGTACGAATGGTATTGTAGTTGTTATAATGACAATATTTATAATTGGATACACTAAAAAATTTGATGCTTCTTTAAATGTTGCTTTATCAACAATATTTTGGGCAGTAGGTTTAGGGATGTTGTACTATGTTACTACATTTAAAATGATGATAATCTCAACAATAATTTGGACAATTGGGGAGATACTACATGCAACAAATGTAGGAGTGTACATAGCTAACAATTCCCCAAAGTCACATAGAGCAAGATTTAATTCTCTATATGGCATAATTTCTGGAAGTGGGCAGGCAATGGGTCCAGTTATAGTTGGTAGGTATTTGCTAGATAATCCAATAAAAAATGTATGGGCAATAACATTTTTTATCGCTTTAGGTTGTGGTATTATTATGTATGGTTTCAATATATATGAAAGTAGAAATTATAAGAAAATAAAAGGATAGATTAATAATTAATGGAGAACTCGTTCGTCATGGATTATTGTATATATTAATTAAAACTATTCAAATAAATTGATAGAAAAAAGGGAGAAAATATCTCCCTTTAATTAATTATCTTCTGAAGCTTCAGCATCTTCCTTAGTTTCATGAATTGTACCCTTCGGGTGTTGCGGTGGTGCGTAAATAGAATACAATTTTAGTGGCGTATCTCCCGTATTAATAAGGTTATGCCATTTACCTGCAGGTACAATGAATGCAAAATCATCATATACATCTTTTTCAAAATCTAATTTATTTTTACTATCTCCCATCTTAGTTATTCCTGTACCTTCTTCTATACGTATAAATTGGTCGAGTTCTGGATGAACCTCTAAACCTATATCCTCACCAACCCCAATACTCATTAAAGTTACCTGTAAATTGTCTCCTGTCCATAAAGCTCTACGAAATGCATTGTTTTGTTTAGTAGCTTCATTAATATTAACAACATAAGGTTCTGGACCGTAATCTTCAAAAATTACAGATTCGGGGTTAAACATTGAAACATTTACTCCCATAGGGTAAGGGTACGTTTTATATATATTGTAAAAATATTCTGAACCACACATAGGCATGTTAATGCTGTGGGGATTTATATATTGTTTATTATAATCATGCAATTTATTCATTCCTTTCATAATGTTATAGTGTTATCATATGAATAATGTCTACAATATGTGATTTATATTGCATTATTAAAAAAGTCTTTTAAATTTATAATAATAATGATAGTATATATTATGAGGGATATAAATTTTTATATTTTATGTTTTAATTTACAATCAATTACTGTAATAATTCATGATACTTATTTGGTGGTCCGGGTATATAATATAATAAATATTAAATGATTTTATTTTTAATATAAATATATTCTGAAGAAGGTGATTGTTTGTGAGGAAAATACTTATTATAATAGTTTTAGCAATAGTATTAATGACAATAGCATTTAATTTTATAGAATATAAAAGTGCTATGCGTTTTAATTCAATCAAATTAGGTGATGAATTTCTTTTCTTTATAATTTCAGATCCTCATTATATGTCTAACAAGGCTCATGACAATGGCGATGCTTTTAATAGTTTTATAAAAACAGGAGATAAACTAGTACAATATTCAGATGATTTTATTAATATTGTAGAAGAAAACGTTATAGAAAAGAAACCTGATTTTATTGTAGTGGCTGGTGATTTGACTTGTAATGGTTTAAAAGAAAGTCATCTTGATTTATCAAAAAAATTTAAGAAAATTGAAAAAGCAGGAACTAGTGTATTTGTTATACCTGGAAATCATGATATTATGAATGGTAATGCTATGTATTTTTATAAAGATAAATCACATAATTCAGAAAGTATAACAAAAGAGTCATTTGCTAAAATATATGCTAATTATGGATATGCTGATGCTATATCCCTAGATAAAGAATCACTTAGTTATTTAGTTGCACCAACTGAAAAGAAGTGGCTGTTGATGATTGATTCTACAAATGATTATCCAGATGTTGGAGGGACTGTTAGAGCTTCAACATTGAATTGGGTAGAAGAATGTTCAAAGCTTGCAGAAAATAGTAATGCATCTCTTATAGTTGTAATGCACCATAATTTAATAAACCATAGTAAAATAATAAATAAAGATTATACTATTTGCAATAGTGATGAATGTTTAAAAGTTTTTCAAAGATGCAATATAGATGTAGTTTTAACAGGTCATATACATTTGCAAGACATTAAGTCTCATAATTATGGAGATAAGATATTATATGATATTGCAACCAGCAGTTTAGTTGTATATCCACATCAATATGGAGAAATGCAATATTCAGCTAATGAAGGATATAATTATAGAACACAAAAGCTAGACATGGAAAAGTATTCTTTTATAAATAATATTAATGATGAAGCACTTATTCACTTTGAAAAATATTCAGAAGAATTTTTTAAACGAAATTGTTGCAAGAGTCAGAAAAATTGTATAGGTGATTTAAAAGAGCTAAGTGAAGAACAAAAAAACGAGGTGTTTAATGTTTTTTCGGAGATTAACAAAAGGTATTTTTCTGGGTTTAGAAATGAAGCATTAGATGATTTAGTAGATACTGAAGGTTTCAATTTGTTAAAAAACCTTCCGCCCTGTAACATTCAAAACTATATAATGGCTATATTAGATGATGAAAGAACAAATAATAATTTATTATTCATACCAGAAAAATAAATAATGGAATTTTTTGTCTGTATTTTTGGAAATTCATATTAAAGCAAAGGGAATTCTATAATTAATAGCTAAGGAGGTAATTATTATTTATTCATTTAAGACAGATTTGTTAAAGGATAATAACAAGATGTATTTGAAAATCCCATTCAATGTTTGGGATGTTTGTGGCATAAAGGGGCTAATCCCAGTAGAAGTAGAACTTCAGGGAAGTGTGTTTGAATGTAAACTGATTCCTAAAGGTGGGGGAATGTATTACATTCCTGTTTCTAAAAGTATATATAAGAATATTAATAATTCAGAAGAGTTAGAAGTTAGTTTTAAAGTTATCGATGGACTTAAAAGAATTAATTCTAATAGTCCATACAGTAAAGAAAATCCTATTCGTATTATTAATGATATTAACTTTTTAGAACAACCACAAAGTGGATTGTGTGGTCAAACATGTGTTGCAATGCTTGCAGGAATATCTGTAAAAGAAGCAATAGATGTTATGAAGAGCTCTAGATGGCAGGCAAGTATGGGAAAGGTTATGGAGACACTGGATTATTTCGGATTTACATATGAAAATCCAGTCTACACAAAAGGTAAAAAAGTAAAGTTTCCAAAATGTTGCATTATTAATGTTAAGGGTGAACCTAAAAATCATCTTATGATTTATTATGAAGATAAGTACTACGATCCAACATGTGGAGTATTTGAGGATTACCAATATGAAAATATTATCTGCTATATAGGAATTGGAGTATAAAACAAGAATATAAAAAAACAAAGCAAGCATAAAAGACAGAATAGTAATTTTGTCTGTGAAAATGGAGGAATAGAAATGAAAAAGATATTGGTGGTAATTGATTATCAGAATGATTTTGTAAATGGGGTTCTAGGATTCGAAAAGGCAGTAAAGCTTGAGAGTTCAATTATCAATAAAATTGAGCAGTATAAAAATAGTGGTGACGAAGTAGTATTTACTTTTGATACACATACAATTGATTATCTTAATACACAAGAAGGTAGAAATCTTCCTATTCAACATTGTGTAAAGGGTACACAAGGGTGGGAGTTATATGGTAAAATTGCTGATTTTTGCGATGATAAAACTAAATGTTTTGAAAAAATTACATTTGGATCAATGGATATGGCAGATTATTTTAAAAAAAATCAGTATGATCAAATTGAGCTAGTTGGCGTTGTATCAAATATTTGTGTAATTTCTAATGCTGTATTGGCAAAAGCAGCATTGCCAGAAGCTCAAATAATTGTAGATGCTACATGTGTTGCAAGTAATGATGATAATTTGAATACAGCAGCATTAGATGTAATGGAGAGTTTGCAAGTTAAAATTATAGGCAGATAAATATAATCAGAAAATTTAGGAGAATCCAGAACAATGAAAGAGAGTAAAAGTGCTTTTCAGACGATTGATGAATATATAATGCAATTCCCAGTTGATGTGCAGGAAAAACTTCAGATACTTAGAAAAACTATAAAAGGGGTTGTCCCTGAAGCTAAAGAGAAAATTAGCTGGCAAATGCCAACTTTTTATTTATACGGAAATCTTGTTCATTTCGCTGCTCATAAGAATCATATAGGGTTCTACCCTGGGACTAGTGGTATTGAAAATTTTAAAGAACAAATTAATGAGTATAAAAACTCAAAAGGTGCAGTTCAATTTCCTCTAGATAAACCATTACCCTTAAAATTGATTAGCGATATTGTGAAATTTAGAGCTGCCGAAGATAAAAAAGAAGAAAATAAAAAAAAGAGAAAAAAACCGTAAAAAACCCAATATAAATGACGAAACAAGATGATGCCTCCTACAGTAGACATGTAATTAATTAAATTACATGTCTACTGTAGGAGGTATTTTTATGAGTGTTTTGATAAATATATCTTATGTGCGAAACATATAGTGAAAAGTATAGTTTATTGGAATAAGATTTAATAAACAAAATTAAAATTCCGCAGAATGAAATAAAATTAAATTAAATACAATATAAATCGATATTTTTTTATATATTGAAAAATATATTAAAATTATTATTGATTTTTTCGTTTATTTGTTATACAATAAAAGTAAATTAACAGACTTCAATTATTGAAATGTTTATTAAACAGCTTACAACCTATAAATTTAAAATTATTGTTGTGTGATCATAATAATTTCAATTAGATATTGTTAGACGGGAAGTTAAGTTGATTATTTAAGGAGGAAATAAAATGAGTAGACAAAATAATATGAAAGAGCGTTATGCTGAATTAAAAGTAAATGAAGATGCAGCTTATGAAATTGATGAGGCATTTGCAAAAGCAGATAAAGCTCAAAAGGAGTTTGAAACTTGGAGTCAGGAACAAATTGATAGAACAATTCAATCAGTTGCTCAGATGGTTGCAAATTCTAAAAACTTCCATGAATTAGTTACAATGGGTATTGAAGAAAGTAACTTTGGTGATCCAATTAGCCGTGAAGCTAAGAGATTTAAAATTCGCGGTATTCTTCGTGATTGCTTGAGAGAAAAATCTGTAGGTATTATCGAAGAAATTCCTGAGAAGAAAATTGTTAAATATGCTAAACCTGTAGGTGTTATAGCATGTATTATCCCAGCTACTAATCCGGATCTTACTCCAGCGGGTAATGCAATTTACGCTTTAAAAGCAAGAAATGCGATTATTTTTTCACCACATCCTCGTACTGCAAAAACAAGCCAAAGAACTATAGAATTAATGCGAGAAGGCTTGAAGAGAGTTGGAGCTCCTGAAGATTTAATTCAAATACTAGGTAAAAAAGCTAAAATTAATAAGGCTACATCTGAAGCTTTAATGACTAAATGTGATATGGTTATTGCTACTGGAGGACAGGGAGTTGTACGTCGTGCATATCAATCAGGTACGCCTTCTTATGCTGTTGGTGCTGGTAATGCAACTATGATTTGGGATGAAACAGCTAGTCAAGATTTGCATAAAGCCGCATTTAATACAATGCGTTCAAAGACATCTGATTTTGGCTCTGGTTGTTCTGCAGATGGTAACATTGTTATTCATGAGAGTATTTGGGAAGATGCACTTAAAGAATTAGTTGAAGTTGGTGGTTATATGCTTTCTGAAACTGAACAAGAGGCAGTAAAAAATGCTATGTGGGATAAAGAAATGCATAGACTTGCAGATACAGTTGCTTTATCACCTCAAGATATGGCAAAAGCTGCTGGATTTGAAATTCCAGAAGACAGAAAATTCCTAATCGCATCATATGATACAGGAGTTTACAATTCATCATATGAAGGCATATGGTGTCGTGAAAAATTAACTACTTTACTAGCTGTTCATAAATATACTGGTGAATTCCAAAATGCTATAGATTCAATTATGTCAATACATGAAGTTGGAGGAATAGGCCACCCTGTTGGTATTTTCTCATTTGACGATGATCATATTCACAGACTTGCAATGGTTGCGCGTGTTGGACGTATTATGGTCCGTCAACCGCAATCTAAGGCAAATTCAGGCAGCATGAACAATGGAATGCCTATGACATCTTCAATAGGTTGTGGTACATGGGCTGGAAATGCAACTTCTGAAAATATTCATTTACATCATTACATGAATGTAACTTGGGTTTCTAGAGAGTATGATAAACCTGATCAACTTATAGATTCAGAGTTATTTGGTGAGTTTTACGATCCTGAATTAGAAAAAATTCAGTATTCACCATATTAAAGAAGTAGTGTAAATATTAAATGACACTTTTTTAAAACAAAGTGTCATTTTTCTATTTAAGGTATGTATTCTTGACTATTTTTTTCCTTTTGCCGTTATATGTTCTACCTTTATTGCAAAAATTCTCGCGCTAGACCCTGATTTTTTAACATATTCGATACCTGGTTTCATGAAATCTTTCGAGAATTTTTCTAGGATTAACATAAATATTTCATTTTTCTTATCTTCTGACACTTCTTCTATTTCACCAAATGCTATTACACTTTTAAATTTTGTATTAAAATCATCTGGAATTAATTCTACATCTTTAACAACGCAAAAGGAAACCTTGCTGTTGAATGATATGTTTTCCAATTTGTGTCCAGTTAAAGCAGCATGAAAATAGATGTAGTTATCTTTGTATACAAAATTAATAGGTACTCCATAAGGATATCCATTTTCACCAATTGTAGATAATACTCCGTATTCAGTGGTTTTCATAATATCAAGCATTTCTTCATTGCTTAGCATTTTGTCACTTCTTCGCATTTCTTTAAACATGATTAATCCTCCGTATTAAATTTTATATTTTATGCTGTTTAAACAATTTTATTATATACTTTAATTACTAACATGTAAATAGATATGGTGAGATACAAAATGTTATTTACATTATTAGTGTTAAAGTATTGGGAGAAATAATTCTATGAGAGTAATTGCTTTATGTTATTAAAATTTAAATTGATTAAAATATCTTTAAATTAATTAGTAAAAAAACATAATGTATTGACAAATGGTTTAAATGTATATATACTTCCAATAATAAGATTTTATTAGATATTACTGAAATAAAGTTAATATAACTCAATAAATACTTAATTAAGTTACGCTTGTTGGAAAATGTCTTTGTTATACAAACATGATATTTAATAAAATAGAGATTTGAATATAATGTTATTTTTATTTTAAAAAATGGAGGATTTAAGAATGAGAAAGAAATTAGTTTTATCTTTAGCTTTATTATTAGCTTTAATTGTTGGATTAACTGGTTGTTCGGGTAATTCTAGAGACTCATCTTCTGCTAAAACTAATAAATATCCAGATAAGCCGATTACAATGATAATTCCATACAGTGCAGGGGGAACTACTGATTTAGTTGGTAGACAACTTGCAATTCAAATGGAGAAGAGTCTTGGTCAAACTATAACTGTTGTAAATCAAGGCGGAGCGTCAGGTTCTATAGGTGCTAAAACTGTACTAGATGCAGAGCCGAATGGATATACAGTACTATTTACAGCGGAGTCTTTAGGAACACAAAGGACTATGGGTCTATCAGAAATGAGTTATGCTGATTTCTCACCTATAATGGTTACAGCTAATGACCCGAAAGTTATTGTAGTTAATAAGACATCGAAATACAATACTCTTCAAGAATTAGTTGATGATATGAAAGCAAACCCAGGAAAAGTAAAAATGTCATATACTGGTCCTGGTGGTTCTGGTCATGTTCAAGCTTTAATTTATAATAAATTTGGTTTAGATATGGCTATGACTGCTTATACGGGAGGGAGTGACTGTATAGTTGCTGTATTAGGAGATCAAGTTGATTTTACAAATTCAAATTTCTCAACTGTCAGGGGTTACATTGACAGTGGTGATTTGAAATTGCTTGGTGTTTCTGCGAATGAAAGATTAGCAAATTACCCAGATATTCCGACTTTTTCAGAAGTTATTCCAGAATCAAAGGAATATATGGATATAGCTTTTACACCTCTATCTTTTTTAGTAGATAAAGATGTGCCAGCAGATATTCAAAAAGTATTAAAAGAATCTGCTGAAAGTGCAGTAAAAGAAACTGAGTGGCTTAATTTTGTCTCAGAAAACTCACTTGACGCATTATATGAAAAGTATCCTGATGAGGAATCAGCTAGGGCATTTTATTCAGAATGGGAATCTGTAGTTAGTTGGTTAATATTTGATGCTGGCGCTGCAACTAATAGTCCAGAAAAATTTGATATTAAAAGGCCTAATTAAAAACTCGAATTAATTATTACATAAATTAGCCGTCACTTTATAAAAGCGACGGCTATAAATCAAACTAAGGAGGTTTGTATGCAAAATAGTAAAAAGAATCCCTTCTTAACAAATAAAAGTTGCCAAGAAAGTATTATATTCTTTATATTGTCTATTGTACTATTTATATACTCACTTATAAAACATTATGGATCTTTAAAACTTGAATGGAAAATGTCTCCGTATTTGTTTCCTGCATTAATATCTATATTCCTTTTCTTTCTTTCAATATCTTTATTTTATGATGGGTTGCGTCAAATTAAAGAAGGTAGTTCAGTAGGTGATGATGTGAGGGTATATTGGAAAAATATTATATCAGCAATTATTGCATGTATGGTTTACATAATAATTATGCCAATAGTTACATTTATACCATCAACTATTTTGTTTATAGGTTTTATGCTATACCTTTTAGAAGAGCGAAGGAAGATTTTTGTAATTTTACTTTCTACCCTTGTTTCAGTAATTATATATATATTGTTTTCTGTATTACTTAATGTAATGTTACCATAAGGAGGTGTGCTGTAATGTCAGAACTAATTAGTGTTTTTTCGTATTTTATGGATTTTCATTATGTAATTTATGTTTTAATAGGGGCAGTTGCTGGTTTATTTGTTGGTGCAATTCCTGGACTTTCTGTAACTATGGCAACTGCACTCCTTGTTTCTGTTACATATTCATGGTCAACAACAGATGCAATGGCTACTATCATGGGTGTGTATGTTGTTGGAGTATTTTCGGGTGCGATTTCTTCTATATTAATCAATATTCCGGGAGCACCATCATCGGTTGTTACGGCACTAGATGGATATCCACTTGCTAGGCAGGGTGAAGCATATAAGGCATTAAAATATGCAACTTTTTATTCTTTTGTGGGAAGTATGTTTGGTTTGATTGTGTTATGGATACTTGCTAAACCAATTACGAATTTGGCTTTAAAATTTACACCTATGGATTATTTTTTATTAGCACTTTTTGGGTTGACTACTGTTGGTTCTTTAACAACGAATAGCTTTTCTAAAGGTTTAATAAGCGCGATGATTGGACTATTTGTGAGCACTATAGGCATAGATTCTGTTATGGGAACCCCACGTTTAACTTTTGGTATATATGATCTTCAAGCAGGAATTAATACTGTTCCAGCATTAATTGGACTTTTTGGTTTATCAGAGGTATTAATTAATATTTCGGATGGAAATCTTAAGGCTGAGGTCTCTCAGTTGACAAAAACGGTTGTAAAGATGAAGGATATTGTAAAACATTTTATTCATTCTTTATACTATTCTACAATAGGAACTCTTGTTGGTGCACTTCCAGGTGCTGGAGGGCCAGTAGCCTCATTTTTAGCTTATAACTCTGCAAAAAAAATCGTTAAAAATCCTTCTAAACCCTTTGGAGAAGGTGCAGTGGAAGGGATTGTTGCTAGTGAATCATCTAATAATGCATGTATAGGAGGAGCATTAATTCCTATGCTTACACTAGCGGTACCAGGAGATGCTGTAACAGCAATTATTTTATCGGTATTTTATGTTCATGGTTTACGCCCTGGACCAATGTTTTTAAAACAAAGCCCAGAAATGTTTCAAGCAATTATAGCTGCAGGTCTAATAGCTTGTATATTTTTACTCCTTTTAGGGCTATTAATTGCTCCCAAGATAGGTAGAGTTATAACCATTCCAAAGAGAATACTATTGCCTATTGTAACTGTACTATGTGTAGTAGGTTCATTTGCAGGTAATAATAGGATGTTTGATGTGAATTTAATGTTTATATTTGGTATTTTAGGTTACATTATGAGGAAAAGAGATTACTCTGTTGCTCCAATGACATTAGCTATAGTTTTAGGCGGCATGATGGACTCAAACTTTAGACGGGCAATATCGTTGGCATCATCAGAAAATAATTTTATGTCTGCCCTTTTTGGTAGACCAATTACTATCGTTTTAATGGTATTGATCGTAGTAACATTATTATCAAACATTACTGCTATTAAAAATATTATATCTAAAAATAATAAAAACAATGATAACTAAAATTATATCAATTACATTTATTTCTTATATATCTGCTGTTCTTATTTTCATTACCTGGTGAAATTTATGGATAATATAAGCTATAGTGTTTTGTGCAAACTATCGTTATATAAATAATAGATAAATTAAATATAATTATATAAAAGTCAGCAAATGACAAAATCTACATTTAGATATTTCATTTTACTGATTTTTTTATTGAAAATAATTTATAAAGGAATTGAAAACTGATGTACTAAATTATTATTAATATGTAAAAATCTTTCAGAAATACATTATTGACCGGCGTGGTCAGTATGTGCTATAATGAATTTGACCATAGCGGTCAATGACGTTAAATAAATATAATTTTATTAGAAAAAATACAAGTGATAATTAAAAATTCTTCTAAAGCTGTATTAATTAATAATAGATTTAATCTAAAAATTAGGAGGGAACAACCATGATTTATAATTTTAATGTTAATAACGTACCTAAACTAAATCAAGTAGGGGGAAAAGCAAAAGCATTAATTGAAACAACGAAAGCAGGATTTCCTGTACCTGAAGGCATGGCACTATCGGTTGATTTTTTTGGTGCATGGTTAAAAGAAGTTAAGGACTCAAAAGAGTGGAGAGTGATGTTAGCTAATACTACAAAAGAAGCATGTGATTTGGTTAAAACTAAAGCTACTACTATGCGTTTTACATCTGATATGAAAAAAACTTATGAATCTGAACTTAAAAGATTAAAGGGTGATGTTTTTGCGGTGCGCTCATCTTCACCAGAGGAGGACTTAGAAGGCACAAGTTTTGCTGGCATGTATGAAACATTATTAGGACAAAAAAGAGTTGATTTAGAAAAGGCGATAGCACATGCGTTTTCATCATGCTTTGATTTCAGGGTAATGGAATATAAAAAACAAAATGGTATATCCCCAGAGCGAACTTGCATTGCAGTAGTTGTTCAAAGGCAGATTGCTTCCGATGTAAGTGGTGTCGGATTCTCGCTTAACCCACTTAACAATGCTTATGATGAAGTGTTTATCAATGCAAGTTTTGGACTTGGAGAGGCGATTGTGTCAGGTATAGTAACTCCTGATACCTATATTGTTGATAGTGTTAAAGATGAAATTATAGAGAAAAAAGTCAATGATAAGAAGATTGTAATATGGTTAAAAGCTGACGGTGGTATAGAAAAGAAAAATAGTAAAAATTCCAGTGAGCAGGCACTTTCTGATTCTCAAATCATTGAACTTTCTAAAATGATTAAAAATTGTGAAAAAAATTATGGCATTCCAATGGATATCGAGTGGGCGTTTGAGAATGGTAAGCTATATTTATTGCAGAGTAGACCTATTACAACGTTTTTACCATTGTTTCCAGAGCTTGTTACAAATCCAGATGAAAAAAAGAAAATATATGTTGATATTATGGCAATGACACAGGGTTTTACTAATCCTATGAGTGTGCTTGGTATAGAAATTTGGGGAGAGATGTTATATAGAATAAAAGGTGGAATGATGACACCTCAGGTAGGTGGAACAGTACCAACAATTCATGGCAGACAATATATGAGTATTACAGATTTACAAAAGCATATGGGCAAAAAAGGTGTTAACAAAATGCTTTCGACATATGATGGAAACGTTAGAAAAATTTTTGATGATATTGGTAACATTGATTATTTAGTTCCTAATAAAAAACCAGAAGGAACTAAGGGTAGTAAAAAGAAGTTGGTTAAAATGGTTTTCAATATGTTACCAGGCATACTTAAAGCGATGTTTTTTGATCATAAAGCTGTTATAGCCGATTATAATAGGGTTGCAAATCAGGTTATTGAAAATGCTAAGAAACTTAAGAAAGATGATGATTTTAATGAAAATGTGGATTATATTCTAAATAACCTTAGTACAATTATGAATACAATATCTGCAATGATGGCAGGTATGATTTCACAGCAATCTATTAAAAAGATGTTTAGGGGTGAGGATATTGAAAAGGATATTGTAGCACTTGCTATGGATTTAGAGGGTAACCCAACATCTGCAATGGGCCATTTGCTTTTTAAGATAGCTTGTTATGAAGAGATACAAAAAATTTCTACAAGAGAAGAATTTATTGAAAAAGCGAAACGAAGAAGCTTTTCAGATGAGTTATTAGAAGATTATGATGAATTTATGGATAAATACGCTGTACGTGGATTTATGGAAATCGATGTTGCATCCAAACGCATTTATGAAGATGTTGGTATGCTTTATGATAAACTTATTGAGATTAACACGGAGGATAACCAGATTACTAAGGTTAAGGATAAGCGAAAGGCAGCATATGAAAGGCTTTTGAAAGCTGCTAAAGCAAAAGGTAAAGAAAAACAGTTTGTTAAAGCTGCTGAAAAATATCAAGCGACATTTGGATATAGAGAACATCCCAAATATGTTATTGTATATATATATGCAATGCTTCATAATATTTGTCTTGAGTTGGCTGATGATTGGGTAAAAGAAGGTAGACTTGACGAGCAGTATCATATTTTTGATTTGCATGTTGATGAAATTTCGATGGCACAAAAAGATAGTTCACTTGATATTAGAGAAATTAGAGAAAAAAACTTGGCCCCATACAAAAAAGTTGCACATGTAAAAGAGTGGCCACTTGTGATAGACTCTAGAGGTAAAATCTACAAGCCTAAAATGGAGATTAAAGATGGGGATATTGTTGGTGATCCTATTGCTCCTGGAAAAGTTACAGGTAGGGCGAAAGTGCTTAGGACTCCATATGAAAAATCACTTAATCCAGGTGAGATATTAGTTACAACTTCAACTGAACCGTCATGGACACCTATATTTATCAATGCTTCGGGTGTTGTCCTTGAGATTGGGGGACCACTTCAGCATGGTGGAATTATAGCCAGAGAGTATGGTATTCCGTGTGTGAGTGGATTGATGGGTATTATGGGTATTGTCAAGGATGGTGATTTGCTTGAGGTTGATGGTAGCAACGGGATTGTGAAAATAATTAAAAATTAAAGAGGTTAAAAGAAATGGACGAAATATTTAGAAATATAGATATAGAAAAAAGGGATAGAATTATAAATAGTGCTCTTGAAGAATTTAGCAAAAATAAATTTGATAAGGCTTCAACGAATGTTATTGTAAAAAATGCAGGTATATCAAAAGGTTTACTTTTTCATTACTTTTCAAATAAACAAGAATTATATAAAAAATTAGAAAAGTTTGTCATTAGTACTGTTAAAGATACTGTTGTTGATAATATAGATTGGAATATAACTGATTTTTTCGAAAGAATGAAACAAATTAGTATGATTAAGGTAGAAGTGACTTATAGATATCCTTATATATACGATTTTTTTTCTGTAATGGTTGAAGAAAAAACACTAGAAAAAGTACGTGAAAATAATGAGGTGTACAATAAGGAATTAATTAACCGCATATATACACATAATATTGATTTTTCAATGTTTCGTGATGATATCGATATAGATATGATAATGAAAATAACAAACTGGGTTTTTGAAAAGTTTGGCGATGAGTTATTTAAGAATAGACTTAAAGGAGATAAAAGGTTTAATTATAAGGAAATTGAAATAGAGATAGAAAAGTATATTGATATATTAAAAAAAGCATTCTATAAACATTGAAAAAGTATTATCAAAAATTATATGATTATACTAATATTTACATTGTAATCCAATCAAAATTAAGCTACAATAGTATCGAAAAAGAAAAAGGAGTAGAACATGGCAAATAAGATTAAACTTTATGGATTTAACAATCTAACTAAAACTTTAAGCTTTAATATTTATGATGTTTGTTATGCGAAGGGTGAAAAAGACCAGAATGAGTATGTAGCTTATATAGATGAATGGTATAATTCTGAAAGACTTACGAATATTCTTAAAGATGTTACTGATATAATTGGTGCAAATGTACTAAATATTTCAAAACAAGATTATGACCCACAGGGTGCAAGTGTTACAATGCTTATATCTGAAGAGCCTGTAGAAAGATGCTCATTGGATCCATCATGCAATTTAGGAATGGGTTTATACGATACTAAAAATACCGTTGTTGGGCACTTGGACAAGAGCCATGTTACGGTTCACACTTATCCAGAATATCATCCAGACCAATCTATTTCAAGTTTTAGGGTTGATATTGATGTATCTACATGTGGACAGATTTCACCTCTTAATGCATTGGATTATCTTATTGGAAGCTTTGATTCAGATATTATAACAATAGATTATAGGGTAAGAGGGTTCACTAGAGAAGAGGATGGTAGTAAAATTTTTATTGACCATGATATAACCTCAATTCAAGATTATATTGATAATAAAACTTTAGAAGGGTATGATATATGTGATATCAATATATATCAATCAAATATTTTTCATACCAAAATGATGATTAAAGAGCTCAATCTTCAAGATTATTTTTTTAATAAAGATGTTAGGGAATTTACCCCAAGAGAGCGACTTGAAATTTCTAATAGCCTTAGACGTGAAATGATTGAAATATTTAGTGGAACTAATATCTATAATAAAAAGGAAATGAAATTAAGAGATGTCGAGCCAGATAAAATGTAAGGAGAGATTATAATGGATTTATGGTTTTCTGAATATCACAGTAAAGATGTGAAATTTTCTGTGCGTATAGAAAAACAACTATACTCAGGGAAGAGTGACTTTCAAAAGATAGATGTTTTTGAAACAAAAGAACTTGGCAAATTTTTTACTTTAGATGGATATATTATGATTACAGAGAAAGACGAGTTCATTTATCATGACATGATAGTTCATGTCCCAATGGCTACTAATCCTAAAATTGAGAACGTATTAGTTATAGGTGCAGGTGATGGTGGAACAGTTAGAGAGTTAGTAAGATATAATTCTATTAAAAAAATAGATATGGTTGAAATTGACAAACTTGTTGTTGATGTTTGCAAAGAATATTTTCCTAATTCAACTAGTGGACTTGATGATTCAAGAGTGAATCTATATTTTGAGGACGGTTTAAAGTTTATAAGTGAAAAATCTAATGAATATGATTTGATAATAGTTGATAGTACAGATCCAATAGGACCAGGAGAAGGGTTGTTTACTAGTGAATTTTATAGAAATTGTTACAGTGCACTTAAAATAAATGGAATTCTTGTGAATCAACATGAAAGTCCTTTTTATCCAGAGTATGCTAGACTTATGCAAAGAGCGCATAAGCGAATTAAGGAATTTTTCCCAATATCGAAAGTCTATCAAGTTCATATACCAACATATGCTTCAGGTCATTGGCTTTTCGGATTTGCATCAAAAACATTTGATCCAGTTACAGACCTTGATGTGGATAAATGGAATTCATTAGGACTTGTTACAAGATATTACAATACCGATATTCATAAAGGAGCTTTTGCTATTCCAAATTACGTTAAGGAACTATTAGAAAAAAGCTAATATATTAAAAATCCAGTCAACAAAATTAACTTGGTTGGCTGGATTTTTTATTATTTATCTTTTATATACAAACTCACCATTTACCATTGTCATATCAACTTTAATACTTTTGATTTGATTGATGTCTATGGAGAAAATATCTTTGTCTAATACTATTAAATCGGCTACATAGTTCGGCTTTAATCTACCTTTGAAGTCTTCCTTAAATTCATTATAAGCACTTCCAATTGTGTAAGCATCAATAGCATCTTCTATTTTCATTTTTTCATTAGGATTAAAACCTCCTAATGGGTTACCATCTAAACCTTGCCTTGTAACGGCACAATAAATATTTGGGAAGGGATTACAATCCTCAACTGGCGAATCTGTACCGAAACTAATATGTGCTTTTAAATTATTAAGTGTATTAAAAGCATAAGAAGTACTTGATAATTCTTTACCAACTCGTGATTCTAAAATTTTCATATCATAATCTAAGAATATTGGTTGATACATAACATATATATTCAAATCGGAAATTTTTTTTAATTGTTTTAAACTTGTAATCTGGCAGTGAACAATTCCATGTCGAAGTGGATTTTTACCAGATCTCATGGTTTTTTCATAGGCATTTATTACACTTTCTATTGCACCATCACCAATTGCATGTGTAACTACTTGAATTCCATGAGAGGAAGCTAAATCACATAGCTTTTGTAAATTTTCATCATTTAGTGCCTCTACTCCTTTATTTTTTGGAGAATCTTTGTATTCATTTAGCATTAATGCAGTTCTAGCACCAAGAGATCCATCTTTGAAAAGTTTTAATGCTCCTCTTGATAGAAATTTTTCATCATAATTACCATTAATGTATTCTGTGTTAAGATATTCTCTAAAATCATCTATGTTTTGAAAGTTGTTTTGTGCACAATATCTTAGTTTGAGTTTATTGTTGTCATAAATGTTATGAATGATGTCAAACATGTACTTGTATTCTTTGTTCGAAACATCGCAAGATTGTACAGAAGTAATACCAACGCTCAATGCATACTCTCCTGCCTGTATAAACTCTTTTTCTATTTCTTCATTATTTTTGGGTGGTATAATTGAATTTATTAGTTGTATTGCATTTTCATTGAAAATTCCATTCGGTTTTCCGTCACTACCAATTTGAATTTCTCCACCATCAACACTAGTAGTTTCATCAATATTTAACATTTCTAAAGCTTTAGTATTTCCTACTGCCACATGCCCACAAACTCTTTCGTAAACAATTGGGATATCTTTAGATATCTGGTCTAAATCGAATCTGTTTAGTAGTCTTGTTTCACCAGAAGTAAAATAATCTTGGTTCCACCCACGACCGTAAAGAGCAATTATATTTTCGTGTTGAGCTAAGAAATCTCTGCCTGTTCGAATTGTATCTTCAATAGATTTTGCAGATGTCAAATTACATGAACTCATAGCTGCTCCAATTGATAGAATATGCATGTGGCTATCGTTGAAACCAGGTAATACAGTTTTTCCATCAAGGTCAATAACTATATCAGCCTTATTGAGTAGAATTTCTTTATTGCAACCAACATTTTTTATAATTCCATCTTCAATAAGAATAGCTTCTTGAAAGTTTCCTTTTTCTACATAAAATTTGCCGTTTTTTAATACTGTTTTCAAATTATCATCTCCTAGCTGTATATTTAATATTTAATAAAAAATATGTTATATAATACCTTTAGTACCATTATACCATTATAAATGGAATTTTTAATACAAATTTTTATATAATATTTATATGTTAAGCATTTATATGATTTCATATATAAAAGTGTTTGCTATTTAACCATTAATTGTATAAAATTATATATATTTATTATGTAACTTTTATAAACTCCAAATAGGTGGTGATTATGTGAATATACTAGTGGCAGAGGATGAAAGAGATATTAGGAATCTATTAGATTTGCAGCTTAAGCAGGAAGGATATTCTGTATTTGCTGTAAAAGATGGGTTGGAGGCACTGGAAGTTATTAAGAATGATGATATTGACTTAGCTGTTCTTGATGTTATGATGCCTAGATTAGATGGTTTTAATTTACTTAGAAAAATTCGTGAAACAAGCAATATTCCTGTTATATTTCTTACGGCAAGAGGTGATGATATGGATAAAATTTTAGGTCTTGGGATTGGCGCAGATGATTATCTAGTTAAACCATTTAGTATGACTGAGCTTATGGCAAGAATTGGAGCACATCTAAGAAGAAGGTTTGAGTATAATTCAAACTATAGGAATTCATTGTCAAAAATAGAGTTTGGAAGTTTATGTTTAGATAAGAATGGCTGCTGTGTTTATAAAGATGGAGAGTTAATTGATTTGAATGCAAAAGAATATTTATTATTAAAATATCTAATGGAGAATCCTGAAAGAGTTTTCACAAAAAAACAGCTATATAGTGCAATATGGAATGAGGATATTTATTATGATGATAATACTATTATGGTTCATATAAGTCATCTAAGAAATAAAATAGAAAAAGATCCAAGAAGTCCAGAATACATTAAAACTATAAGGGGAATTGGATATAAATTTCATAAAATAAGCGAGATGAAGTATGAATAGTAAGATAGAAAATAGATTTTTTGCTAATTATATTCTTATGTTTTTTATATCAACTTTAATAGCTTTTTTTGCGTTCATGCTTCTAAATTTTGCTAATGATGTGATATCTAAAAATTTAATAAAAAATAATTACACTGCAGAATCACTTATGATGGATGATTATAATGAAATTGATACATCTTTAGTTATAAATAATGGAGGGGGCATACAGGTAATTAATACAAAATATGAGATTGTATTATCTAAAGGTATCAACAACTTTGGTAAAGATAAACTTTCTGTTGCTGAATTTACTGAATTTTTAACAATGAGTAGAAGTAAAGCTATACAGTATAGCTATAGCATAGAATATAATGATAAGGGACAATTTTGGTTAATAGTTACTTTTCCAACATCGATAAGAGTTGATTTTGCCATAGTTCATAACAAAGATTATCCTTCAGTAGATACAAAAGGAGTACTGAGCGTATTTATATTAGTTATAATATTTTATTTATTTTTACTTGCTTTATCTACTATAGTATATTCAAAACTCACATCTACCAGTATTATAAATCCACTTAAAAAACTTTGTTATAGTGCCCGCCTTTTAAAAGATGGTGATTATTCATCAAGAGTAAATCTTAATTTAAAAAATGAGTTTGGAGAATTGGAGTATATATTTAATGAAATGGCTGAACAAATTGAAAATGAAATATCTCTAAGGAAGCGTTCAGAAGAAAATCGAAAAAGGTTAATGTTAGATATTTCTCATGATCTTAAAAATCCGCTTGCAAGTATCATGGGTTACTCAGAACTGTGTATTAAAAACAAAACCCTTTCTGTAGAAGAACAAATTAAATATATCCAAATTATATATGAAAATAGCCTGCGCGCAAATATATTAATAACAAATCTATTTGAATACTCTAAAATGGAAAGTCCGGATTATACTATTAACAAAACTAGATTGGATATATGTGAATATTTGAAAACAGAGATAGCTTCATTCATACCATATCTTGATGAAGCAGGATTTGATTATGAATTTGAAATTCCTGAAAAAGAAATATTTTTAATGATTGATAAAGAACAAATGTATAGAGTTTTGCAAAATTTGATTACTAATACAGTGAAATATAACCAAAAAAATATTAAGTTAGTTATTTTATTACGTGAACAGGAGGATGAAGTAATTATTACATTTAAAGACAATGGAATAGGAATTCGGGAAGAAATTGCAAATAATATATTTCAACCTTTTGTAAGAGTAGATAATGCAAGAAATTCGGAAACAGGTGGAACTGGTTTAGGACTTTCAATTGTACAAAAAATTATAGAGTGCCATGGAGGTACTATTAAGTTAAAAACAGACGAAGGTTTTGGATGTGAATTTATTATAACAATTCCCAAAAAAGTAGAATAAATAAAAGCAGATATATTTAGATATAATTGATACATTAAATCAAAAATACTAAATAGTGGTATCTCTGCTTTTATTGAAATAATTAAAGGAGTCGTGTGGTAAAAATATATATTAAAGCACAGGAGTAAGGTTTAATTTTCTAATTTGTAGATTTTCTAACTGTAATTTCACCAGAATTTAAAATTACACTTTGACTATCATTCGAGATAACTACCAAACCACCATATTCATCTATATCCTTTGCATAACCTTTAATCCATTCTCCATTTTTTTATATAAAATATTTTGTCCAAGTACCATTGATCGCTCTTTATATATTTCTAAAAAACTTCTGTCTTCTAAATTTTCACATATTGTGAGGACTTTGTTAATGATATCTGAAGCAAGCTGGTTTCTAGTGTTAAAACCTCCATCTGAGTGTAAAATTGATCCAGCAATAGTTTTTAGTTCAGATGGAAATGAGTTCTCTTTTGTTGTTACATTTAATCCAATGCCTATAATAACACTTTCTACGTTTCCACTTTCAAAATCTGTAACAGCTTCTGTAAGAATTCCACAAACCTTTTTATTGTCAATATATATGTCATTCACCCATTTGATTTTAGATTGTTTATTTGAAAACTTATCAATACAAAGACATACAGCAACAGCAGCTGCAGTAGTTATTAGAACTGAATTAGATATATTCAGTTTGGGTTTTAGTATTATACTCATATAAATACCCGATTTTGGAGGGGAAAAGAAATCTCTACCTAATCTACCACGTCCGTTAGTTTGTTCATCAGAAATAATTACAGTTCCGTGACAAGCATCATGAAGAATAGCTATCTTGGCCTCGTTGTTAGTAGAAGTAAGGGATTTATAAATATGAATTGGAATTTTGTTATATTTATTAGGTAAAAATTCTCTTATACCTTCAGCAGATAAAACATCTGAAGATGAAGATAATAAATATCCTTTATTTGACGTTGCATTAATTATATATCCATCTTCTTTTAAAGATTTAATAGCCTTCCAAATAGCTGTTCTAGAAACAGACAGCATATTTGCTAAATCCTGCCCGGAAATACTTGAATTTTGATTTTCTCCAAGAGCCTGTAAGACTTTGTTTTTAATAGTCACTTTATACACCTCGATTCATATTCATTATAAATTACACCTATGATATTATCAACCTATAAATATAAAATAGGTTAACAAATTTTCTTTTTAATATTAAAAAAAACTAGTGTGGTAATTTATATTTATGTGATATAATAATATAATTCTTTTTTAATAGGTGATGAATAAAATATTTGCTATATTAAAAAAATAATACAACAAAGCATAAGAAAATTAATATATAGAGTGGAGGAAATTTTTTGAATAAGATAGCTTTAGTAACAGACAGTACGAGTGACTTGAGTAACGAACAAATAAAAAGAATGAATATACACATGTTACCTTTGAGGGTAATATATACAGACCGAGAATATGTGGATAGAATAAACATTACACCGGATGAAGTTTATAGTAATATGGATAAAGAAGTACCAAGTACGTCTTTGCCTTCTATGGAGGACATTAATAACCTCTTTAAAAAGTTAGAAGAAGAAGGGTACACACAAATAATTGTTATATGTATTTCATCTGGATTATCAGGAACCTATAATAGTATAAACCTTGTAAGTAAACAGTATCCAAATATTGAGTTTTGTGTTTTTGACTCAAAGGCTCTAACTATGGGTTCTGGTGCTATAGTATTAGAATGCGCTAAAATGATAGCCGAAGGCAAAAACTTTGATGAAATAGTAGAGAAACTTCCTTCTATAAAGAATAGAATAAGAGTTTATTTTATAGTAGATACCCTTATATATTTAATTAGGGGTGGTAGGATAGGAAAAGTTTCAGGGACCTTTGGAGAATTATTAAACATTAAACCGGTTATTTCAATAAATGATGATGGAGTTTATTATACATATGCTAAAGTAAAAGGAAGAAAGCAAAGTATTTCAAAACTTATGGATATTGCTAAGGAAACACTTGATAAAGGAAAGGCTAAGATTTGGGTTATGCATGGTGGAGCACTAAAAGAAGGAAAAGCACTTTATGATAATATTTCAAAACTACCTAATATAGTAGAAACCGGATTTGGGGAAATAGGCCCTGTTCTTGGAGTACACACTGGTTCAGGGTTATTAGGTATTGTTATTATGACTGAAAGTAATTAGTATTATATTACAGTATTTAGGGGGTTGTATTTTGAAAAGGAAGGATTCAATATTTGCTCTTTTAGTAATTTTGATTTGGGGAGCAAATTTTACTGTTATCAAATTAGGATTAGATGGAGTTCCATCTATGTTATTAGTTGTGCTAAGATATGCTATAACCTCATTAGCTGTTTTTTTTGTTAAGAAACCAAATACAGAATGGAAGTATATAATCCTCTATGGCTTATCTGTAGGAGTAGGACAGTTTTCTTGTCTATTTTATGCGATGGAAATTGGAATGCCTGCTAGTTTAGCATCAATTTTATTGCAATTACAAGCATTTATTTCACCATTTCTTGCTTTATTGTTTTTAAAGCAAAAAATAAAAACCAAACAACTAATAGGTTTTATTATTGGTGCAGTAGGATTATTTATAATAGGACTTGGTTCTGGAACAAAAGGGGTTTCAGCTATCCCAATAAGTGCTCTATTTCTGACCATTTGTGCGCCTTTTTTTTGGTCTCTTGCAAACATAATAGCAATTGTCGCATCGGAGAAAGCATCTTCAAAAGATGAGAAACTTGATATGTTAGGTTTAGTTGTGTGGTCAAGTTTGGTGCCTCCAATTCCAATGTTGATAATTGCCTTAATAGTAGATACACCTCAGACTTTGTTAAATGCGGTTATAAATTTGAATGCAATGTCAATATTTTCTGTATTATACCTATCTTTAGGAGCTACCTTATTTGGATATGGGATGTGGAATGTTTTAATTGCAAAATATACTATTAGTAAGATTGCTCCCCTTTCACTACTAGTCCCCATAACAGGCTTGATAACTGCTAGAATTGTTCTCGCTGAGCAACTTTCAAAAATGCAATGGATTGGAGTCGCAATAATATTAACTGGACTAATACTAACTAGTTTAAGCCTAAATATGGTTAAAAACTACATTAATATGATTAGATTAAAAAAAATAAAAGACGAAATCAAATAGGTGAAGATTTCTTAAATATATGATTTAGCATAAAGTGAGGGGATAAGACTGGGATATAAAGATTTAGAGAGGTGTAATATGAACTATAGAATTAATGCAATGTATTTTAGCCCAACTGGTACAACAAAGAAAGTTGTATCTAGTATAGCAGAGAAAGTTTTAGATAATACTAATTTAAACAAAATAAATTATATTGATTTTACTCCATTAGAAAATAGAACTGAAAAAATTTTATTTCAAAAAGATGATTTACTTATTATAGGTGTGCCTGTTTATGCTGGTAGAGTTCCAAATATACTGTTGAAATATTTAGCTGAAATAAAAAGTTTAGGTGCTTTAGCGGTACCTGTAGTAGTTTACGGAAATAGAAATTATGATGATGCATTAATAGAACTAAAATATATTCTGGAGTCAAATGGGTTTAATGTTATTTCAGCAGCAGCATTTATTGGAGAACATTCTTTCTCGTATGTTTTAGGTAAAGGTAGACCCGATGATAAAGATATTTGTATTGCTAATAAATTTGGAGACATGATAAAATCCTTATTATTAAAGCAAGAACTAGATGAAACAATTAAGGTTTCAGGACACACTCCATTTAGACCGTATTATATGCCAAAAGATAAAAATGGAGCGCCAGTAGATATTAGAAAAGTTACTCCTAAAACAAAAGATATATGTAATGACTGTAAATTATGTGTTAAGATATGCCCTATGGGTTCTATTGATATTAATGATACACATAAATTAAATGGAATTTGTATTAAATGTGGGGCATGTATAAAAATGTGCCCATTGAAAGCTAAATTTTTTGATGATTTAGGGTATTTGAAGCATAAAGAAGAACTAGAAGTAAATTTTGCAACTAGATGTGAACCAGAATTGTTTTTTCATTAAATTGACAAGACATATATTTACTAATATAATACTTTTGTAATTATAATTTAATATATTATTATTTATAAAAGATTAAATTTCGATTGACATTATAGCGAAGGTAGTGAAGCCTTGAGGATTTCTAAAATTAAAGTTTTTAATTTTACATGCATATTTGTAATAGTAACTATTGTTTTAACGTTACCAGTTCTCTTTATTTATCGAGATATAAGAGGAGTAATTATAAGTGAACTAGGTAAAAGCGCTATGAATATAGCAAGTGCTGTTGCAAGCTTTGTTGAACAAGATATAGAAACTTTTAAGAAGTTAGCATCAAATGATAAATATATAAATGGTAACTATGATGAAGCCTATTATGAAAAAATGCAACAAACATTTAGAGATATAAAGGAGAAAACGGGAGTTTCCTTTGTTTATGCTGAAAAAAAAGTATCTAGTAAAGAAATAGCTTATATTTTTGATGGAGAGGAAGATGAAAGTAAGTTGTTTTCACCAATAGGATCTATAGATACTATGTCTGAAGAAGAACTAAGTGCATTTGAAAATAAGATTACCGTTTCAACAAAGTTAGTAAATAATCCAGTTTGGGGAGAGCTGATTTCAGGTTTTGCACCAATAATTGACAAAAAAAGTGATGAGGTAATAGGGTTAGTAGGAGTTGACTTTTCATTAGCGTATGTTAAAAAAATAATAAATAGTATTCAAGCTATTATTCTTACATCTATTTTTGTAATAATTTTTTTGATAACTGTTTTTGTAAATAGGATATTAAATCTGAGAGCCAAATCTATGGAGACTGATTATTTGACAGGATTATATAGTAAAAATTATTATGAAAGTGAGCTTGATTTTATAATAAGGGATGCACTGGCTAAAGAAAAGATTTTTTCACTTATTATGATAGACATAGATGATTTTAAAAATATAAATGACCAGAGGGGTCATATTATAGGTGATAAAGTTTTAAAGTCTGTTGCTAAAATTATGCAAGAGAATATGAGAAGTGTAGATATATGTTCTAGGTATGGTGGAGATGAGTTTATAGTTATTCTACCTGAAACAACAAAAGAACACGCATTTCTAATTGGTGAGAGAATTTTAAATAAAACCTCCAATTTGGATTTAAACAACGTGGGGTTTGATATGAAAATTTCTTTAAGTATTGGAATCGCTGAATGGAAAACTAATATGAGTGCAGAAAATTTAATTGAATGTGCTGATAAAGCAATGTACATTTCTAAAAATACAGGAAAAAACAAAGTAACAATTTATAATAATAATAATTAATTTTTAAAAAATATATTTTCTACCCCCAAAAATTAACTATTAGCTCCGAAAATTTTAATAGTGGCATGTTACGTATAAGTAAAAAGCAAAATATTAAGGTTGGGAGTGATATAGGAGAAAATCGTACATATAGATAGTATGTACCAATTCAATGTATGAATATATCAACATAGATTGATTTGTAATTTATATAAGCTAAATTTGGAGGTAGTATAATGAATAAGAAAAAGATTTTACGTGTAGTTTCACTTGTGGTGGTATTTTGTTTTACTTTAACATTTGCAGCTTTAGCTGCACCGAAAGATAAAGATAAGTTACCATATGGTCAAGAAAAAAAATTAGCTAGATACAACTTTGATTATAATATATCAGCTAGATTTATGAAAGAGAAAGGAATTATCAAAGGGTATGGAAATGGTGATTTTGGGTTTGATGACTATGTAAAACGTGGAGATATTACTGTAATGATAGTAAGAGCATTTAATATAAATACCATCATTAATAAGTATGTAGAGAATTTTGAAGATGTAGAATATGGTAGTTATTACTATGATGCAATTGTTGCAGCGAAATCTTTTGGCATAGCTAAAGGTAATGGAAATAAAAAAATTCAACCCTAAAAGCTATGTTACTATTGAAGAGGCAATATTGCTAATTGAACGTTCTGCCGCAGTGGCCAACAGTAATGTTACGGTAGAAGATGTAGATTTAGAAGATTTATATGATGCTAGTGAACTTGATGAATATGCAACACGAAGTGATATTGCAAATATGTTATATTATGTTCTTACTGGAGAAGAATATAATGAAGAAGAAGCCGAAGATACTAGTATAGATACTATTGAATATACAATCAAGGAGAATAATGTAGTAACATTTGATGATGACAAAATAATAGATGCATTTGAAGATGCAACTGATGATGAGGAATTTGATTATGTGAAGTTTAATCTTCCATCAACTTATTATGGTAAATTATATTATGATTATAATTCAGCATCAAATTATGATTCTTTAGTTAAGTCAACCACTGAGTATTATGATAATGCTGACCCAAAAATTTCAGATGTGACATTTGTGCCTAAAACTAATTATACAGGAACTGTTTCAATAAAATATACAGCTTATGATAAAGATGGAGATTCCTACACGGGAATAATTAAAATAGTTATTGATGAAGATGATTTTACTTTAGATACAGTAGAATATAAAATTAAAGAAAATACTACAATAACTTTAGATGATGACGATATAGTTGATGCATTTGAAGATGCAACTGATGATGAGGAATTTGATTATGTGAAGTTTAATCTTCCATCAACATCTTATGGTAAATTATATTATGATTATACTTCAGAGACAAATTATGATTCTTTAGTTAAGTCAACTACTGAATATTATGATAATGCTGACCCAAATATCTCAGATGTGACATTTGTGCCAAAAACTAATTATGACGGAACTGTTTCAATAAAATATGAAGCTTACGATAAAGATGGAGATTCCTATACTGGAATAATTAAAATAGTTATTGATGAAGATAACCTTGCTTTAGATACTATAGAATATGAAACTGATGAAAATATTAGTATCACTTTTGATGAAGATGATTTTATAGATGTATTAGATGAAGAAACTGATAATGACTTGAATTATGTGAAGTTTATTCTTCCAGCTAGAACAGAAGGTAAATTATATTATGATTACTCAGCTACATCTAACTATAAATCTGTAGTAGCAGAAAGTGTTAAATATTTTGTTGATTCAAGTAAATATATTTCTAAAGTTACCTTTGTGCCATATGCTGATTTTTATGGAACAGTAGATATTGATTATGTTGCTTATGATGAAGACGGTATTTCTTATGATGGAACAATTAAAATAACTGTTAATGAAGATTAATATTTATTATCAAATTTAAGCATATAAAATCCTCTTAGATATTTCTAAGAGGATTTTTTGTATGCCATATATGTTTATCTGACAATGGGGGAGTGTAAAATTTATTAACTATTTTCTAAGTTTAAATAATGAAATTTGTTCTTTCAGCAGACTTGCTTGGCTTGATAATTCCTCGCTTGCTGCTGCACTTTCTTCAGCTGTTGCTGAGTTAGTTTGTATAACTGCTGAGATCTGTTCAATGCCTACATTAATTTGATTAATGGAATTTGCTTGTTCATTTGATGCAGATGCTATTTTTTCCATATTAACTGTTACTAAATTAGTATTCTCAATTACTTTTTCAAGAGATGAAGCTGTTTTTTTCTGCAATATTTGTACCATCTTTAACTGTTTTAATTGATTTTTCAATTAATTCAGTTGTGTCTTTAGCAGCTTCTGCACTTTTAGAAGCAAGGCTTCTTACTTCATCTGCGACTACTGCGAATCCCTTTCCTGCGGAACCTGCCCTTGCGGCTTCTACAGCGGCATTAAGTGCTAATATGTTAGTTTGGAATGCAATATCATCTATTACTTTAATGATTTTTGAAATTTCATTAGATGAACTATTTATATCATCCATAGAAGTTAACATGCTTTGCATTTGCTTATTACTTTGATTTATTTCTACATTGACTAATTCAACATACTTAGTTGCCAATTTAACATTTTCGTCATTTAAATTAACTTGGGATGAAATCTCGTTTATGGATGCAGAAAGTTCCTCAATTGTACTTGCTTGTTCGGTTGCACCTTGGGAAAGAGCTTGGGCACCATAAGATACTTGATCAGATCCTTCAGATACTTGTGTTGACGCTTGGTTAATATCATAAAATATTTCATTAAGCTGACTAATAGTTTTCTCAAGAGAAATCCCCATAATATCCTCACTAGAACGTGGGGTTACTTTAATAGATAGATTTCCTTCTGAAATAGTAGAAACAATATCAACTTGTTCCTTAATGCCCTCAATCATTTTATTAAAGGATTGAGCAAGTATTCCGACTTCATCTTTGCTATCTACATATACATCAACATTGGTATTACCTATTGCCAGTTTGTTTGCTGCCTCAACCATTTTATCTATAGGTTTGCTTATAAGCCTAGATATAAAAATTCCTAATAAAATTGAAGAAGCTACTCCAATGATAATTACTATGACTAATACAATCGTCAAGATAGTTGCAAGTTTTTCATTTGAATCACTAGTTTCTTTAGCATCATTAACTCTGTTCTTTTGACATTGATCAAAATTGTTAAGCATCTTTACCGTTATATCAGTTGCATCTGTAATTGCTTTATACGCACCTTTTGAATCACCTAGATTAGCTAATCTATAAACTTCTCTTGAAGCAGGAATAAAATTTTCTTCAATATTTTTTCTGCTTCAGAATATAATTCTTTGTCTTCATCTGAAAACATAGTTAATTCATATTTTTTAACATTAGTCCTATAAATTTCCAGGTGAGAATTAAAATTATCTTCTGAAGCTTTTAAAGCCTCTTTATTACCAATATTAATTATAGCATTTCTCAGTTGAATCCTCATTTCAGCTACACTATCAATTACATTAAATATTTCCACTAAGGGTTTTGTTTGCAACTCATATAATTTTGTATCAGCATTATCAATTACTTGTATTCCTACAATACCTACTAAACCAATGAATGTTGCAATGATAGAAATGACCAAAAATCCAATAATTAGTTTTTGGAAATTTTCATGTTCTTAAATTTATTCATATATTGTCGTCCTCCATAAAATTTTTAAATAATGCATAGCAAATTAAATTTAGTTTAATTATGACTAAAATTTAATGCACAAACATTGCATCATATTTATATATCGGCATATAAAATTATTAGTTTAGTTAAAGTTATTAGTTATAATAAAAAATATTTAAAATTAATTATATTTTAATTTTAACCGATAATTAGTTAAATAATTTGAAATAAGTGTTACATCATGATATTATATTTTAAGAAGGATTTGAGTGAAAGAGGAATATGCTATGGTAAATTTAAAAATTAATCCAATGAAAGAACCAGATAAAATAATTAATTATTGGAAAAAAGAAAAAATTATTGTATCTTTAATAATAATATTTGGTTTAGCATATGATATTTTAATAGTATTAGGTCCAATTTATCAAGGAAAACTAATAGATGCAATTGTAAATAACGATAGTCTGAATTCAATTGTTATTGTCGCGGCCTCATTCGTTATTATAATAGCATCAATTCAAATATTTAGATATTTTAAGCGGCTTTATATTAGACGTTTTGCTAACACCACAAGCGCGACTATGAGGTTTATGATTTATAATAACATACTGCATAGATCAGCTGCTGAATTAGATGAAGAAAACACTGGGAACTTAATGACTAGAGTAATTTCGGATGTTCAATTATGCGTTGAGGGAATGAGGAAATTCTCAACAGAGATTTTTGATACAGGTGTAATGATGATTACTTATGTTGTTTCAATGATTATGTATGATTTTAAAATAACATTACTATCAATGATTTTTATTCCTGCAGCCATGTTACTTGCAGATAAATTAAAAGTGGTTATTTATAAATATTCTACACAATATCGAAGCAAAATTAGTAAAGTTACAGATATAACATATAATACCATAGAAAATGCAATTTTATATCGTATAAGTGGTATGGAATCAAAAAATAGAATTAGATATAACGAAGAGTTGAAAGATTTACAAAACAAAGCAATTAAAGCAAATTTATTAGAGAACTCAATGAGGCCGGTATATAATGTTATTGCAATGTCAGGAGTAATAATCGTTATTTATTTAGGTGGTAAAAACGTAATTAGTGGTGTTTGGACGGTAGGGAATTTTACAACATATATTTTAATGTTTAGTGCTATGTCAAGAAAAACAAGTAGTGCAGCTAAGTTATTTAATTCAATACAAAAATCTCAGGTATCTTGGAAGAGAATAAAGCCATATCTCTCAGAATATATTGTTAAAGACAAAACTATTGATTTTGATAAACATAATACAAATCTCAATGTTAGTAATTTAAGCTTTACATACCCTCTAGGTAAAAATAAAATTATTGATAACATTACTTTAATGGGATAAATGGTGAAATAATTGGAGTTACAGGTCCGATTGTTTCAGGAAAATCTACTCTAGGTATAGCTCTTTTAGGTATTTATCCATACATTGGAAGTATTATAATAGATAATAAGGAGCTAAGTGACTATTCAGACTATGAAAAAAGTCAAATTATTTCATATTTGGGTCATAAGCCACAGCTATTGTCTGACTCTATATATAATAACATAACTCTAGGAATTGAAAAGGATATATCTCAAGTCTTGAAAGATGTATGCCTTGATATAGATTTAAATGAAATGCCAAATAGAGAAAATACATTAGTTGGTAATGGAGGAGTAAGATTAAGTGGAGGTCAACAATCTAGAATAGCACTTGCAAGGGCATTACTAAATAAAAACAAAATTATTATATTAGATGACCCATTTTCTGCAGTCGATATGCAAACAGAGGAAAAGATAATTGATAACTTAAGGAAAAACTATAATGAAAGTTTAATAATATTAATTTCGCATAGGTTAACTATTTTCCGTAAAATAAATAAAATTCTATTATTGCATAATGATAAGACATTTGAATATGGAGACCACAATGAGTTTATGGTAAATTCAAAATTATATCAAACGATCTATAATTTGCAATGTGCTGTAGGTGATGAAAATGAAGAAAGATAGTTTAGTTAGTGAGTCTATAAAAAGTGTAATTAAGACAAATTTAGCCATAATTATATTGTTGATATTTGTTATTTTTGCTTTTGTTATTTCGAGTTTACTTCCACCTCAAATATTAAGGTATGTCATAGATAATAATTTAGAGCCTCGAAATAATGAAGGGTTGCTTTTTTTAGCATATCTTTATATGGGAGCAATATTTTTAATTGGGTTGTTTGATTTAGCTAAAGAAACTTTACTAACCATAATAGGTCAAAAAATTACAAAAGAAGTTCGAATTAAAATGATGGAAAAACTTGAAAAGATAAATTCAATGTTTTTTTCAAAAAATGAATCTGGAAAAATTGTTTCAAATTTTACAAATGATGTTGATGCAATTAATTCTATGTTTACAAATGGAATAATTGGAATGACTATTGATTGCTTTAAAATTATAGGTGTAGTTGCATCAATATGGTTGTTCAGCGTAAAGCTTGGTATTATTGCAATTTTGCTTTTGCCTATAATTTATTATATAACAAGATTTTTTCAGAAAAGAATGTTAAAAGCACAAATAGATAATTTAGTATCAGTTTCAAAAATAAACAATCATATTTCTGAAAGTATAAAAAATATACAAATGATTAAATCATTTAGTAAAGAAAGCTATATGGAAGAAAAATATAATGAGTATTTAGTTGAAAATTATGAAACAATTGAACGAGTAACTTTTTATGATTCAATATTTTCGCCAATAATATTAATAATACGATCTTTGGTTATAGCTCTAATTGTTATATTATCATCTAAACAATTGAATTTTTCAGGTATTTCAGTAGGTATGGTTGCTGCATCAATTGAGTTGATTTCAAACTTGTTTTCGCCTATCGAGAATCTTGGCGTTGAATTGCAAAATATACAGCAGTCTATATCAGGAATTTATAAAGTCAATGAATTTTATGAAATAGCAGAAGATATTAAGGATAACGTGGATTTAACTAATATTCTTAATAGTAATAATTTATCACTATCTTTTAATGACGTGACATTTCATTATGAAGATGATAAAAATGTATTAGAAAGTATTGATTTTAAAATAAAACCTTTAGAAAGAATAACTTTTGTAGGTAGAACAGGGGTAGGAAAATCAACATTATTTAAATTAGCAATGGGCCTTTTAAAACCATCAAAAGGCAGTATTACTATAAATGGAATAGATGTTTATAATATACCTAATAGTGAAAAAAGAAAAATATTTGGATATGTAGACCAAAGTTTTCCTATGCTTAGTGGTACTGTAGCTGAACAAATAAGCCTAAAAGACAATAGTATTACATTTGAACAAGTAAGAGAATCTTTGGAATTTGTAGGTCTAACTAATTATATTAAAACGCTTGAAAATGGCTATAATACGGAAGTAAAAAAAGATAATCTTTTTTCACAAGGCCAAAAGCAGTTACTTGCTATTGCAAGGGCTATAGTGACCAACCCACCAATTTTGCTACTTGACGAAATTACAGCTAATCTTGATTCAATAACAGAGAAAAAGATTGTAACAGTATTACAAAAAGCTAGTCAAAATCATTCGATACTTACTATATCTCATAGATTATCATCAATGATATCGTCAGATAAGATTATTATTTTGGAGAATGGAAAAATTAAAAATTCAGGAACTCCTGAAACTTTATTAAAAAGCGATGATTGGTATAGAAATCATATTGAATTAGAAAAATTAACTTGGAATTAAATAAGTTGATTAGAGTTATGAAAACAGGGTAAATATAATACATAAACAAAATAAATTTAGTAATAGTATGGAGGATATAATGAAAATATATGATTTTAAAGTAAAAGATATAGAGAACAATGAGGTTTCTTTAGATAAATATAAAGGAAAGGTATTGTTAATTGTAAATGGAGCTACTGGATGTGGGTTTACACCACAGTATGATGGACTTGAAGCTCTTTATGAAAAATATAAAGGTAAGGGATTTGAAATATTAGACTTCCCAAGTAATCAATTTTTAAATCAGGCACCAGGTACAAATGAGGAAATAGCAGGTTTTTGCAAACTAAACTTTGGTGTTTCTTTTGATCAATTTTCTAAAATAGATGTAAATGGAAAAGATGCTGAACCATTATATGTGTACTTAAAATCTTCAATAGATGAAACTAGAAATGAAGGTACATTAGGTTTCTTAGCAAAGGTAAAAGATTATATAATGGGAACAAGTGAGAATGATATAAAATGGAACTTTACAAAGTTCTTGGTTGATAAAGAAGGAAATATAGTAGCTAGATTTGCACCAAACATTAAACCAGAAGAAATAGATGAACATATTGCAAAACTCTTATAATAAATATAAATAATTTATGGTTAAAATAAAATCCTATGATTTCTGATATCATAGGATTTTTATTTATAGAACTAATAAACTTATCTATTAGCTAAAACATCACTATGTTCAGGGTGCTTTTCGAACCACTCGACTGCATAAGAACAAGTCGCTTTAGCTTTTTTATTATTTTTCTTTAAATCATCAACTAGAGCTTTCATTAGTTTACCTGCCATGCCTTGGCCTCTTAGTGATCCATCAACAAACGTATGGTCAATATTTACTTCGTTAGTTGATATATCTGGAAAAGTAACCTCTGCGATAGCTTTGCCATCCTCGTTATTAAGATATATTCGATTTGGTTCATAAATAAAATCCATTTTTTGGCCTCCAACTTTAAATTAATATAAATGTGAAATTACATATATTATATCAAACATTACAGTATTAATTAATAACTGTCAATAGTAACATTGAGAATAAAGTTATTTAAAATTTTTAAAGTTTTTTGTTTTTGTAACAATTGTTACAGATAAATGGTTTGTTTTATATTATTATGGGTACATAGTTAATAAATAAAAAACAATTTTGGAGGATTAAGAATGGAAAATGCAATGTTTTGTTATCAATGTCAGGAAACAGCAGGATGTACAGGATGTACTAAGGTAGGTGTGTGTGGTAAATCACCAGATATAGCTAGGATGCAAGACCTATTAATATATACAACTAAAGGATTATCTGAAATAACAACTAGATTAAGAGCAGAAGGCATTAAAGTTGGTGGTGATGTTAACCATCTAATAACTTTAAATTTATTTACTACAATAACAAATGCAAACTTTGATGATAAAGTATTTTATGACAGAGTTAAAATGACTTTAAACGTAAAAAATGATTTGTTAGAAAAGTTAAATAGTAAAGAAAACTTATCAGATGCTGCTCTTTGGGACTCTAAAGATGAATCGGAATTTGATACAAAATCAAAAACAGTTGGAGTTTTAGCAACTACGAATGAAGATGTTAGAAGTTTAAGAGAACTTATAACTTATGGATTAAAAGGTATGTCAGCATACGTTAAACATGCAAATGTGTTAGCATTTGATGAAGAAGAAATTAATGCATTTATGCAAAGTGCATTAGCTAAATTGCTAGATGATACATTAACAGTTGATGAATTAGTTGCACTAACATTAGAAACAGGTAAATTCGGTGTAAATGGTATGGCTTTATTAGATAACGCTAATACTACAACATATGGTAACCCTGAAATAACAAAAGTTAATATTGGTGTAGGTAAAAACCCTGGTATACTAGTTTCTGGTCACGACTTAAAAGATTTAGAAAGACTATTAGAACAAACTCAAGGTACAGGAGTTGATGTGTATACACATTCAGAGATGTTACCAGCTCACTACTATCCAGCATTTAAAAAGTATAGTAATTTCATTGGAAACTATGGTAATGCATGGTGGAAACAAAAAGAAGAATTCGAATCATTCAATGGACCAATTCTTATGACAACAAACTGTATAGTGCCACCTAAAGATAGCTATAAAGATAGAGTTTATACTACAGGTGCTGCTGGGTTTGCAGGCTGTAAGCACATTGCAGGAGAAACTGGAGATAAAAAAGACTTCTCTCAAATAATAGAGCATGCTAAAAAGTGTCAAGCTCCAATAGAAATTGAAACTGGTGAAATAGTTGGAGGATTTGCACATAATCAGGTATTTGCATTAGCTGATAAAGTTGTTGATGCAGTAAAGACTGGCGCTATAAAGAAATTCTTTGTTATGGCGGGATGTGATGGAAGAGCTAAGTCTAGAAATTACTACACTGATTTTGCAAATGCATTACCAAAAGATACTGTTATATTAACAGCAGGTTGTGCAAAGTATAGATACAACAAGCTTGAATTAGGAGATATTGGGGGTATCCCAAGAGTATTAGATGCTGGACAATGTAATGATTCATATTCTTTAGCTTTAATAGCATTAAAACTAAAAGAAGTATTTGAATTAAATGATATAAATGAATTACCAATTGCATTTAATATTGCATGGTATGAACAAAAAGCAGTAATTGTTTTACTTTCTCTATTGTATTTAGGTGTAAAAAATATACATTTAGGACCAACATTGCCAGCATTCTTATCACCGAATGTAGCTAATGTGTTGGTTGAGAATTTTGGAATTGCTGGAATTACAACAGTTGAAGATGATATGAAAATATTTTTGGGTTAATAGTATATTTAATGAGGTATTATTAAAACTAATGATGTGAGAAATTGTTTATGATTATAAAGAAATAAATATGAAAGGATTGTGATACAATGAAACAAGTAACTAAGGATATGTTTATAGGTGATGTTTTAAAATTAGATAAAGGTGTGGAAGAAATATTAATGAATGCAGGTATGCATTGTCTAGGTTGCCCATCATCTCAAATGGAGTCAGTAGAAGATGCAGCAATGGTTCATGGTTTTAATGTAGATGAGTTAATTGATAATCTAAATAATTATTTAAAAGATAAATAGTAGCATTATGAGCACGGACATAGTTCGTGCTCAAGTTTTCAATAAAATTATGAAAACTTGCAAAGCATGGAGGAAAAAATGAGTGCATTTCTTGGACCAATACATTATTGGTTATATAATAAAATTAAAATACAACATGATATAATTGAAAATATTATATCCTTAATAGAAGAAAAAGATTCAAGATTAAACATTAGAGAAAAAACATATGAAAAATACGGTGATGAAGAAATAAAGCCACTAGAAGAAGTAATAGATGTAAATAATATTCATGGATGGTTACAAAATAAAATATCAATAGAAGAATCTAGATTAGCATATGCTGTTTCAACAATACTAAATGAAAATCCTAATTTATTACAAGATTTAAAAGACTTTTTTAAGAAAGAAGGAGCCAAAGTTTCAGATTTATCTGAAAATGATGGTTTAGATAAAATATATAAGACTATTAGTGATACGCTTCTAGATGGAATGCCCTGTGATCGTGCAAGTATTGTAGTAGCACAAGATGAAAATGAGATTGTATGGAAAAGAAATCAATGTGTTCATGAAAACTATTGGAATTCTGTAGATGGAGATATTAAAAATTATTACTTACTGAGAGATGAATTTATTAAAGGCATGTTAGAAAAAACTAATGTAACATATGATAAATTAGATGAAGTCACAAGTAGAATAAAAAGGAGGTAATATATGAACAGTATAAAAATCATGGTAGAAGAACATGAAAATATTTTAAGAATGTTAAAGGTGGTTCGTAAAGCCTGTTATGGAATATTTAACGACGATGATATATGCTACGAAGATTTTTATGACATGGTAGACTTTATTAGGAATTATGCTGATTCACATCATCATGGGAAAGAAGAAAAGTTTCTTTTTAAAGAAATGCAAACTAACTTAGGACCTGTTGGGAATAATTTAATAACTCATGGAATGTTAGTTGAACATGACTATGGTAGAATGTATGTTAGCAACTTATTAGATGCGCTAGAACGAGTCAAAAATGGTGATGAAGAAAGCAAACTAGATGTAATAGCAAATGCGATTAGTTACACACATTTATTAGAGAGACACATTGCAAAAGAAAATGAGGGAATATATAAATTTGCAGAAAAAAGTCTTGCAAAAGAAATTCTAGATGATGTTAATAAAAAATCAGAAATTTTTGAGCATGATGCTGAAGAAAAGGGAATACAAAAACACTATATTGAGTTATTAGAAAGATTAGAAAAAAAATATATTTATTATAGTATGAAATGACATAATTAATGTATAGCTGTAAATAATAATCATAAATTATGAAGTTGGAGGTAGTTATGGATTTAAGAAATTTAGAAAATAGTATTGAGTTTAATGATGACCAATTGACTAAGAAAATCATTTTTAGTAACGAACAAATTTTGAGTTTTGTATTGAATTTAAAGAGGGGTCAGACATTGCCAGTTCACAAGCATGAGAACTCATCTGTTGTGCTAAATGTACTTAAAGGAAAAGGTGAGCTGCAAATTAATGAAGAGGTACAAAAAATTCAAAGAAATTCCGCAGCACTTGCAAATGGTAAAGATGAATTTGGAATTCCATTAGTAGAAGAAGATTTATCTCTTTTTGTTAGCATTAGTCCAAGGCCAAATAATACAAAATTTTCACAAGAAATAGGGTAAATAACATATGAGCTCATCGTAAGATGGGCTTTTTATATGTTGAAAAATTATCTTGACAAAATCATAAAATATTTGTATACTAAATAAGTAAATTACTAAATTACTAAATAAATTTTTATCATTAATAAGATTAAGGAGAATTAAATTATGAAAATTCCAGTAACTTTAAAGCATAAACCAGTAATAACTGTTGAGGACTATGAAAATATAGATGGAAGAATGGCTTATAAAACTGATGCAAAGGGTTTGTCTCTTGGGCTAGCACAATGGAATGACAGAGGTAAAGTGGATATTTCTGCAAAGGTATGGAGATATACTGGGGAGAAATGGTCAAGACAATCAGAAGAATTGCCATTTCATCGTGTACTTGATTTAGCAATATTAATTAGCAAAAGCATGAAATATTTTAGAGAAGAATCATATAAGTATAATAATTTATATGATGAAAGCAATCCAAAACTGGAACGTGTGGGATTGCAAGGAGACGCTATGACTGTTTCTGTATGTACTGAGAATCCTATGATTGATAATGATATTAAAATGTTTTTAGATGTACTAGGAGAAGATAGCGAACTTTTAGGTGAAAGACTTAGAACTCTTTCAGCAGTGTTGAGAGAAATGGGGTATTGATGGTGGATAGAAAAAGAGAGTTGAAAGAAAAGTATAAACAAATGAAGCCTGACATGGGAGTTTACATTGTTCGTTGCAATTCAAATGGTAAGTGCTATATAGGGTCTACCCCAAACTTAAAAGGCAAAATAAATAGCACTAGGTTTAGCTTAGAATTAGGTAGTCATCCAAATAAGGAACTACAAAAGGAAGTTCAAAGTATTGGAAAAGATGCATTTACAATTGAAGTACTAGATATTTTGGAATATGATAAAGATGAAACAAAAACAGATTATACTGAAGATCTCGAAACACTTAAAGAAATATGGAAAGATAAAATAAGTGGTTCAAAATATTTATAAAATAAAAGTCGTTGAAAACTAGTTTTTGGCGACTTTTGCATGTTAAAGTAAGTATTTAATGTCAAAGTGATTGATATAAATTGTTTTATAGGTTATAATATAAAAAAATACAGATGTTATATACAGGAGGAAAAATGTCATTTAAAATTACAGATACAGTTACTTGGGTAGGTAAAATAGATTGGGAATTGGATAAATTTCATGGGGAAGAATATTCTACTCACAAGGGTTCATCATATAATTCTTATTTAATCAGAGATGAGAAGACCGTATTAATAGATACTGTTTGGCAACCTTTTTCTAAAGAATTTGTATCTAAATTAAAACAAGAAATTGATTTGGAAAAAATCGATTACATTATAATGAACCATTCTGAAATTGATCACAGTGGTGCGCTGTTAGATTTAATGAAGGAAATCCCAGATACACCTATTTATTGCACTAAAAACGGAGTTAAAATAATAAAAGGACATTATCATAAAGATTGGAATTTTGTTGAAGTTAAAACGGGAGACACCTTAGATATAGGTAAAAATAAACTTACATTTATAGAAGCAAGAATGCTCCACTGGCCAGATACCATGTTTACATATATGTCAGAAGAAGCTATCTTGTTTAGTAATGATGCATTCGGTCAACACTATGCTTCAGAACAAATGTATAACGATAAAGTAGACAGTGCTGAACTCTATCAAGAGGCGATAAAATACTATGCTAATATTTTAACGCCGTTTAGTAAATTTGTTGTAGGTAAAATTGAAGAGGTATTAAGTTTTAACCTACCTGTTAATATGATTTGTCCAAGTCATGGTATAATTTGGAGAGATAATCCATTGCAAATTGTTAATAAATACATGGAATGGGCAAAATCATATAAAGAAAATCAAATTACAATAATATATGATACAATGTGGAATGCAACAAGAAAGATGGCTGAAGCTATCGCGCAAGGAATTGCTGCAGTAGATAAAAATGTTACTGTAAAAGTATACAACTCATCTAAAAAAGATAAAAATGATATTATTACAGATGTGTTTAAATCAAAAATGATTATTGTTGGTTCTTCTACTATTAATAATGGTATCCTTTCATCAACTGCGGCATTATTAGAAATGATGAAAGGACTAAAGTTTACTGATAAAAAGGCTTTAGCTTTTGGTAGCTATGGTTGGAGTGGAGAATCAGTTAAGATTATTACAGAAGAACTTAAGGAGTCAGGCTTTGAAATAGTTTCAGATGGAATTAGAGAAATATGGAATCCTGATGAAGAGGGATTAAATAGATGTAAGAAACTTGGCGAATCGTTAATTGAAAATTTGAAATAGAAGTTTGATTGACAAAAAAATAGGATAGTGTATAATATTAATATAACAATAAATGAATTATAGACAGGACTTTATAGTCCTGTCTTTTTAGAATAGGAGAAAGAATGGGAAATAAAGTTATGGTCGCTATGAGCGGCGGAGTTGATAGTTCAGTTGCAGCCCTTCTGCTTAAAGAACAGGGCTATGATCTGTGTGGAGTAACATTAAAACTATTTGCAGATGAAGATATTGATATATCAGATAGAACAAGAACATGTTGTTCTCTTGAAGATGTAGAGGATGCTAGAAGAATATGCTATAAATTAGGGATGGAACACTTTGTTTTTAATTTTAAAGATACATTTAGAGACGAAGTTATGAAAAAATTTGCTAGAAGCTATGAAATGGGAGATACACCAAATCCTTGTGTAGATTGCAATAAATTTATTAAATTTAGCAAACTTATACAAAGAGCGGTATTGATGGAAAAAGACTATATAGCAACTGGGCACTATGCGAGAATAGAATATGATAATGCTAGTAAGCGATATCTTCTTAAGAAAGCTGTGGATTTATCCAAAGACCAAAGCTATGTTTTATATGTACTAACTCAAGATGATTTGTCAAAGACACTTTTACCATTAGGTGGTATGTATAAAAGTGAAGCTCGAGAAATCGCGGAAGAAAAAGGATTGATAAATGCTCGCAAACCAGATAGTCAAGATATTTGCTTTGTAAAAGATGGTGATTATGCAGGATTTTTAGAAAAGAGTATGGGTGTAGCATCTCCTAAAGGAAATTTTGTTGATGTAAATGGAAAAGTATTGGGTACACACAATGGAATTATTCATTATACTATAGGTCAAAGAAAAGGGCTTGGTATGGCTTTTGGTAAACCTACTTTTGTTTTAAGTAAGAATAAAGAAGATAATACTGTGACATTAGGTAGCAACGAAGACCTTTTTTCAGATAAATTATATGCTGATAACATTAATTTAATTGCAATTGAAAAGTTAAATTCACCTATGAAAGTTATGGTTAAAACTAGATATAAGCAAAATGAAAGTGAAGCTACTATTATTCCAATAAATGAAGATAAAATTTTAGTAGAGTTTAAAGAAAAACAGCGTGCTATAACACCAGGTCAAGCAGTGGTATTTTATCAAGATGATGTAGTAGTTGGTGGTGGGACCATTACGAATAAATAGAAAATATAGTATAAATAAAGAAAAGTTTTTACAATAGAACAGGTGGATACATTAATATATATCCACCTGTTTTTCTCTTATATTTAGTAATCAGTTAAAATCTAAAACTTTTGAATATTTGTATATAAAATAATCTGACATAGCAAATATTTTATTATGTAAAATTCAAAATAACTATTTTATTCTAATGAGAACATATCTTTGCCAACTCCACATAATGGGCAAACCCAATCCTCAGGAACATCTTCGAAAGAAGTTCCAGGAGCAACTCCGTTATCAGGGTCACCTAGGGCTGGATCATAAACATAACCACATGCGTCACATACGTATTTATCCATAATATCTCCTCCTTTCCACTATAATGTAAAGTCTTATTTATATTTTAATATATAATACACATTTGTCAACCATTAATATTTCAATTATAATATGAGTAAGTACGAGTTCATTGTAATATACTTATAAATATTAATTAGAAACTAGGATTGAAGTGTAATATAACGAAGTAAAAAGAATTGTAGACACAAAAATGTTTTGTATATATAATAGTTATAATATATGAATTATAGATTAAAAAAATGTCGATAACCAATGGAGACTGATATGGCGATTAATAAAGTAGTTCGAACTGCTCTAAAGGCACTTTCATATGCAGAAATTGATGTAAAAAAAAATTATAAATTACAGAGAAATTTAGTAAATTTAGCTCATAGGCATTATATGAAGCCATTTTATAGAGCATGGGACCATAAAATATATTTAAAAGATCATGCTATTCCAGTAAGGGTGTTTTCTCCTGATAGTGAAGGAGATTATCCTGTTTTACTTTTTTTTCATGGTGGTGGCTGGGTTACTGGAAACATAGATAGCTATAATAAGGTTTGCACAAATATGTCAAGATTAACTAACCATATAGTAATATCAGTTGATTATCGCTTAGCTCCAGAACACAAGTTTCCAGCTGCACTAGAGGATTGTTATGAGGTTGCTAGAACATTATTTACAAAAGAAGAGTTGTTTAACTTATATAATAAAAGAATTACAATTATAGGGGATAGTGCAGGAGGTAATTTAGCAGCTGCGTTATCTTTAATGGCACGTGATAAAAATGAATTTAAAGTTGATAGACAAATATTAATTTATCCATCTACATATAATGACCATAGTGATAAGTCACCATTTCCTTCAATTGTAGAAAATGGAAAAGACTATTTATTGACATCAAAAAAAGTTTGCGATTATATGGATTTATATATGAAAAGTAGAGATGATATAAATAACCCATATTTTGCTCCTTTAATTTCAAATGACCTAACTAATCAGCCTAAAACATTAATAATAACTGCAGAGTATGATCCTTTAAGAGATGAAGGAGAAGAATATGGTAAGAAACTGAGGAATGCTGGAAATGAGGTTGATATATATCGTATTAAAGACGGTCTTCATGGTTTTTTTGCTCTTCCACCTAGATTTCCGCAGGTTAAATTGTGTTACGATATAATAAATCAATTTCTTTGTGAGGTGAATTGATTGAAGAGAAGAAGAATATCGGAGTGGAGTAAATTAGATAATGCCGCTAAAATATTTCCACCTAATAGTAAAAAAAGTGATACAAAAGTTTTTAGATTTTCTTGCGAACTAGTTGAGCCTGTTGAAAAGATAATTTTACAACAAGCCTTAGATGTTACAATAGAAGAATTTCCTTTATATAAATCCGTTATAAAAAGTGGTCTCTTTTGGTATTATTTTGAGAAGAGCGATATAAAGCCAGTGGTAACTGTAGAAGATATACCACCATGCAGTCCTTTGTATGATAGAAATAAGAAAAGTTTACTTTTTAGAGTGATGTATTATAAAAAAAGAATAAGCGTAGAAATTTATCATGCGTTATCAGATGGAACAGGAGCACTTCAATTTTTAAGAACTTTAGTATTTCATTACATAACTATTAAATATAAAGATCAATTTGTAGAAAAAATGCCTACAATGGACTATGATGCTTCTAGAGCACAAAAACTAGATGATAGCTTTCAAAAATATTACACAAATGATAAAGATAATTCAAAAAAGAAAAAAGTGGTTGCATATAAAATTAGAGGACAAAAATTAGCTGAGTATAGAATTAAAGTTATAGAAGGTGTTATGCCAATAAGTAATATTATGAAGACAGTAAAAGAAAATAATACATCATTAACAGTTTTTCTTGCTTCAATTTTGATGTGTTCAATTAACGAAGATATACCAATTCGACATAAAAAAACCCCAGTAGTACTTAGTATACCTGTAAATTTACGCAAGTATTTTGATTCGGAAACTGCTCGAAACTTTTTTGGTGTAATAAATGTAGAATATAATTTTAGCGAATATAATGGTGACTTAAGAGATGTTATTAATCATCTTCAAAAATGCTTTAAGGAAAGATTAACTCAGGAAAAATTAAACAATAGGATAAATGGCCTCGCTTCATTAGAACATAATTACATTTTAAGAGTTATACCTCTTAAAATTAAAGATATATCTTTAAGAATTGCAAATAATATTGTAGATAAAAGAAATACTTCCACTCTTTCGAATGTTGGAAGGATAGAAATGCCTAAAGAAATTAATATGTATATAGAATCATTTGATATATTTGTAAGTACAAATAAGTTGCAGGCTTGTGTTTGTTCATATAATGATAAATTAAGAGTTAGCTTTACTTCAGCTTTTGTGAGTACAGATATACAAAGAAGGTTTTTTAGGACATTGACTTCTATGGATATTCCAGTAGATATTATTACCAATAAAATTGATGATGAATAGGATGTGCTTTCGTGAAAAAATGTGAAAAGTGTAAAGTAAATATAATAGGTAAAAGAGAAAGTTGTCCATTATGTCAAGGATTACTATTGGGAAGAGATGAGGAGCAAGAAGAAATATTCCCACGCATTTCCTCTGTGTATAAACAGCATAATTTGTTTTTTAGAATTCTAATATTGGTTTCTATAGTAATAGCAACATTATCTGTTACATTGAATATTATGATTCCACAAAGGGGAGCATGGTCTCTTTTTATAATTGGTGGACTGATATCTGTATGGGTAAGTTTGATAACAGCTATTAACAAGCGTAATAATATACCTAAAAATATAGTATATCAAATAATCATTATTTCTATAGCGTTAGTATTATGGGATTATATGACAAAATGGAAAGGATGGTCAATAGAATATGTAATTCCAATATTATGTGTTTTTGCAATGATTTCTATGGCAATAATTCCTAAAATATTGAAATTAAAAATAGAGGATTATATTCTATATTTGATTATCGATGGGGTTTTTGGAATTACTCCTTTAATTTTTATCTTAATTGGGATTTTAGATGTAATTTATCCTTCTTTAATATGTGTCGCAACTAGTATTATTTCTTTATCGACTATAATAATATTTGAAGGTGACAGCATGAGAGCGGAAATGAAAAAAAGATTACATCTATAAATAATTGTTTTTGTTTTTAATTAAGACTTGCTTTTTTTGATATTATTGTAATAATTATGAAACTACCAATTAGTGCTAAGGGTGCCATGAAAAAGGCTAAATAAGTACCTATTAAATCGTTAAGAAGTCCAGATAAGTTAAATAATAAAACAAAAAATATATTACCAACGGTAGTTATTAAACCAATTGCAAAGGAAGAATTTTGTTTAAATGTTTTGTTTATTAATACCATTAATGTTGGAAATCCTATTGAAACAAAAAATCCTGATATTGAAATAAGAAATAATCCAGCTCTTTTTAAAATTAATCCAAGAAATATGCAAGATGCAGCAGATAATAAAAATATTTTCAATCCTTTAGCATCCCCGAGTTTATTCACAATAAAACCACCTGCAAGCCGTCCTGTGGCAAATAAAAGAAAGAATATGGATGCGTATATAGAAGCATCAGCAGGATTAAATCCATAGCTAGTTCTAATATAATTAATAAACCAAGTGTTAACTACTGCTTCGGTCATAATTTGAAGTGTTACAGCTAACACAAATAAAAATATAATTGGGTTTTTATATAAATCTTTTCTCTGGATATCTTGATGCTCTTGTATAACTTTCATATTTGGTATTTTCATAAAAAGTGTAAATATGATAGATGCAATAAAAAATATTCCTAAATAAAGATAAATGTTTCTCCAAGATATACCATTAAACAGCAATTTACCATAAATACTCTGACCAGCAAAGCTTCCAAGACCATACATGAAATGAGTTATATTCATTAGAATAACTTCAAATCCTATAGACAAAACAGGAACTATCGAATCAACAGATACGCTTAAAGAAGAACGCCCTATTCCAAAAATAAAATAAAAAAGACCTAAAAGATATATATTAGAAATAAAAGGAGCCATAAAGATAGCTGCAGTTGATATAATACTACCGGATATAAAAACGAATTTATGACCAAATTTTTCACACAAATGGCCTCCTGCGAAGCTTCCGATTACACATCCAACAGTGTTTAGGGATAAAATAAAGCTTATTGTTGCATTGTTTGTGCTAAATTCATCAATAAAAAAAGGTATAAAATTGCCTCTTGAACTTTCAAATAGTGCCATGATAAAGTATATATAAAATGTTGTAAAAATGAGATAAATATTTTTCTTACTTATTTTCAAAATAAACCCCCGAGTAAATATATCAATAGATATTACATATGTAATTTAATAGATATTATAAATGATAATTAACCAATGAATAGATATTATCATACTTATTTGCTATAGTAAAGTAAAATAAGTTGACTAATTGTATTGCAATATGTAGAATGAATATTGTAATGAACATAATTATCAAGAATTGAGAGGACTAGTATAAATGTTTATGCAAACACGTTATGAAACAGATAGATTGTATTTAAGGATACTTAAGCCTAATTATGGAAGACCAGTTCTGGAATATTATAAAAGAAATCATAGCTTTCTAAAAGAATGGGAACCAAAGCCACATGATGATTTTTATACGGTATCCTATCAAAAAAATAAATTAAAAAATGAATATTATATGGCTAAAAATCATACATTAGTTAGATTCTGGATAATAAAAAAAGAAAATAATAAAATTATTGGTAATGTATGCTATAGTAATATAATTATGGGTAACTTCAAATCGTGCTTTTTAGGATATAAATTGGATAAAGATGAAATAAATAAGGGTTATATGACTGAAGCAATAAATCGAACTGTTCAAATAATGTTTGATGATTATGGACTGCACAGAGTTGAGGTTAATATAATACCTAGGAATAAAAGGTCTTTAAAAGTTATGGATAAACTTGGATTTGAAAGAGAGGGTTTTTCGAAAAAGTACTTAGAAATTAATGGAGTATGGGAAGATCATATACATTTTGCAACATATAATCCAAATGAATAAAAAGAGAATAGGATACTTTAACAATTGAAGTATCCTATTCTCTTTTTAAATGTAGAAAAAACAATATTAATAATGCTTAATTTTCCCAGATTTTAAATGTTCCGTTCAAATATATATAAAGTACAGGTATTGCTATTCCTACTGAAATGATTTCACTTATAATAAATGAATACCATATTGCATTTAATCCAAATGATTTCGATAAAATATATGCAGCAGGTAATAATATAACAATTTGTCTTGTGAATGAAATTATTAAACTTAGCATTCCTTTGCCAAATGCTTGAAATGTAGTGCTTATTGTTATTCCAACTGCAGCAACGGCGAATGTCAAACTAATAATTTTAAGAGCGCTTATGCCAATTGACATCATTTCATCATTGCTGTCAAACAATGATAATAATTCCGTTGTGAAAACTTGAAAAATAATAGTACCGATGAACATTATACTAACTGAAATAATGATTGCTGTTTTAAATGCTTCTAGTACACGATCTTTATTTTTGGCACCAAAGTTATATCCTATGATTGGACGAAATCCTTGTGCTAGTCCAAAAATGGGCATGAAAATAAATGATTGAAGTTTAAAATATATGCCAAGTACAGCAACAGCTGCTGAACTAAATGATATTAAAATAATATTTAAACCACTTACCATTACTGAAGCAAGAGCTTGCATTATAATAGCAGGTAGCCCAACTACGTATATATCTTTTATCGTTTTATAGTTGAGAGTAAAACCTCTTAAATTTAAATCTAATAAGTGGCTATCTTTAAATAGAATTTTCATTGTAAGTACGAAGGAAGCGAATTGTCCAATTACCGTAGCTATCGCTGCACCCCTTATACCTAATGCGGGCATTCCGAATAATCCAAAAATTAATATAGGGTCTAAAATTATATTTGTTATTGCTCCAACCAATTGCGTAATCATAGGCATAAATGTATTGCCAGTTGCTTGAAGTATACTTATTCCAGCTTGTGTTATAAAGCTTCCAAAAGATACTATCAATATGATTTGTAAATATTGTATTGTAAGATTTTGCAAATTTGGTTCGTTTGTAAATATTGATGTAAACTGTTTTACAAAAAATATTCCAATTAAGGCCGTTACCAAAGAATAAAATATATTTATTACTAATCCATGATTAGCTGCCTTGCTTGCAGCCTCTTGGTTGCCTTCACCTAATCTTCTTGATATAAGAGAGCTAATTCCAGCTCCGGTTCCAACAAAAAGTGATACTATAATCATTTGTAATGGAAACGCAAGAGATACTGAAGTTAAAGCATCCATACTTATTCGAGATACAAAAATACTATCAACTACATTGTACATCGATTGAATAAACATCGATACAATTGGTGGTAAAGACATAGTTATAACTAATTTTGAAACAGATTCTGTTGCCATTTTATTTTTCTTTTCTGGATTGTTCATTTAAAACTCCTTTTGTAAGTTTCTCACTATATGTTATCAAAATAAAGGCAATTGTCAATAAAAAAATAATTATATTGAAAAATATAGCGTATTTGGTATATACTATTTATATAAAAACAACGAGGTGAACTATGAAATTAACACAATTATCAAGTAAAGAATTTGCTTTTGAATTAGCATCTAAAAAACCAGTACCAGGAGGTGGAGGAGCAGCTGCATTAGTGGGGGCATTAGGAGCAGCCTTGAATACCATGGTAGCAAATTTTTCTGTTGGAAAGAAGAAATTTGTTGATTATAAAGAAAAGCATGAAGATATAATAAGAAGAGGCGAAGTGTTAAGAAATAAACTTATTGACCTTATAGATAAAGATGCAGAAAATTTTGAACCATTGTCAAAAGCATACTCAATGCCAAGCTCCACAGAAGAAGAGAGAGTTAAAAAAGAAGACACCTTACAAAAATGTTTAAAGGTTGCATGTTCAGCGCCTTTAGAAATACTACAGTACACATATGAAGCAATTTTATTACATAATGAAATTGTTGATATATCATCTAAAACAATTATAAGTGATGTAGGAGTTGGTGTTCAATGTTTAAAAGCGTCATTGTATAGCGCATATTTAAATATAGAAATAAATATTAAATCGATGAATGATGAAGTATATGTTTTAAAAGTAAGGGAAAATTCAAAAAAAATGGTTGAAGAAGGTTCAAAGATAGCGGACGAAGTGTTTGAAAAAGTAGTTAGAATTATGAATGAATAAAATGTAAAAGGTGGGATTCTAGTGGGAAAACTAATTAAGGGTAAACCAGTTGCAGATGCGATAACCATTGAAGTAAAAAAAGATGTCGAGTATTTAAAACAAAATGATGCAGTTCCAAAACTAAAAATTGTAAGAATAGGCAAAAGAGAAGATGACATAGCGTATGAAAGAGCAGCAATCAAAAGAATGGAAAAATGTGGTATAGCATGTGAAGTGGTAACTTTACCAGCGGATATAAGTCAAGAGGATTTTATTATAGAATTAAAATCAGTTAATGAAGATAAAACAGTTCATGGCATACTGTTATTTAGACCACTTCCTAAACAATTAGATGAAGACAAAGTAAAATATATTATTAATTCAGAAAAAGATATTGATTGCTTTAATCCTATTAATGTATCTAAAGTTATGGAGGGTGATGAGACAGGATTTCCTCCATGTACTCCAACGGCGGCTATGGAAATTTTAAAATATTACAATGTAGAAGTTAGAGGTAAACTAGCGGTAGTTGTTGGTAGATCTATGGTAGTGGGGAAACCATTGTCTATGATGCTTCTTAAAGATGATGCAACCGTTTTGATATGCCATTCTAAAACTGAAAATTTAAAAGAACTCACATCGAAGGCTGATATACTTATTGCGGCTGTAGGAAAAGCTAATATGATAACCAAAGATTACATAAAGCAAGGAGCAACTGTTATTGATGTAGGAATTAATGTAGAACAAGATGGTAATCTTTGTGGTGATGTAAACACAAACGACTGTTTGGAGATATCGGGGTTAATCACACCTGTTCCATCTGGGGTAGGTTCTGTAACAACAGCAGTCTTAGCAAAGCATGTAGTAAAAGCAGCAAAGTTATCGATTAGAAGATAAATAATGACTTTGGTATTAATTTTATAATAAGACATCGTGATATTGGTGTTTAACACATGTGGTCTATAGAATAAAACAAAATAATACAAAATATGGAAGGTGATTATATGAAATGTATTGATTTAAGAAGTGACACTGTAACTATGCCTACTGACGAGATGAGAGAAGCAATTGCAAATGCTTTAGTTGGTGATGATGTTTATGGTGATGATCCAACAGTAAACAAACTTGAAAAGTTTGCTGCAGAAAAAATGGGGAAAGAGGCAGCTTTGTTTGTTCCTAGTGGAACATTTGGGAATCAATTAGCATTATTTACACATACTATAAGAGGACAAGAGGTTATTGTAGGAAAAAACAATCATATAGTTATACATGAGGTTGGCGCTTCTGCAGTAATAGCAGGAGTTCAATTAAGAACAATTGATACAAATAATGGTACAATGCGTCCATTTGATGTTGAAAGATCAATTAGACAAGATGATATTCATGAACCTGAAACTGGATTAATATGTGTAGAACAAGCTCATGGTTGTGGAGCTGTTGTTTCGCTTGAAAATTTACAAGAAATTAAAAAAATAGCAGAAAAACATTCTATACCAGTACATATGGATGGTGCTAGAATTTTTAATGCTGCTACATCCCTTAATGTAGATGTAAAAGAAATTGCAGAATGTGCCGATACGGTAATGTTTTGTTTGTCAAAAGGACTAGCAGCACCTGTAGGTTCAATATTGGTAGGGAGTAAAAAGTTTATAGATAAAGCAAGAAAAAATAGAAAGCTAATGGGCGGTGGAATGAGGCAAATTGGTATTTTAGCAGCAGCAGGAATTATTGCCTTGGAAAAAATGACACTACGCCTAGGAGAAGATCATCAAAATACTAAATACTTTGCAGAAGAATTATCAAAACTACCAGGTGTAAATGTTAAATTTGACAGAACTGATATAGATATGGTTTATTTTGCAATGGGAGAAGACATTGTGTCTGAAAAGGTATTAGTAAAAAAGCTTTTAGAAAAAAATATAAAGATAAATGGTACCGAAGACGGTGAGTATAGGTTTGTAACACATGTCGGTGTAACTAAATCAGATATAGACTTTGTTATTAAATGCATGAAAGAAATTATGTAAAGTTAATAGATGTTAACAAAAGCTGCTATTAAATAAAAATAGCAGCTTTTTTAGGGGAATTTATGAAAAAGTTATTGTTTAGGCTCTAGGATGCTCTGCCATATATTTTTTTGCTGTTTCAATACAACGACGAGCGTGTTCGGTATATCCATAATCTTTTACTCTTTGAATATGAGGTAATTCAATAGATAAGACTACATCTTCAGGCATTCTGTTTAATATAGAAGCTATGTCAATTGCTCCTTCTCCAACATATAATCTTTCATCTCTGCCTGTGTGAATAAGACTCTCTTTATCTGTAGGAATTTCAGCAGGACCATCACAAAGGTGAGCGAAGTGGAACCATTCCTTAGGAATAGAATCTAATTCTTCAAGTTCAACTCTAGAACGGTGGAAATGAAGCGTATCTACCATCATACCAACATTTGTGCGATTTGCTTTAAGAAGAAGTTCTTTAGCTTCCTTCATTGATATTAAATCTGACCATGTTACAAATTCAAAATCAACATTTAAATTATATTGCTTTGCCAAGTCACAAAGCTCTATAAATTTTTCAGTAGCATATTCTCTATTAGGAGTCCACACACTGCTTATCATGCCTTTTGCACCTAATTCTGCGGCTACCTCCATTGCTGGCTCATATTTCTTTACGTCCATTCCATCAAATATGCGAGCAAGCTCTATGTCATTAACCTTTATTCCGGTTTCTTTTAGGGCTGTTTTTGTTAATTTATACATTTCTTTATTATTAGCTAAGTCATAATTTGGTTCACCAGGTAATCCCATATATATTGGTCTTATACTTACATAATCATATCCAGTGAGACTAGCGATATAAATCATCTCTGGTGGAGCACATCCTAATACTGTAAGTTGTGCTAAGGAATATTCTCTTTTCATTTTTATCTCCTATAATAAATTTAATTTTATTGTGTGATAATTTATTATAATTATATTTCAATTAATGGAAAAAGTCAATAGCTAGCAATCAAAAAAACATCATTTAGTATATGTAAATAAAAAAACAGTACTATTGTTGAGTGTTGTTTTTTATAGAATAAAATATGGAGGCTTGAATTTAGGGGGTGGAGATTTGAACCAAAGTAAATATGTGATTGGAATTATTTTAATAATCACAGTACTGCAATTGTTTAAAAGTGTTTAAATACTAATAGAAATTTAACATAATTGCTATTTATGTGTTATTAAAATAATAAATAAATGTATTGACTTGTATTAATAACAATGCTATAATTTTAATAAACAAAAATGAAAATTTCATTGTGTGAAATTTCATATTAATCTTTGTCTATGTGAAATAAATGTTTAGAATTCGTAAAGGTTACTTTGAGTTCTAATTCATAATAATAGAATTAATACAATTTGATTTTGCACATGGATTATAAAATATAAAATAAAATATAACTTATAGAAAGTGAGATTGATTAATGAAAAAATTAATATCTTATCAATTAGTTAACTATTTAGAAAGAAGAGGCGTTGAGTATGTATTTGGACTTTGCGGTCATACTGTAATAGCGTTATTAGATGCTATGAAAGATAGTAAATTGAAGTATATTTCAGTAAGGCATGAGCAAATTGCTGCTACAGCTGCTGATGGATACGCAAGAGTTACAAAAAAAGCATCGGTTTGCATGACGCATTTAGGGCCAGGACTTACAAATGCAGTAACGGGCGTTGCAAACGCAGCTACTGATAACATTCCGATGGTAGTTATAGCAGGAGATGTTCCAAGCTACTACTATGGTAAACATCCACATCAAGAAATAAACATGCATTGTGACGGTTCTCAATATGATATCTTTAAACCATTTGTAAAGCGAGCATGGAGATTGGATACGCCTGAGCTATTACCAGAAATTCTTGATAAGGCATTTAGATTAGCTGAATCAGGAAGACCAGGACCAGTTCTTATTTCAATACCAATGGATATGTTCTCGAGAGAAATAGATGATTCTAATTTTGAAAGAACTTATAAAGATTCGCATGAAACGGTAAAACCTACTTTGCAAAAAGAAACTGCAATAAAAATCGCTAAGGAACTTATTGAAGCAAAAAATCCATTGATTCACATCGGTGGTCATACGGTATACAGCGGAGCTACAAAGGAATTAACAGAATTAGTAGAATTCTTAGACATCCCTGTAACAAGATCGTTGATGGGACAAGGAGGAATATCTGATACTCATCCGTTGTTTGTTGGGACAACAGGGTTTTGGGGAACTTACTATGTTAATGGAAAATCTTCATCTGCAGATTTAGTACTAGCGGTAGGAACTAGAATGAAAGAAGCAGACGCAAGTTCGTGGTATGAAGGAATATCATTTAGTCAAAAATCAAGATTTATGCAAATAGATATAGATCCAGAAGAAATAGGAAGAAATTATCCAGTTGAAATAGGTGCTGTAGCAGATCCTAAATTAGCATTAGCAGCTATATTGCAAGCTGCAAAAGAGTTGAAACCAGAAGGAATAAATAGACCGGAACTAAGAGCTGAAATAGCAAAATACAGAGCGGACTTCAAAGAATCAAACAAAGCGATATCGGAAGATGGAAGATTTCCAATGACACCTCAGAGAATATTAAAAGATGTTAGAGAAGTATTCCCTACAGATGGATTAATATTTACAGATGTTGGATGGAATAAAAATGGTGTTAGTCAACAATTTGATATAACAGAACCAGATACTATTTTCCATCCAGGTGGATTAGCAACAATGGGATTTGGCTCAGCTGCAATTTTAGGTGCAAAGCTGGCAGCACCAGATAAAAAAGTTATAACTTTAATCGGAGATGGAGGATTTGGAACTAACCCTTCAGTATTAGCAGCTGCAGTAGAACAAAATATTTCATGCGTTTGGGTAATTATGAATAATGGTGCATTTGGTACTATAGCTGGACTTGAAGGAGGAGCATATGGACATTCGTTTGGTACTATATTCCATACTCCTGACGGAGAAAAATATAATCCTGACTGGGCAGAAGTTGCAAAAGCTTATGGTGTAAAATCAAAGAAAATAACTTCGGCAGATGAGTTTAAAGGTGCATTTGAAGAAGCGATAAATGCTAACGTGCCTTACTTGTTGGATGTACCAATGGAAAATATACCAGTTCCTACAGATGGTATTTGGAATATAAATGATATATATAATCCTAAAGAAAATGTAGTAGAAGGTAAATTAATTTCAGGTGAAGCAGCAAGATTTGCACATGTAGCTACAAAATAATTAAATGAATTGAAATTTCTAATAAAAACATATAGAATAGGATTAAAGTAAAACCTACATCTATATGTTTTTATTAAATAAGCTTTTTATATGAAAATTAAAAATGAATAAAAGAAAATAGTGAAGTAAAGAGGAAAACATGGAAAATAGAAATTCGCCAACACGGTCAGTAGAAAGAGCATTAGAAATACTGGATTGTTTTTTGATTGAAGACAAATTAACTTTAAACGAAATATCTGAGAAGACCAAATTATCTCCAAGTACAGCTTATAGAATAATGCAAACTTTGCAAAATAGATATTTTATTGAAAGAGATGACAAAAACAAAAAATTTTCCATAGGAGATAAAATTAATAAATTAGCATGTTCTGTTACAAAAGATCAAAATATGGAATTGAGAAAAATAGTATATCCTTATATGGAGAAACTAAAGGAAAAATATAATGAAAATATAAGATTGTATATACCGGATGGTTCTTATAAATTGTGTATTGAAGTTATTGAATCAACAAGAGAACATCGAGCATTAATTAAAGTTGGTGAAAGGCATACAATAATTAGGGGAGCGGCGGGTAAAGTATTTTTGGCGTATTTGGATTTGAGTTTAAGGAATAATATTCTCAAGGAGACAAACATAACAGATGAAGCGTTGGAAAAGATAAAGGAAAATGGATATGCATTAAGCTTAGGAGAAAGAGAAGATGGATTAGTTGGCATAGCTGCACCTATTTTTAATGGAGAAGGTAAAGTTGTGGCTTCTTTATCAATATCTGGTCCTGCTGTAAGATTTATCAATGAAGAAATGTCTGATAAAATAGATGATATTTTAAAATATTGTAAAGAAGTATCGAGTCAGTTAGGCTTCTATTAGAAAGTGAAAGAGTCCAATTATAAATCTATTATAAATCTAAGGGCTCTTTTGTTTTATGTTAATAAATTTAAAGAATGGACAAAAAAGTTAAAACTTTAAGACAAAATTTCATCTAATGAAAATATGCATTGACAAAAAATAAAAATTCATCTATACTAATATAAGATATAAATTAGCAAAGGGGATGAAGCATGGACGGTAAAAATTCACCTACGAGATCAGTTGAGAGGGCTTTGGAAATATTAGAGTGTTTTTTAGATAACGAGGAGCTTACACTATCACAAATTTCTGAAAAAACTAAACTATCTCCTAGTACAGCACACAGGATTATTGCAACTTTACAATCAAAACATTATTTAGAAAAGGATACTGATAGCAAAAAAATTTTTTTAGGCAATAAAATTAGTCAACTATCTACTAAATTGCCTGATGGAACATATGATGAATTAAAAAAGGTATCATACAGCCATATGTTAAGATTAAATGAAAAATATAACGAAAATGTTAGATTGTTCATTTTGGATGGGGAGTATAAATTGTGTATTGCAGTTGTAGAATCTACTCGTTCTTTAAGGCAGATAATTAGGCTAGGAGAAAGGCACTTACTAATAGTAGGTGCAGCTGGAAAGGTGTTTTTAGCTTATATGGACACTGATAGTAGGCGTGAAATAATAAAAGGTACTAGACTTGATGATTCGGTTTTTGATAAGATAATTGAAAAAGGTTATGCATTGAGTGTTGGAGAAAGAGAAGAAGGACTAGTTGGAATTGCATCTCCTATAATGAATTCACAAGGAAAACTTGTTGGCGTATTGTCGTTTTCTGGACCCTCAGTTAGATTTGTAAACGAAGAAATGACTGATAAAATAAACGATACAATTAAAGCAGCGAATGATATTTCTAGAGATTTAGGGTATAAAAAAATCATATAAGTTAATTTTATTAAACTGTATACCTAATATTATAAATGGTTATAATAGCTAGGTATATTTTTTTATTTAAGTTATTACTATAATTGGTTAGGTTAAGTAATTATGATAGTGTTTTTAGTTTAATAATAAAAAAGTGAAATATTTTCAGTTGGCGAAATATAAAGCAAAAAGAAAACGTTATGCAAAATAAATATCTTGACAATTCTATAAAATAATACTATAATTTTATTAAATGAAATAACGTTTTTCATATAATGAAATTATTATTTACTTAGGGAATGTTTTGAGTCAATTACTTGTTTAGTAGCATAGGGTGAAAACATTACCAAAATAAATTACTATGATTCAAGGAGTTGATTATTTGTAATTATATATTCTCAGTTTATTGTTATCATATATTTTTAAAATTTAGTCAAAAGTTTTTTAAAATCACGGAGGTGAAGTAATGAAAATTATCAAGAAGATAGATGATAATTTTGAAGAGTTATTGTTGATGCTATTGTTAGCTATTATGGCAATGGTAATGGGTGTTCAAGTTGTGGCTCGGTATGTATTTAATTATTCTTTGACATGGTCAGAGGAACTTACTCGTTATATGTTTGTGTGGTCAGCTTTTCTTAGTATTAGCTATTGTACAAAAAAACAAATATCAATTAAAATTGAACAAATAGTATCAATGTTACCGACAAAGTTGCATGCGATATTTAAAATAATTGAAAAAGCTGTAATGCTAGTTTTCTTTGTATACATGATTAAGTATGCTTATAATTTTGTACAAGCATCAGTGTTAAGTGGACAGATAAGTCCTGCTTGCAGAATACCTATGTACTTTATACAGGTTGCTCCATTGGTTGGATTTATTTTAACTATCATTAGATTAATACAAGGTTTAGTATTTGAATTTAAGGTTTTAGTAAATGGCAACTAAATTTGATTTTTTATATTTGAAAGGAGAAAGTTTATGTCAGCAGGCATTTTATTTCTAATATTTTTTCTATGTTTATTCATTGCTATTCCAGTATCAAGTTCGCTGGGTATAGTATCAGTGTTACCTGGATTTGTTGACCCTACATTTCCTGCAAGTGCTACTTATGTAATAAGAGCAATGTTGGGTGGGGTTGATAGTTTTCCATTATTAGCTATACCTATGTTTGTTTTATCTGGAATAATTATGGCAAAGGGCGGAGTATCAAAGAAGTTATTTGATGTATTCTCGTTTTTTATTGGTAAGTTTACAGCAGGAATGCCGTCGGCTGTTATAGTTACATGCTTATTTTATGGTGCAATTTCTGGTTCAGCTCCAGCTACAGTTGCTGCCGTTGGTAGTATGACAATCCCAGTATTAACAAATTTGGGATATAACAAGAAGTTTTCCACAGCTCTTGTTGCGGTTTCTGGAAGCTTAGGTGTTATAATTCCACCTAGTATACCGTTTATTTTATATGGTATGGCTTCAGGAGTATCTGTTGGTGACATGTTTACAGCTGGTATTGTTCCAGGATTTTTAATAGCAGGTTGTTTAATGGCTTATGCATTTTTCTATTGTAAGAAAAATGGTGAAGATAAAGTTAAAATTAATGAAACTGTTGATGCATTAAGAAAAAAAGGAATTTTTAAAGTAGTTTTAGATAGTTTCTGGGCGTTATTGACACCAGTTATAATATTAGGCAGTATTTACAGCGGTGTTGCTTCTCCAACAGAAGCTGCTGTATTATCAGTTTTTTATTCTTTAATAATAAGTTTATTTGTTTACAAGACACTAAAATTTAAAGAAATACCTGATATATTTAGAGAAAGTATTAAAACATTTGGACCTATGTTGTTTATATTAGCTGCAGCAACTGCATTTGCTAGGGTTCTAGCATTGATGAATGTACCTCAAACTGTGAGTACTTGGATTACTGGAACATTTACAAGCAAAGCTGTTATATTGATTGTAATCAACTTGTTCTTATTAGTTGTTGGTATGGTAATGGATGGAGGTCCAGCTATATTAATATTAACACCAATTATGGTTCCTATAATGAATTTAATTGGGGTAGATTTAATTCACTTTGGTATATTTATGGTTGTTAACTTAGCTATTGGATTTGTTACGCCACCGATAGGTATAAATTTATTTGTTGCAAGTTCATTGACTAAAATACCAGTTATGGACGTTGCAAAAAATGCATTACCATTTATATTACTGTTCTTAGTAGCACTAACATTAATAGTTGTATTTCCTGAGATTAGTTTGGTATTGCTAGGCAAATAATAAATAATTATGATATAAACATCTTATTATAATAAAGGTGTTTATGATAAATAACAAAAATATTGTAAAATGAAAGGAATTAGAAAAATGAAAAAGATGAAAAGTTTAATTAGTATCATTTTAGTTTTAGTGTTGGCAATCTCTCTAACAGCATGTGGTGAAAAACCTACAACTGAAACACCAGCAGCACCAGAAACACCGGCAACTGAAACACCAGCAACACCCGATGCATCATCTGAAATAGGTGAACACAGCTGGAATCTAGCTATAGATAGTCCAGAAGATACGGTAACATACTTATATGGTAAAAAGTTTGCTGACTTAATTTCAGAAGCTTCTGGCGGAAAAATGAAAATTCAAATTTTTGCTAATGGTACATTAGGCGGAGATAGAGAAGCACTTGAAAGCTGTTTAGGTGGAGATGTTAATTTCATAGTACAAACTACGGCACCACAGGTAAACTTCATGCCTAAATTAGCAGTATTCGACTTACCAGTTGCTTATGCTACTATAGACGAAGTAAGAACAGCATTAGATAATAAAGACTTCATGACTACAATTGATCAAGTTTATGCTGATGGAGGATACAAATTATTAGGATATGCAGATCAATCATTTAGAGTTATGTCAACTAACAAAAAAGTTGAATCTATGGATGATTTTAAGGGTCAAAAAATTAGAACTATGGAAAATCCTAACCACTTAGCATTCTGGAAGGCATTAAACGCTAACCCAGCTCCTATGGCATTTGCTGAGGTGTATATTGGATTACAACAAGGAACTATAGATGCTCAGGAAAATCCATATGAAGTTATAGTTGCTAACAAATTATACGAGCAACAAAAATATGTTGTACAAACAAACCACATTCCTCACATTTTATCTTTGATAACAAACAAAGCACTATATGATGGTTTAAGCGATGCTGAAAAAGCAATCATAGATGAGGCTGTTACAGAAGCTAAAGCTTATGCACGTGAGCAAGCAGATTCTAGAGCAGAAGAAAGAATGAATGCTATTAAAGAAAGTGGAACAGAAGTTGTTCCGGTATCAGCAGAATTATATGAACAAATAAAAGCAGCTGCTCAACCTGTGTATGACCAAGTTCGTTCGCAAGTTGGTGATGAATTAGTTGATGCTTATTTAGGAAAATAATATTAAAATCAGTTATATTTGGCGGAAAATTCCCGCCAAATATAATTTTTTATTAAATTTTAAAGATATTTAAGTTGATAAGAGAGGTAAAAAAATGGCAATTACAGTAGATACTAAAATGATAGCTTTATTAGGCAAACCATTGAGACAATCATTCTCACCAAGAATGCAAAATGAAGCTTATGAAGCAGCAGGATTAGACTATCATTATTTTCCAGTAGAAGTTGAAAATGATCATCTAGGTGATGTTATCAACGGATTAAAGCATATGAATTTTGTAGGGTTTGCAGTAACAAAGCCTAATAAAATAGAAGTAATGCAATATTTAGATGAAATTGACGAGCTTGCTGAAAAAATGGGCTCTTGTAATACTATAGTAAATAATAATGGAAAATTAAAAGGTTATAACACTGATGGGGAAGGTTTTGTAAGGTCTCTATTAAGTGAAACTGATTGTAAATTAGAAGATTCAGTTTTTTTCTGTTTTGGAGCAGGTGGAGCAGGCAGAGCAATATGCTCCACATTAGCATTCAGAGGAGCTAAAAAAATATATATAGTAGATAAATTTGAAGAATCGAGTAAGTCTTTGGTTGACGATATTAACACTAAATTTGCTACAGTAGCAGAATTAGTTTCATTTGAAAATGTTGAGGAAATTAATAAGATAGTATCATCTTCGGATGTAGTTATAAATGCATCAGGGATTGGTATGTATCCACACCTCGATGAAGTACCAGTTTCAAAAGAATCTTTAAATTCATCTCAAATTTGTTTTGATGCAACGTATAATCCACTTAAAACTAAATTCCTAGTAGAAGCAGAATCTATAGGATGTAAAATATTAAATGGTTTAGGGATGGTTATTAATCAAGGTGCTATTCAGTATTCATTGTGGACGGGGTTGCCTGAACCTATAGAAGAGTTTACCAAAAGTATAGAAAAAATAATATCAGAGAAATAAAAAGGTTGCTTATAATCGCAATATTAAGTAATATATAATTATCATATGTAGGTTCATATATCAAAAATAATGTATTTAATTAAGAAGGTAGACTTGATATGTAATAACTATGATTTTAAAAATGAAAAAGTAAATTTATGCAATCAATTGATTATAAAACTTATAAATAATATATTATAAGTTTATAAGATTAATTTATTCCTTCATAGTTAAGAAATAGAGTACTTTTATATATTTTTCATACAGCATTAATTTAATATGAAATAATTAGAAAATAATAAAATGTTTACCTTAAGGAGATGTAACGATGAAAACAGTAAAAGTTAAAGGAATAAATATTGGGGAAGGGACTCCCAAAATTATTGTCCCTATAGTTGGAAAAACAAGGAATGAGATTATTGAAAAAGCTAAAAGTTTTAGTAATATGAAAATCGATATTGTTGAATGGCGTGTGGATTTTTTTAATAATGTATTTGATATATCTGATACATTAGCTACATTGAAGGAATTAAGAAAAGAATTGAACAATACGCCAATTCTATTCACATTTCGAACTAAAAATGAAGGTGGAGAAAAAGAGATATCTGTTGAAGCATATACTGAATTAAATAAAGTAATTGCAGAATCTGGAGATGTAGACTTAATTGATGTTGAAATATTTATGGGTGATGATGTAGTAAATAAAAACATAGAAAATATTCACAAAGAAGGCATTTTTGTAGTAGGTTCTAATCATGATTTTTTTAAAACTCCTGATAAATCTGATATAGTTTCTAGATTATGCAAAATGCAGGATATGGGAGCTGATATTGCTAAAATCGCTGTAATGCCTACTAGCACTGCAGATGTTATAACATTACTGTCAGCAACTAACGAAATGTATTGCAAATATGCAGACCGACCAATTGTTACTATGTCTATGGGATCTACAGGAATAATTAGTCGCTTGTCAGGTGAAGTTTTTGGTTCAGCTATGACATTTGGTTCTGTTGGGCAGGTATCAGCACCAGGACAGATTCCTGTAGAGGAATTAGCTATGACATTAAATATTTTACACAAATCAATATAATGTTAATAATGTGTATATGAAAATATTTGGAGGAAAAAATTTTGACAATAGAATTAGCAAAAAAAATTAGAATATGTGAAGTAGGACCTAGAGATGGTTTACAAAATGAGGCTACAATACTAACAACAGAGCAAAAAGTAGAAATAATTAAAGATATGATTGATGCTGGGTTTAAAGTTATAGAAGTTGGATCTTTTGTTAGTCCTAAAGCAGTACCTCAGATGGCAAATACTGATGAGGTTTTTAAGTTAATACCAATGTTTGATGGTGTAGAATATAGGACATTAATTGCTAATGTAAAAGGTGTAGAAAGAGCAGCTGCATGTGGTTGTAAGAAAGTGAAGTTAAATGTATCTGCAAGTAAGTCACATAATTTAGCAAATTTAAATATGACACCAGAAGAGAGTGTTGCAGGGTTTAAAGCATGTGTTGATAAAGCATTAGAAAACAATATAGAAATTTCGGGGTCTATTTCAATGGCTTTTGGATCACCATGGGATAAAGAAATACCAGTGCAAGATGTAAAGGATATAGTTAAAGCATACTTAAATGTTGGTGTTACAGAGATATCACTTTCTGATGCTTCTGGTATGGCATATCCAACTCAAGTTTATGAGATATGTTCAGAAATGAAAAAAGAGTTTCCCCAAGTAAATTGGTGGTTGCATTTCCACAATACTAGAGGATTAGGAATAGCAAATATTGTTGCTGGAATGCAAGCAGGAATATCACAATTTGATACATCTTTTGCTGGTGTTGGGGGATGTCCATTTGTTCCAGGCGCAGCAGGAAATGTATCAACAGAGGATGTTATACATATGTGTGATGAAATGAATGTGGAAACAGGAATAGATTTAGATAAGGCAATGATGATTAGTAAGAAAATAGTTCAAATTGTAGGACATTCTACAGATAGTTATTTATTAAGAGCAGGAAAATCAAAGGATTTAATAAGAGAGTTACCAACTGGTCAAATTAAAAATCAAGTTAAATCTAAATAATATAAATAAAAGCAATGGCGGTGGAATATTAATTCTTCTGCCATTGCTTTTAATTAAATAGTGTTTAGTTTTATACAATCTTTATATAAACAAATATGTTAAATATTTTTGGTTGCTTTAGGCCTATGTTTATGTTAGATTATAAGTTAAAATATATTGGTTAATTAATTATTAGTTTATATAATTACTTGCTTCATTGTGGAGGGCAAAGATGGATAAAAAAATTAAAATTAGATTTACTGAAGAATATGGAGAATATTTAAGAGACGAATCTCGTCAAGTAGGGTTTGCAGACAGTATATCTTTCGTAAAATCCGAAGAAGAAATAATAAATATATTAAAAGAAAATTATGAAAATAAAGTACCTACAACAATTCAAGGAGCTAGAACTGGATTAGCGGCTTCATCTGTGCCTTTTGGGGGACATGTAATTAATTTAAGTAGAATGAACAAAGTGAATGGAATGAGATATGATGAGATAAATGATAAATTTTATATTAAATTGCAACCTGGAGTTTTGCTTGTGGAAATTAGAAAATATTTAGCTAAAAAATCATTTATAACTGATGGCTGGGACGATTCTTCTAAAAATGCGCTATTTCATTTGGAAAAGGATGAGTGGTTTTATTCAACTGATCCAACTGAAATTTCTGCTACTATAGGAGGTATGGTTGCATGTAATGCTTCTGGGGCTAAAAGTTTTAGATACGGTTCTACTAGGGAACATGTTCAGTCTATTAGGGTAGTATTGTCAGATGGAGATGTTTTATCACTTAAAAGAGGGGAAGTAATATCTGATGGCAGATTATTTTCCGTTACAACAGATGGCGGAAGAACAATTAGCGGTAAACTTCCTGATTATAATATGCCAAATGTTAAGAAAAACACTTCGGGTTATTTTAATAAACCAAATATGGATATTATAGATTTATTTATTGGTTCAGACGGAACATTAGGAGTTATAAGTGAAATTGAAATAGAATTAAATAAAAAACAGAAGTCAAATTGGGGTATCACTACGTTTATGCCTGATGAAGATAAAGCTTTGGATTTAGTTAGGGCCCTTAGGGGTGAAAAAATATTTCGTGATAGAGATGCTATTAGTCTAAAGCCATCAGCTATAGAATTTTTTAGCCACAATGCTTTGGAAATGCTAAGAGAACAACAAAGGACAAATCCTGCTTTTGCAACTATACAAGAAATTAAAGACAACTATCATACTGCAATTTATATTGAAATCGAAAACGACTCAGACGATGAAATATGGGCTGGAGTAGAGGAACTTGGAGATATAATTGTGAAATTAGGTGGTGATGAGGATGCAACGTGGGTGGCAAATAATCCAACAAATTTAGAAAAATTGCATGCATTCAGACATGCATGCCCTGAATGTGTTAATATGCAAATAGATTTAATCAGAAAATCTGACTCAAGAATTACTAAGTTGGGTACAGATATGTCAGTACCAGATGACAAATTGAAAGAAGTCATGAAGATGTACAATGATGGAATAGTTGAGAATAAACTAAATGCAGTTATCTTTGGTCATATAGGAAATAATCATCTTCATGTAAACACTATTCCTCGAGATATGGATGAGTATAAAAAGGGAAAAGAGCTATATTCTTTTTGGGCTGAAAAAGTTGTTTCAATGGGAGGAGCAGTGTCTGCCGAACATGGAGTTGGAAAGTTGAAAGTTCCTTTTCTTCAAAAAATGTTTACTGAAGATGAAATGAATGAAATGAGAAGATTAAAAAAATTATTTGACCCTGAGCAGTTATTTAATAGAGCAACAATATTTCCATATATGGAATCAGAGGGGGTAAAATAACATGAAAATTATTGTTTGTATTAAACAAGTACCTGGAACAAATGAAGTAAAATTAGATCCAGTTACAAATACTATTATCAGAGAAAATATTGCTTCAATAATAAATCCCTTCGATACGTATGCCATAGAGGAAGCTGTTAGGATTAAAGAAAAAATGGGAGCGGAGGTTTATGGATTAAGTATGGGTATTCCATCATCCCAAGAGATACTTAGGGAAGCAATATCATTAAAGATTGATAAAGCTATGCTATTAACAGATAGAAAATTCGCCGGTGCAGATACTCTTGCTACATCTTATGCTCTTAGCTTAGGTATACAAAAAATTGGTGATTACGACTTGATTATATGTGGTAAACAGGCCACTGACGGTGATACAGCACAGGTTGGACCGAGTTTAGCTAAAACTTTAGGTATAGCATATATAACTGATGTAAGTAAAATAGTTGAAATAAAGAACAATATAATGCATTGTTTGAAAATTACAGACGACGGGTATGAAGAGTTAAAAGTTAAGTTACCAGCACTCATAACCGTAGTAAAAGAAATAAATATGCCTAGGCTTCCATCTATAAAGGAGATGAAGCGCTCTAAAAAGGCGAAAATTGAAATAGTAACATTTACGGATACTGAAGCAGATGAAAGTAAATTAGGACTTAAAGGTTCTCCTACAAAGGTTCGTAAAACCTTTGTTCCAACGCATGAAATTAATAGTGAAATAATTGAAGGAACTACTGAAGAAAAAGTAAATAGATTAGTGGAAGTTCTTAATTTAAAATCAATTAGGAAGGATATGTGATATTATGGCAAGTATAGATATAGTAAGAGATCTTTGTGTCGGTTGTAAAAAATGTGTAGGTGCATGTCCTTTTGGTGCTATTGATATAGTTGATAAAAAAGCTTTGATTAAAGACAATTGTACTCTTTGTGGTGTTTGTGTAGAAAGTTGTAAATTTAATGCTATTAATTTTGAATGTGATGTAGTTGAAAATGTAGATATTAGTAATTATGAGGGAATATTTGTTTTTGCAGAGCAAAGATATGGTAAATTAAAAACTGTTTCTTTAGAGTTAATTGGAAAAGCTAAAAGCTTAGCAAAGGAACTAGGTACTTCAGTTACTGCTATTTTATTAGGGCATAGTATAGATAATTTGTCAAATGAATTAATAGCATATGGAGCAGATAGTGTTTTTGTTATAGATGAACCTTGGTTGAAGGACTTCAATGACCATGTTTACGGAGAAGTCATGATAGAACTTATAAAAGATTACAAACCTGAAATAGTATTGATAGGTGCTACATCAAATGGACGTTCATTAGCACCTCATATATCATCTTCTCTTAGAACGGGACTAACAGCGGATTGTACTGTTCTAGATATAGATAAGGAAGAACGCTTGTTATTGCAGACAAGGCCAGCATTTGGTGGAAACTTGATGGCCACAATAGTGTGTGAAGGTAATCGTCCACAGATGTCGACAGTACGTCCTAAAGTGTTTAAACCATTGGAGCCTGATTATAGTAGACAAGGAATAGTTAAAATTTTGGCTATGCCTGTACCTATAGAGCGATTCGTAGAAAAAATAAAGAATATAGATAACAATGATACTATAAGTTTGGCAGATGCTGATATAATAGTTGGCGTTGGAAAGGGTATAGGCAGTGCTAAAAATATCCATTTAGCTAAAAAATTAGCTGATGCCTTGGGAGGAACATTAGGTGCCTCTAGATCTGTTGTTGATTCGGGATGGGTTCCATATAGTCAACAAATAGGACAAACAGGAAAAACTGTAGCTCCGAAAATATATATAGCATGTGGTATATCAGGTGCTATTCAGCATATAGCAGGACTAGCAGATATAGATACTATTGTTGCTATAAACATTGATCCAGATGCTCCAATATTTAAAGTAGCACACTATGGTATAGTTGGTGATTGCAAAGAAATATTACCCATGTTAATAGAAAAAATAAAATAAGATTTTGGTGATTATCACCAAAATCTTAAAATTCTATTTATTAAAATATCCATATAATGTTTCCATTTGTTCATACGTTAGCATTCCTACGTGACCTACAACAACTTCTACATCTTTATTAACTGCTAACGTTGACGGGAACGAACTAACACCGTAAGTATTAGACACAATACCATCTTTATCAAGCAAAACAGTAAGAGTTAGATTATTTTCTTCTATGAATTTTTCAACTTCTTCTTTTGTTTCGCCTACATTCACTGCTAAAATTAATAAATCTTTGTCTTTATATTCATCTTGAAGTTTTTGCAAATCAGGCATTTCTTCTACACAAAAATCACACCATGTTGCCCAAAAATTTATAATTACATTTTTACCTTTGAGATCACTAAGCTTTGTTATTGTACCATCAAGTGATTCTAATTCAAAATCAGGAGCAACTATAACTTTCTCTTCGATATTAGTTTCGTTTGTACTATCTGTATTTTCTAGGTCTTTTGCATCTTCTGCATTTTGATTATTTTCTTGTTGGGCTTGCTCATTACTTTTGTTTGTGTTGCAACCAACTGCTATTAATGATATTACTAACAGCAAAATAAGTATTCTTTTCATAAGACATCCTTTCTTATTTGAATTGATATATAAATACCCATATTAATTATAATTAATCAAAAATATCTATACCATAGTTAATAGTTTTAGTTTTATATATATGAGTGTAAGTGTTCTTTAACATATTATACGCATTATTCATGCTCTTAGCGTCTGAAAACAGACCAAATACCACAGAACCACTTCCTGTCATGATTGATGAAACAGCACTGTTTTCTAACATTATTGATTTAATAATATTTACTTCAGTATGTAAGGGAACAACAACATTTTCTAATGTATTTGCAGTTGACAAAGCAGCGTCATTATATTTGAGTTGTTTGATATGCTCTAAAATATTGCTGTTTGAATATGAATTGTAATTATTTGAACTAAGATTTTTATAAACAAAAGATGTTGACATACTAAATTCAGGTTTAACTAGTAAAATATTATCCCAGATAAAATCATTAAGTTTAGTTAATTTTTCTCCTATGCCTTGAGCAAGATATGTACCACCCATTATACAAAAAGGAACATCAGCACCAATTTGTAATCCAATTTCTATCATTTCATTGTTATTCATATTTAAATCCCAAAGTTTATTAAGTCCTTTAATAACAGCTGCACTGTTACTGCTTCCTCCGGCTAATCCAGCCTCAGAGGGTATATTCTTGTTTATAGAAATTAAAACACCATTTAGGATAGAATATTTCTCTTTAATAATTTTTGCTGCCCTAAAACATGTATTTCTAATGTCTGTAGGTATATTATTATCACTACACTCAATTACTATTTCATTAGTTATTAATTCCTTTATTGTTATTTCATCATGAATATCTATGGATTGCATTACGGTTTTAATTAGATGATAACCATTTTGCAGTTTTCCTTCGATATCTAAAAACAAATTTATTTTACCATATGAATATAATTTCATTTATATTATCCTTTTTTATTTTTAATTATATTATAAAATAATCAAAAGGACAATATAAAAACTTTTGAAAAATACTAAATAAAATGTTTAAAGCTATTATGGGTGGGTATATTATAAATACAACATATTATTTACTAAATCTCAACTGATTAATATTATTAATTGCAAAGTTTAATTAAATTTGGTTATTTAGATTTAAAATTACTGTTTTAGATTTAAAATAAGATTTAGGTTTAAGATTATGGTTTTAGGTTTAAAAATTAAAGTACATTGCTAAGCGAGCGTATGAAGTTTAGATTTAAGAACAAAGAGTATAATAAAGTATATGTTAGGAAGATATAAGTAATTAATAATATTTTAAGATTTGATGAGGTTGGTAAAGTGTATGTTTTATATAAAAAGAACAGAAGAGGTGAGTCCACCAAATACAGAACTGATAATACTAAAAGAGTAGCACTCGTTTTTCTATTTAGTTATGAAATACGAGTGCTACTCTTTTGGTTTTCTTTATTTTAAAATAAATTTTTCTTTGCAAGAACTAAACCTACTATACCTGCTGTAACAACAGATATCCCTGTCACTAGCCAAAATCCATATGGAGATTGAGAAAAAGGTATATTTGTAACATTCATTCCATAAAAACTTGAAAACATAGTAGGTATAGCCATTAATATAGTTATTGATGTTAAAAGCTTCATAACAATATTTAAATTGTTAGAAATTATGGAGGCAAATGCGTCCATTTTTATGCTTAATATTCCACTGTATATATTAGCCATTTCTATGGCCTGTTTATTTTCTATCATTACGTCTTCTAATAAATCTATGTCTGCAGTATATTTTTTAATTATATCCATTTTTGATACTTTTTCAAGTACTATTTCATTTGCTTTTAGTGCTGTAGTAATATATACCAATGATTTTTCTAAGTCAAGAAGCTGTATTATTTCCTTATTTTTCATAGATTTCTGAAGCTGGTTTTCAACGTAATTGCTCATCTTATCTATCTGTCTAAGATACAAAAGATATCTCTGTGCATTTTTGTATAATATTTGGTAAAGAAATCTATATTTTTTACATGTTGAAAAAGATCGTATGCTATTTTTCTCAAATTGATCTAAAACTATGGAGTTTTTTAAACAAACAGTTATAATGTTTGTTTCTGTTAAAATTATTCCCATTGGAAGTGTTTCATATATAATATGGTCATCAATTTTTTCAACGTATGGAGTATCAACTAAAATAAGTACTTGGTCGTTTTCTACATCTAAACGAGCACTTTCCTCTTCATCCAATGCAGCTTTTAAGAAATCTCTGTCTACACCCAGCTCTTGTTCTATAAAATCTATTTCATCAGCTGTTGGGTCTACAAGATTTATCCAAGCTCCATCTTCTATCTCCTCTAATGTGAAGAGAGTATCATCGATTGTTTTGAATATATCAAGCATTGTTCACCTCAATTTAATAATAGATTTCCACTATTAACAAATTGAATACTTATGTAAACTAGATTGTAATAGTGAAGTATTAAGTTGTATTATAATATATAAGTTTTTGACCGTAGGGACCTCATCCATTACATTCACATCCTTTTTAGTATTAGTTGAAAACAAGGTATTATTACTTTATGCCTTATCTATAATAGAACATTTTTTTTAATTTTGCAAGATATTTATATGTAATCATAAGAAAAAACTCATAATTTTTATGTTTTTGGTAAAGATACTAACAAATAAGTGTTATTTTAACGTTATGCGGTAAAATAACGAACAGAAGGTGATTTTTTGACAAGTAAGTCTGTTTTGAGAGTCAAAGAAATGGTAGAGAGCAGTGTAGGAGAAAGAATTAAATTTAAGGTTAGAAAAGGAAAAAATAGGTCTCAAATGTGTGAAGGTATAATAGCTGAAACTTATCCTGCGATTTTTACAGTACATGTACATAACAAAGATTTTAAAAGAGTTATTTCTTTTAATTATATTGATGTATTGACAAATTATGTAGAGGTTTTCTTGTGTGATGAAGAACAAACAAGGATCGTGTAATGTAACATAAATAGGCAATAAAATAAACTGAGGTTTTTAAAATCTACAGTTTATTTTATTGCATTTTTTTGTTATACTAAAATAGTTGAACTAATTTTAAGGAGTCTTAGTGTGAAAAACTTTTTCAAGGTGACAGCTGTTATATTTGTAATTTTAATTTGCTTGTATGTGTATGCAAGATTTATAGAACCAAATATGTTAAACGTACATTATGAAAACATATCTAATAAGCTAATAAGTGAAACTGCACAACCAATAAAAATACTACAATTTTCTGATACTCATCTATCAGAATTTTTTGACATTGTAGATTTAGAAAAAGTTGTAAATAAAATAAATGCTGAGAATCCCGATATTGTAATATTTTCGGGAGATCTTATAGATCATTATAAAAAATATTCTTATACAAGCGACATATCTCAAATAAGTGAGATGTTAGGAAAAATAAAAGCATCTCTTGGTAAATTCTCTGTATATGGAAATCATGATTATGGTGGTGGTGCAGAAAAAGTATATTCAGAGATAATGGAAAAAGGTGGTTTTATTAATTTAGTAAATAGCTCCATCAAATTAGAAGATTATAATCTGAATATAATAGGGTTAGACGACTCGATTTTCGGAAATGTAGATATTGTAAAGCTTAATGAAAATATCGATGAGAATTTTTATAATATTGTAGTCAGCCATGAACCAGATATTATTAATTTCATGTTAGATTATGATATAGATTTATTTTTATCAGGACATAGCCATGGTGGTCAAGTTCAAATACCATTTTTAAAAACATCAATTTTACCACCTTTAGCAGTGAAGTATACTAGAGGATTGTATGAATTTGAGAATTTTCGAGAGACTAAATTATATGTGAATATTGGAATAGGAACTTCTCAGGTACCATTTAGGTTTATGGCTGTACCAGAATTATCAGTTTTAATATTAAAAAGTAAGTAATAAAAATCGAATCGAAAATATAATAGTGAATATAAAAACGGCACACATATAATACATACCCTACAATTATGATAAATTTGTTATCATAAAACGTAGAATGAACATTACATGCATACCGTCTGAAAAAATTATTTTATGCTGCTGGCTTTACATCTACAACTGGAATCTTTATGATTTGTCCAGGGAAAATTAAATTAGGATTTGCTAAATTATTATACTTAGCTAATGCTTCCCAAGTTGTATTATACTTAACAGCAATTTTCCACAATACATCACCTGATACTACAGTGTATGATGATTCATTCATTACAGTTTCAGGTATTTTTATTTCAACAACAGGTTCAACTATAGGCTCATCAACTGGTTCAGTTGGTTGTGGCTCTAATGTTTGAGGTTTTTCTATAACTTTTATTCTTCCGGATACATCTATCCCTTTTGTTCCGTTAGTGTTTAAATAATTTGCAAAAATTTCCTCATATGTACCAAATTCAGCGTATATTGGATATGCTTTAAATACTTCGTATCCATCTCCACCTATACCTAAGAAATCATTTATTGCAACTGTATATTCTGAAGCTTTATCAAGCGCTTTACCACCTACTAATACTTCACCAACTCTTGAGCCAGCTGGTTGAGTTGGGTCAAATTCAAATGTTAATCCACTAACATGTAAGAAACCACCTTGAGTTGCTGGATATCCACTAACTGAAACTTCCAAAGCTTTTATTAAATCTTCACCAGTTATTTTCTTAACCTGAACTGTATTACCAAATGGGAATAACTCAGCTACCTTGCCAAATGTTATATCTCCAACAGGAATAGAAACTCTAATATTTCCTCCGTTTACAAAGCCAATGTCAGCACCAGAAGCATCTCTTACAGCATCTGCTGATAAATTACCAAGGTTTGTTTCCTTTGTTCTAACATTTTCTCTTGCACCGTCTAAGTCTATATCAGTTTTAGCAACTACTTGTGCAAAAATTGGCTCATTTTCTTTTTTAATATTATCTATGAAAGCTGACAATTCAGGGTCTAAAGCAGTTGATGAAGCAGCTTCAGAAGATAATAATTCAGCTTTTTTATCAATAACTAGACCATCTTTAACTTGTATATTTACAAAGCCAAGATTCTTATCATAATTTCCTGTTTGGGCAATTAAAGTGTTATTGACCATCATTCCTGATTCTAATGTTGTGTGGCTGTGTCCATCTATGATAACATCTATACCATCAACACTTTCAGCAATTTTCTTTGAAGTTACAACAGAACTTTCATCTAGTCCTATATGTGCAAGTGCTATAATAACGTCTGTTTTATCTTTTAACTCTTCAACCATCTTCTTTGATACTTCAATTGGGTCAGCAAATGTTATGCCTTTAACATTATCAGGGCTAGTTTTGTAAGCTGTTTCAGGAGTTGTTAATCCAAAAATACCCACTTTAACCCCGTTCATATCAACAATTTGGTATGATTCGAAAAGATTTTTTCCGCTTTCATCTAATACATTAGCACTTAACATTGAGAAGTTAGACATATCTTTAAGTTCCAATAATCGTTCTTGACCATAGTTGAAATCATGATTACCAGGTGTCATGAAATCATAACCAGCAGCGTCTAATATCTTTACTGCGTTTTCGCCTTTGCTAATATTAATGATAGGCATGCCATGTAGTGTATCTCCAGCATCAAGAACTAGTGTATTTGGATTTTCAGCCTTTATTTCTTTTATAATTGTAGAAATTTTGGCAAAACCCAATATACCATCGCCGTCTAATACTCTTGCATGAGTATCATTTGTGTGGATAATTGTAATTGTCTTAATTTCATCTTGATTTGTGTCCACGCCTAGAGCAAAATTAAAGCTACTTAGTATTAATAAAGAAATAAGTACTAAGCTTAGAATTCTTTTTTTCATAATTTTCTCCTCCATTTTTTTTATACTAACAATAATTTTATTATACAAGCCTTTCCATTATTTTGCAATATAACATTTTCATTTCTAATATTATTAATTGGATTGTACATAATATATTAAAAAATAGATTGAATATTGGAAATTCCAATATTCAATCTATATAATATCTATTTAATTGCTTTCATATCCCATGGAAAAAGCTTTAATATTTAATTCAATTGCTTTTTCTGGTACGGTTTCTGATATAATTTTTTTCCAATCAATATCTTCTAGTTGTAACATTTTAACGAGTATTCCTAAAAGAACGATATTCATAACTTTTGAATTGCCAATATCATTGGCAATCTTGTTTGCACTTATAAAATAAACATTATCTACTGATGACTTATATTCCTCTAAAACATTATCTGGATATTCTGACATACCAATACCTACAGTAAAAGGTTTAATTTCGTAATCGTTAATAACTAATATTCCGTCTTTTTTTAAATAATCTAAGAATCTCAAAGCTTCCGTTTTTTCAAATGCTATTATAATATCAGCGGTACCTTTTTCTATAACTGGAGAATATACTTTTTCACCATACCTTATTTGAGTTGTAACGGTTCCTCCACGTTGGCTCATTCCATGAATTTCAGCCATTTTTACATCATAACCATTCTCAACGAAACCTTTAGATATAATTTTAGATGTAAGGATTGTTCCTTGGCCTCCAACACCAACTAATAAAATATTCTTTATCATATTATTCACCTACCCTTTCTATAGCACCAAATGGGCATATTTGTAAGCAAACACTACATCCATTACATTGAGTTGGGTCAATTGATACTTTATCTCCTAGTTGTAAAGCAGGACATCCTGATCTTAAGCACATCTTGCATCGTCTACATTTGTCTGGATCAACTTTACATTTCATCTTAGATCTCTCCTTGATTATTGGCTTTAATAAAGCACATTCTCTTTTTGTTATAATAACAAAAGGTTCAGTGGCTTCATATCCCATTTTAATAGCTTCTTTTGTTGCTTCTAAGTCATATGGGTCTACAGTGATAAGATTTTCTTCTTTAATACCACAAGCTAAGCAAAGAGCTTTAATATTTATAATTGGAGCAATTTGACCCATTACTGTTTTACCAGTACCTGGGTTTTCTTGATGACCAGTCATTCCAGTGATACTATTATCCATTATAATTGTAGTGATAGGTGAATTGTTATAAACCGCATTAACTAATCCAGTTAATCCTGAATGGAAAAATGTTGAATCTCCAATTAATCCAAAGGATTTTGTATACTTATCAGCACCACTCATTTCTGTTGCTTTTTCAAACCCATGAGCTCCAGTTATTGAACCACCCATACATATTGAAGAATCCATAGCATTTAATGGATTACCAGCACCTAATGTATAACAACCTATATCTCCGCTGAAAAAGGCTTTATCTTTGTATTTACCAAGTTCATAGAATAATCCTCTGTGAGGACATCCTGCACATAGAACTGGAGGTCTAATAGGTGCTTGTGCATCAGTTTTATAAGATGCTGAAGGGGTTACTCCTAATATTTTTTCTCTAATTAATTCAGGTGAAAACTCCCAACATATAGGAAATAAATCTTTACCAATGCAGTCTATGCCCATGGCTCTTATTTGAGTTTCCATAAATGGTTCATTTTCTTCTATGACATAAAGCTTATCTACTTTTTGTGCAAATTCTTTAATCATTTTATCTGGTAAAGGATTAGATAGTCCTATTTTTAAATAAGATACTGTATCTCCAAAAACTTCTTTAGAATATTGATAAGAAACACCATTAGCAATGATTCCTATTTTTGTATCATTAATTTCCATAGTATTTAACGGACAATTATTTGAATATTCTAGCAAACCAGCAATTCTTTGCTCTTCAATTTGAGGATGTCTCATTCTTGAATGAGCGGGTACCATTAGCATTTTTTTTATGTCTTTTTTGAATTCTCTAGTAGGTGGAACATTTCTTTCTGATAGTGTAACAATTGATTTAGAATGGCAAATACGAGTTGTAACTCTGAATAAAACAGGTGTCTCAAATTTTTCGCTTATTTCAAATGCATATTTCATATAATCTATACAGTCTTGTGAGTCTGAAGGTTCAATCAAAGCTGTTTTTCCAAAGTATGCATAGTATCTATTATCCTGTTCATTTTGAGAAGAAAACATGCTAGGTTCATCTGCAGTCACTAAAACGAATCCGCCATTAACCACATGGTAAGAAAAAGACATAAAGGCATCAGCAGCAACGTTCAACCCAACATGCTTCATAGCAGCAAATGTTCTAACACCTCTAATTGATGCACCGACAGCTACCTCACAAGCTACTTTTTCGTTAACGGCCCACTCAGCATAAACACCATTGTATTGAGAAAAGTTTTCCATTATCTCTGTACTAGGTGTACCTGGATAAGCCGAAGCAACTAAAACACCAGCTTCATAGGCGCCACGTGCGATGGCTTCATTACCAGTCATTAACTCTTTCATAAACAACCTCCTAATTTTGTATTTATAATAATTACATACTAATTATAAGGTTAATTCAACATATAGTCAATAGATTGATTTTATAGTGTAAAATATGTTTGGATTTTAAAATGGAAATTAGCTTAAAAATTATTGACAAAAATATAAAAATAATATAATATATCTTTAAATGTGGTAGATAATAATATAAATAAGATTTAGCTAAGAAAAGGAATAGTAAATATATATGGTCTTTAGAGAGAGAGCTAGTGGTGAAAGGCTTTTGTCCCAATATATGTTGAACCCACCTTAGAGCATTTGGGAGTAACAACCCAAACGGCAAAAACCGTTATTAAAATGAGATACTGTATTTTTATTGCAGTAATTAGAGTGGTACCGCGGAATCCCGCCTCTTTGTTTAGAGGCGGGTTAATTTTTTATAAGGGAGAAATAATATGGCAAAAAAAGAAAAAGATTTTGTTAAAGAAATTACACCAATGGAAGAAGACTTTAGCAGATGGTATACAGATGTTATAATGAAAAATGAATTAGTAGATTATTCGCCAGTAAAGGGGTTTATGGTTATTAGACCATATGGGTATGCACTTTGGGAAAAAATTCAAAGCTATGCAGATGCAAAATTTAAAGAAACAGGCCACAAGAATATGTACTTTCCTCTATTAATACCAGAAAGTTTGTTAACAAAGGAAAAAGAGCATGTTGAAGGCTTTGCTCCTGAGGTTGCATGGGTAACTCACGGCGGAAGTCAAGAGTTAGGTGAAAGACTTTGTGTTAGACCTACTTCAGAAACTATTATTTGTCACATGTATAAAAAGTGGCTTAACTCATACAGAGATTTGCCTTATTTATATAATCAGTGGTGCAGTGTAGTTAGATGGGAGAAGGCTACTAGACCATTTCTTCGAACTTCTGAATTTTTATGGCAGGAAGGTCATACTCTTCATGAGACTTATGAAGAATCTCAAGAAGAAACACTTAAGATGCTAAATATTTACAAGGAAGTAGCAGAAGATTTAATGGCAATGCCAGTAGTTGTAGGCCAAAAGAGTGAAAAGGAAAAATTTGCAGGAGCATTTGCAACATATACTATGGAAGCATTAATGCATGATGGGCAGGCTTTACAAGCAGGCACGTCACATAACCTTGGACAGCATTTCACTAAGGCATTCGAGATTAAATACCAAGGTAGAACAGGAAAAGAAGAATTTCCATTCCATACTTCATGGGGTATTTCAACGAGATTGATTGGGGGACTAATCATGGTTCATTCAGATAATAGGGGACTTGTGTTGCCTCCTAAAATTGCTCCAACTCAAGTAGTTATAATACCAATTGCTCAGAAAAAAGAAGGAGTATTGGAAAAGTCAAATGAGATTTTTGACAAAATTAAATCAAAAGGAATAAGGGTTGAGCTTGATGATGATTTAGGAAACTCAACAGGTTGGAAATTCAATCAATATGAAATGAAAGGTTATCCAATTAGAATAGAACTTGGACCAAGAGATATAGAAAATAATCAGGCAGTAGTAGTTAGAAGAGATAAACTTGAAAAAGAAATAATTTCTCTTGATAATATAGAGGAAACTTTAAGTGAAATGTTAGATACAATGCAAAAGGATTTATTTGAAAAAGCAAAAGCACACAGAGATGCACACACATATGTAGTAAGTGATTATGAGCAGTATAAAAAGGATTTGCCTACTAAGCCAGGTTTTGCAAAAATGATGTGGTGTGGATGTAGAGAGTGTGAAGATAAATTAAAAGAAGAAACAGGTGCTACAATCAGATGCATACCATTTGAACAAGAAGATTTAGGGGATAAATGCCATATATGTGGCAAAGAAGCTAAACATATGATTTATGCTGCAAAAGCATATTAATATTGATTTATAATGAATAATATGATAAAATAAATTAAGTATAATTGAATTTAGAATTGTTTTAATGCAAGGAAGTCGGGTGAGATTCCCGCGCGAACCGGTCACTGTGAACGCTAAGCAAACTTCGAATCACATATTTTGTGTAGAAACCACTGTCTATAGATGGGAAGGTGAAGTAAGCGATGAAGCAAAGTCAGGATATTTGCTGACAATTGCTCTTGGCTGTTTCCTGGGTTAGAACAGACAAATTTTTTATAATAATAATTGAGCATTTGCCAGATAATAAGCGGCAAATGCTTTTTTGTTTTAAAATATTAAGTTGGAGGGAAAAAAGTTGAATAAGATATTTAAAATTATTGAAGTACGAATGACAATTTTATTAAGTTTGTTGATACTGGTAAGTAGTATGTCTTATGCTTATGGACAAACACTTGTGGATACAAGTTTTTCTGTAGAGGACGTTATATCAAATACATCACAATACATGATTAAAAATACAAAAATTAGTCCAGATACATGGACACTAATAGGTTTAGCACGAGGGGATGTGGATGTTAAGAATGAGTACTACGATAATTATTACGAAAATTTGAAAAAAATATTAAAAGAAAACGACGGAATTTTAAATGAAAGAAAATATACGGAGTATTCCAGTACAGTAATAGCATTGACTTCTATTGGTATTGATCCTAGAAACATAGGAGGATACAACCTGTTAGTAAAACTGGCTAATTTTGATAATATAGTGGAACAAGGAATTAATGGAGCCATATGGGCACTTATAGCTCTAGATAGTGGTAATTATGATATTCCACAGGTTAATTCAATTGAAAATATTACTACTCGTGAAAAATTAGTTGATTTCATATTATCTAGAGAAATAAACGGAGGTGGATGGTCAATGGGAGAGAGCACTCCAGACTCTGACGTTACAGCAATGGCTCTTCAATCTCTGTCTAAATATAAGTACATAGAAGAAGTTAGCTTATCAATAGAAAGAGGGATTGAGTTACTCTCTAATATTCAACTAAATAACGGTGGATATGATTCTTGGGGTACAAAGAATTCGGAAAGTAATTCTCAAGTTTTATTAGCCTTGTGTGAGCTTGGCATAGACCCTATGAATGATACAAGATTTATTAAAGACAATGGAAGCAATGTTGTGTCAAACTTAATAAATAATTTTTATGTACCAAATAAAGGTGGATTTAAACATATTGCTGAAAATGATGTTGATGATTTGGCAACTAAACAAGGTTTTAGTGCAATGGTTGCATATAACAGATTTATAAAGGGAAATACTTCTTTTTATGACATGAGTGATATAGATATAAATTATATTGATGAAAGCAGAGATAATTCTACAAAACCAGTACAAGTTGAATACAAAAATAAATTTACTGATATAGAAAATGATGTTGAAAAGGAAGCAATTATACAACTAAGTACACAAAAAATAATTAATGGAATGACAGATACTAAATTTAAACCAAATGATAAAATAACAAGAGCACAATTTGCAACAATCATATCTCAAGCATTAGGACTAGAAGAAATTAAAGCAAATTCATTTACTGATATAAAAGAGGAAGATTGGTTTAGTGGTTATGTAGGGGCTGTAGAAGAGCTGAAAATAGTAACAGGATATGTTGATGGAACCTTTAAACCAGAAAGATATATCACTAGGCAAGAAGCAGCTGTAATGTTAGAAAGAACATCTAAAATATTAGGATTTGATACTACCATGAATTCTCAAGAAGCTATTAATATATTGTGTCAATTTATTGATTATGTTCAATGCGAGGACTGGAGTATGAATTCAATGGCATTTTGTGTAAAAAATTCTTATATACCAGATGAGGCAATGGAGATATATCCTAGAAGAGATGCAACAAGAAGTGAAATTGCTGGAATGGTGTATAGAATGCTAAATACTAAACCTTAAAAAAATAAAGGATGTGTTGAATTTGAATAACAAAAAGATTTGGATTAGTATTACTTGTATTTTCTTAGCTATTTGCTTTTCCCTTGTGTTTAACATATGGAGAGATAAATTACAAAAGCAAGTTGAAGTTGAAGAATCATCTAAAGTAACAACTAATATAAGTAGTGATAGTATTATAGACGATAGTATAGATAAAGCTGTATTAAAAGCTGATAACTCAGTTAATAATGAAGGTATGTCAGATAATAATATTGAAGAAGAATTCGATAATACAGATAATTCACAAGAAGTGCTAAACAACAATAGTGTAGAAGAAAATGAAGCTACCAATAATTTGAAAAAGCAAACAGTAAATGAGGATGTAAATAGTCTTTCTGAAGTAAAACTTGATGAATATAAAACAGAACCAGTTCCTGATGGGAAGCCATTACCAGTTGAGTGGAATGAGGTAAAGGTACAAAGTGATAAAGAGTTTAAATGTACATTGTCAGTAGATTGCATCACTGTGCTAAGTAATTTAGATAATTTAAGCGAAGAAAAAAAAGAAATTGTTCCAGAGGATGGAGTTATATTTTCTAAACAAGAAGTAACTTTTTATGAAGGAGAAACTGTATTTAATGTTCTTTTAAGAGAGATGAAAAAAAATAAAATACATATGGAATACACTATGACGCCACTATATAATTCAAATTTTATAGAAGGTATAGCAAACTTATATGAATTTGACTGCGGGGAGCTAAGTGGTTGGACTTATAAGGTAAATGGATGGTCTCCTAATTATGGGTGTAGTAGATATAAGTTAAATGATGGAGATATTGTGGAATGGAAGTATACATGTGACTTAGGTAGAGATATTGACGCAGAGTTTGTGAAAACGGAATCGGAGGAATAATAATGAAGTGTAAGGATACATTTAGTACCTATCATCCGTTTGTCAATTTAGTTTATTTTGTCTTTGTAATAGGTGTCACAATATTTGTTATGCATCCAGTAGTATTAGGAATATCATTTTTTAGTTCGTTTATTTATTCGATTAAGTTAAATGGAAAAAGAGCAATAAAGTTTAATTTAATTTATATGATACCTATGTTGTTGATAGCAGCTTTAATTAACCCTTTGTTTGTACATGAAGGATCAACAATATTGGCATATTTTTATAATGATAATCCACTTACACTAGAATCAATTGCATATGGTGCTACTTCAGCATTAATGCTTGTATCAGTAATTATGTGGTTTAGCTGTTACAATGTTGTTATGACATCAGATAAATTTATATATTTATTTGGACGTGTTATCCCAGGTTTATCATTAATACTATCTATGGTATTAAGATTTGTACCTAGATTTAAGAATCAAACAAAAGTAATTTCAAATGCTCAAAAATGTATAGGTAGAGATGTTACAAATGGAAACATGATAAACCGGTTAAAACATGGACTTAAAATAATTTCTATAATGGTTACTTGGGCATTGGAGAATGGTGTAGATACAGCAGATAGCATGAATGCTCGTGGATATGGATTGAGGGGAAGAACAAGCTTTTCGAATTTTCGTTTTGACAGTCGGGATAAATTATTAACTTTAAATATATCAATATTAATGTTTATAATTATGCTGGGAATATTTAAAGGCTATACCTATATTAGATTTTATCCAACAATAAAATTGGTAGAATTTTCAATAATGAGTATGATAATATTTGTTAGCTTTTTTATGGTTTGTTGTATACCTATTGTATTAGACATAAGAGAGGATTTAAAATGGAAATATTTAAAATTGATGGACTGAGTTTTGCTTATCCAGGAAAAAACAATGTTGCTCTTGATAATATAAATATTAAGATTAACAGCGGTGAATTTATTACTATATGTGGAAAAAGTGGTTGTGGGAAAAGTACACTTTTGAGACATTTCAAGACTTGCCTTACACCTTATGGAAAAAGCAAAGGCCAAATATTATTTAAGGGAAAGTTACTACAAGAGTCTGATAAGAAAATTCAATCCTCTCAAATCGGATATGTATTGCAGAATCCTGATAACCAAATAGTTACAGACAAGGTTTGGCACGAACTGTCTTTTGGACTTGAAAGTTTAGGGTATGATAATAAAACTATTAGGTTAAGGGTTGCGGAAATGGCGAGTTTCTTCGGAATTCAAAATTGGTTTATGAAAGACGTTTCTGAACTTTCTGGAGGTCAAAAACAGCTGCTTAATCTTGCCTCAATAATGGCAATGCAGCCAGATGTACTGGTACTTGATGAACCAACAGCACAGCTAGATCCAATAGCTGGAAATGATTTTCTTGAAACTATTAAAAAAATTAATACAGATATAGGAACCACTATCATTTTATCTGAGCATAGATTAGAAGAAGTATTCCCAATGAGTGATAGGATTATAATAATGGACAAAGGATCTATAATTTCAGATGGTATACCATCTGAAGTTGGAAAAACTATAATAGACACAAATCATGAAATGCGATATGCTCTGCCTTCCTCAATAAGAATCTGCAGTCAAGTTTCAAATTTGATATCAAAAGATAGTGAATATACATATCCGCTAACCGTTAAGGAAGGTAGAACTTGGCTTAATAATTTATATAAAGATAAAGAAAAAAATCATAATAGAGTAAAATTAGATGACGAAATAGTTAATAAAAAGCATGAAACTGTTGTAGAAATTAAAGAGGCATGGTTTAAATATGATAAGGATGGAAATGACATAATAAAGGATTTATCTATAAATGTAAAAAGAGGACAACTCTATGCTATTGTTGGTGGAAATGGAACAGGTAAGACTACAGCATTATCATTAATTTCTGGAATAAATCGTCCCTATAGAGGCAAAGTTTTAATTGGCGGTAAAGATATAAGAAAAATAAAGGATAAGGAACTTTTTAATTGTAATTTAGGAGTACTACCGCAAAATCCAACATCATTGTTTGTTGAAATGAGTTTAGAACGTGATTTAATAGAAATGCTGGTAAACTTCAAAATGAGCAAGGAAGAAAAAGAAAATGAAATAAATAAAATAGCAGAGTTGATGGAATTAAAGGAATTTATGCAAATGCATCCATATGATTTAAGTGGTGGAGAACAACAAAGGGCCGCTCTTGCTAAAGTACTTCTTCTAAAACCTAAAATAATTTTACTTGATGAACCTACTAAGGCAATTGATAATCATTTTAAAAAGAAGTTAGCAGGTGTTTTGAAAAAACTTCAACGAGAAGGAATAACAATAATAATGGTTACACATGATATAGATTTTTGTGCAGAATATGCCGATATATGCTCGTTGTTCTTCAACGGGAATATTGTAACAACAGATGTACCAAACAGGTTTTTTTCTGGAAATAGTTTTTATACAACATTTGCAAATAGAATGACCAGAAACATATTTGAAAATGCTGTAACAGTAGAGGATGTGGTTGAACTATGCAAGAAGAATTTTTCTTAGATGAAAAAGAAGAATTTAATAAAAGAAAGCGTCTTAGCAAAAGAACTTTTATATCTATTTTTATAATACTTGTTTTAATACCACTTACGATGTGGTTTGGTATAACTTATTTGAATGACCGCAAATACTATTACGTAAGCTTACTCATGATAACATATATAATAGTACCATTTTTTTTAATTTTTGAAAATAGAGAACCAAAGGCGAGAGAAATTATTGTTATTTCAGTTCTTGCTTCCATAGCTGTGTTAGGTAGAACAATATTCTTTATGCTGCCAGCGTTTAAGCCAATGATAGCTATAATTATAATAGCAGGTATAACATTTGGAGCTGAATCAGGCTTTGTTGTAGGAGCAATATCGGCTTTTGCTTCCAATTTTATATTTGGACAAGGACCTTGGACACCATGGCAGATGTTTAGTTTAGGCTTAATTGGTTTTACAGCAGGAATACTACATAATAAAGGATTAATTAAAAAAAATAAACTAGATTTATGTATCTTTGGGTGTATTGTAACTTACATTTTATATGGCGGAATAATGAATTTTGCATCAATTGTTATGTATTCAAACAAGATAACTAAGGCAATGCTTATAACAACCTACTTATCTGGTATACCATACGATACAGTTAATGCATTATCAACAACTTTCTTTATGTATTTTTTATCAACGCCAATGATTGAAAAGTTAGATAGAATAAGGCTAAAATACGGCATGATAAGATAATGATTCATGATCTTTAATAATAAAATTAATAAAGACAATAACTTTATTTAATATAAATTAAAAATATATATAAAATTCTAGGAGGAATAAAATGTTTAATAATAAAAGCGAGAGATTGATATCAAAATCATTAGTTTTCTTAATGATTATTATGACAGTAATGTCGTACATGCCTTTAGGTATTAGCCCAATAGTTAAAACTGCTGAGGCAGTAGAGAAAAACAATATAAATAATCTTGCATCAGAGGCAATACAAAACAATTACGATGCATATATGTCAGGTACAGCAGTAGATGCAAGCTATGGAAAATTTAATTCCTACGATGCATATATACTTATGAAAGCAGGAATAGATTTAAGTCAATGGAAGTATAACGAATTAAGTTTTGCTGATAGTGTAATAGAATTAATTGATAATACAATTGAAAAGGAAACTACAGAATCAAAGGCAGCTGCAAAAAGAGTAGCACAAGATTACCTTGCGGCAAAAAGCTTAGGGGAAACTGAAAAAGCAAATCAATTGATGGAAATACTTGAAAATAGGCAGCAAGAATCTGGAGAATTAGATAATGGTCTATATGGTATATACAGTAATTTACCAGCGTATGACCTACTTGCAAGAGAAGGTTATTTGAATAATAGTGATTTAAATATTGATAATGTTGTTTTGTATATATTAGACAATCAAGATGAAACTAAGGCATGGCCTATAGCAGATGAGGTAAATTATATAACAAATGATTTTATGTCAACATCACAAGCTGTTAGAGTATTGAAAGCTGCAGAACATAGTACATCAGTTACACCATCAGCTATACAATCAGCAATAACAGGTGGAATGATATGGCTTCAAAGCAAACAACAAGAAGATGGAAGCTATAAAGCAGGATGGGATGATGCAGTTACAGATACTTCGGAAATAATATATACAGCAAAAATACTTGGAGAAGAGCCATCAACTTGGGTTAATTCATCTGGAAAAAGCCCTGTAGAGTATATGATTAATAATGCTTATATTGATGATAGCTTTGGAAATATACCAGCAACAACTTGGGCATTGGATTCTTACTTACAATTAGGGTCTAAAATAAGTAGCATTAATCAACTTGCTTATAAAGCAATAAATAATAATTTTGATTCATTTAGTAAAGGTATAGCCGTAGATGCAGGTTATGGAAATTTTAATTCCTATGACGGATATATCTTAATGAAAGCTGGAGTTAATATCAGAAAGTGGTATTATAATGGAAATAGTTTTGCAGAAAGCTTATTAGAATTAATAGATGATACATTAGCAAAAGAAAGTACAGATTCAAAAGCATCCGCAAAAAGAGTAGCACAAGATTATCTAGTAGCTAAGAGTTTAGAAGAATTTGATAAAGCAAATCGATTAATTGAAATAATAAAAAACAGGCAGACAGAGTTAGGCGAGTTAGACAATGGAGTATATGGCATATATAGTAATTTACCAGCTTATGATTTGCTAGCTAGAGAAGGTGAACTAAGTAATTCAGGTTTGAATATTGATAATGCTGTTTTGTATGTATTAAATAATCAAGATGAGACCAAAGCTTGGCCTATAGCTAACGAAGCGAGTTACATAACAAATGATTTTATGTCAACAGTGCAAGCTGTTAGGGTACTGAAAGCTGCAGAAAATAATACATCAGTTACACCATCTGCTATACAATCAGCAATAACCGGTGGAATGAAATGGCTTCAAAGTAAACAACAAGAAGATGGAAGTTATAAAGCAGGATGGGATGATGCAGTTACAGATACTTCTGAAATGATATATACAGCAAAAGTACTTGGAGAAGAACCATCAACTTGGATTAGTTCGTTTGGAAAAAGTCCTGTAGATTATATGATTAATAATGCTTATGTTAGTGATAGTTTTGGAAATATACCAGCAACAACTTGGGCATTGGATGCATATTTGCAATTAAGAACAATGATTTTATCTGATGGGAAATCAGATAATGATACTTCAACACCTAAACCAGGAGATTCAAGCTTTAAAGTAAAAGTTGCTGTAATCGGAAAAGATGGTGAAGTAGTTTACGGACCAAAGTCTGTTAGTGTTTCCAGTGAAGATGACTTTGGTAGTACTGCTATGAGTGCGTTAGATGCAACAGGGCTTAGTTGGAAATTTGGAGAAACAAAAGGATTTGTTGAAGAAATAGATGGACAAAGAAACAAAGGAAATAATGGTTGGATGTATGCTGTTAACGGTAAATCTCCAAGCGTATTATCAATTAATAAGTCTGTAAAAAGTGGAGATCAAATTCTTTGGTGGTATAGTACATCAGCTATGAAGGGAATGCCAGATTGGCCAAACTCAAGTTCAAACATAGTAGCTAATAACGAAAATATAGACGAGGTTAAAAAATTACTTGTAACTAATAGTGAAAAAATTAAAGATAAAAATATAATATTAAATTTTGATAATAAGATGACAGAAAAAGAAGCTAAAGAAATTCTAAAAGAAATTAATTCTAATTTGGTGTCATTATCAGGAGAGTATAAAAATGAAGAAATAATATTGTCAGATGGTGAAGTATCCATACTATTATCAGATAAAGCTCTTAAGAACAAAGTAAATATTACAGCAAGAGAAATTAAATCAAATGATAATCCAAAACAATATGCAATTAAATTAAATTCATCTGTTTATGAGTTTGGACCAGATGGAACAAAATTCAATGAATTAGTGGTTATAAGTATTAAAGTTGCTATTGATGAAAACACAGATATTGATAGACTAGGAGTTGCTTGGTTTGATGAAAATAGTAATAAGTGGACACCAATTCCATGTTTAATAGATTTAAAAACAGGAGTAGTTACATTTACTATAGATCATTTTACTAAGTTTGCAGTGATTGAAAAAGAGAAAAGAATTAGTTTTAATGATGTTGACGATACATTATTTTGGGCAAAGGATGCAGTTGAAATTTTAGCAGGTCAAGGTATAGTAAAAGGAACACTAAATGGATTTGAACCACAAAGGCCTATAACACGTGCGGAATTTATGAGCATGATTGTAAAATCATTAAATTACGATGTTAAGCCATCAACTAAAATGGTATTCAGTGATGTAGATAAGTCAGAGTGGTATGTTGATGTTGTTGAATGCGGACATGAAAATAATATCGTAACGGGTGATCCCGATGGTAGATTTAGACCAAATGATTCTATAAGCAGAAATGAAATAGCTGTTATTTTGAGCAGATTGGAAAAAATAAATAATATTGAAGGATATGATTTAGCTATGTCTGATAATGCAAGCATTCCTGAATGGGCAATTAAAGGAGTTAAATTTGCCGCTAAAGAAAAACTAATGAGTGGTTATGAAGATAATACTTTTAGAGGGTCTAAACCTATGACAAGAGCTGAGGTAGCTGTTGTTATATATAGATATTTAAATTCATCATTGAAATAAAGGTATGAAATTTTAATGTAATGTTTCCTTGGAGTTCTAATATTATAATTCTAGAATATCATATAATATGATATATTTTGTGGGGTGTTTGATGTGAAATTCTTTTATAAACCTGAAGGTACATGTTCAAAGGATATTTCATTTGAAGTAGAGAACAATATAATTAGAAATGTAAGATTCCAAAGAGGATGTTCAGGTGGACTTCGAGCTATTTGTAGATTGATTGAAGGGAAAGATATAGACGATGTTATTAAGGTGTTTCAAGGAATAAAATGTAGGGGTAAGGATACATCGTGCCCTGATCAACTAGCAGAAGCATTGCTTGGGTATAAAGAGCAATATGATAAATAAGAGAGTATGATGAGAAAAAAGCGGAGGAAGCATGTTGCTTCCCTCCGCTTTTTCTTATTATATTTATCGCAATAATAAATACGTATATTTAACAATTTTAATGATTTCTTAATAAAATTGTAAGCTAATATTAATATAGTTTTTATATTATAATTTTACATTTAGACTGTTGACATTGTAATAGCTAAGTGCTAAAATAAGTGGAAACCGACCGGTCGGTCGAAAATATTAGGAGGACAATTTTGAAAAAAATATTGACATTATTATTAATTACAGCTTTAGTTGTTACAGGATGTGGAAATGAAAATTCTGATGTAAGTGCAATAGAAGAGACATATACAGCTGTAGAAGTAGAAACTTTGAATTCAATGGAACTACATATAGAAAATGTTATGACAGCGAAAACTTATGCTGACAAGGATGTTTATGTTGTACCAATGATGGCAGGTAAAGTAGAAAGTATTAAAGTAAGTGTTGGAGACAGAGTAAACAAAGATGATATATTATTTGTTATGGACAAAGATGATATTCAAAAGCAAGTTAACCAGGCATTAGCGGCTTATGAATCTGCAAAAGCTGCATATGATGTGAGTGCATCTCAAATAGAAAATGCTAAAAAAACATTAGAACGTATTGAAAAGCTATATGAAGAAGAGGCTGTACCAGAAACTCAATATGATCAAGCAAAACTTGCAGCTTCAGATGAATCTTTAGAAGTAGCTAAAAAAAGCGTAGAACAAGCAAGAGTTGCATATGAAAATGCAGCATCTAATGCAGAAAATGCTGTAGTTAAAGCGCCAATATCTGGTGTTATATCAGACATAAGTATAGTAGAAGGTGAGTATGCATCTGCTAGTAAGCCACCTATTACAATTGTTGATTCTGACAGTATTACAGTAGAACTTGGTGTTCCTGGTAATATGATAAACAAAATAAAACAAGGTGATATTGTAACTGCTGAAATAAGCGCTGCTAATTATAAAGAAGAATCTAGAGTAGATAGTATAAGTACATCAGCTGACCCGGTTACTAACCTTTACACTGTAAATATATTACTTTCAAACAACGGTTCAATTAAACCAGGTATGTTTGCCAAAATTTATTTAAATACTGATAAAATTGAAAATGCTCTTGCTGTTAAAACAGAAGCAGTAATGGAGAAAGATGATAAGAAATATGTTTTTATTGTAAACGGTGATTATGCCGCTGAAAAAGAAGTAGTAACAGGACTAGATACGGGTACTTATATAGAAATAAAAGAGGGATTAACTTTAGGAGATAAAGTTATAGTGAAAGGTCAAGACTATATAAACGATGGCAGTAAAATAAAGATTGTAAGGGGTGAATAGAATGCTTTCAAAGTTTTCAGTAAAAAAACCTGTTACAATAACAATGATGATATTAATAGTTTTACTTCTTGGAGCAGTTTCACTAAGTAAACTTAATGTTGATTTGATGCCCTCGATAGAGTTACCATATGTAATGGTTCAAACGACATATTCAGGTGCAGGGCCAGAAGAAATTGAAAATTTAGTATCAAAACCATTAGAACAAATATTAGCGACTGTAGAAAATATAGATGGTATGATGTCAATCTCAAATGAAGGCAGTTCTATAGTATTGATGCAATTTAACTTTGGTACGGATATGGATGAGACCGTCCTTCAGATGAGAGAAAAAATAGATATGATAAAGGGATATCTTCCTGATGGAACAACCTCTCCTACTGTTATGAAATTAGACCCAAACAGTATGCCAATAATACAATTAGCAATCTCTAGCAAGGGAGATATTTACACTACACAAAAAATTGCTGAGGATGTTGTACAGCCACGTTTAGAAAAAATCGAAGGTACAGCTTCTGCAAGTGTTTCAGGTGGGCTTGAAAGAGAAGTTGAAGTTATGCTCAAAGATGAAGTGCTTAAAGGGTATAATTTAAGTTCAAGTTATATAACACAAATTTTGCAAGCAGAAAATTTAAATCTTCCAGGTGGAAACAGTTATGAAAGGGACAAATGAACTTACTGTTTGAACTATTGGAGAATTTAAATCTGTAGAAGAAATCAGAAATATAAGTATACCTCTTACTAGAGGTGGAACGTTAAGGTTAAGAGATATAGCTGATGTTAACCTAGTTAATAAGGATAGGTCATCTATAACAAAACTTAATGGACAGGATGTTGTTCAAATATCAGTAATGAAACAATCTGATGGAAATACAGTAAATGTATCAAAAAAGGTTAATGAAGAATTAGAAAAAATCAAAGCTGAATATCCAGATCTCAATATAGATACAATTTTTGATCAAGCTGATTATATAAACCTTTCAATTAATAACTTAAAAAGAACGGCTATGACTGCGAGCTGTTTTGGCAGTAATAATACTGTTAATATTCTTAAGAAGCTTTAAAACTACATTAGTAATTAGCTCTATCAATACCTATATTCCATTTATTACGACATTCATATTTATTGTATTTTTACAGGTATTACTTTAAATATGATGACTATAGGTGGTTTGGCACTAGGTATAGGAATGCTAGTTGACAACTCAATCGTTGTTCTAGAAAATATATATAGGCTTAGAAGTCTTCGGAATGGATAGAATTAATGCATCTATTAATGGTACTAACGAAGTTTTCAATGGCAGTTACAGCATCTACATTGACTACTATAGCTGTGTTTTTGCCTATAGTATTTACCGGAGGACTTGCAGCTACTATATTTAAAGATTTTGCGTTAACGATAGTTATGGCTTTGGTGAGCTCATTACTTGTTGCATTAACATTAATTCCAATGATGGCATCTAAACTAGTTGCAGTAAAGAATATGGAATCAGAAGAAGCGCAAGAAAAGAAACATGGAATCATAGTAACAACGTATAAGAAAATTTTAAGTTGGAGTTTAAGACATAGATTAATTACAATTGCTTTAAGTTTAGTAATGTTTGTAGTAAGTATTTTGATGGTGATGTCAGGTTGGAGCAGAGTTTTTCCCAGCTACAGATGAGGGTCAGATAAGTGTTAGTGTAAACTTACCAGCAGGGAGCAGAACTTGAAAAAACAGATGAATTATTAGATAATATTAAAGACTCCATATAAACAAATTCCAGAAATAAAAAGTGTATTTACTTCGTCTGGAAGTGGTGGAATAATGAGTTTTGGAAGCAACTCAAATAGTGGTAGTATAACTATAATGCTTCAGGATTTAAAAGATAGAAGTAGAAGTACAAAGCAAATTAGTGATGAAATAAGGACAATTGTAAAAGATATTCCAGGAGCGGAAATTAGTGTTTCTGAGGCATCAAGCATGTCTATGGGATCGGGTGGTGCTGCTATAAGCATCAGTATTGAAGGTGATGATTTAGATGCACTTAAAAATATCGGTGATGATTTTGTAGAAATTATTGAAAATGTTGATGGGACTAGGGAAGTAGAATCGAGTTATGCAGATGGAATACCAGAAGTTCAGATAATTACTGATAGGTCAATAGCATCTCAATACGGATTAACTACTGCTCAAATAGGTTCTGCTATAAAAGGTACATTATCTGGGTCTGAGGTTACAAAGTTTAAAATAGATGGTGATGAGTTAGATGTTAATTTGAAAGGTGATAACATATATGGAGAGAGTATTTCTATATTAAATATGTTACCTATAACATTACCATCTGGAGGAAGTGTTCCTTTATCAGAAGTAGCAAATATTAAAGTAGAAAATGGGCCTATAAGTATAACGAGACAAAATCAAACAAGAATTCTAACAGTTAGTGCCAGTGTTTCTGGAAGAGATGTTCAATCTGTATCAACTGACATAACAAATCTGTTGAAAGGGTATGAAATGCCAAATGGTTATTCATATACTTTTGGTGGAGAAACAGAGCAAATTAATGAAACTTTTGGCGATTTATTCTTAGCAATGGCAATGGCTGTATTGCTAGTTTATATGATAATAGCTGCACAGTTTGAGTCATTAATACAGCCACTATCAGTTATGTTTTCAGTTCCACTTGCATTGTCAGGAGGGTTTATAGCTCTTTTTATTATAGGTTTACCTTTAAATGTTGTAGGTATAATAGGATTTATTATACTTATAGGAATCGTTGTAAACAACGCTATAGTTTTGATAGATTATATAAATAAAAGGCGATTAAGTGGAGAAGATAGAACAGTTGCTATATTAAAGGCAGGACCAATTAGAATTAGACCTATAATGATGACAGCACTTACAACAATATTAGGACTTGTACCAATGGCTATAGGTTATGGCGAAGGTGGAGAACTAACACAGTCAATGGGAGTAGTTGTTATTGGTGGATTAGCATTATCAACAGTTTTAACATTAGTAATTGTACCTGTAATGTATTCTGTTTTTGATGATATTATAGAGTTCTTTAAAAGAAAATTAATAAAGCACAAAGATGAAGTAGTTAGAGATATATAATTTTGGAGGGCAATATGGCAGAAAAAAATCAAAAGAGAAAAGACATATTGACATCTGCCAAAATTCTATTTACTGAAAAGGGATTCCATAATACTAAAATGGAGGAAATAGCAGCAGGCGCAGGTGTAGGGAAAGGTACTCTATATGAATATTTTAAAAATAAACAAGATATATTTGATGAATTTTGCATAGAGAATGTTTCTTTAATGAGACAAGGGATTGAAGAAATAAGTAATAAAGATATAACATTCAAAGAAAAACTTATTGAAATGTTTAATAAAAAGGAAAAATCATTAGAATTTGAAAATGCTACAATTGAGGGTATACTTTCTCATAAAAACATAATATCTGATAAAGTAGTTAAAACTATGATGAAGCTCATAGATGATGTTTACAAAATATTGACTAAAATAATAGATCAAGGCAAAGATGAAGGGGTCGTAGATAATAATATTCCTTCTGAGATGATAGCATGTGCTTTGATTGGAACTATGGGGGAGTATTGTAGGCTTAGATTATCTAAAGAAAATAAATGGTCTGAGAACTATGAAATTATTTTTAACTTGTTTTTTAATGGATTTGGTGTAAAATAAGAGTATAACATAAGTAAAAAATATGGAGGTTTACATGAAAAGAAAAATAGCTATGCTAATGTCAATGGTGCTTTTACTTAGTACTATACAAATGAATTTTGCTTTTGCAGATGGTAAAACAGATACAAAAATAGTAGATACTGAAAATACAAATAATGAAGAAGTAGTTGTTGAAGAATCGAAAGCAATGGAATTGTCAATAGAAGATGCTGTTAAACTTGCAACGGAAAGTAGCAGAGAAATGTGGAAAATTGATGATGGGTTAAAAGAATTGCGTGATGCTAGAAACGATGCTAGCAAAGCAAAAAAATTGGCTGAAGACAGTATGTCTATTCCTCTAGACAATGCTTATTCGCCTGGTGCTACGGATATTAAAACATTACTAGCTAAAAATGAGTATGGAATAAAATTTGCAGATTTGAGGACTAAGGAAACAGAAAAAAATAGAGAGCTCTTAACTTTAGGAATTGAAATTGAAACTAAATCTTTATATTATAGCGTTTTAGTAGCTGAAAAGACAATTGAAGTTAATCAGGGAAGTCTTAGTAAAGCAGAAGAGCAATTAAGAGTAATTAATTTAAAATTTAATAATGGGTCTGCTACAAAAGCAGAAGTGTTAAAAGGACAGATGGCTGTTCAAAGTGCTCAAACTGAGTTAGATTCTGCTAAGGATGATTTAGAAGTAGCAAAATTGGATTTGTTAAATAAACTAGATTTACCGTTTGATACAGAAATTGTTCTAAAAGACAAAGAATTAGAATATGTGCCTACTGTTGATATAAATTTAGAAGATGCATTAGAAAAAGCAAAAACAGATAGACCAGAAATATTGACAGCACAAAATAATTTAGAACTTCAAAAAATAGAAACACATGTATATACTGCATATTACACTTCTAATTTGAGAGAAAATAAATCGGCAATTGAAAAATTAAAAGATGCAGAATTAAATGTTCCACAAGCATATAAAGATGTAGAGCTTGATGTAAGAAAATCATATCTCTCTCTTGTAAAAGCTGAAAGAGCTCTTTTAAATATGGATAAAACAGTTGAGTTAGCAAAAGAAGCATCAAGAATTAATAAACTGCTTTATGAAAATGGTATGGCTGCTTCAACTGACGTAATAGTAGCTAATACAGATTTAGCTGAAGCTGAAATAGGAAGATACAAATTGTTAGTAGCTTACAATATAAGCAAAATGAAGTTTGATAATTCAAACTTGATTGGCTCAACAAACCCACAGTAATTGATTTATAGTATTTATTTAGTTATAAAAAGCATGAATTTTCTAATCTGAAAATTCATGCTTTTCTTAATTTATATTGTCAATTTAACAAAGTACTTCTTTGATATTAAGTTGTAGGGGAAACTATATACTTAATATACTCAATCTTTTGATTTTTGAATTATTTTGTTAATAGATGCAAATCCAGATAGGACTAATCCTAAATAAGCATTTATCCCAAATACGAAACCTCCCAAACCATAAAGCATGAGTCTTCTAAAATATTTATCTGCAAAAGAATTAAACATTTCATGGATCTTTTTCGGTTCCATAGCATCTATTTCTTCCCTTGCTATGCGGTCAAATTCGATAGCCTTTAGAATCTTATCAAGATTTCCTTTTATACTTTCAACAGCAGATTTAACAAAAACATTTATCATATATGATTTAGTATCTTCGTCAATAAAATTAAAGTTTAAATCAATAGCTTCTTTTAATGCTGAGCTATAAACACTTTTTATGAAAGATTCAAACTCGCTTTTCGAAATAAAATCGGTTATAAATGTTTTAATGGATTTTACTAATTCTTCTTTATCAATAAAATTAGTAATCCTATCATCATTAATAATAAATTCTTTATATTTATTAATAATATTTTGTATTTCTTTTTCTAAAAAATCATTATAATTTAAAGTATCTATTAAATTACCAATAATTAAACTTGTGTTCCTAATTGATATTCCTTTGAATAAATCTTTAAAGGATACTGTCTTAATAAATTCATCTGTGATTTTATACATTAAAGGCATAATGATATTTATAATAGCTTCTTTGTGTGCAGTCATATTTTTAGATAAATCAGTCATTAATAAATTTATTTCATTATTATAAGTGTCGAAAATATTATCCATACTATCTAATGATAGTAATTTTAAAATACGATTTAAATTAAATTTTCCTAACTTGTTTTGTGTTAATGATACAGTGTGCGTTATTTTTTCTTTTATCATTTCAGAGTTTTCATCATTAGAAAGATAAATGTTTACCATTTCATCTAATTGAATTTTATTTACACTACTTTGTAATGTTTCCACTTTAACTTTATAAAATTTATCTTCCATAATATTGTTGAAAATATCCAACAACTCTTGTTCTTTATCATCAATGAAACAAGGAACTTTATCAACTATAATTTTTTCAATTAGTTCATCTACAATAGCATCGCCTCCCATTAAGGAGTACATCCCTTTTTCTAAAAAGCCAAGGCTGCTTTTAATTTCATTTTGAACATTATAAGTTATAATTCCCTTGCTTTTCGTTATATTGCTTTTTACACCATCAGTTATTTTACTAAATAGTGTAGGTGCATTATTGTTTATATAATTTTTCAACTTTCCATTGAAAAGATCTCCAAAGGTTTTGTCTCCACCTACAGATTTATTAAATAAATTAGCTAAAGTATCTGATATTTTTTTCCTTGAACGTTTAGATGAAATAATATTATATAATCTGTAAGATACAAAAGTATTTATAGTTTCAGCATTAATAGATTTGAATATTTCTTTCAAAGACTTATCAATTAAGCTAGTATATTTTTTATTATATTTCAGCATTAGCTTTTTAACATTATTAGAGTCATTGAGATTATTGTTTGTATTTTCATAATAATTCTCAACCAAAGTAGCTACATAATTATTAATTATGTTAATAAAGTCATGAGACAATTTAGCTTCTAATTTGGAGGTTGAATAAATTATGTTTTCTATATAATTTGTAAATTCATTTTTTGAAGCATTTACTTTGTCTTTGGTTAAATTACTTAAGTATTTAATATTTTCAGGTGAAAGCAAACCTGAAAGACTAAAATTATCTAAGCTATTTACTGCAAAATGACTAAGTTTATTAGTATTTTTATCAAGTAAATTTTTTGTGAATGAATATGTTCCTGCAACTATATTTTCCTGATTTTTTTTCAAAAGATTAATTAATAAAATGTAATGGTTTGATTCAATACTGCTTAATAGTTTGGATTTTAAATTATCTTCGTACTTGTCAAATAATTCGTTTATACTTTTTTTACTTAATAGATTTTTATCAATAAATACAGACATGTTTTCAGCAAAAACTTTTTTGTTTTTAACTATATATCCTAAAGAAAAATTACGTAAAAAAGGTATCTTGCTCAATAATTTATTTTCTTTATATGGTTTGAAAATCATATTAATTGCAATAGCATTTGTTGAAAAACCAACTAGCGAGTAAGTAATCATATTTGCAATGTTTATGTAGTCTAAATTAACAGGTGTATTTTGAAATAGAGCAAGGGTGATACCAGCACCAGTACCGAGAATTCCACCAAAATACATTATAGGTTTAAGTTCTCTGCCTATAAAATCATTTGCTAAATTGCTTAATTCATCATCACTGAGTTTGTTTAAATTTTCAGTAACTAATTTCTTAACGGAATCTTCAAGTAGAGTATCTATATTATTTATCATTAGTGAACGAAGTAGTTCAGAACTGTTTTTATTTAGGTTCTTGATTGAATTTAATTTATCAATAGCTAATGATAAATTTTTATCTTCTATTTCACTAGACATCTCATTATACTTATTTAAAACTCCTTCTGATATTGAATGAGGAATATTTGAATAAATATGTGATGACTTAATTTTATTTATAGTTAAATTGTTTTTTATTGTAATTTCAATGATATTTTTTATATAGTCAGAATTATCATTGAAAACATTATAAATGAAATCTTTAACGTATGTATTATTATAGATTTTTTCTTTATCTATAAGTTCAGCTATATTTTTATTTAACAAAACATTGAAGTTGTTATAAATTTTTTGACATAAAGAGTCTGAAATACTTCTAGATAAAAGAATTTTATCCACAATTAAATCTAATACTTTTTCTTTAATAATAGTTGCTGAATAAAATTCTGTAGGCATAACATCCTTTAATTTTAAATTCATTATATAATTAATTATCTCATTAAAAATTGTTTCAAAATTAGTTTCTAGATATTCTGTTAAATATTTACATACAATTGATGGTGATATTATATTATTTTTCTCAGCATTAATAAGAATTTCACTAATAGAAACAGTATTTAAATAGTTAATAACTCTTGAACTAATATCATTGCTTAATTTTTCGGGTTCAGTTTCATTTTTAACATAATCAATTATTTTTTGTACAATATTATACTTTTCACTTAAATTATTTAAATACGAATTTTTTATGGTACTAAGAAGTTTTCCTTTCATACCAGTGGCTTCATCTATAACTTCATCCACCGATTCTTCAATAATTTTATCTATGTTTTTACTGTTGTTATTAATCCAGCCAATAATGTTTTCCGTTAAGTTTGGTAGATTATCTAATAAATATGATTTTAAATTAATTTCAAAAGATGAGTCGGCTAAATTAAATAGTGTTTTATCATAGTTTTTTGCATATGAAAAAATAGAATTGCATAATTCTAAAATCAAATGCTGCCCATTTGTTGAGTATATATATTTATTAAATAATTCTACTATATTTGCTTTTAACTCTTCATCTATTGAGATTATATCTTTAAATGATTTTTCATATATTAATTCTTTAATAGATAACAGAGATTCATTTAACTCTAAAGATACATAAGTCTCTTTTACAGCGTTAACTAATTTATCGTTAAAGCTATCAGTAATAACTTGATTCAATCTATTTATAAAATTTTCAGTAATATGGAGCATTGTATTTTCTGTTCCATCGAGCAATTTTATTAGTTTATCATTTTTATATTCTTCAAATAAGGATAATAATATATCTTTTATAACTTCAGAATCATTAATTAAATTATTTACTGAATCAAATAAAGAGGTAGATATTTTTTCTAATTGCACATCTGTTAAAAAGTCATCGATTTTTATGTTGTTAAATAGTAAATTGGTCATTTCAACGGTGTTACTATCTAATATATTTTTAAAAAAATCACCAGATGTTTTTACTGAAGAACCAAAACCATCAATATCTGAAAAATAATTTGAACCAACAGATTTATATAGGCAATTATTAAAAAAATCCTCAGTAAGTGATTCAAACTTAGATTTAAATGATTCATCAATAAGTATATCATTTAATTTATCTTTATTAATAATATCATTTTCTACAAGCGAGCTAAGGTTATCTATAAATTCATTTCTTGTTTTCTTTATAACTCCACCTATTTTTAAAGGAGTATACTCTTTGAAAAGCATATTTATAGCATACTCGTTAGTTATATATCCTGAAGCACCTCCAAGTATCGCTTGAATTATGTAATTGTATATTATGTCATTCATAATATTGATTCTTCCTTTCAAATTAATCTTTTGAAATTATATCATTATAACGTAAAATATGCAAAAATATTTATATAATTTGTAAAATATTGTATATTTTTTACTGTTCTATTATATATTTTTATATTTTTTGAATAATTAATACCAAATAAACTAATAATTAAAATTGTATTGATTTTTCATGAAAATTATAGTAAAATAATGTTAATTACACAAAATAATTGGGAGGAAAGAGTAAATGAAAACGTATAGCATTGACAAAATTAGAAACGTTGCATTGATTGGTCACAGTAATTGTGGCAAGACAACACTTACGGAAGCACTTTTATACATAACAAAAGTAACAAACCGAATGGGAAAAGTTGAAGATGGTAATACAGTATCTGATTTCGATAAAGAAGAAAAAGATAGACAAGTTTCAATAGGTACATCTATTATACCTATAGAGTATGAAGATACTAAAATTAATTTTCTTGATACTCCTGGTTATTTTGATTTCGTTGGCGAGGTTTACGGAGCACTTCGTGTTGCTAGTGGCGCTGTCATCGTAATTGATTCAAGTTCTGGAATTGAAGTTGGTACTGAAAAAGCATGGAAATCTCTAGAACAACAGAACATACCAAGAATAATTGTATTAAATAAGATGGATAAAGAAAACGTTAATTTCGAAAAACTTCTTGAAGAATTAAGAGATAAATTTGGTAAAAAGGTAGTACCATTTGCCCTTCCTATTGGCGAAGGAGAATCATTCAAAGGTTATATAGATATAGTTGCAAGACAAGGTCGTTTAATTGAATCGAAAGATAATATAAAAATTGATACACCAGATTATTTAGTTGATAAAGTTGAAGAGCTAAGAGGAGTTTTAATGGAATCAGTTGCAGAAACTGATGAAGAAATGTTAGAAAAATTCTTTAATGGTGAAGAATTTACTGATGAAGAAATTCATAACGGTTTAAGAAATGCAGTACTAGTAGGTGATATAGTTCCTGTAGTAGTAGCTTCAGCATCAAAAGCGATGGGCACAAAATGTATAATGCATATGGTTAATGAATACTTACCTAGTGTAGAGGATTTAAAAGAAGTAAAAGGTATGAATGATGGAGTTGAAGTAACAAGAAAGGTTGATCCAAAGGAGCCTTTATCAGCACTTGTTTTTAAAACTGTAGTGGACCCATTTGTAGGTAAAATTACTTTATTCAAAGTGTTGTCAGGGGTGCTAAAAAAAGATACAGAAATTTATAATGCTGTTAATAGAGAAACAGAAAGAGTTGGAAGTGTATTTTATCTGAGAGGTAAAGATCAGGTTGAAGCTTCAGAAGTTACAGCAGGAGATATAGGAGCTACATCTAAATTAACATATTTTAAAACAGGGGATACTATTTCTACTAAAAGTAATCCAATTGTATATGAAGGTGTAAATTTTCCAAAACCATGTTATTTCATGTCAATAAGTGCAAAAACAAAAGACAATGATGAAAAGGTAGGATCCGGTCTTCATAAATTAAATGAAGAAGATCCAACGTTTACAATAGAAAGAAATGTTGAAACTAAAGAGCAGGTAATAGGTGGTCAAGGTAATATTCAATTATCTGTTATAGCAAGTAAATTAAAAAATAATTTTAAGGTTGATGTTGAATTAACAAATCCTAAAGTTGCCTATAGAGAAACAATTAGAGGTAAATCAGACGTACAAGGCAAACATAAGAAACAATCAGGTGGTGCAGGGCAATATGGAGATGTTCATATTAGATTTGAACCAACCACAGAAGAATTCGTTTTTTCAGAAGAGATATTTGGTGGATCAGTTCCAAGAAACTATATACCAGCTGTTGAAAAAGGTTTGAGAGATTGTTTAGAAAAAGGGGTTTTGGCTGGCTGTAAAGTTGTTAATGTTAAGGCTACGTTGTACGATGGCTCATACCACGACGTTGACTCAAATGAAATGGCATTTAAAGTTGCTGCTTCTTTAGCATTTAAAAAAGGTATGACAGAAGCAAAACCAATTCTTCTTGAACCTATAGCTAAAGTTGAGATAGAAATCCCAGATGAGTATATGGGAGATATAATGGGTGATATGAACAAGAGAAGAGGAAGAATTCTCGGAATGGAACAACAACCAGACGGCACGCAAAAAGTTATGGCGGAAGCACCACAAGCTGAAATGTACACATACGCTATAGATTTAAAATCTATGACACAAGCGAGAGGAAGTTTCACAATGGAATTCCTAAGATACGATGAAATGCCAACTAACATGGCCGAAAAAGTTATAGCAGAATATAAAGCTAAAGCAGAATAAGATTAATTAATGCGCTTGGTACAATGAAGTGCCACCCCTGTTAAGTAGACAGTGGAAATAATATAAATATTTTATAAGGTCAGCCAAGATATAAGTTGGTTGGCCTTATTTGATGCGCTAACTCTTCATCAACTCCATCTTTATTTTCCTTCATTGCCTTCAAAATAGCATTACTATCAGGTATAAAGTCAATATAACACTATATATAGATTAGACTCACTAAATACATTGATGTTACTTATGTAAGGCAATATTATTTTTAATATACCCTAACTTTTCAGATATCTCATTTGCACCTTTTACAACAAGATTAATATACTCTTCATTATCTTTAGGGAATCTAAATGCAGGTGTAGAAATTGCTAGGCAGCCTATAACAGTTTCCCTAATATCAAATATAGGTGCTGCAACGCATCCAACATTATCATCTTCTTTACCATACCTAATTGCATAACCATTTTTTCTTACTCTTTTAAGATTATTTAGAAAATCTTCTTCATTTAATTGTGATGATTTATTAACTTCTTCAATTACTTCGTTCCATTCATCTTTATTCTGAAAAGCCAATATTGCCTTACCCGTTGCGCCAACCCATATGGGTTCTCTTGAACCAACTTTAACAGACTGTTTAACTAGCTGCGGACTTTCCACCTGTTCAAAGCAAATTCTATCAAACCCTTCATATACATATATATGAACCGTCTCTTTAGTTTTTTGATTTATACTTTTTAAGATAGGTAAGCTTATTTTTCTTAAATCAATAGTTTCCCTTGCAACTTGACCTAAATAATAAACAACACTTCCTAGAACATATTTGTTTGTGTCTTCATCTTTAGACAGAAAACCTCTATCTAAAAGTGTGTTTAAAAGCCTAGAGGTCGTTGACTTTGCCCACCCCATTTTTCTTGCTATTTCCGTAAGTGTAAGTTCCTTTTCATCCCAACTAAAACATAAAAGTATATCAAGTGCTTTATCTATACTTTTAACATTTTTACTTTCGCTTTTTTCGAGTGTTTCGCTCATGATACTCCTCCACCGCTTTTGATATTTAATTATAACTTATATTATTTCAACCGTCAATGAATCCAAAACAATAAAAATACCCACATTAACAGTGAAATATATGTTTGTTCACCATAATGTGAGTATTTTATGTCATTATATTATATAATTATACTCTAACTTTGTTGTGTATTATATTAGCAGCTGCTCTTAATCCTAATAAATAAACATCTGATCCTAATCCAACTATTATTCCCTTAGCTATTGGTGATATAACTGAATAATGTCTGAATTCTTCCCTTGCATGTACATTTGACATGTGTAATTCTAACACTGGCACTGTCAATATAGCTAATGCGTCTCTTAAACCATAGCTGTAATGAGTCCATGCTCCAGCGTTTATTAAAACTGCATCAAATCCTTCTTGATAAGCTTTATGAATTCTTTCGCACATTTCACCTTCACTGTTTGTTTGGAAAAATTCAACTTCAACATTCAATTCTTTAGCAAGATTTGCTAAACTTTCGTTGATTTCATCAAGAGTTATTGTTCCGTATTGTTTTGGATCTCTCTTTCCAAACATATTGTGATTTACTCCGTGTAACATAAGCACTTTTTTCATTTTGTATCTCCTTATTTTATAATATTATATTTTAAGCTTTTAAGCCCTTGGATTTACTTTTAATATTTCTTGAATAGAATTTCCACTAGCCTGCATCAACTCGATTGATAACCCATCTGGTAGAGAGAACCAGTTTCTACCCTGTGGCATTTCTTTTACTCCTTCAAAAGAGTATACTTCTTTTAGCGCCTCTTCTAAATCTTCTGTAAATATTCCTATGTGCCAAGCTCTTTCATTAGTATAGTCTCTACCTTCAAAGTCTGGTGATACAGTTAACTGCATTCCACCGATCCACACCTGCTCTGGATTTTCTCTTGTACCATGCAATTCTCTTATATCCATACCTAATGCCTTACCAAAGAACTCAATATACCAATGTATATCTTTTACTTTAACTGCAACGTGTTCTAAATATGATTTTTTTGTATATGCCATAAATTTACTCCATCCTATTTATTACAATAATTTTGTTGCCAAAACTCTAAACCTTTCACACAAGCTACTAAGGTTTCATTTACAGGGGTAGGAACATTACTTTTTTTACCCCATCTAACAACAGCACCATTAATGTAGTCAATCTCAGTAGCTGCGCCTTTTTCTAAGCTTTGTTGGATAGATGTTTTAAATCCATCTGGTAAACCAGCAGATGTTTTGTACCATATTTCTTCGGCATTATCAGTTGAAAGAACAATACCATTAGCTTTTGCTACTGTGATTCCCTCATTAATTGCAGCAAGTCCAGTTTGTTTTAACTCAGGGTGAACATAATGCCCGTAAGTGTCATATAAACCGCCATACGGTAATCTTGTAACTCCACAAAGAGCACCTGCTGCAACATTTATCAAAAGTTTATCCCATATTAATCCAGTAATATTCGGAAGAACTTTTGTCATTATTCCTGATTTTGTTAACTCATCTGCAATATACTTTATTCTATCAGTTACCTTTCCATCCATTTCGCCAATGTACGTATACTTACCCTTTGTTGTTCCAATAACTTTACCTGCCTCTAAAAGCAAGCCACCAACATAAGTTTTCCCACCAATAACTTGGTCTTTTCCAATCACTTCAATTATAGCTTCTTCATTTCCCAATCCATTTTGCAAAGACATAACTAATGTATTTGCCCCAATGATTGAACTTGCTTTAGCTTCTTCAATTGCGTTTTTAGTAGCAAATGACTTAACTAAAACTATTACTAAATCTGCTTCTCCAATTTTATCATAATTAGTTTGTGCTTTTACTTTTATATATCTTTCATGATTATCTTGTGCACCATCAATTAATAGTAAACCCTTATCATTTATAGCTTTGACGTGCTCTTCCCATCGGTCAATTAAATATACTTCATTGCCAGCCTCTGCAAGAGTACCACCAATTGTACTTCCGAGGGAACCTGAACCTAACATACAAATTTTCATATTCGTACCTCTTCTCTTAGATTTTTATTATTAATCTCTAAATTATTCTTCATCAAGAGGGAAGAATTTTAATATATGATTTGCAACAACAACTACTTCACCTTTTTGATTAACTACTTCAACTTTACCAACTGATTTTAAATTTTCATTATCTATTTCAATTATAGTATATGTTGCTGTTACTGTATCACCAAAATAAACTGGTTTTACAAACCTCAATCTATCATAGCCATATGATACACTAGGTATTTCTGCTTTTGCCTGTGTTTGAATTAATGTTGAAGCAGTTGAACCCAATGCAAAAGTCAAAACACCATGAACTATTCTCGTTTTATATTTTGTTGTGTTCATAAATGCTTCATTAGTGTGCATTTGGCTAAAATCACCTGTAATTCCCGCAAACATATAGACATCAGACTCACTTATTGTTTTTGTAAATGTACAACTATCTCCAATTTCAAACGGTACTTTTAATTCTTTCATTTTAATATCTCCTAGTATAATAATGTCATAGTCAATTGACTATGCAGTTAAAACATTCCTAAGTAGTAACAGATAAAGGAGTTCTTCCTTCATCAGATGCTGCTTCTCAATTTAACATGACTGACAGTTCTTGGTATAAACTTTATACGATTTACTGCATTTATTTTGAGAAACTTTCAAAAGGTTTATAAAGGTTACAATTTTTTAGTCCAACTATTTAATAGTTTAGATATTAAATAGTTCTTTTTTTATATTCATTGGACTATCAATAAATAATCTTTGGTCCATTTCTGTTAATTCACTAGATATAATAGGAGTAAATCCCATTTTTAAAACTATATCCTTTTCTACATCAACGCCTGGAGCCACTTCGCATAGCATCATCCCTTTTTCTGTCAATCTAAAAACAGCTCTTTCTGTAATATATAAAACTTCTTGACCTCTTTTGATTGCATCACTACCATTAAAGGTGATTTCTGGAACCTGAGGTATCATTTTTTTAAACTTACCTTCTTGTTTTATAACTACCTTTCCATTCTCTATGGCTACTTTCAATCCACCGGCTGTTAAAGTTCCACAGAATATAACTTTTTTAGTATTTTGACATATATTCACGAACCCGCCCGTCCCCATAATTTTTCCATTGAACTTGTGAACATTTACATTTCCAAATTGATCTAGCTCTGCAAAACTTAAAAAGCAAACGTCCAATCCACCACCATCGTAGAAATCGAACTGTGCTGGCATATCTAGCATTGCCTGCATATTCACACTAGCTCCAAAGAAAATACCTTGAGCCGAAACTCCACCAATCGGTCCAGTTTCAACTGTTAAAGTAAATTCTTCGCTAACGCCCTCTTCTCTTGCCACCACACCAATTCCATCAGCTATACCAACTCCTACATTACCTACGTTACCTGGTTTTACTTCCATTAATGCACGTCTTGCTATAACCTTACGTTCATTTAACGGTAGAGGAATTACTTCACCTGGATCCATTATATAATCTCCAGACATAAATCTATTTATAGAACCAGAATATAGTTGAGGCTGTTCTGGTACCACCACTAAAGCATCCACTAAATATCCTGGAATTCGTACATTTTTAGGATGAAGAGTTCTTGCTTTTACAAGTTTTTGTACCTGTGCGATTACAATCCCACCATTATTGTGAGCGGCTTGAGCTAATGCTAGTGCATCAAGATAAGCAATTTCATCCTCCATACTTATATAACCTTCAGTATCAGCTGTTGTACCACGGATAATTGCTACATCTATAGGAATAACTGGGTAAAACAAACATTCCGTTCCATTCACTTCCATCACTTTAACCAAGTCCTCTTTTGTACATTCATTTAATTTACCACCCTGTTGTCTTGGGTCAGCAAATGTTCCAAGGCCCACATGAGTTAAAATTCCTGGCTGGCCTGCGGCGGCTGTCCTTAATAACTGCGAAACAACCCCTTGAGGAAAATTATATGCCTCAATTTCATTTCTTTCAGCCATTTCAGCTAGTCTAGGAGATTGACCCCAGTGTCCACCTATTATCTTTTTTACCATTCCTTTTTGTGCAAGAGGCGACATTCCTCTATCACCACGATCACCAAGTCCTGTTGAATGATAATATGTTAGATCTTTTGGCTTCTGTGTTTCTCGATACCTTTTCGCTAGTGCTTCAATAACTGTCGTAGGCTCAGTTAAACCACCTCCAGCACCACAAAATCCAATAGTTGCATTATCGGGAATAAGTTCAACAGCTTCTTCCGCAATAAGCACCGCAACTTTATTCCCTTTCCTTAGTTTTTTTTCCATAACGCTCTCCTTTAAATATTTCGTATATTAAGTTATATATTTTTACATTAGCCAGTTTAGTTCCGAATCGTGGAACAGAGTTCCTTATTTAAAATAATATCACTATTGATTATGTTTGTCAATATTTTTTGTTGTTTAATGTTTAAAGAGTTAACTAAAATTATCGCACAAAAGGTATAAAGGTGAAAAATAAAATACTGCAAAAAAAAATTACTTACAAAATAACTCTTTAATTTATCAAAATATATGATATATCTTATTACAAATTTAACATATGTTAGAAAGTGAAAGGATATCATGTCGGATATAATAATGCATATAGATGTAAATTCAGCTTTTTTATCATGGACAGCTGCATATGAATAACAAATAGGGTTAAATGAGACATAAGAGATGTGTAATTGTGATTTGTGTAAAAATGCTAATTTAATAGAGGATTTTAATGAGAGTTCAATCCTATGTGCTGTTCATTCAAATTGGAGCAGTGCATATGCAAGAATACTTAGAAATATTCAAAATGAAATAGTTTATAAAGATAAATAAATCCACCATCCAACGCAAGCTACCATTGTACCAATAATGCTTGTAATGGTATCGTTCATAGTGTCCACTAAGCCTGGTGGTTGGATGGCCTTCTCTGGTTGATGATTAATGTCAGGGCTGTTTTTTTTGCCATCGCTGATGATCGGTGTGAAAAGTGCTGTCAATAAGGAACTCGCAGACCTCCCAAATCTCGTGCAAGGCCAACGATAAGGCAAAACTAAATACCAATGTACCGACAAATCCGGCATTGGGTGCTTTTTCGGACAAAGATACTCCAAATCCGAAAAATAGTATTCCTGAGAGGAAATGGATACTCCTATCCCACCAGGGGTATAAATCATAATACTTATATCCTGAACCTAGATACACAGCCATGAATACAACAGTTTGAAATAAGAAACCCGTCAGTGTATTTATTTTGACCTGCATTAGGCTGAGTAGCCAAGGTACAAATGTAAGAGCTATCACAATAACAGCGGGAGTGATTTTTTTGTAATTATGTTTAAATAATTGAACTACAGTCATAATTACCGATACTAACCTTACTAGGTTAGTATATAATAATAGAAAATTCATACAGAATACCTCCACGTTTTTATAATAGTATGACATTTTTTAAGTTATTTAGCATAAATGTTTATAATTTAATGATTATTTTCAGCTATGCATTAAATGGATAAATAACTGAAAGAAAGAATTCCTAATAACGCACTATTGCATAATCTATAATTACCTTATCACGCGCACTCAACTTCCCATTATATCATTAAGGAAATACTGAGGAACGCATTTTGTACATTTACCTGTGTTTGTCACACAGTTCGAGGTTGGTGAATAAAATAAAGCATGTCTTTGTAGAATTTTGTTAGCACTTAATGTATAAATATTAAATATATAAAATTACAAAGCACCAAAAACTTGCCAAAAAAACTGCTGAGGTACAATTTTTAAAAAATCATAAGTTGAAAAAGTTCGTTAATCATTCAAATATCGCAATAAACAAATTTTGTCAAAGTAATGTATATTAACGCTATGATGTGTATAAAAATAATAAATTAATAAACTCATTAAATTATGCTATGATAATAATAATTTAAGAAAGGTGATTTAAGATTGTACTCATGATAAAAGTGATGTCAACAACTTGACGTTTGTGTCAAGATGTTGACATTTTTGAAACAATCTAATTGCATAATGATCACTAGTATTATAGTAATATTTCAGTGTTATAAAACTGACACTTAATAAAGAAATACAATATAAAATAGGCAAATAGCTGTATTCGCATTTTAGGAAGAATTGGCATAAAACATGCTATATATTATGAAAATTATAATGCAGTTAGTAAATATTTTCATTATTGATCAAAGGGTTATATATTTATATAAAAAGCAAATTTAGATTAATATAATTTGTAAATCTGATAATAAGAGTGAAATTTGTGCTTAGCGGGAATTCGTTTGCTTTATCAAAGAATAATTGAGTTGAGTTACATTTATAATTTATAAATGTATTTAACTATATATCAAAAAAGAAAAGAAGGAGGTTTAAATAAGCAATACAATTAAATAATAGTACAAAAGGAGGGAATTGTGTGAGTCAACAAAAAGAACAATGGGGAAGTCGCTGGGGTTTTATTGCAGCAAGTATTGGTATGGCCATAGGAACTGGTAATATTTGGAGGTTTCCGAGGATTGCTGCAAAAAATGGTGGAGGTCCTTTCATTATTGCATGGACAATCGCTTTGTTTGTATGGGCAATACCAGTACTTATGGGCGAAATGGTAATAGGTAGAAAAACAGGACTGGGAACTGTTGGAGGATTCAGAGACTTTGTAAAAGGTAAAAAGAATTATACTTGGATGGGTATTTGGCTAGCAGGGGTATGCTTACTTATTATGTTTTATTATTCTGTTGTAATGGGCTGGTGTGTGAAGTATTTTACATTAGCAGTATCTGGAACGTTTAAATCAGGGATGACTACAGCTGATACTCAGGCTATATGGGAAGTATTTACTACAACACCATCTCAGACTATTTTATTCCATTTTATTTCAATGTCAGTTGCGGGATTTATCATTTATAAAGGAGTAACAAGTGGTATAGAAAAGGCTTCAAAAATTATGATACCAGCATTATTCGTTCTTTTGTTTATAGCTTTGGTTAGATCAGTGACACTACCAGGAGCTGCGAAGGGTCTTGAATACCTATTTAGTCCAAAACTTAAAATGCTATTAGAGCCAAAAATCTGGCTAGAGGCATTTACTCAAGCAGCTTGGTCAACAGGGGCAGGATGGGGTTTTATAATAACATATGGAAGTTATACAAAAAGAGAAGAGGATATTGCAGGAAATTCTATGATTATGGGTATTGGTGATAATGTAGGAGCATTGATTGCAGGTATGACTGTACTACCAGCAATATTTGCTTTATCTCCATCCCTAGAGTTTGCAAATGAAGCTATGGCACAAGGAAATACAGGAATAACTTTTGTTTATTTAGCTCAGTTATTTACAAAATTGCCAGCTGGTGGTCTAGTTGCAGCAGTATTTTTCTTAGCTATGTCTATTGCAGCATTATCTTCTTTATTGCCGATGATAGAGGTTGGTGTAAAAAATGTAATGGATCTTGGTATAAATAGGAAAAAATCAACACTGATTATTATTATAGGTGGATTCTTACTTGGTATACCTTCAGCTTATAGCTTGAATTTTCTCGATAACCAAGACTGGGTATGGGGGATAGGTCTTTTAGTAAGTGGTTTATTTACAGCAATAATAATGATGAAGTTTGGACTTGAAGAGATTAGAACTAAGCATATTAATACACCTTGGTCAGATATACAAGTCGGGAAATGGTTTGCAGTTTGTGTAAGACTCTTTCCAGTTATGTTTGTTTTGATTGTTGGTTGGTGGATAGCTCAGGCAATTTCTTGGTACCCTGAGAATTGGTGGGATCCATTTGAAGTATTTAGTGTAGGTACAATTTTACTTCAAGTCGCATTATTATGTTTAATTTCAATATTTACTCAAAAATACTTTGTTAAAAATATAGTTGTAGGACAGCCTGTATATGATCCTTCATCTGAAACAAGCGAGAATAAGCAATAAAATTTTTAAGAATTTAATTAAGGAGGAAAAAATATGTCTTCCACATCAATTATAATGATGATTATTGTTTTAGGTTTTTATTGTATAAGTTTTGGATATTTTATAAACAAAGCTTTCAAATCTCAGAATAAATAGTTAAATAAATGAGTTAGGGTTCAATCCTAGCTCATTTATAACGTCAGTATCTAAACAAGTACTACGAATAATTTAAGAGAAAAGGTGATTACAATAATGTAGTACTATGAGAAAATCTGACTCTTTATAATAAAATAAAATGCCATTATTTGGCGTTTGTTTTATTTGAGAAATAGAAATATAAACTTTAACCTTTATGATGTGTTTTTACTATTCTTTATACTATAGACCGACGAAATATTATAATAAATTTATTTGTTAACATAGGTTTTAGTATTAATGTTAAGTAAAATGAACAAGTATCTTCATATATAATTGAAGTACTTGTTTTTTATTGAAAATTTCTACAGAGATAAAAATAATACCTCTTTATATAATTAAAATTGTAAGAAAAGGTAAAATTATGATATAATTATAGAAAATGTTACAATGTATAAGTGCGGGGGGCGTACTATTAATTATTGATATTTGACAAAGTAAAAATGTTGTTATATGTGTAAAACGGCAAAATGAATTGGTAATCAAATTAATTCGAAAGAGGTGATATGTATGGAGATATTAGGCATAGTAGGAAGTTACAGAAAATCTGGTAATACTGATATTTTGGTTCAAAAGGTTCTAGAGGGAGCAGTGAATTATGGATTAGATACTAATTACATTTTTTTGCCAGATTTTAATATAAAAGACTGCACCGGTTGTGAAGGATGTAAAGTAGATTTTAAATGCGTTAAAAAAGATGATATGCAAAAGCTATATCCACTTATTGAAAAAGCAGATGCTATAGTTATTGGATCACCAACATATTTTTATAATGTTACAGGTATAACAAAAAATTTTCTTAATAGATTGTATTGTTATGAAATATTTGATGAAAATGATAGATCGGTTTGGATGGGTTTAAATGAGGTGATAGGCATAAAGTATGCTGTTACGGTTGCTGTTTGTGAACAAGAAAGGGAAGAAGATATGGGATATACATCTTTGACCTTAAGCAAAACATTAGAAGCCGTGGGGTATAGGGTTATAGATAATATAAAAGCACTTCATGTATATTCTGAAGGGGACATACTAAATTACGAAGATGAATTAAAACATGCAATACTTGCTGGTGAAAAATTAGCAAAAACATTAATGCTTAGGGAAAAGGTGAAATCTACTAAATTTATATGAAAACTAATTTAATTTAATATATTGTTTTATTAACTATGTTGGAAGGTATGAGAAAACTTTTCAAGAAAAGGTGTAAAGTGTGATTAAAAGATTTTAAAATGCTTAGAATGGATATGTTATTTTATTTAGATAGCTGATGAGAAAATTTTACTTGGTATAATTTAATGAATAAGTTAACTGAAAGTAGGTGTTTATATGGAAAATATTGAAGTAATAACTCAAGCTGAAATAAATATCCCCAAGTCTTATTTGAATTGTCAAATAACTTTATGGGGAAGAATGTTTTGCGATATTGAGAATAAAGACAGCTATGCTTCGAATTATGCTGTGATAAACAATAATAAAAATCTAGAAAATGCTATTGAAGAAATAGATAAATACTTTAGTGATAGAGAAATCAAGCCAAAAATATTTAACCGTATTGATTCAATAGAACTAGATGTGTTGAGGAATTATTTTAAAGACAATGATTATAAGCTTAGGGAATTTGAATTAGAAAGCATGGTTCTTGATATGAGGGGAAAGATATATTGTGAGGAAATCAGCAATGCAAAAAGTTGTGATATAAAAAAGGAAAATAAAATTTTAAAAGGTAAAGAATATGACCTTGCTGTTGAACAGGACGAAGGTGATACTTATGGTGTAATTCAGCTTAATAAGCAAATTGCTAGCGGCGGTATTATGTTTTTTGCATATGATGAGTTTAATAACCCTGCATCAATGGCACTGGGTGAAAAATATAATGATGTAGTTTACATATCTAATGTCTATACAACTCCTTCTAAGCGAAGGATGGGTTATGGGTTGTCTGTAATGAATTCATTGCTATCACATTACAAAGATTCTGTGTTTTATTTGTATTCTAGCAATCCAGAAGCTATAAGTATTTACAATAAGATGGGTTTTAAAGGTCAGAATTTAAAGTCATGGTGGGCAATCAAAGGCGAACTTCCAGAATGGTGTAAGTAGTAATTAATTATTAATAAGTTAGATGCATAGTAATTTATCTTGTTATATTGGCTGAAACAGGTTATGAAACACAAAGAGAAAGCGAGAGCTTACGCTCCCACCTTTGTAAATTTGCATTACTTGTTAATTATATCGTGCAACTGCTTCGGCAACTAGATCCCAAAACTTTGGTAAGTCTATACCTGTACCAACAGTACAGTTTGCAGGCTGTTTCAAACAGTTGATGGTGTCACAAACTGTTCTGCCATAGCATGGGCCACGGTTGATATCTACAATTACATTCATGTTCTGAGTTTTAAATAACTCTGGTGCGACGAGATAAGCAATACAGGTTACATCGTGTACAGGTCCCGCCTCAAGTCCAAAGGCGATTTTTTGAGAGTTAAGAGTAAATCGCATAATTTCGGCAAACAAACTGCCAGCTTTGTTGCCAATGGATTCCATGCGTTGAATGATATTAGGAATACAAATGGTTTGGTTCGTCAAATCCAATCCCATCATTGTTATTTTTACACCGCTTTGAAAGACAATACTTGCAGCTTCGGGATCAGCAAAAACATTAAATTCTGCTGACGGAGTGAAATTCCCAGTACCGTAGGCGCCACCCATAAGAACAATTTGTTTTATTTTCGGCAGAATTTGTGGCTCCATTCTCATTGCTGTTGCAATGTTTGTAAGTGGACCAATGGGAACAAGTGTAATATCCCCATCACTTGACAGTAGTGTCTCAATGAGATAATTTACTGCGTGTAGCGGCTGTATTTTTGTGTTTAGTTGCCCAAAGACAGGTCCATCAAGGCCTGATTCTCCATGCACATTGCCAGCAACAACTTGTTCACGCCACCAGAGGAAGAGACATACCTGCATATACAGGGATATCCAGTTGTAAATGCTCACAGACATGCAGTGCATTAACCGTTGTTTTGTCAAGTGTTTGGTTTCCGGCAACGGTGGTCAAAGCCAGTAGATCAATAGCGGGGTGACGGCCTGCCACCATAATTGCAATGGCGTCATCATGACCAGGGTCACAGTCGATGATAATTTTTGTTTTTTTCATATTTTGCTCCTTTCAATACAAGTTGGTTTCTGCTTTTGAGTATAAACCAAAAGTGCCAAGGTATGTTAGGAGAAATCTCCGAGTTTTGAGGTGTTAATATTGAAACAAATTCTTGATAAAGAGGAAATTCGCCGTTATATTATAGAATCGGATTTCGAAAGTTGCTTTTCATTTTCTATAAAGGAAGAAGTCCGCCTGTATCGTGCAGATAAGGGGGAAGATATTCTGAAGGAGGGAGAGGAATCTGATGGCTTTCTTTATTATATGGTTTCAGGTCGGGCTAAGCTGTTTTGTAGTCTGTCAAATGGAAAAACCTCTCTTTTGGATTTTTTGCATGGAGATTGTTTTATAGGTGAGCTAGAACTTCTCAGTGTGCGCAAAAGCACCATGGGGGTAAAAGCACTTTCCCCATGCTTTCTGTTAGCACTTCCAATGGAAAAATATCGAAGTCGCCTGTTATCTGATGTTTGCTTTCTGAAAATACTGTGTATAACCTTGGCAAAAAAAGAGGAGCAGCGGGTGCATACTCTGTCAAGCACTCAGGGGTTTCCATTGGCAAACCGTCTTGCGTATTTTGTGCTTTTTGCTGCATTTGATGGGATTTACAATGAGCGCAACACTGATGCCAGCGCCTATCTGGGCGTATCATATCGCCACTTGACTCAAATGCTTGGAGAATTTACACAATACGGTTATTTAAAAAGAACACAAGGTGGCTATTGCATCACAAATGAACAGGCACTTAAACTGCTTGCCGATGAATTGAATGTGGAATAAAGTGATTCTGATATGTATATTTAGAGGGAAATTATGGATGATGAAGTAAGAGATTTTTATAATAAATATGGTATTAGAGAGTTCCTCAATTGATTGAGAATTATCACAACTGAAGCATGGGCTTCCTCCTAATACAATTCCATTAAATCCACTTTCTAATATTAAATTATTAAGTTCAGAAGCTTCAAAGAAATGTCTGGCAGGTTGATTAACTTGGCAAAGATAAAAAAGCATTAAATACAGTTCTACAAATAGAAATTGAAACATATATGAAACCTACGATGGTTGATAATGGAGAATTTTTGCTTGCTAGGGCAATTAAGAATTCGCACTGATTTAAGAAAACAAAAAATAAGTTATCTGCTTTTAAATAGAGATTAAAATGTAACTAATAATTAATAAGAAAACAGATCAATGGGGGGATTGTATGTGTATATTTAAAAAAGAGTTTAATATTTTAATTTTAATAGGTATTTTCATGAGTATATTAGCAGTAGGTTGTCAAAACAAAAGTATGTTGAAAGGTGTCATGGATACACCTAATTCAGAAAATACTTTGGTCTGGAATTTATCATCAGGTAATATTAATACTTGGGATCCACATTTTAATACAGGCAGTGTAAGTGGGGATATAATAAATCAACTGTTTGAAGGATTGATTGTCCTTGGCGAGAATGGGTATGAGCTCGGAGTAGCAGAAAGTTTTGAAGTTACATCAAATGATGAAGGAGCTGAAAATACAGTATATACATTTAAATTAAGAAAAGACGCTATGTGGTCAGATGGAAAGAATGTAACTGCAGAAGATTATGAATACAGCTTTAAACGGGCATGTGATCCAACAATTGGTGGAACGTCAGCTGATTTGTTTAAAACATATATAAAAGGTGCGGACAAATATAACAATGGAACTGGTAGTAAAGACGATATGAAAGTAAAGGCTATAGACAAATATACTCTAAAAATAGAGTTAAACAATCCAATACCCTATTTTATGGAAATTTTGGCTAGTCAGCAATTCATACCTATGAGAAAAGATATAGTTGAAAAAAACGGAATAGGGTGGGAAACGAATCCTGAAACTTGCATATCTAATGGACCATTTAAACTCATTAGTTATAATCCAAACTCAGATTTAATTTTATCAAAAAATAATTACTATTATGACAGCGAAAATGTAAGAATACCATATATTAAATGCCTTATAAATACAAATAATGATAATATTAATCTTATGTATGATAAAAATAAAATACATGTTACTCAAATATATGCCATTGGAGATCTAAAAAGTGAAGATATTTTAAAAACAAATTATATTGGCTCTTCTTACATAGTATTTAATAACAATAGTAATATATTTAGTGATGTAAATGTTAGAAAGGCATTTTCATATTCTATTGATAGAAAATATATATGTGAACAGGTTTATTATGGAGCTTTGCCTGCAACTAATTTAGTTCCACCAAACATAAAACTATCTAGTGGCGAAAATATTGAAGTTAAAAGAAAAAGTGATGTTAATTTATACAAAGTACAAAGTGAAAATTCTAAAAAACTATTAAAATTAGCTGGTTATGATAATAATTTTCCAGAAGTTAGATTAGTTACTCATAATGAATATATAGGAAATAGTATAAAAAGTATGATAGAGGACAACTTAGATGTAAAAGTAAATCTAATTGTAGTATCATATGAGGAATTAAAAGAAAAAGAATTAAAAGGTGATTTTGATATGATAATAAATTTTTGGTTAGCAGATTATAATGATCCTACGACATTTCTTGATAATTTCAAATCAAATTCAAACTTAAACTTTAGTGGATGGTCAAGCAAGGATTATGATAGCGCTATAGAAAATTCTATGAAATCTCAGGGGCTAAACAGAGATAATTACATAATCAATGCAGAAAACGTACTAATGGACGATATGGTAATTGCACCATTGTATTTCTATAACAAATATTATCGAGTTAAAACAAATTTAGTTGAAAATATAAAAAGTGATGTTATGGGAAATTTAATTATTAAGCATGCTAATTTAAATTTGAAAGATATAAGTAGTTTGAATACAGATAATAAAACTGATGGCTTAATCAACGAAGGTGCATACGGGTTTGATGACAGAAATAGAATTGAGGAAATTGATAAGAATGGTTACTTTAATGATAGTGCTAACAATAGATTTGATAAATATCTTGTAAGTGATCATATCGAAATATATTATAGTTCTAGCAATGAAAACAATAAAATTTATGCTTCAAATGCTATTGAAGTGCTAGAAGAAGATTATTATAGAATATTAGAATTTTTAAATGTTGAAGAAGAAAATATGCCTATAGTTAAAATCAGTATGTATGATGAATATGAGCCATTCAGGCAATGTTTAATTAAGGAAATAATTTTTGATGGAGATACTATGGAGCGCCTTCAAGGGGTGACTGTATATAGTAACACAATCTATTATACATATAAATATAAGGGTAGTAGTGTGGACACTTCTACAACCATTAAAACATGAATTTACGCACAATGTAACTATGGCATTAGCAAAAGATGATCATCAACCCGATTGGCTTTTGGATGGAATAGCTATGTATCTGGCGCAAGAAAAAGACAAATCTGAGCCATATTATGAAGAGTTGTTGAAAAATGGCATTCCACAGATGTATACATTAAAAAAGAATGACAAAGATAGATACATTTATGGATATAGCATGGTTGAATATATAATTGAGGAATATGGAAGAGAAAAGTTAGTTGAGCTGCTAATGGAATATGGAGACATACAGAAAGTATTGAACATATCAGATGATGAATTTAGAGATTGCTGGATCAAATTTTTAGAAGGAAAAATAAATAAGCAATAAATTAAGACATCATAGTTTTTGCGGTTCTCGTTCTTTATTTGTTGTAGCAAATTGAGAAGATAGTGAGGCCGTAGGTTTATAAGTAATCAAAATTTATACTATCAGAACAGGAGTTGATAAATTGAACAACATATTTATACTACCAATAACTTTTCATTTAGATAAAACAGAAATCATAATATACCCTACATTATTGGAAGACGATAACGAACTAATCATGATTGATTGTGGTTATCCGGATTCCGTACCAAAGTTGGAAAATGCAATGCATAAAATTGGATTATCTCTAAATCAGTTAACGAAAATAATTATTACACACCATGATCACGATCACATGGGGGCGTTACGAGAGATAAAAGAACAATATCCGGCGATAGAAATTCTGTGTTCAAAAGAAGAAGCACCCTATATCACGGGGCAACAAAAATCGTTGCGTTTGCAGCAGGCCGAGGCGATTCAGGATAGTTTGCCAGAAAGTGAAAAGGAATACGGCAAGCAGTTTCAAAACTTTATAGCCTCAGTTCAAACAGTAGATGAAGTTACGGTAATAAAAACTGGAGACATCCTTCCGTTTTGTGGTGGGATTGAGGTGGTTGATACGAAGGGACATATGCCTGGACATATCTCTTTATATGCCATAAAGGAAAAAATACTTATCGCCGGAGATGCATTGGTTGTTGAAGGAAACAAACTGTGTATGGCAATGCCACAGTTTGTTTTGAATATGCAAGATGCACAAGACTCAATTCGGCATCTGCAAAACTATGATATTGAAAAGATCATTTGCTATCATGGCGGACTTTACAAATCTGATGTTAAAGGTAGCTTGAAAGAAATTATAGAAAGTTTCAGGTAATGAGCAAAATTCGAAGTGTATATTGTTATATGATATCAAATCGCATTTTACTTATTAATTAAATATTATGGGGCTATATTTTAGTCTTGTGATAAATAATGAAGCAATAGGATTATTATTCATATTTTGATGCAATAAGATTATTAATAAAATTAAGAAAGAGGAACTAATGAAGAATATAATAATATTATCCGATACCCATGGACTACTACGAGATAATGTTATAGATGAACTGAATACGGCTGACTGTTGCATACACGCTGGCGATATTAACACTCCATACATTGTGGAGTACATGGAACAGCTGGGAGAGACTTATGTAGTGCGTGGTAACAATGACGAGGATTGGGCAGATGCCCTGCCTAAAAGCATTACTGTAACTATTGAAGGTGTGAGATTCTTCATAGTTCATAATAAGAAAGATATTCCAAAATACTTAACAAATGTGGATGTGGTGGTCTATGGACACTCACATAAATACTCTGCGGAAGTTATTAATGGAGTGTTGTTTCTAAATCCCGGTAGTTGCGGTAAACGGCGTTTTGATTTGGAAATAACCCTATGTCGCATGATGGTGGATGCAGGTAACTATAAGTACGAAAAAGTGATAATTCCCTATGACATACCTAATGAACGAGTATAATCTCGAGTTGTCACATTGTTACTTGCTTAAGAAATATATTGGTATCAAACAAACTGATTTGTTCTGATTTAGCGTGATATGTATTATATAATCTGGCGATATATAGTACAGAGTTCGGATTTTTGAAATAATACTTAGCAGCATCAGTAGTTTCTTTAATTCTTTATCATCATTATCGAAATAATATCTTCCACACATTTAATAACCTCAAATCATTATTTATTATCAACACAATCAGCCTACAACTTGAAATTTAGGTAATTCTATTTTAATAGTTAATGCAATTATTTTAAAGTTTTTTTACTAAAATATTTTGTAGAAATAATTTTTATACTGGAGTATAATGGAAATGTTAAAGTCGGGATTATTCATAATAGGTATGGGAGGTAATTATGCAAGTAGGAGATAAAATATCACTTGGCAGTTATGATTGGCGAGTTCTTGATATTCAAAATGACGAATAATTATAGGAGGAGTTAAAAAGGCGAATTAAATGAACTTCTCATTATGTTTAAAAAATTGAAATTGGGAGAGAAAAATATGATTACTACAGAAAGGCTTGTCATAAAACCTTATGATGATAATGATGAGGACAGAATGGTCAATTTGATAACCAACGAAGCCATTAAAAAAACCTATATGATTCCAGATTTTGGTTCAAGGGAAGAAGCAATAGCAATGTTTAAAAAACTTCAAAAATATTCCTGTTCTAATGAACGTTATGAGTTTGGAATATATAAACAGAATGAATTAATTGGTTTTGTTAACGATGTTAACATCGAGTCGGATAGTATTGAAATTGGTTATGTTATTCATCCTAATTTTCATAATAATGGATACGCTTCAGAGATGTTGTCTTCAGTAATCGAGGACTTGTTTCAAAAGGGATTTTATACGGTTATAGCTGGTGCATTTGAAACCAATAAAGCGAGTTGTCGCGTTATGGAGAAAAGCGGAATGAAACGTATAGAAAAAGAAACAGATGTTTTTTATCATAACAAACGGCAACATTGTATTTATTATTCAATAACAGCAACTTCTGATTTATCTTAATATAAGGAGATAGTGAAATCAAATTAGTAAGCACACTAGATACTCGATTAAGGTGTCTTTTTGAAGGATGCGGGTCTTATTAAAGGTAAACCATATTTACAGTTTTTATTGGGTGTGGAATTTTAATTCATGTTAGGAAGGTGTATTCTTGTGAATATAATTAAGTTGAAGAAAGAAAATATTAAAAATTCTCTTGATTTAGTGTGGTCAGTTTTTCAAGAATTTGAATCACCTGATTACTCAGTAGAGGGTACTGAAGAATTTAGAAAATTTATATCATATGATTCTATTGTTGAAAAATTTGATAATGGAGATTTGTGTTTTTGGGGATGCATAGATGATGGCGATTTGACAGGTGTAATAGCAACAAGAGGTGTTAACCATATATGTTTGTTGTTTGTAAAAAAGGATTATCATAAGAGAGGTATAGCAAGAAATTTATTCGAAACAGTTAAAGAAATATGCATAAAACAGGGCAATGTTAGCAAAATTACTGTAAATTCATCTCCTTATGCGGTAAAAGTATATCATAGACTTGGTTTTGTTGATATAGATAAGGAACAGGTTGTGAATGGTATAAAATTCACACCCATGTCATATTTGTTCAAGTAAGTATCGTTGGGAAAATATAAAACAACTAGGAGAGGAAGCATGAAGAAGTTTTTCACATATTTTGTAATAATTTTTATTTTAATATCAATCTTGAGTTCTACGGCATATGCTTTAGAAAAGGATTTAGAATCTATTGAGGTAAATGTATATATTAATGACATGAGAGTACCAATAACTAGATGCAATAATGGTAATTATATAAGAATTGATACTTTAAAAGAATTTGGGTTTGATATATCTTTAATAGATTCAGTTCAATTATTCAATTTGGAAATAATCAAGAATGACAATATTATACAAAATAAAAAGATAGGGAATAACTATGGGAATACTATTAATGGTATGAATATCATAAAAAATAACGATGAGTTTTATTATATTAATATTAGAGATAATAGCTTATACAGATCTAATCAAGATATGAGTGAGAATAACAAGTTAATTGATGGAAAGGTAAATCAATTTTATATTGAAAATCAGACAATATATTTTATTGGATATGACTATGATGATAACAAAGATGGTATATTCAAATCTAACATTGACGGTACTAATAAGCAGCAAATTGTTGATGGTGCAGCTTCTTTTCTCAATATTTTAGATAATAAGCTATACTATTGTGACGGGTCAGATGGAGGAAATCTATGTACAATTGATAAAGATGGTCAAAATAAGAAAATTTTAATTCAAGGTAAGATTGCTTATCCAAACTTAGTCAATGGTTGGATTTACTATATTAATCTCCTAGATAACAACAGTATATATAAAGCCGAAGTAGATGGAAGCTATAGTGTTAAAATTAATACTAAATCTGCTAAATGTTTAAATGTTGACAATCATAAGGTATATTTTTTGGATGAAAATTATGGCTATTCAATTAATCATGATGGTAGTTTTGAAAACAAGCTTTATAATAGGTCTGCTGATAATATATTAGTTAGTGAAGATAATATATATTGGCTGAGGCGTTATCTTGATGTGTATAAGCAGGATAAAGATAGCATATCAGGTAATTTGATTTATGAAGGTTCTGATGTTTGTGGTGTAGGATTACAAAATGATATGCTGATTATATCAATACAAAATGAGGTAACAAATAGTATTCAAAGATATGATATAAGTACAGGGAAAAACGATGTTATCGATATTCAAGATGCCTTTAGAATAGAAGAGGTGCAGTATCCATATGTATATTATAAATCAAATGGCGGCGGCAAGCTTCTTAGGTACAATATTGATACAAAATCATCTGAAATCATTGTACCAGAAAAGTTTTCTAGAATATTAAACATCATAGATGATTGGATTTACTACGAGAAAAATGTAGGTGAAGGCTTGTACAGAGTAAAAACAGATGGTACCAATATGATGAAGCTGTTAGATAACTATATATATTACTCTCATATAGATAGCAGTGGAATATATTATCTTGTATTAAAGAATGATCCTACAATTGAGGGTGATTTTACAATTGATGGATACTATAAAGTTAACTTGGATGGAACTAATAGACAAATACTTATTAATGATTTAGTTTCAGAATCTCTATTTGAGGTTTACAAAGATTATGTATATTATCATCAAGAAAATGGAATGTATAGAGTTAAAAAGGACGGCACTGATAAAAAGAAGATTATTAATAAGTCTATAGATGAATTTAAAATAATAGATGACCACATTTACTATAAATCCCAAGGTGATTTATATTCAGCTAAGTGTGATGGAGGAGAGCAAGAAAAAATAATAGAAGATAGTGGCCTTTCATTTACAAAGTATAAAGATAACATTTTTTATTTGAAATATGATAGGGAATATACACAACTATTTAAATACAACCTAAAGAGTAAACAGTCGGATCAAGTTCAGAGCATTAATTTTTCTAATACGCATACATTTTTTGTAAAAGAGAAAGACAATAATCTTCTCTTAAGTTGTTCAGCAGATACAGGATTCAATTCAGTGACATCATATTACCTTTTTGATATGGATACCAATGATGCTAGAGTGCTACAGGACATAAAAGACAGCTATATCACTAATGAATTTATAAATGATGATAACTTATATTATGTGAAAGAAGAATTAAAGTCAAAGTTTATAATTAAGTAGTATAAATAAAAATTTTGAGAGGTGACTAATGGATAAGACAAAGGAAGTACTTATTACTTTAGCAATTTTTGTGATTGTGATAATAATTGGGGGTTTGTATATAGAGCAGTCGCGTTTTGGATACACCGAATCTGCGTTATTGTATTTATCTGGCGTTCTAGCATCAGGGTTATTTTGGATTGGACGTAAATAAACTGTAAGTTCTAAATAATCATATTGAATTTTAACCATAAATTTTTTTAGTAGATATGTACAAAAATATTCCTTTGTTCATATACTCTGCCATATTGAAACTATTATCCATTCCATATCCCCATAAATTTAATTATATAGTTATTTAATGTAAATCTTGTCATTGGTAGATATCATTTAAGCAATTTTGATTTTGAAGATATTTGATGAATATTATAATATGATGTTTTTGAACAAAAGCAAGGAAAAAAGCAGAAGAAGTTTCTTTTGCTTTTTTTTTATGAATTAGTTGTTGACAAATAGCTAGATGCATGATATAAATATCATAGACCGACGGTCGGTCGTGCATATTAAATAAAATTGGATAGTTAAAGAGGTATTAGTATGAAGGTAAGTAAGGAATATACTGAAAGGAAAAATGAGATACTTGATGTTGCAGAAAGATTGTTTTCAATTAAAGGTTATGATAAGTGCACTGTAAATGACATTCTAAACGCTGTGGGAATAGCAAAGGGAACATTTTATTATTATTTTAAGTCAAAAGAAGAAGTTCTTGATTCAATAATTGAAAGGTTAACAGAATTAATCGTTGAAAAAGCTAAAGTGGTTGCATCTAGTTCGGAACTTTCACCTGTAATGAAGATACTTAATATTATTATATCTATGAGGGTTGAGAGTGAAGTAGGTAATGAACTAATGGAAAAAATTCACAAACCAGAAAATGCATTAATGCACCAAAAATCCTTAAATCAAATTGTAACGAGTGTAACTCCAATACTTAGTGAGGTTGTGAATGAAGGTATTAATCAAGGAATATTTAAATCGGATTTTCCTAAGCAGTATATGAAAATTTTCTTAACATCATCAATTACACTATTAGATGATGGAATTTTTCAGGTTAAACCAGAAGAACAGCAGATGACTTTAAGGGCTCTTATAGCAATTCTTGAAAAAATGGTTGGAGTTTCTGATGAGAGTCTTTGGGACTTAGCAAAACAGTACTTAATATAACTTTAAATTTTATAAGTGCAATCGAGGTGGTTAATTTTGAACATGAACTTAAAAATGTTAAAGAATGATTTTAAAAGAAATCGTGCAGGTAATTTGTCCTTACTTTTGTTCATAATATTTGCAGCAGGTCTTGTCGTAGTAGCAACGATAATTGTTACACAGCTCATAACTTCCATGTTGGGAATGTATGAAACTGCAAAGCCTCCACATTTTCTGCAAATGCATAAAGGTGAGTTAAATCAAGATGAAATTGATGATTTTGTTTCATCATATGTTGGTGTTACAGCTTGGCAGACTGTTAATATGATAGATATTTACGGAGATGATCTTAAGGTTTATGGGAATGACGATGTATTTAGTTTATCAGATTGTAGGCTAGATATAAGTCTTGTTAAGCAAAACAAAGAATATGATATGCTTCTTGATAATGAGAGAAATATAATAAAAGTTAACAAAGGTGAAATTGGAATACCAGTAATTCTTTTGGATTCTTATGACATAAAACTTGGAGATACAGTTCTTTTAACAAGTAGAGGATTAACAAGTAAATTTAAAGTAACATCTTTTGTTCATGATGCTCAGATGAATTCTACACTTTGTTCATCAACAAGAATTCTAATAAGTGATGGTGATTTCCAAGAACTATTTGGAAATATTGGTGAAAATGAATATTTAATTGAAGTATATTTTACTGATTCATCCATGGCTTCAAATTTTCAAACAGCTTATGAAAAAGCAGGACTTCCACAGGATGGGCAGGCAGTTACCTACACAATTATATTTCTTTTGAGTGCTCTTAGAGATATTGTAATGGCAATGGTATTAATTATTGCAAGTATTTTACTTGTTACGGTTGCTCTGATGTGTATTAAGTTCACTGTTATGGCTACTTTAGAGGAGGAAATCAAGGAAATAGGCACTATGAAAGCTATAGGAATGTCATATATGGATATAAGAAATTTGTATCTTGAAAAATATAAAATAATGGTATCTACAGGAATAATCATAGGTTATTTAATTGCTCATATTATTTCGAATGTGTTTACTGAACATGTAAGCAATACATTTGGAAAACAGCCAATTTCAATTATTACAATTAGTATTCCTTTAGTATCATGCATACTTGTTTATTTAGTAACTAATTGTTACTGTAAGAAGGTCCTTAAGAAACTAAAGAATGTAACTGTTGTGGATGCACTTGTTAATGAAAATGGTTTCGGTAAAAAGGAAAGTGTTAGGGATGGACTTTATAAATCAAAATTAATGCCTGTAAATATACTTATAAGCTCAAGAGAAACACTTCATAATTTTAGGGGATTTGCAGTAGTATTTGTGGTAATGTTTATCGTTTCAGGAATAATCATTGTTCCTATGAATCTTTTAAATACGATGAAATCTAAAGAATTTATTTCCTATATGGGAAGTTCCGTGGATGATATATTGGTTGAGATTGAGTCAGGTGAGAATCTTGATAAAAAATACGTAAATATTAAAAAGCTTATTGAAGCTGATGATGATATTGATAATTATAAGGAATTTCGAAGAATACGTGTTGAGGCAATTAATTCTGAAAATGAATGGATGAATCTTCATATAGATTGTGGAAAATATTCAGGAAAGGGACTTAGTTATCTTGATGGCAGGGCACCTAATAAAGAAAATGAAATTGCACTTTCAAGATTAAACATGGATTCGCTGGGCAAAAACATAGGTGACAGAATAACTTTAAAATTTAATGATAAAGAGATGGATTTTGTTATTTCTGGAATCTATCAGGATGTAACAAGTGGAGGGTATACAGCAAAAGCTATATATAGTTTTGCTGGATTAGATGCACAAAAATATCAATTTACAATTAATCTTGTTGATGGCTTAGATTCAAAAGAAAAGGCTAAGGAATGGAGTAATAAAATAGGTGGTGGTTATGACATAGAACCAATGGAGGAATTCATAAGCCAAACTTTGGGAGGTGTTTCAAGACAGGTACAAATCACAATAATTGCAGTAGCAATTTTAGGAATACTGATAACAGTATTAATAGTAATTTTATTTATGAAACTAAAGTTAGCTAAGGATGTTGATCAAATTGCACAGATGGAAGCCATAGGTTTTACAAATTATGATATTAGAAAACAGTATCTTTATAAAATGGAAATTGTATCGATTATAGGAGTAATTGTAGGAACACTTATTTCAAATTTAGTTGGCGAAAGCATTGTAAGCATGGCTTTTAGCATGATGGGACTGGGCATATCAAAAATAACATTTATAATAAATCCGTGGACAGCATTTATAATATTACCGTTTGTGCTTATTTTGGTGGTAGCAGTGATGACGTGGTTTAGTGCCAGACAGATATGTAAATATAATATAATTTCTCTAATTAATGAATAGGAGTGCATATATGAAAACTATTTTGCAAGCGAAGGGACTTTGGAAGGAATTTGATGGAACAAATATTTTAAGAGGCATTAATGTTAAAGTTGAAGAAGGGGAATTTGTAGCAATCATGGGGCAGTCAGGCTCTGGAAAGTCTACACTTTTATATAATATAAGCGGAATGGATAGAGCAACCAAGGGCGATATAATTTTTGATGGAGAAAACATTTCAAATATTAATGATGAAAAGATGAGTAACTTAAGACTTAGGAAGATGGGGTTTATATTTCAACAGTCACATTTGCTAAAGACATTATCCATTCGCGATAATGTTGTTCTTCCGGGATTTAAGGCAGAAAATGATAGCAGAGAAAATGTAAATTCATATGCAGAAGAACTAATGAAAAGAACGGGTATCTATGGGATTGCAGACCATGATATAAAAAAAGTTTCTGGAGGACAACTTCAGCGTGCTGCTATATGTCGTGCACTAATAAATCATCCAAATATTATATTTGGTGATGAACCTACGGGATCACTTAATTCAAGCGCAACAAAGGAAATTATGGACATTATTAATGAGGTTAATGGTGATGGAACTACAGTAATGATAGTTACTCATGATTCAAAAGTTGCGGCTAGAGCAGAACGAGTGATCTTTTTATCTGATGGACACATTGTAGATGAAGTTGTTCTAGGGAAATTTGAAGAAAAGAATTTATTTGAGAGAGAAAATAAAATGACTAGATGGCTTGCAAGGCAAGGTTTCTAGATGTGAAAAAAATATTGAGTATTAATTTATCTAATTAAAATAATATTTAAATGTTTCGATAATTATTTTTAATATCATAAGAAAGGCAGCACTTATTTATAAAAAAGGTGCTGCCTTATTTTATTAAAAACAATAAATACCTAAATTAACTAAAATTGGAGTAAAAAAAGTTTACAAATAGTAATAATCATTCTAAATATAATTAGGATATTGACGATATATAATTTGCTTAAATAACTATGTGTTTTAAAAAATACAGGTGTATTTTTTATGTGGCGAAAATATAAAGAATTATAAGGAGAAATGTTTTGGAAAATGAAAGAAAATTTGGGATGAGATCTATCAAAAGAAAAATGATTTTTTGGTACACAATGGTTATATTAATTATAACTGTGACGTTAAGTTTTGTATCTATTAAACTTATTAGCAATGATTTAATAGAAGGTGCTCATAGTGATTTAACTGAAATAGCAAAGGAAGAAGCTAAATATGTTAAATCAAAGATTGACACAGAACTGAAGTATATTGATGCTTTAGCGAAAAATACTGTCATTACAAACGAGGAAGCCTCTATAGAACAAAAAATAGCTTTTTACGAAGGTGAATCAGAAAAGGCAGGATATTTATCTTTTTCATTTGCTGATAAAAGCGGAAATACTATAACTTTAAATGACAGTAAGCAAAAACTGAATATTAGAGATAGTGAATTTTTCAAAAAAGCAATAAATGGAGAAGTTAATGCAACAGGACTTATCTTTGATGAATCAGATGGAAGTCCAGTGATAATATTCGCTGCCCCTGTAAAATCATATGGTAAAGTAATAGGTGTATTATATGGTAAACGTAATGCACTGGAACTAAGTGGTTTTGTTAGTGATTTAAATTATAAGAAGACAGGATTCTCTTATATGGTTGATAATGAAGGGACTTCTGTAGGTGATAGGAATACTGATCTAGTTATCAATAGGGTAAACTTTGTAGATATTGCTAAAGAAGATAATACTATGCAACCATTAGCTGATATTATGACAAATTCAATGTTAAAAAGAGAAATTGGAAGTGGAGAATATGAGTATGAAGGTAATAATCAAATAGTAGCATATGCTCCAATAGAAGATAGTCCATGGATTATGGTAGTTGGTATAATTGCTAGTGAAGTATTACAAGAAATAAGTTTAATTAGAAATGTTCTTTCTATGATTTGCCTTATAGCTATAGTCATTGCTTTTTTTATTACTTATTTTATTAGTAATACAATTACAAAACCAATTATAAAAATAACCAAAGCATCACAACAAATTGCAAATGGTGATTTTGATGTTCAATTAAACGTAGATTCTATGGATGAGGTTGGACATCTAGCAAAGTCATTTAAACATACCATTGATAAGTTGGTTAATTATCAAGGTTATATAGATGAAATTGGAGATATATTACAAAATGTAGCCAATGGAGACCTGACAGTTGAAATGAAGATGGATTACACTGGGCAATTTGAAAAGCTGAAAGTTAATATGCAAGCATTGCTTCATAATCTCAATAACACCTTACTCCAAATTAATCAATCTGCAGATCAAGTATCAAATGGATCTGAAATATTAGCGGGAGGTTCTCAAGCACTTTCTCAAGGAGCTACAGAGCAAGCTAGCGCAATTGAAGAATTGTCAGCTTCTATATTAGAGATAACTGGACAGATTAAGAATAATGCTGAAAATGCTAAGTTGGTAAGTAATAAAGCAGAACTCTCTGGAAAAGAATTACAAGATAGCAACAACAAAATGAAAGAGATGGTTTTAGCTATGGATCAAATTGCAGGAAAATCATCTGAAATATCTAAAATTATCAAAGTAATAGATGATATTGCGTTCCAAACCAACATATTGGCATTAAATGCTGCAGTTGAAGCAGCTAGAGCAGGAAACGCAGGGAAGGGTTTTGCAGTAGTAGCTGATGAAGTTAGAAATCTTGCAGGCAAATCAGCAGATGCTGCTAAAGATACAACAGCATTAATTGATGAAACTATTCAAGCCGTAGAAATGGGTTCTCGATTAGTAAAGAAAACTGCAATTTCCTTAGAGGAAAGTGCAAATTCAACGATTGAAGCTATACCATTTATTGATGAAATTGCAATAGCTTCTAATGAACAAGCTATATCTATCGAACAAATAAGACAAGGTATTGAACAAGTTTCAGCTGTTGTTCAAACAAATGCAGCTACAGCAGAAGAAAGTGCTGCTACAAGCGAAGAATTGTCAAGTAACTCGATTGTTTTAAAACAGCTTGTTTCTAATTTTAAACTCAAAGAAAATTAATATATTCAAATATTTCATTATTCATAAAATTATAGGTAGATAATAAACTATTTGATTATATAATGATTAGAATGTAACAAAATGCGTTGAAGATATGATAAGTGATAAGCTTCCTTCTATAGTAAACAATTTATATTGATTTAACTGTAGAGGAAGCATATAACAGCAGCGCATTTTTTTATTTTTTGTTGATTAAGTAAATTCCGATGATACTTAGTACTATACCTATAGCATTAGCAAAATTAATTTTATCCTTAAAAAAGTAAATTCCAATAGGAACGAGTAGTATCGTTACAGCCACATTGGCAAAAATGGCTGCAAAGCTAATATTCCATCCTGAACGATAAGCAAGTAAAAATCCGAGCTCAAGGCCGACTATCGAAAATCCTAAAACGTAGCTTGCCCAATTTATAGAATTAAGTTGGGTCGATAGACTGTTTTTCTCTAATGGAAAAACAATAAAAAGGATTAGAGTCATAACAAGTGCTGCTAAATAAGTAACAACCATTGATACTAATGGATTTAATTCTTCTACTATAGATTTTTGAGAAATATGATAAAAAATATTAGATGCAACTGCTATTAACATTGATATGTAGTACATTATAAACCCTCCAAAAATAATATTGTTAATAAATTGGGTTAATAAAAATTGAAATATTTTCATTTATTATTAACTATATAAATATATTACATATGCAGTATATTTGCAATTACCTAGTAATATATTTTTAGACTCAATATAGGCACTTTGCAGTACATTTTATATGTTATAAGAACAAAAATATAGAAATTAGCAAAAATATTGTGCAATATAAAGAAAAAACGAGATTATTAATTATAAAACGTAATATTTTATTTATTTTTGCTAAAAATAATGCTTGAAAACTATCTTTAATATGCTATAATTAGCTTAAGGTCAAAGAAAGTCAAAGTTAAAGACTAACAAAGGTTAGAAATTAAAAATTAAGATAAGGATGCGATGCTGTGTCAAAATTAAGTGATATAATAGAAGATTTTATTAAGGAACTGATGGATGCTAATAGTAATAGTGTAATTGAAATTCAACGTAATTTGTTAGCGCAACAATTTGATTGTTCTCCATCTCAAATTAATTATGTACTTACAACTAGGTTTAACAATGATAGAGGATATATAATTGAGTCTAGAAGGGGTGGCGGAGGTTATATTAGGATTTTTAAAGTTGAGACATCGAGATATGATGATTTTGATAAGATTTTAAATGAAACTATTGGTGATAATATAACAATAAATAAAGCCTTTGATTTAATCGATAGATTGAATAAAAAAGGGATAGTTACAGATAAAGGTAAAAGTATAATGAAAAGAACTTTGAGTGATAGAGCTCTTGGCAGGATTACTTATGAAGATAGGAATAAAATTAGAGCTGATTTATTAAAAGAAATGATATTGGCAACAATAGAAGAGGAATAGTTAATTTTTTTGTATAGGAGGTATTGATATGTTATGTAATGAATGCGGTAAAAATGAGGCTTCTGTTCATGTAACTCACATTATTAATGGAAAGAAGACAGAAAATCATCTTTGTGAAGAGTGTGCTAGAAAAAATCAATCAATTCTTAATTCAACTTTTTCTATGGAAAATTTATTTTCGGCTATGTTAAATAATGCATTTAATGGTGCAACATATTTGCCTAGCAAAGGTTGTTCAACATGTGGTATGACTTACGATGAGTTTAGAAATATGGGTAAATTCGGATGTAGTGATTGTATAGAAACGTTTAAGCCTAAGTTGATGCCTGTTGTTAAAAATATTCAAGGATATGATACACATCAAGGTAAAATTCCTAAGAGGGCAGGCGGAGATTATAAGGTGCAAAAAGATATAGAAAAGTTAAAATCACAACTAAAACAAATGATAGAGCAAGAAGAATATGAAAAAGCTGCACAAATTAGAGATAAAATTAGAGATATGGAAAACAAGTTGTAATAAAAGTTATGGAGAGGGAGATTAAATTATGGATAATGAAAAAGAAATTGTAATGACGAGCAGAATTAGGCTCGCGAGAAACTTGAAAAACTATAAATTTCCTACTAAAATGACTAGTGAAGAGGCAGCTAGAATAATAAATGACACTAATAGATCAATCAATAGTGATGATTCGGGTTTGAATTATAAATTATTATATATGAAGGATTTATCTGATGTTGATAAGAATGTTCTTATAGAAAAACATTTAATAAGCCCTGCTTTGGCAGAAAGTAAAGATAAAGGGGCATTACTTTTAAGTCTTAACGAAAAGAGTTCTATAATGATTAATGAAGAAGATCACATTAGAATACAAGTTTTAGGTTCTGGTATGTGTTTAAACGAATGTTGGGAAAAAGGTAATAGGATTGACGATGTTTTGGAAGAAGAACTTGATTTTGCTTTTGATAGAGAATTAGGATATATTACATCTTGTCCAACTAATATTGGAACAGGAATGAGAGCTTCAGTTATGCTTCATTTACCAGCATTATCAATAACTAATCAAATAGATAAATTGCTATATTCAATATCACAACTTGGAGTTGCTGTTAGAGGTGTTTATGGAGAAGGAACAAAATCAATGGGTCACTTATATCAAATATCTAATCAAGGAACTCTAGGGGCATCAGAAGAAAAATTAATTGAAAAAATTACACAGATAGTAGTTCAAATTATTCAAAAAGAAAAAGCTACACGGGAATTACTGATAAAAAATAATAGAGAAGAAATTGAAGATGAATTATATAGAGCCCTTGGACTGCTTTCTTATGCAAGGAGCATGTCAACTGATGAAGCAATGAAGCTTATATCATATGTTAAATTAGGAAGAGAAATGGGTATAGTTGAAGGATTGCAAAATAAGAATTTGTATGATTTGATGGTAAATGTGCAGCCTAATAATCTTATAGCTAATACTAATGGCGAATTAACTGTTAAGGAAAGAGATATGAAAAGGGCTGAATTTATAAGAAGAGAACTTCAAAATTAAAAAATAAGGTAATGTATATTAGTTAATATAGTTAGGAGATGAAAACATGATAAATGAATTTAATAATTCTGCAAAAAGGGCAATTAATAACGCACAAGAAGAAGTGAAAAGGTTTAAACATCAGGTTTTAGGAACTGAACACATACTTTTAGGGCTGATGATAGAAGAAGAGGGGATAGCAGGAAAGCTACTTAGAAATAAATTAGATTTAGAAAGTGTTAGAGAGATTGTTAAAAAGACCTCTGGGGTAGGAGAAGTAATGCCTGAATTCATTACAATAAGTCCAAGAAGTAAAAACATAATTGAAATAGCGCGTCAGTATTCTGTTAGATTAAAGGTTCCTTATATTGGAACTGAGCACATACTTTTAGGATTAATAGATGAAGGAGAAGGCATTGGTGCACAGATAATTAAATCACAAGTAAACTTACAAGACTTAAAGAATGAAGTAGTCTTATTTATAAAGGGAGGCCAAGAAGGTGAAGAAGCTCCAAATTTAGCATCAAGTACAAATAGTAGTAAAGCTGCTGGCACTAAAACTATAGATAAGTATGGTATAGATTTAAACAAACAGGCCAAAGAGGGAAAACTAGATCCTGTTATAGGACGAGAAAATGTAATTGAGAGGGTAATTCAAATATTATCTAGAAGAACAAAAAACAATCCATGCTTAATTGGAGAACCAGGGGTAGGTAAAACAGCAATTGCCGAGGGTCTAGCTCAAGAAATAGTTAAAGGTGATGTTCCAGAAACTTTGAAAAATAAGAGAGTAGTAACTTTGGATTTATCTGGAATGGTTGCAGGAGCGAAGTATAGAGGGGAATTTGAAGAAAGACTTAAAAATGCTATAGAAGAAATAAAAGCTTCTGGAGATATAATATTATTTATAGATGAGATGCATACAATAATAGGAGCGGGAGCTTCTGAGGGGGCAATTGATGCTTCTAATATATTGAAACCAGCGTTGGCAAGAGGAGAACTTCAGGTAGTTGGAGCAACAACTATTGATGAATATAAGAAACATATTGAGAAGGATGCAGCTCTTGAAAGAAGATTTCAACCAATAACAGTTGATGAGCCAAGTGTAGAAGACACAATACAAATATTAAAGGGTTTGAGAGATAAATATGAAGCTCATCATAAAGTTGTCATAACAGATGATGCTATAGAAGCTGCTGCAAAATTATCTCACAGATATATTTCTGATAGATTTTTACCTGATAAAGCAATAGATTTAATCGATGAGGCGGCATCAAGAGTTAGACTTAAATCTTCAACTGCTCCAAAAGGATTAAAAGAAATTGAAAATAAAATTAAAGAACTTAAAAATGAAAAAAGGGTAGCCATTAATAACCAAAATTTTGAAAGGGCTGCATCTTTTAGAGATGAAGAAAAGAAGTTAACAGATGAATTAGAAAAACAAAAAGAAGAATGGGCTACTAAAACTAATTCAAAAGATGCAAAAATAGAATATGAAGAAATTGCAGATATTATTGCTCAATGGACGGGTATACCTATAAAAAAACTTCAAGGTGATGAATCTGATAGATTATTAAATATGGAAGAAATATTACACAATAGAGTTGTTGGGCAAGAAAAAGCTGTTGAAGCAATTGCTAAGGCAATTAGACGGTCAAGGGTAGGATTGAAGGATCCAAAAAAGCCAATAGGTTCATTTATATTTTTAGGGCCTACGGGTGTTGGTAAGACAGAGCTTTCTAAAGCTTTAGCGGAGTCGATGTTTGGAGACGAAAATTCTATGATTAGAATTGATATGTCTGAGTATATGGAAAAGCATTCTGTATCTAAATTAGTTGGCTCGCCTCCAGGATATGTAGGATTTGATGATGGTGGTCAATTAACTGAAAGGGTGAGAAGAAAACCATATTCAGTAGTTTTATTTGATGAAATAGAAAAAGCGCATCCAGATGTATTTAATATATTATTGCAAATACTTGATGATGGAAGGCTCACTGATTCAAAGGGAAGAACTGTAGATTTTAAAAATACAGTGATAATTATGACATCTAATGTTGGTGCAAGTACCATCAAAAAGCAAAAATCACTAGGATTTATGGCAAGTTCTACTAATGAGGAAGCATCAGAGTATGAAAAAATGAAAGAAAATGTAATGGGGCAGCTCAAGGAAACATTTAGGCCTGAGTTTTTAAATCGTATTGATGAAATTATTGTATTCCATTCATTAAGCAAGGAAAATATTAAGCATATTGTTTCATTGATGATTAATAACCTATCTAATAGACTTGAACAGCTTAATATTAAAATAGAAATAGATGATAAGGCAAAAGATTTGTTAGCTGATGCAGGTTTTGATCCTGTGTATGGTGCTAGACCTCTTCAAAGAGAAATAAGAAGGAAAATTGAGGATAGATTATCAGAGGAGCTTTTGAAGGGTACTGTTAAAAAATCAGATGTTATAAAAATATCTGCAGATGATAAGGATTTAGTGTTTTCTAACGGAAGGTAGAAACTAATAAACAAAATATTAAGAAAAAAATATTTTAAAAAATGCTTGACATTTTTCTCATAATGGATATAATAATAAAAAATGAGTAATAAATATTAAAGCGATGATAGGAAGAGTAGTATAGAATTTAGTCAAAGAGAGATAGCGTTGGTGAGAGTCTATTACGATAATTTTATACAAAGAACATCCTTGAGCTTTTGACCCAAATTGCATATTTATATGTAAAAGTAGGCTCAAACGCATCCGAGCGTTAATGCGGCAAGAACATGATAGTGTTTTTCGAGTGAGCATATTATATGCTAATTAGGGTGGTACCGCGATGATTATAACTCCTTCGTCCCTTTCCAGGGATGGAGGAGTTTTTGTATGCCCTAACCCCATTTTTCAGAGTCTTTTTTCTGAAAAATGGCGGTAGGTCAACCGCAATGAGTTCCCAATGTATGCGACCAAAGGGAGCAAATACATTGGTGAACGAAACTGCGTAAGGCCCTAACCTAAAATAGAATGAAGAAAAATTAATTAATAAGAGAGGAAAATATATTATGAAAAGAGTTAATGAATATCGCACACATACATGTGGAGAAATTAGGGAATCTGATATCGATAAAAAGGTTAGTGTTTCAGGATGGTTTGAAAATGTAAGGGACCACGGTGGAGTTAAATTTGTGGATTTAAGAGACCAGTATGGCATAGTTCAAGTAGTAATCCACGATGAAATGATGTTAGATAAAGTATCAAAGGAAAGTGCAGTATGTGCTTCTGGTATAGTAGTGAAAAGAGATGAAGATACTATAAATGAAAAGTTAGAAACTGGTACAGTTGAAATTGTAGCTGAAACATTTGATGTTCTAGGCAAAGTTAGAGAGCCGTTACCTTTTGAAGTAACATCATCAAAGGACACAAAGGAAGAAATACGATTAAAATATAGATATTTGGATTTAAGAAACAAAACAGTTCATGAAAATATAATTATACGTTCTAAAATTATTTCTTTCATCAGAAGTAAAATGGAGAGTATGGGTTTCTTAGATATACAAACACCAATACTTACATCTTCATCTCCAGAGGGTGCTAGAGATTATATTATACCTAGTAGAAAGCATCACGGAAAATTTTATGCACTTCCACAAGCTCCACAAATTTTCAAACAGCTATTGATGGTTTCCGGATTCGATAAATATTTTCAAATTGCTCCATGTTTTAGAGATGAAGATGCAAGGGCCGACCGTTCACCTGGTGAATTCTATCAGTTAGATTTTGAAATGGCATTTGCTACACAAGAAGATGTTTTATCAGTTGCAGAAGAAGTACTTTATGAAACATTTACTAAGTTTTCAGATAAATATGTTTCAAAACCACCATTTAAAAGGATTCCTTTTAAAGAATCAATGCTTAAATATGGTACTGATAAACCAGACTTAAGAAATCCTCTTGAAATAATAGATATTAGTGATATGTTTATAGAGACAGGATTTGCACCTTTTAAGAAAAAAACAGTTAGAGCGATAAATGTTAAGAACTGTGCATCACAATCAAAGAGTTTCTTTGAAAATATGCTTGAATTTGCTACTAGCATTGGAATGAAGGGTCTTGGATATGTAAAAGTTGATGAAAATATGAAGTTTTTAGGTCCTATAGACAAATTTTTAAAGGATACTGACAGAATAGAGTTAATAGAAAAGGCTAAGTTAGAACCAGGATGTGTATTGTTTTTCATAGCAGATGATAAAGAATTCGCCCCTAAACTAGCTGGACAAATAAGAACAGAATTAGCAAAAAGACTAAAACTTATAGATCAAAAAAGATTTGAAATGTGCTTTGTTGTTGATTTTCCAATGTTTGAAGTAGATGAAAATACTGGAGCTATTGTATTTACACATAATCCGTTCTCTATGCCTCAAGGTGGATTGGAAGCCTTAATAAATAAAGATCCACTTGACATTATTGCTTATCAATATGATATAGTGTGTAATGGAATAGAACTTTCATCAGGAGCAGTTAGAAACCATGACATAGACATAATGGTTAAAGCATTTGAGATAGCGGGATATACAGAAAAAGATTTAGAGAGCAAATTTTCTGCGTTATATAGTGCGTTTAAATTTGGAGCTCCACCTCATGCAGGTATGGCACCTGGCATTGACAGAATTGTAATGCTTATAACTGAACAAGAAAATATAAGAGAGGTTATTGCATTCCCAATGAACAACAATGCTCAAGATTTATTGACTGGAGCGCCTTGCGAAGTAACAGAACAACAATTAAGAGATGTCCATATAAAAATTAGATAATAAGGAGTTGAAATTAGTGATAACACGTGAAGAAGTATTAAAAATTGCAAAGCTTGCAAAATTATCTGTAAATGAAGATGAAATTGAATCATTAACTCATGATATGATTGAGATAATTAATTTCGCAGACACAATAAATACTTTAGTTCAAGATGAAGAAATAGAAGATTTTGATGATATTAATAAAATAGTAAACGCTTTTCACGAGGATGTAGTAGAGGAGTCTTATGATAGGGAACTTATTTTAAAAAATGCAGAGGGTGGAGATAATGGCTACTTTCTAGTAAAAAGGAGAAGTGCAAAGTAGGAGGTAATATGGAAAAGTATTTAGGAAAGATAAAACATATAAATGATTTATTACAAACAAAGCAAATATCTTGTACGGAATTAACAAAAAAATATCTAGATAGTATTGAATCAGTAAATTCAAAACTAAATGCATATATTACAGTTACAGAAGATATAGCCCTTGAAACTGCTAAAAAAGTTGATAAAAAAATTGCATCTGGGGAAAAATTAATGCCTCTTGAAGGTATACCAATGACATTGAAGGACAATATTTCAACAACAGATGTAGAAACTACATGTTGCTCAAATATATTAAAGGGTTATGTGCCAGTTTATGATGCAACAGTTTGGGAAATATTAAAAAAACAAAATGCAGTGCTTCTTGGTAAAACTAACATGGATGAATTTGCAATGGGTTCATCATGTGAGACATCATGTTTTGGGGGTGCTTTAAATCCTCATAACTATAAATATGTTGCTGGTGGAAGTTCAGGCGGCGTTGCTTCAGCAGTTGGAGCTAATCTTGCAGTATATGGACTTGGATCAGACACAGGTGGTTCAGTTAGACAACCAGCTAGCTTTTGCGGCTTAGTAGGATTAAAGCCAACTTATGGTTCGGTATCTAGGTTTGGACTTATTGCATATGCATCAAGCTTTGATCAAATAGGGCCAATTACAACTAACGTAGAGGATTCGGCAATAATATATGATGCTATTTCTTCATATGATTCAAAGGATGCCACTTCACAGGGGAATAAAGGAATAATATCAGAAAATAAATTAACTAACAGTATAAAAGGATTGAAAATAGGAATCGCAAAGGAATATTTTGATGGCATCAGGGATGATGTTAGAGAGTCCATTGAAAAAGCAATTAATGTTTATGAAGAATTAGGAGCTGAAATAGTATATTTTAATTTACCTCAAATAAAATATGCAGTACCTGTTTATTATATACTAGCATGTGCAGAGGCATCATCAAATCTAGGTAGGTATGATGGCATACGATATGGATATAAAACATCAAATTACAATGATTTAAATGAAATGATATGTAAAACCAGAAGTGAAGGTTTTGGAAAAGAAGTTCAAAGAAGAATAATGCTAGGTACATATGTTTTAAGTTCTGGCTATTATGATGCTTATTATAAAAAAGCTCAAAAGCTAAGAGGAGCTATTGTAAAAGCATTTGAAGAAGCATTTAACATGTGTGATATTATTCTCACTCCAACGGTACCAACAACAGCTTTTGAATTAAAATTCACATCGAAAGATCCAATAGAAACATATTTGACAGATATATGTACTGTTCCTATTAATATTGCTGGACTACCTGCTGTTTCAGTTCCATGTGGCTTTGATAGCAAGGGATTGCCAATTGGTATGCAGTTAATAGGAGATAGATTTGAGGAGGCAAAGTTATTGAATTTTGCCTATCAATATGAAAATCAAACTAAAAAAACTTCGTATAAACAAGTAGAGATAGGGGTGAGACTATGAGTTGGGAATTAGTTGCTGGACTTGAAACTCATATTGAGCTTTCAACAAAAACAAAAATTTTCTGCAATTGTACAACAGAATTTGGGGGAGACCCTAATACACATTGTTGTCCTGTTTGTATAGGACTTCCTGGTACATTACCAAAGTTAAATGAGAATGTTGTTAATTATGCAGTAAAAGCTGGACTTGCAACAAATTGTAAAATAAGAAACATTTCCAAGATGGATCGTAAAAACTATGTATATCCAGATTTACCTAAGGCATACCAAATTTCACAGTTCGATAAACCTCTTTGTGAAGGAGGATATATAACATTAGATTCTGGCAAAAGGATTAACATAACAAGAATTCATATAGAAGAAGATGCTGGTAAACTCGTGCACCAAAGAGGTGATACCTATATTGACTATAATAGAGGTGGAGTACCTCTTATAGAGATTGTATCAGAACCTGATATTAGAAGCATAGATGAAGCTATCGAATATATAGAAAAGCTAAGGTCTATAATGAAATATATAGGAGTTTCAGATGTTAAAATGCAGGAAGGGTCTTTGAGATGTGATGTAAATATATCTATCAGAAAAGATGGGGAAGAAAAGCTAGGAACTAGAGCAGAAATAAAAAACATGAATTCTATGGCGTTTATTGCTAAGGCTATGGAATATGAAGTGAATAGGCAAATTGATATACTTGAAAGTGGCGGAAAGATAGTTCAAGAAACAAGAAGGTATAACAGCGACCTTAATATCACTGAAAGCATGAGGGGTAAAGAGGATGCGGATGACTACAGATATTTTAGGGAGCCAGATTTAGTTACAATATCCATAACTAATGAACAGATAGAAAAATTTAAAAATGAGTTACCAGAGCTTCCAGATGCTAAATTGCAGAGATTTATCGATCAATATGGACTGCCTTATGATGATGCTGCACTTCTCGTAAAATATAAGAAGATATCTGAATATTATGAAGAAGCTTGTAAAAATGTGGATAACTGCAAAATGGTGTCAAATTTTATATTAGGACAAATTTTTAGAAGGTTATCAACTGAAATAGACAAAGAAGATTGTTGCATTTCTGTTTCACCTAAATATTTAAATGAGCTTGTTTTATTGACTGAGAAGAAAAAATTAGCTTTGAATTTAGCTAGAAATACGCTAGAACAAATGCTTGATACGGGTAAGTCTGTTTATGATCTCATATCAGAAAGTGATATGGAAGGAATTGATGATAATGAACTTAGGGATCTTTGTGAAAAAGCGGTTCAAGAAAATGAAAAGGCAGTAACTGAATATTTAAAAGGTAAAGAAAAAGCATTTGGTTCTATAATAGGCTATATAATGAAGCAAACAAAAGGAAAAGCAGATGCTTCATTGGCAACTGAAATAGTAAAAGAAATAATTAAAGCATTAAGGTGAAACCTTAATGCTTTAATTTCTATTTTTCATATTTATCTAATATCTTTTGTGCAACTTCTTTTCTTGCACTACGCATGTCCATAGCTTGCTTTTCAATATATCTATGTGCTTGCTCTTCGGTCATATTTAAATATTGAATGAGGATGCACTTTGCTCTAGTTACAAGTCGGATTTCTTCAATTTTTTTCTGCAAAAGATTATTTTCGCTTATAAGTCCAGACATCCTTTTTTTAGATGCTATGGCTAATTTTAATGCTTGAAAAAAAACTTGCCTTACAATAGGTTTTGAAACAACAAGAACACCATAATCAGATACTTTAGATGATATCTCATCAGCAATTTCATTTTGAATAATAAGAATAACTCCTGATGAACTCATATCAGTTATAGATGCAGAAAGTTCATCACCAAACTCATCTGATAGCGGAGTATTAATTATAACTAAATCATAATCTAATGTATTTACTAATCTCCTTGCCTCTCCACTGCTTTTAGTAGAAGTTATCTTAGTAACAGACCATGAGTTAATTAGCTGTGACAGCAACCCTATACTTTTGTCAGAACTTGATACAATAAGTACACTATCCATTAAATCATCACCTCTACTAGTTTTATTAATTATGCATTACGATATAATATAAAATATTATATTAAAAAATGTAGAAGTACGTTTTTTGCTCATGTTCTTCTTTGTTTTCTGACATAGAATATTTGTTCCATTCATTATGCTTAGCGTCAATATATTTTTCTAGAGTTTTATTAGGAAGATGATTTCTTACAAATTCACTATGTTCTGCTAAATTAATAGCACTTTTGAGTGTATCAGGAATCATCTCGTATATTTTGTTCTCATTAACTTTTAAATCATAAAAATTAGTGTTTTCAGGTTCGCAAAGTTCTAAGTTAGTTTCAATACCTTCAAGTCCAGCATAAATAAGCAAAGCAAATGTTAAATAAGGATTACAGCATGGGTCTGAAGACCGAATCTCCATCCTCGAGTATTTCCCGTTTGCAGCGGGTATACGAATGAGCTGTGAACGATTTTGAGATGACCATGTTATATATTTAGGAGCTGAATGACTTCCGAAACGTTCATATGAGTTAGTCAGAGGATTTAGAAATACAGTTATTTCTCCTATTCTATTTAAAATACCAGCAATAAAACTCTCTGATTCTTTAGTTCTACCATATTGCATATTGTCAAAAAGGTTTATTCCGTTTTTCAATATAGACATGTTAATATGCAAACCACTACCATCATTGTCTTTTAATGGTTTTGGCATGAAAGAGGCGTGTAGTCCATTTAACTGAGCAATAGTTTTTACAACTGTTCTAAATGTTACAAGGTTTTCAGCAGCTGATAAAGAATCACTGTATTTAAAATCTATTTCATTTTGGCCCGGACCTTGTTCGTGGTGAGAACTTTCTGGTATAATTCCCATTTGTTCAAGAGTAAGACAAATCTCACGTCGTACATTTTCACCTTTGTCAAGCGGAGCCATATCAAAATAGCCTGCATAGTCGTGTGGTTTTTTTGTAGGAATACCATTTTCATCTAATTCAAACAGATAGAATTCACACTCTGAACCTATTTCAACTTTATAGTCATATTTTGCTGCAGTAGCTATAGCATTTTTTAAAATGAAGCGACAATCGCCTTCAAAAGGTGTTCCATCATAGTATTTAATATCACAGAAGAATCTCGCAACTCTTCCTTGTTGCGGTCTCCATGGCAATATTGACAAAGTAGTTGGATCAGGGTATAAGAATAGATCTGATTCCTCAATATTCAGAAAACCATTTATAGATGAAGCATCAAATGATATTCCTGAATCAAAAGCACGAGGTAACTCGTCAGAAATAATTGAAATATTCTTTAATGTTCCAAAAATATCGCAAAAACACAGCCTTATAAATTTTATATCATTTTCTTCTATAAATTGTATAACTTCACTAATAGTATAATCCATTTTTTCACCTCCAGATATTTCGTATATTATACACGATTTAGTTGTTAATATAAAGCTGATTATATTGATTTTCTAAATTAGGTGTTAATACAAAAAAGTTATGCGATAATATTTCTTCTTTATTTAACCCGAATTCATCACAAAATTCAGAGATGTATTCATTTATATCATTCATATCGGATTCATCTGCGGTTTTGCCTAAAACGTGAGATGGAAGGTCTATTGGTAGATTGTTACATCTTAAATACATCTTTCCACCGTGCATACCTGTTGAACAAAAGAATCCAACAGGGGGATCATTTGTAGAACCTAATCCCAAAACTATTATTAACCCACCAGATTGATATTCACCAAGAAAACTACCTGCAGATCCACCTATAACTAATACAGGTAACTTATCCTTATAAGCTTTCATGTGTATTCCAGCTCTATAACCAGCATTTCCTTTAACATAAATTTTTCCTCCACGCATTGCATATCCAGTTGCATCGCCACTTGAACCATGGACGAATATGTTACCCGCATTCATTGTATTACCAACTGCATCTTGAACATTAGCCTTAACTGTAATATTTGAACCATTTAAATAAGAGCCTAAAGCATTCCCAGGAACTCCTTCAATTGTTATGTCTTTATCAGATAACCCACTACCTATATATCTTTGACCAATACAATCTTTTATATTTATAATCTTGTCAGATGAACTTTTTATTGTATCATTCAATTCTTTGAAATGTAGTTTTGATGATTGTATATCCATATTAATATCCTCCCATATCATTTTTTTTATTTATTCACCAGCGTGTTTAATACCCAATATTTCAAGTTCTTTTTCGTTTAAACCAATACCTCTTAACATTAATCTGTTTCCTTTAAGAGCCTCGATAGAGTTAATACCCATACCACCCATCATTTCTTTTATCTCATTATTCCATGCGGTAATTAAGTTATAAAGTTTTGTGCAACCATCATTAGAATTTAATCTTTCAACTAATTCAGGTTGCTGAGTTGCTATGCCCCAATTACACTTTCCTAGATGACAGCTTCTACATAGATGACATCCTAGAGAAATTAAAGCTGCGGTTGCAATATATACAGCGTCAGCTCCTAATGCAATTGCCTTAATTATGTCTGCGCTGTTTCGTATACTTCCACCAGCTATAATAGAAATATTTCCTCTTATGCCTTCTTCCCTAAGCCTTTGGTCAACACTAGCGAGTGCTAGTTCAATAGGGATTCCAACATTGTCTCTGATTCTTGTAGGTGCTGCACCAGTACCACCTCTAAATCCATCAATGGCTATTATATCGGCTCCAGATCTAGCTATCCCGCTTGCAATTGCAGCAATATTATGAACAGCAGCTACTTTTACAATAATAGGTTTTTTATATTCGGTTGCTTCCTTTAATGAATAAATTAGCTGTCGTAGGTCTTCAATAGAGTATATATCATGGTGTGGTGCTGGAGAAATAGCAGAACTACCTTCTGGAATCATTCTTGTTTCAGAAATATCCCCGACAATTTTACTTCCCGGTAAGTGGCCTCCAATACCAGGTTTTGCACCTTGTCCAATTTTAATTTCAATTGCAGCACCAGCTTCGAGATAATCTTTATAAACACCAAAACGTCCAGAAGCTACTTGAACGATGGTATTTTTACCATATTTGTATAGTTTGTTGTGCAAACCACCTTCTCCAGTATTGTAAAGTATACCAAGTTGTTCTGAAGCCTTTGCAAGAGCTTCGTGGGCATTATAGCTAATTGAACCGTAAGACATTGCCGCAAACATAATTGGTGCTGCAATTTCCAACTGCGGCTCAAGTTTTGTAATAAGCTTACCACTTTCATCTCTACTAATTTTATTAGATTTTTTTCCTAAGAAAACTTTAGTTTCCATAGGTTCTCTTAAAGAGTCAATAGGTGGATTGGTTACTTGTGATGCATTAATTAAAATTTTATCCCAATATACAGGGTAATCATTTGGATTTCCCATTGAGGATAAAAGAACTCCACCACTTGATGATTGTTTATATATTTCTTCAATAGTACTTTTAGTCCAATTTGAATTTTGCTTATATGTGTAATCCGTTTTAATAATTTTAAGAGCTTTAGTAGGGCATGTAGCAACACATCTATAACAATTTACACACTTCATACTATCATCAGTCATTATTTTTAATTTGTCGTTATAACTATGTACATCGTTGGCACATTCACTTTGACATATTTTACAATTTATGCATTTGTCTTTATTCCTTATAACTTCATATTCTGGGTAAAATAAATTCATAACCATTAGTTAGCGCCTCCATTCAATGTTACTATTATAGGTTCTCCGCCTTTTGGAGACCAAATTTTTGTTGGGTTAGGTTCAATTACTCTTATTGCACATTCTTCACTAGCTACATAAAACATATCTTGCTTTTCAGCTACAACTAAAGAACGAAGCTTTAATCTATCGTTTAATGCCATTAAACCACCATCAAAGCCTAGTAGTATAGAAAATGGCCCTGTAATTAAAAGGCTACTGAATGTGTTTCTAAGATATTTAAGCTTTTCCTTTTCTTCTTTATCTTTTCTTTCTATAGTTGTCCAGAAAGGTGCTGCTATAACATTAGCCATTTCTTGAAGAGTAAGTCCTTGTCTCCTAACAAGATAATCTATAATATAAGTAATAACCTCAGTATCAGTA
>CAXXFT010000040.1:0-6020 GCA_963675125.2 uncultured Sedimentibacter sp.
CATAAACCTCCAACGTGACCGGCGCAAAGATGCGGCCGTCAGCGACGGCCGCCCCGTCAGGCCCCGTCACAGCCAGCCGGGTACCGTCGGTGGCCCGGTAGAGCCCTGTCGCCACCCGGTAGGCGCCGGTGGGAGCGTCGGCCGGCAACGGAATTGCATACGAGTCCACAATCACTTGCCCGGCCGCCCAGCTTGTGCTGAGGGTCAACCCCGGCCAGCGGTCCGCCTGGGCCGGAATCGAGTCGTCCGACGCCACCAAATGCACAAAAGCAGTCACTATCTCCTCTGGTGGGGTTTCTACTTGCCACACGAGTGTGAGATGCACGGTTTCTCCCGGCCGAACCGCCGAGGTCTCCAGGATGATACCGCGTAATCGCAAATCTGCACCCAGCCGGTAGTCTAGTGGGACGTCAACGTCGGCCGGCAGCTCAAAGAGCCGGTCGCTGCTCTTGACGTTGATCACACCCAGCGAGACGGGTTCGCCGGTCAACGGCCGGTCGTCAGCATCCAGCGGCCGGATGCGCAACTCGTATTCTCCCGCTTTGGTTTCAGGTGGGGCCTGGAACGAATACTTTTCGTGAATCAGGGTGTCGGGTTGCCATTCCTCGGACGGGGTCCGGCTTAACGGCTGGATCATCTGAACCGTATCGCCCAGGCTGATTTCCAGGCTCAGACCGGCCGGCAACGATTGCTTGGGTAGCCAGAACAGGTCAAAGGAAACGGGATCACCGCTTGATAGGTTGTCGGCCGGCGGGCCGAAACCGAGCAGGATCAGCGCCCCATCATCCCATCCGGCGTTGCTGATAGCCGGCAACTCGAGCCCGGCCAGCAAAAGCGGGGTTTCCGGAGCCGGGACGGCGACCGGCTGGACGACGTAGGCCACGCCGCTAAAATCGCCGGCGTCGTCCAGCAATGCCAGCCGTTCCCCGCTCGCTGCGTCAAACAGCGATAACTCGATTTGATAGTCGGCCGGGGGGATGCCGGCCGGGAGGTTGAGCTGGTATTGAACCACGGGAGTTTCTCCGGCCGCCCAGTGCTCGGGGTAGAAAAAGACGTCGTTTAGCAAGGGGCTTTCATGGGTCAGCCATTCGTTTCCCCATCCATCCCGTAGCCTGGCCTGGACCGTGTAACGGCCGCCTTCCTGCAGTAACCCCCAGCGCACCCGTACCCAGATGGTGCGATTGCTGGCTTTGGCGGCCGCGCCCAGTAGTTGAACGCGGTTGGCGAACGAAAAGGGTTGCGGCAGGTTTTCCAACGGCGGGCTGGGAGCTTCCGGGTTAGGATTCCGATAGACCCAGGCGTGTTCCACGCCGTTAATGCGGACCGTGTGGACCAGGGTTGCGTCGGCGGTCAATGCGGCAAATTCGGCCGGGTCCAATTGGCGGCTGGCGACGTCCAGCACCAGGTAATCGGCCCGTGGGATGTTCAGCTTGTCAAACGGAAGCACGGCGCCGGGGAAAAATGTACTCAAGGCCAGCGGGTTACCGGCAACGGCCGACGCCGTGGACGCCTCGGGTTGTTCGGCCAGCCAGCGCGCGGCTATGCTGGTTCCCTCCCCCCACCCGGCGTCGAGAACTTGCAGAGCGCTGCGCCCTCCCCCCAGCAAGGGATTATAGGCGGTCAGGGTAAAAGGCCAGACCACCGCCAGCAACACAGCCTGCAAAGTTAGCGCTGCCAGGTCGATGCGAGGCAGCAGTTGGAAAACCTGGCCGGACTTGGCGGCACAGTGGAGGGCCAGGCGTTCTCGTAACTCGGCCCAGCCGGCCGCCGCGACCAGCGCCAGGCAAAAGATAACCGGCAAGGTGTAGCGATCGAATTTCTTGGGGGCCAAGCTGATAGCGGTCAGGAACAAGAGCCCCCAGGCCAAAAGCCAGCCGGCCGCAGGGCAGCGCCAGCGTGGTCGCTTTTGCAGTTGCCAGAGTCCGGCTAACGCCAGCCCGACCAACACCAGCGGGCTGAGGCGAAAGAGCAAAGCCACCGGATACAACCACGGCGATGGGTCCAGCCGGACCTGACCCATGAAAAATGTCGGCCGCAATGCTTCCTCGGCCTCGAAACTGGCGGTCCCCAGCACCGTTTGCAGGACGTTCAGCGGTTCGACCCACAAGGCCGGTAGCAGGATCAGACTGGTGACGACCAGGCCCAGGCCCCATCGCGCCGCCCGTGGCAGAAACAGTCGCCCCCGGTCGCGCCACGACCGGCCGCCCCAGGCGTGAACCACCAGAATGACGGCCGAAAAAGGCAGCAATAGCAACAGCGGGGACTTGGTCCAGACTGCCAGCGCCGCCAGCGCCCCGGCCGCCAGGTCCAGTCGTCTCGGCGTTTTGCCCGCCCCGGGGTTGGTCGGCTCCGGGCGCAAGAGCGCCAGCAACGAAAGCGTGGCAAAGGTAGCCGATAGCCCATCGACGTGCAGCAGGCCGGACAACCCGGCCGCAAAGGGGTCCAGCGCCAGAAAAAAGGCCGCCAGCCAGGCGGCGCGTCGCCCGAACAGAGGCTGGGCCAGTTGGGCAATTCCCCAAATGCCCGCGCTGGTCGTCAGCGCTACCGCCAGTCGGCCGGCGGTGAGGAATGAGGCCAGCTTGGGAAAGGCAGGGATCAGGTCGGGCGACATCCAGGCCAGATGGGTCAGCCATTGGTAGGTGGCGCGTGCGGCGGGTTCGACCAGCAACTGGACGCTGATGCCCAGCGCGCCCAGCCAGGTGGTGGTGACGCCGGGGTGGCCGGTGACCAGGGTGTCGGCCCAGCGTCCGGCCAGCAGCGCTTCACGAAAGCGGATAGATCGGTAGACCCAGGTGAGTTCGTCGGGGGTGACCAGGCGTTCGATGGCGCCCAGGCGGGCCAGAAAAGCAAGTAATAGCAACAAAGCCGCAAGTAAGGCGTCGCGCGAGACGCGGCCCGGAAAAGGGTGGGGCTTGGCGGATGTTCGGCGCACCGGTTTCTCTCCAGAGGCCGGCGAGGTCAGTGGAAAAATGCTGTGTCGCAGCTTTGTCGGCATTGGCACCGCTTGGGTGGCGCGCCGCCCAGGGCGCGCCCGGCCTGGCTTTACAAATAACCGAGACTGCGCAACCGTTCCTCAACCTCGGCTGTTTCGTCTTCGTTCAAGCCGCTTTGTTCGCGGGTATCAGAGATGCTTTCTGAATAGTGGATGTCAGGCTCGTGGTCCAGGATGTTTTCCAGCACCCGGCCGTCCATGTGCGACGGCACCGGCAGCCCCACCAGATACATGATGGTCGGCGCCAGATCTCGCAGGTGGGCGCCCTCGACGGCCGCTTTTTGCCGGATGCCCGGCCCGGTTGCAATCAAGATTCCCTCGCTGCGGTGGCAGCCCGAATCACCACGAATCTGTTGCGAGATGATCTTGCCATCGGTGGCAAAGAGCGGGAACGAGATCATATTGTAATGATCCAACTCGACGTGCAGGTCCGGCCCATAGGTCGCGTATGGCCCGTGATAGACTTTGCTACGCCGGACCATGCGGGTGGCTAACGGCTGTCCCTGTTCGTTCTCGAGTTCTTGCAGCGCGCTCACTACCTCATCCAGCACCGCGTCATAATCGTTTTCGGTGACAATGCCGTGGGGTTCCCGGCCGGCGAGATTCAGGTAGATCTGGCCGACGTGACCCATGCTATAGGCCTTGCTGCGCGACCAATCGACCGAATCGTACGAGAGGAACTTGCCCACAACCTTGTTGCGCGTGTCCTTGCTCACCCGGGCGACGATGTTTTGCATGCCCAGCGCGGCCAGCCAGTGAAAGACGGTGGCCGGGGTGATGCCCCGGCGAAAGGCCCAGGCTTTGAATCGTGTCCACGGGTCTCGTTTGAGCTGGAGCAGACCTTTTTCCAGCAAAAAGTTGTTCAGATTGACGATGGCGTTCAGCGGGCCAAAACCGTGGTCGGACATGGCCAAAACGACGGTGTTGTCGTCTACTTGTTCCAGCATCCGGCCGATGGCGGCGTCCACCCGCGCATAACCGTCTCGAATCGCATTCTCAAATTCACTGGCCTCGTGGCGCGGGTGTTGGTGGTCCATAAAGCGCCACATGGCGTGCTGCATCACGTCCAGCGAGAGGAAATGAAGCATAAAGACATCCCAGGTCTCGTGCTGCATGAGGTGCAGCCCCCAGCGCCCGTGGGTTTCGATCAAATCGTAGACGTCGGCGATAAATTCCTTTTCTGCGCCGGGCGCATATTGCACCCGTGGGGTGATTCGATAGGGGCCCAGCTCGCTTTCGTAGCGGTTGAGCAAATCGGCCGGGAAGCAGATGTTGCCGCCCTGGGAAGGGGAGAGCAGGCCGGTAATCATAAAGCCGTTGACCGGTTGCGCCGGGTAGGTGACCGGAACGTTCATCGTGGCGACTTGTAGGCCGGCTTCGGAGAGAATTTGCCAGAGGGTAGGCTGCCGGATGCTGGTCGCATTGACCAGGGCAAAGCCGTCCCCCTGCGGCCGGATAAAGTCAAAGACGCCATGTTTGCCGGGATTGCACCCGGTCATAAACGTCGGCCAGGCCGGCGAGGTCACCGGCGGCAAAGTCGATTCCAGGTCGCCCTGAACGCCGTCGGCCATCAATCGGGCCAGATTGGGCAGGTAGCCCTCCTGAGCCCAGGGTCGAATGAGGTCAAGTGTGGCGCCGTCAATACCAAAAATCAAAACGCGGCGATTAGTCATGGGGTGGCTCCCTCAGCACGGTGCGAGCGTGATAGATTGGTTTTCCTTGGCTTTCATAATAGGTGCGCACGATCAATTCGCCCAGCAGGCCCATGGCCATGAATTGCACGCCAATGATGACCAGCAGAACTGCCAACAAGAGAAGCGGCCGCTCGCCAATGCTATAGCCAAAGACGAATTTGAGCACCGAGAGATACAGACCAACCAATCCGCCCAAGCCACCGGAGACCAGACCGACGCTGCCAAAGAGGTGCATCGGCCGGCCGAAATAGCCCAGCATGAAATAAACTGTGATCAAGTCGAGGATGACTCGAAAGGCCCGGTCCAGGCCAAACTTGCCGTATTTGGCTTCGCCCTCTAGCCGCGGCCGGTGGTTCACCGGCACTTCCAGCAGCCGGATGCCGTACCAGCTTGCCAGGGCAGGGATAAAGCGGTGCATTTCACCGTACAGGTGGATGTTCTTGACCACCTCCTGGCGGTAGGCCCGCAGGGAGCAGCCGGTGTCGTGCAGTTTGATACCGGTAGTTTTGGCAATCAGCCGATTCGCCAACAAGGACGGAATCTTGCGGATGATGTTATCCTTCCGATTCTTGCGCCAGCCTGATACGACGTCGTAGCCTTCCTCCAACCGTTCTACCAGCATTGGAATATCGGCCGGGTCGTTTTGCAGGTCGGCGTCCAGCGTCACAATCACGTCGCCCTGGGCATAATCAAAGCCGGCCGCAAAGGCGGCCGATTGGCCGAAATTGCGTCGGAATTGAATGACTACCACCCGGGGGTCTTCCCGGTGCAACGCTTGCATCAACTCGAAACTGTCGTCGGTGCTGCCATCGTCCACCAGAATGATTTCGTAATTGTCCACGACGCCATCCAGGGCGGCCGTGATTTGCTGGTAAAGAGGGCGTATGTTGGGCGCTTCGTTATAGACCGGCGCCAGTACCGACAAGGCAAGATGGGTCTGATCTCTGTCCATAGGCTGAAATTGTAACACTTCTGCGATAGCTTGACAAAGAGAATAGCCGTTGGGATAATATCGACGATCAATTTAATAATCAAAGACGATGACAGAGAAAGTTGGCTTTTTGAGTGCGTCTGCCAGGGAGATCGGGTCCAGGACTGCAAGCCCGATTCAGCCGGTGAAGGCCAAATTCACTCTCGAGTTGACGGGTGAAAACGCACCGTCGTGAGTAGTCCGCTCCGGCTCCCCACCGTTAGTCGGGGAATCAATCGCCGCCGGAAATGCGGCCGTTGGAAAAGAGTGCCCGGCATAGTTGCCGGGAAGCAGGGTGGTACCGCGAGAGCATGACCCTCGTCCCGCGCAGGGATGAGGGTTTTTTTGTTGAATGAGCTAGGTG
>CAXXFT010000041.1:0-110371 GCA_963675125.2 uncultured Sedimentibacter sp.
CTATATAACTCAAGTGCTAATGGATACATAGCAAATACGACTACAAATAAACTGATGCCGCCATAAGTTAAAAACTGTACAACCTACTACAACAGAAAGAATGGCCCTTTTGGAACCTAACACCTTTGTTAACCAAATAGCTATTGATTTTGCTGAACCAGTGTAATCCATTAAGTGACCAAATATTGCTCCTAACATGAATGCAGGAAACCATGATTTTGTAAAGCCAACAAAGCCAGCCATATATGTATCTTTATATGCAGGAAGCAATTCAAGTCCACCTGTTAAAGCAACTACCATTGCACAAACTGGAGCTACCCAAACTATTGAATAACCTCTATAAGCTAAAAACATTAATAATACCAATCCTATAATAATTCCTAACATAGTATTTCCTCCTTTAAATTACGAATTTTTGATTTACTAATCCAAAACATTAGCCAGCAGTCCAACCACAATCAATTGTAAACATAGAACCAGTAATATATGCCGCCTGTATCTGAACATAAAATTTTGCAACCTCACCAACATCTTTAGGCTCTAATAATTTTTTAATTGCTGCTTTTTTTCAACATAATATCTTCAACAACTTCTTCTTTTGATATGCCATGTGTTTTTGCTTGATCAGCAATTTGGTTATCAACTAAAGGTGTCCTAACATATGAAGGACAAATTTGAATTTACAGTAATACCATACTTGCCACCCTCCAAAGCAGCAACTTTTGTTAATCCTCTCCATACCATGCTTAGCTGAAACATACGCGACTTTGAACTCAGATGCCACAAGTCCATGAATAGAATTTAAATTTATAATTCTTCCCCAACCTTGTTCTTTCATCGAGGGCCAAAACATACTTTGTTAATAAAAATGGAGCAGTCAGCATTAAAGACAACATAAAAATCCCATTTAGCTTCAGGAAAATCTTCAATTGAACTTACAGTTTGAATACCTGCCACGTTTACCAAAACATCTACTTTAGAAAATTTATTCAAAGTAAAATCAACTAAACCCTTGCAATCTTCTCTTTTGCTTAAATCTGTTTTATAATAAACTCCACCTAACCTTTCAGCTTCTAACTTTAATTTTTCCTCATTAATATCAGACATTACTACCTTTGCTCCATCATTAGTAAATGACTCAGCTATAGCTAAGCCGATTCCACTAGCTGCTCCTGTTACAATACACACTTTATTTTTCTAACATTTTCATTCCTCCTAATTATAAATTTAATTAACTATATTTTCTGTTTCGATGCAGCTATAAATTTCATAGGCCGTATATTCATATAGAATTATCATCCAAAAATATTAAGATTGTATTTCCTTTAAGTCTTCTGGAATTATTAACGTTGCTCCTGTTGCTATTTTGAACATCTTCAATTGAATATTCAGGATTTATTTCTCTTAAAACAAGTCCAACTAGCAGTAACTTCCATAACCCCCATCTCGGTAATAATGAGATTAACAACATTGACTGCTGCTGTTAAAGGCAATTTGCATTCTTTGAGTATTTTATGATTTCCTTTCGCTGTATGGTTCATAGCTACTATTACTTTTTTTAGCACCTGTAACAAGATCCATTGCTCCACCCATGACCAGGAACCATTTTACCCGGTACCATCCAATTTGCAAGATTACCTTTTTCATCAACTTCAAGTGCTCCTAGAACAGTAACATCAACATGACCGCCTCTAATAATAGCAAAAGAATCAGCGCTATCAAAAAAAGCACCACCTGGATTAACAGTTGTATATTGACCACCTGCATTTACTATATAAGGATCTTCTTCGCCTTCTGTTGGTGCTGGTCCCATACCAAGAAACCCATTTTCCGATTGCAAAATAATTTCTATATCATCTGGTATAAAATTAGATACTAGCGTTGGTAGTCCAATTCCAAGATTTACAAACATTGCCATCTTTTAGCTCTTTTGCAACTCTTTTTGCAATATAATTTTTCACTAAATTTTTATCCATCATTCATTACCTCCTAATACTATATAATTTACAAATATTCCTGGAGTCATGATATCATCTGGATCAAGTTCACCAACTTCAACGATTTCATCTGCTTCAACTATTACTATATCCGCTGCAGTTGCCATTATTGGATTAAAGTTTCTCGTAGCCTTTGAATATCTAACATTACCTTTTTTATCAACTTTTGCTCCAACTATAATAGCAACATCAGCTCTTAAAGGTTTTTCTAATAAATATTCTTTACCTCTACTTCAATTATTTTTTTCCATCAGCTACTATAGTTCCAATACCAGTTGAGTTAATATTCCACCCAAGCCTGCCCCTGCAGCTCTTATTCTCTCTGCTAGGGTTCCTTGAGGTACAAGTTCAACATCAAGTTCACATGCATTCATTTGATTCCCTGTTTCTTTATTTGTCCCTATAATGTGAAGCTATTAACTTTTTTACTTGTTTATTAACAATAAGTTTTCCTATTCCGACTTCAGGAAATGAAGTATCATTAGACAATCAAGGTTATATCTTTAACACCTTTATGTACTAATGCATTCACAATTCTAAAAGATTTTTGCACCCTAAAAAGCCACCAACCATTATTGACATGCCATCATTTATCATATCGACAACAATCATCCACTGAAATCAATTTATTCAAATCACTTACCTCCTATACTTTATAATTATCTTTTTACAATGATGGCGGTTCCTTGCCCACCACCAATACATAGAGTCGCAAGACCTGTTTTCCTCCAAAGCTGCCTATAGGCGTTCTTACAGCACTTACAATAACAACTTCTCTCATTAAACTTCCCCCTTTTTCAATATTCCTTTAAATTTTGTATTTACATAATACTTCAGATGATTATATAAAATGAATGTCTGTACTTAACACAAAGCAAATACCATGCCATATTTAATGAATTAAAAGGTAAAATCCTCAATTTTAAATTCCAGTATTTTCAATGGTTTAAAGGGATATTCCAATTAAATAAACAAACTTTAAAATATAAAAAAAAAGGAATGTAGCAATTTTTCTACATACCTTTTTTAAAAATTCTTACATATATTTATATATACCTTTATATTATTATGCTTACTGCGATGTAGATAAATTTTATACAAAAAAATTTTATGTATATTATTTTCTACATTAAATGGCCTTTATATTAATGCCATAATTGTCTATTTTTTTATACAATAGCAGTCCTATGTATTGCCAAGCAATTTTGCAGCTTCGTGTTCTACTTCCGTTAGTTATATTTATGGCTTCCATAATAGCTTTAATTTCCACATCAGCTACGATATCCTTCAAAAAACTTCTATCTTTATTATCTTCTATATTCATTATATTATTTATATAGTCAGGTAAGTTATTTATATCAATATAATTATTATAAGACATATTTGCTGCTCTTTCAAGGATATTTCTTAGCTCTCTCACATTACCTGGCCAATTATATAATTGTAATGCTATTATAGCTTTTTCAGTAACTGTTTTATAAGGCAGACCTACATTTTTTACTAATTGCTTTAAAATATCTTCGCATAAATTTGGAATATCATCTAACCTATCTCTTAGAGGAGGAATATTTATTCTAACAACGTTTAGCCTATAAAATAGATCTTTCCGAAACCGTCCTTCTTTAACTAAATTTAGTAGATTTTCATTCGTACAAGCTATTATTCTTATATCAATTTTTATTCCAATATTACTACCAACTCTTTCAAGTTCTCTTTCTTCTAATACTCTTAATAATTTCGCTTGCATGTTATAAGGCATTGAACTAATCTCATCAAATAGAATAGTTCCTCCGTTTGCTAGTTCTAATTTGCCAATCTTCCCTTCCCTTTTAGCACCAGTAAATGCGCCAGAGTCATATCCAAAGAGTTCTGATTCAAATAGTTCTGGTGGTATTGCTGCACAATTTACCCTAATAAATGGAGCATCTTTTCTTTTGACTAGTATAATGTATAGCATGTGCAAAGTATTCTTTACCTGTCCAACTTTCTCCTTGAATCATCACTGTAGAAGCTGAATTAGCTGATTTTATTGCAATATCCTTCACCTTAAGCATATTTTTATTTTGAGTTAATAATATCATCAAATGTATAATTGGCACAATACATATTGCTTATTTCTCTTTTATATTTATCGACAGTATTTTCTAGAACTTTTAGCTTTTCTACCAAATCCTTTACCTCTTTTATATCTTTAAACAATACAGTTCCTACTGCACCAATTATTTCACCATCCTTAATTATTGGAGTCCTACTAGCTATCATATTATGTCCTTGTATTCTCTGTACATCATACAATTCTTTTTGTCCAGTCTTAACTACTATGTGAAGTCTTGTATTCTCTATAACTTCTTGTACTGGCTTACCTAGTACATCTTCTTCCTTTATTCCAAAAAAGTTTCTCATAATTCCATTTAATTATATTACCATCCTTATTAATTAATACTATACCCTGATATGCATTATCTAAAATATCTTTCATATAATTAATACTTTTTTTCAACTCATCAATTTGAGAATTGCCAACTTCTGTATTCTCTATATTTTTAAAAATAATTAATAAATATGAATATTCTTCAATTGAATCTATTACTAGAGTTTCTACAATTAATTTTCTATCATTAATAATGACTTCTTTTTCAATATTTTGCTTTCTACTAAGCAAATCAATAAGCCCATTATTTTCCAAAACATCAAAAACTTCAGATATTTCTTCAATCTTAATATTGAAAAATTCTTCAAACCTCTTGTTTACTACAAAATCATTCTTAGAATCAATTATTAAAATACCTTCGATTAAACAGTCTAACATTGAACAAAAGCTTTTATAGCAGGTATTTTGAATATTCACTTAAATACACAGCCTTTCTTTATACTTTTTCTTTTCAAAATATACACCCCCCATATAAATATTTTAAATGGATATTTAATCTATTATATTATATTTTTATAAACCTCTGCATAAAAAACATGTCATATCATTATAATATTTTTCAAATTATTTTATTTATACTAACTGATATCAAACAGTCACCAATCCATTTACAGAAATTAATGTAACGGTAATTATACAAGCTAATTTGGCATAACATATATTATGTGTATAACTTATTAAAGTATTGAGGTGATTTCTTTGAAAAAATATAAAAAAAATATTATTCCTATTTTAATTATAACTTTTTTAATAGCCTTTTCTTGCTTGAATTTTAGAGATATTAATAATACTTACCCTGTATCGACGAGCCCATCAGTTAGACTACCAATTATAATGTACCATGAAGTTAATACTAAAAATTTAGGAAAATATATAGTATCTCCTAAAGAATTAGAAGAGGATATTATCTATTTAATAAATGAAGGATATACAACTATAACTATTGAGGATTTAATTGCATTTGAATATAACGATATCGAATTACCTGAAAAACCAATAATGATAACTTTTGATGATGGATACTACAGCAGTTGTAAACATTATACTCCCTATTCTACAGAAATATAATTGCAAAGCTGTGATATCTATCGTTGGAAAGTATGTTGACGAAAGCACAGAATCCACTTATACCAATGGATACATAAATTGGTCACAAGTTAAAGAACTAGTAGATTCTCCCTATGTAGAAATACAAAACCATACATATTCAATGCATCAGCTATCAAGACGTAAAGGGTGCAAGTATTATTAAAGGTGAATCTTATGATGAGTATAAAAACAGTAATTATTGAAGATGTAGGATTTTTGCAGTCTCAAATTGAAGAAAAAACAGGATATACTCCTAAAGCATTTACCTACCCATTTGGGATTATATGTAAAGAATGTGATGATATACTTGAAGAAATTGGTTTCTTTGCAACACTTTCATGCTACAGTGGAGTAAATTTATTGTCAGGAAATCAAAAAGAACTTTATGGGTTAAAAAGATTTAATCGACCATCTGGAATAAATCGCGTAAACTTTTTTAAACAATTTGAAAAATAAGAGACAGAATATTTATTTCAAATTTATAAAATTTGATCATTAAATATTCTGTCTCGAGAAATCACCTTTTTAGATTTCTTGTAATGCTTGCTCTATATCTTCGATTATATCATCTATATTTTCTATTCCTATAGAAAGTCTTACTAAACCAGGAGTAATCCCTGCAGATATTAATTGACTATCTGTAAGTTGTCTATGAGTAGAACTAGCTGGATGAAGTACACATGTACGAATATCTGCAACATGCACTTCATTGGATGCAAGTTTTAAAGCATCCATAAACTTTACAGCATTTTCTCTGCTTCCTTTAATTGATAGTGAAATAACACCACTGCATCCTAATGGAAGATATTTTTTAGCAAGGTCGTGATATTTATCTGTGTTTAAAAGCTGGATAATTTACAAATTCTACCTTATCCGACTTACTTAAATATTCAGCAACCTTTTCAGCATTACTACAATGTCTTTCCATTCTTACTGCAAGTGTTTCTAAACCTAAGTTCAATAGAAAAGCAGAATTAGCAGATGGATAAGCTCCTATATCTCTCATCATTTGAACTCTAGCTTTAGCAATATATGCAGCATTTTTAAAACGATTCACAATAAACAACACCATGATACGAATCATCCGGCTCAGTAAATTCTTTAAACTTACCATTCGCCCAATTAAAATTACCACTATCAACAATTACTCCACCAACTTGTACAGCGTGGCCATCCATATATTTTGTAGTTGAGTGAATAACTATATCTGCCCCATATTCAAATGGTGTGCATAGATATGGTGTTGCAAAATGTATTATCAACTAACAGAGGTACCTTGTTTTCATGTGCAACTTTAGCAAATTTTTCTATATCAAAAACACAAAGAGATGGATTTGCAATTGTTTCACCGAAAACCGCCTTCGTGTTATCTCTAAATTCTTTTTGTATCTCTTCCTCTGTAGAATCTGGGTTAACAAAAGTACACTCAATACCAAATCGTTTTCAATGTTACTGCAAATAGATTGATTGTCCCCCCCATATATAGAAGATACACTTATAAAATGATCTCCTGCTTTCATTATATTCAATAAACTTATTAGAGAAGCTGCCTGCCCTGATGTAGTACATAATGCCCCTACTCCGCCTTCCATTGCAGCAATTTTCTCTTCAACAGCAGCAACTGTTGGGTTTGAAATACGAGAATACATATGTCCGTCAGCTGTTAAATCAAACAATTTTCCAATATGTTCTGTAGAATCATATGTATAAGTAGTTGATTGATATATTGGTAGCACTCTTGGTTCACCATTTTTAGGATGATATCCTTCATGTAGGCATTGTGTTTCAATTTTCATTTTATTCCTCCATTATTCTAATTATTTGGATTGCATTTTTATTTTTAATAGTGATTATATCATGCCACTTATGCTACATCAACACTCTTTTTATTTTATTGACAAAGTATTGCTTCTTGCACAGCATTCAGCAATTTTTCCCCTTCTGTTTTTGCATCTTTAACCCAGTCTGTAGACCAAATTCTATATATTTTCCAACCCATATCTTCTAAAACCGCTTGTCGTAATCTATCCCGTTCTCTAGCTGTTCTAGCACTGTGGTAGGATAAACCATCACATACTATTCCTAAGACATATACTCCATCCATAGTTGGATGCATTACCGCCATATCAATACGATATCCAGAACATCCAACTTGAGTTTTAATAGAATACCCATTCAGTATTAAAAAATCATATACCGCTTCTTCAAATGATGAATCAACTTGAATTTCATTAGTTAGTGCCAATTCATTTTCTAAATACTTTGTACCATTGATTGCAAACTCAATATATTGTCTGAGCATTCTTACGCCTTCAGAATTTGTTTTTTCTAAATTTATATCATATGGTTCAATAGAACCTACTAGCTTTACATTATATTTAGCACGTGTAATTGCAACATTTAATCTCCTATACCCACCATTTCGACTTAGTGGACCAAAATTCATGTACATAACACCATTTGCATCCTTTCCATAACCAATACTTAAAATAATTGTATCCCTTTCATCACCTTGTACATTTTCAAGGTTTTTAACAAAAAAGTCCTCTTCTTTATCCTCTGAAAAGAAACTTTCATAGGACATATTTGAAAGTCGTTTTTGTCTTATAGCATTTTCAATTGATTGCTGTTGTGCCTCACTAAATGTAACAACACCAAGTGACCGATTAGGATATTGATCAAAATGTTCAAATACAAGTTCAGCTACACGCTTAGCTTCATTAATATTATTTTTTCTCGAACCTCTGTTATAAATACCATCTTTAACGTAAATATATTCTACTCCCGTATTTGATAAATTTTCAATATTTGATGGAAAAGTTATTAGTTCGCGTTTATATATCTTATCATTTGAGAATGAGATTAAATTTTCATATCTACTTCTATAGTGCCATTTCAAGGTGCGTTCGGGTATTGCATTTGCAACTTCATCAAGTATCGAATCAAAAACATTAAAATTTTCATCATAATCTTCGTCATCAACGTCAAAAACAGTATCTGAATATGTTGTATTAAAAAACGAAGTCGGTGGCAATTGAAACCTATCACCTACTACTATAACTTGTTTTCCACGGATTATTGCTCCAATTGCATCTTCTGTGCAAATTTGAGACGCTTCGTCGAAGATAATTAAATCAAATTTGTAACCATCCGCTTGTAGATACAAACTAACCGAAAGTGGTGACATCATTAAGCATGGTTTCAACGTAGTAAGTAAAGTTGGTATTTCTTTAAACAAACGCCTTAAAGGCATTATTTTTCTTTGTTTACTAAGTTCTCTTTTTAAAATTCCTAATTCCTCCAAAGAAGAGGTAGTAACATCAACATTTGGAAGATTTGAAATTATTTTTTCTCTAATTCTAAGTCTTGTAATTTCAAGTTGCATTTTATCAAGATTATTAAACTCATCAATGAGAACATGTTGATTTCTACTTCTAAAATTAAACACAGCTGGATATTTAGGTAAAACAACATCAAGCCACAATTTATAAAATCTTTTTAAAAAGACGTTTAAAATATTATCTGAATTTATATCAAATTGTTCTACTTTCTCAACAAAATCTGCTAATCCAAAGTCAATACATTGTTTTCTAATTCCTAAAAAATCAATCCAATCTTCTAATAATGATAAATTTATACAATTTTCAATTTTATCATAAACCTCGAATATATTTAAACTATACAATTCGCTAGAATTCTCAAATAACTCAGAGAACCACTTAAAATCATAGTAAATTATATCTTTATGACAAGCCAAGTCTTTCACATATCTTCCTAATTTTTTAGGAAGATTTTCATCGCAGCAAACAGCGTGTATGAATTCTTTTGATAAATCGTATTTTTTACAAACGCAAATAAATTCTTTTGAATATTCAAGTTTTTTAATAATTTTATTCCAATCTGTATAAATTCCATTATAATAAAGAGAAAATTTACTTTGAAATTCTTCATTGTTATATAAAAATAATTTTTCTATTTTTTGAATTTTACACAAAGTATTAATATCTTGCATAACAATTTCATACTGAAATTTATCTTTAGATAAATTGGTAACTTTACTATATTTATCATTAATTTTGTTTATACAATTTAGAATTCTATCAATAATTTCCAAAACTTCATTTAAATTACATGAACTATTATTTTTTTTAAGTAAAAGCAAATCTAGTCTTTCAATAATTTTCAACTCCATGAGCTTCTTTATATTCCACTGATATGCTATTATACTTTCATATGGATAAGTCGATGTTATTAATGACTGTATTAATATATCTGGAATTTTATCATTTTCAAACAGCAATTTTATATTATTAGTTTTACCAATATTGTCCTTTATTAAGTCAAAATCTGTTTCTTTCCCTTTATAATTTGTCCCTAAATATTCACTAAGCAAATAGTGCTTATCTTTGAACCACTCTTCACAAATTACAACATCTTTTATATTATTCAAAACATCAATTGCATCTTTTATACTTAGAGAGTCATCTTCGTGTAATTTATATTCTAAAATATAATCAAAATCATTATTCAATTCAATAATATTTATATATATATCATTAGAAATAGTCAATATTTCTTGAATATTAAAATCTACTAAATCCTTACCTAATATACTAAGCATCTCATTTGAAACATCGATTAATTTTGAATATATTAAATTTTTATATTCTTCACTTATACAATCATAATTACATTCAAGCATTAAAGATTTCAATTTTTCAGGTATTGATGCATTTAGAAAATAGTTTCTTACAATATTGAAATTTTCCCTAGATTTTTCAATTAATTCCCAATTGGTATAACTATCTAGATATAAATCACCCAATATTTCCTTTGCGTCTAGATTGTGTTTAGAAAGCCACTCTTCATTTTCTTTAACTTTTGAAACTTTATTTAGAAGTAAAATTATTTCACTATCTGTAAGTTTATTGTTTTGTACTTTACTACATGATAAAATCTTTTTTTTATCTGCTTTATATTTATTTTTTATATTCTTAAATACTCCTACATATTCTGTATTAAATCTTGCTAACATTTCAGTTGAATCAATTTTCAATATCTCTTTATTGTAATCTACTGTTATGTTATTAATAAGTTCGCTATTTTCAAGTTGCTTTTCTTTTATATCATGAATCAATTTATCAAACGCCGCATCCTTACTACTATCAAACCATAATTCCGTTATATGAAGATTATTATTCAAAATACCAACTAATTTACTTAAAGAAACTAGTTCTTCAAATGTTTTAACTTGTTTTATGCCAAATAATGTAGTGATTTTTTCCGCTGATTCAAATGCCTTTCCAATTATATTTATATATTTAAGGATTTTAGGATTATGATCATACATAAAATCATATATGTTTTTTTTATTCACATTTTCCAATGAACTTATATTATAAAAGTCTGCGATTCTATTAATTACATTTTTATATTGAACATTAATTTTCCTTAATAACTCATCATATCTAATTTGTATTATTTTATCATTGTATTGTTCTTTTATAACACTAATTGATTTATTCAAAACTAATTGATGTTTTTTTGCATCTTCCAATATTTTAACTGAATCACAAAATTGAATGTCATTAAACCACTTTTCAGAAGGTTTTATATTATCAATAAAATAACCCACCAAATCATTAAGCCATAATAATGAACTTATATCTTCTGGTTTTTTTAAATTCAAATCATTACAAATGACACAGCTATTATCTAGGCACTGCACTAATATATCTTTTAGCTTATTACATTCTAGATTAATATAATTCGCATTTACGACAATTTCTTTGGTAGAATTAAATTTTTCCGGATTTAAAAGGTTCTTAATTTCAATGGTTTCTTTTTCTATACTATCAATTACATCTGAAGATGAAATTTCAAAAACAGATTCCTCATATCTCTTTTTCAATTGTTTACACATTTCAAAATATTGATTACTTTTAAAATTCATTGTATTAGATAAACCAATTAATTCATCTAAATCTAAGTTAAACCATTCAAGCGGAACTAAAGAAGCATTAATCGAAATGTTTAATATCTCAGATAGAATATTTGCATTTTCAAGACTAAAACTAAATTTAGAATCAGTCATTTTTATAATTTCTTCGTAAGTTTCAACAAAGTTTTCAAAGCTTGATAAAAGCCTAGTCAATATTACATAAATATTATGCCTAAGTTCATGTGTTAACACTGGTATATTGCAACCATACCAAGGGTTATCCGAAAAATCTATGCTCTTTTTTCCAATATTTTTTGCATATTCGCTAATTAGATATTTGTATTTATTGAGCTTATCTATATCTGTATTTTCTACATCATATATAGAAAATACAATATCTTCTGTTTCTTCCAACTTGGCTAATTTTCCATTAACTTCATATATACTGGTATTTAACATCATACATTTTGTATGTAGCTCTTCTTGATATTCATTTAACTTTCTACGTTTTTCTTCTAATTCAGTAAGCTTGTACAAAATATCTTCATTTACTTTAGCTTTTGATAAATTTAAAGTTCTCTTAAGCTGATCTAAAATATCCTTTTTATTAGCTTTATGACTATGCATTGTAAGACAGAAATCATCTAAATTAACTTCTGTTATTCTATTTTTAACAACTTCAAGTGCTGCCATCTTTTCCGAAACAAACAAAACTTTTTTTCCATCAGCAATTGCTTCAGATATTATATTAGTAATTGTTTGGCTTTTACCGGTTCCGGGTGGACCTTGCAATACAAAACTTATACCTTTTTTTGATAACAATATTGCATCTTGTTGGCTTGAGTCTGCATCTACAACTTGATATGTTTCAATTGGTCTTACATTTTTATCATAGGTCATAATTATTAAAACTAGTTGGTACTTGTATAGTATCACTATAATCACCCACTAATGATTTTATGATAGGATTTGAAACAATTTTATCTTTATTTTTATCTAAATCTTCATACATATTTATTTTAAGAAATGATAACAAAGCTAAATAAGTTTCTTCCGTCACTTGCCAATTATTATTTTTTGCAATTTTAGATATTTTAGATATATATTTTGTTATGTTATCTTCATGTTCGTTAAATTCAGGAAATACAACACCAAAATCATTCTCAATCTTATATGCTAAGCTAGGATTAAAAACAATTTCATCATTATGTAAGCTTAATATGTAAGGTTCATTTATAGATTCTATTCTCAAGCTAACCGGTACAAGAATTATTGGTGATAAAATTATATCATTTGAATTATTATTTTCTCTCCAATTTAACATTCCAAAAGTTAAGTATAATGTATTTATTCCTTGTTCCTCAATTGATGTCTTTGCTTTAGCTCTTAATGATTTTAATGTCCTTTGTTGCTCACTGAAATTATGATTTGTTTCAATATCACCCTTGACATTTATAACGCTTTGCTCTTCCTCATACTCGTCAAATGTAATTTTTGAAGGAGATGAAAATTTCAAACTTTTTTCTTCATATACAAGCAAACTAAATAAATCACCTAAACATGGTGATTTAATTAAAATATTTGACCTTTTTGTTTCCTTAAAATTAATTAATCTATTTCTTTTCCCAAGGTCTAGTAAACGCTTTTTCCATAGTTCAATTTTTAAGTCTAAATTTTGCATTGTTATGCCCCTTTGTTTGTTAACCATTTAATATATAATACCATGATGGATTTATATTTGCAATATAGAATGTATACAATACACTCCTACAATACCAATTCTCAAATGAATTCTAAACCCTAATCAATTTCTATTAAACAAAGAATACCTGTATTGCAGAAGGCATTATATACGTGCTATCCCATTAATCATAGCAAATTGTATCTTTATAAATATAAAATACTCCCTTTGTTGCTGATATATCCTTTTCAATTAATGTATAATTACTTATTTTTTTATTTATTTCATTTTTAAAAGAAGACAGAACATATTTAGAATTATGAAAAACTCCACCTTTTAGCCCAATTATAATATCATTGTCAAAATTTTTCAAACCATAAGAAACACAAGCTATTTCAGCTAAATATTTTCCAGCGTTTTCTAATAATCTTATTGCATCAGAATTGTTATTACTCGAAAGGTAAACAATTGTTTTAAAAAGTGATGCAATTGTATTTTTTTGGTTAGTATATATGTAATCCATAATGTGAGAACGCGTCTTTCCTCCAATTTCTTCTAGCAAGGCTTCACTTAAACTATCAAAAGTTATTTTACGATCGTATAAGAACACTATTTTTTTAAATGCTTCTATAACAGTATGATATCCACTTCCTTCATCTCCTAAGATATGGCTCCAACCGCCTACCATTTCACCTACACCATTTTTTTGAACATAGCAAGACGATCCTGTTCCAGAAACAACAAGAATTCCATCCTTATTCCCCAAATAAGCTTTACATGTCATTTCAGCATCATTTAATACAATTGTATTTACACCATATTTAATCTTTATGCAATTCTGAATCAATTCAATATAATTTCCTGTTTCTACTGCTGCCATTCCAATACCAATCAATATACATTCATCTCTACCTAATTCTTTTAAACATGAATCAATTAAAGTACAAACATTTGAAATAGTCTCATCAAAATTTACTGCAGGATTTCCAAACCCTCCAATATTTTTATAAATAGAATTACCTTCTAAATCATAGGCAACAATTTCGGACTTTGTCCCACCTGAATCTATTCCAATTAAATATTTCATTTATTCCCCCTTTAAATATATATTATAAAGCGTTGTATCTATATATCTAGTTTATTAAGAACATCTCTTAAAATCTTTATTTCTTCCTTTGTAAAAGTTACACCTTTTGCCATTTTTTCATGTTCAGGGGACCACTCTCTTATATCATATTTAGGATCTCTATCATTCCAGCTAACTAAATTAAACTCCTTTGTCCATCCCTTTGCTGATTCCGAAAGTATAGCTATTTCTTTAACTACCTCAAATTTTAATTCTGCCATTATTTTCTCCTTAACTTATATATTTTTTTCTTTACATAATATTATACTCTATTACTATTATTCAATTCAACCACATTTTTCATATCCTAATTATAATGCAAAAATATGAAATATTTAATCACACTCTGACCACCTTTAAAATATTAATTCTGAGCATTTACACGGTGACAGTTTTGGATATAATTAATATATAATATAATAATTTTTGAGGAGGAGATTATGATAGGTAAAAAAAACAAATTTTCAATATATCAATTAACTGTGATTGGTTTAATGTCAGCCATGGTTTTTGTAGCAACAAACTTTAGAATTGAAATACCAACACCTTTAGGTAAAACTATGTTACATCTAGGTAATGTAATGTGTTTATTAAGCGGACTTTTCTTTGGGGGCGTAACAGGAGGTTTAGCTGCAGGATTTGGTTCAGCCATTTATGACTTATTTGACCCAGCTTTTGCACCTGAATTTTGGATAACTTTTATAATGAAATTTACTATGGGTTTTATCGCTGGGAAAATTTCTCACATGAGAGGACTTAATGGAGAAAATAAAAAAATTAATTTAATAGCTGCAATAGTTGCTGCAATAACATATGTTTTACTATATGTATTTAAAACTATTTTCTTACAGCTTGTAATACTTGAAAGCACTTGGCAGGCAGTTTCTGCAGTAGCAGTTACAAAATTCCTAGTTTCGTCTACCAATGCAATAATTGCTGTAATTGCATCGTTAGCTCTATCAATAAGCTTACGCCCAGCTTTGAAAGCAGCAGGTGTATTTAGAAAACTTGAAAAGTAAAAAAGTTTAAATATAGTAAAAAAACAAGCCCACAAGGTAGCTTATTATATATCTTAAAAATATGGTTGAATTTATATAAATTCAACCATATTTTTTCTATATCTTGCTGGAACGAATTGAAATTGTAAATCAATATTTTTCCGTTCTTTAATTGCTAGGTCTGTGAAATATTGTTTCCATAGGTCTCTAAACATTTTTTCATCTTGCGAATACTCTATATTAATTGAATCTTTTAACTCCTTTATTTCCCATCTTTCGTTTGCATAAACAACAACCTTTTTTCGTTTCTCATCATGTATTATAAATTTTTCATATTTATATCTATCAGCAAAATGTTCTACTATTAATATTAATATGTCATTATCTGGAGCAAATTTAGAATATAATATTCCATTAACATCAGAAAATCGAAGTATCCCAAGAAACCTATGGGTTTCTGCGCCAACTTTTATATAAATTTGATTTATGGGTAAAACATTATCATGTGAAAAAAAGTTCATAGTATTTTTACCATATTTAAAAGCAAAAATAAGAAAATCAAGTATTATATTCTCCTTGTTTTCATTGTTTGATAAGTAACAATAATAAACATTAATATAGGCTTCTCTAGATACTTTGTTATTTATTGCATCACAAACTATTTTTGCTTTTTCATAGTCAGTATCAACTATCTCAAAAGAGTTAATAATAGATTGCTGATAGCTTGAATATTCATAAATACCAGAAGCTTTTTCTTTTTTATAATGATAAAAAATACATGTCATAAGGCCTTCAAATGTTCCATCATATAAGTAGTCCATAACAACTTTACCCCTTACATAAACTCAAAAATAGAAAACTGTTTTTGTGCTTCTTTAAATCTAATTTCATTTTTTATAGAATCGGGCTCAAGCTTTGTATTACCATAGTATTTTCCCTTAACTGTAATAAAGTGCTTTGCTCTTTTTAATACTGTTTTCATCTTTATAAGAGAATCATATGAAAGTTCTGCATTTTTTCTTTCCCTAATTATTCTTTGTGCACTTTTCACTCCTAAACCAGGAACCCTTAATAGCTCTTCATAGGATGCTTTATTAATTTCTATAGGAAATTTATCTATATTTCTTAGAGCATACATCATCTTAGGATCAAATTCCAAATCAAGGTTAGAATCTATTTCTGAAAAAAGCTCTTCTGACTTAAAATAATAAAAACGCATTAACCAATCAGCCTGATACAATCTATGTTCCCTAACAAGTGGTGGAACAGTATTTACAGATGGTAAATTTGGACCTGATATAACTGGTATATAAGCAGAGAAAAAAACACGTTTCATATTAAATCTATCATAAAGGTTCTGTGATAAATTAAGTATTGTTTTATCACTATCAGGTGTAGCTCCTATTATCATTTGAGTTGATTGACCACCAGGTACAAAACGAGGTGTATTCTTGAAAATTTTTTTATCTTCGATAGTTCTAGTCATTTCTGAATTAATTACAGACATGGGTTGAATGATACTTTCTATTTTTTTCTGTGGAGCTAAAATTTTAAGACTTTCTCTAGTAGGTAATTCTATATTTACGCTCATTCTATCTGCTAAAGCACCAGTTTTTTTAACCAAAACAGGGTCCGCCCCTGGTATGACCTTAACATGAACATATCCCCAAAAATTATACTTATATCTTAATAGCTCTAATACTTTATAAATATTTTCCATAGTGTAATCTGGATTTTTTTCTATAGCGGAACTTAGAAATAATCCCTCAATATAATTTCTCCTATAAAATTGAATAGTAAGTTCTGCTACTTCTTCTGGAGTAAAACTTGCGCGTTTAACTGAATTAGTAACTCTATTCAAGCAATAATGGCAGTCATATATGCAATCATTTGTTAATAGTATTTTTAAAAGAGAGATGCATCTCCCATCCGATGACCAAGCATGACAAATACCGGCTGCTGAAGCATTACCTATCCCGCCTGTATTTTTATTTTTTCTTTCAACACCGCTAGACACACAAGATACATCATATTTAGCTGCATCTGATAAAATTTTCAGTTTTTCAAATATTATATCGTTCATAACTCACCTGTTTATTAGTAATAGATAAATTATATCACAGTGAATATAGGCTGTCAAACATTTGTTCTAGTCCTTTTGTTTATACTAATTATTCACCTAAAATTCTTTGTTTTTTCAAAGAATTTATTTTAAATGTAATTTGTATTGCCCTAAAAACTAGAATTAGTTCAATTCCGCCAAACACAATTAAACTAATGAAATCTTTAGTCCATAAAAATTAAAAAACTAGATAATATTTAAACTATCCATGGTAAAGGATAATTTTTAAATATATCTAGTTTTCATATTAACAAATACTGTGTATTTAATCGAATATAATATTTATTTCAATATTTCCCATTCTGATTCTTTAAATCCAACTAAGATTTTACCATTATTATTTATTAAAAGTGGTCTTTTTACAAGCATACCATCCGTAGATAGAAGTTTGATTTGTTCTTCTTCTGTCATTTCGGATAATTTTTCTTTTAAATTGAGTTCTTTATATAAATTTCCACTAGTATTGAAAAATTTCTTAATAGGATATTTACTATTCTCTATCCATTTTTTTAATTCTTCTTCTGTAGGATTATTTTCTTTAATTTCTCTTTCTGTAAATTCGATGTTATTTTCTTCAAGCCACTTCCTGGCTTTTTTGCATGTTCCACATCTTGAATAGCATATAAATAAGTTTTTCATAATACCTCCGTGCTTTAATTTTTTTTGTTACTAGTAATCACAAGAATTTACGTTTATCGTATAAATTAAGTATAGATTAGTATTATTGTGTAGTCAATTGAATTAATAATATACAACATATTTTTATAAGTAATTTATTGGTTCTTAAAATTAAGGCACGCGGTTTTAAATCATTTTTATCTAAAAAATTAATTATAAAGACGCATATTTTAGGTAAAGCATATACTCCTAATCAATGCGTCTTTAAATTTATTTTATTTCACGATTTTTTCTAAAAAACGATATAAAATTGTTGCTACTTCTGCTCTGGTTGCCTCTCCTTTTGGATCTATGATATTGTTAGGTTTCCCTGTTAACAAACCATTTGCTATCATCCATTTTATTGGTTCGCTCGCCCATGATGAAACATTATCATTATCTGAATATTTAGTGATATCAGTAGTAGATAATACATCATATTTCATATATTTTGCATATCGATACAGTATAACTGACAACTGCTCTCTTGTTATATTATCGAATGCTCCAAATAATCCGTTACCATAGCCTTCAACAATTTTATTTTTCGATGCCCATATAACAGCCTTTTCATACCAAGATTGTGGTTCTATATCTTTATACGATGTACCCTCTATTGTTGGTGAGCCTGCTAAACGGTATAGAACAGTTACTATCATTGACCTTGTCATACTCATTTGCGGTCCGAATTCTTCATCTGTTATTCCTTTAAACAATCCTTTCTCAACTACATAATTTACGCTTTCAAAATACCAATCATCTGAATTAACGTCTTTAAATTTTGGTGATTGAACAATTTCTGGCTCTGTTACGTCATTTACATTGTTATTACCGCTGTTTCCGTTGCCGCCGCTGCTTCCACCATTATTACCATTTCCGTCATCAATTGGTGTTTCGTCATATGTTTTTTCACCTATTATATATGTTGCTGAAAATACAGTACTGTCGTTCATTCCTACTTTTGAAGCTATCGCCTTTAATTTGCAAGATTCCGAAATTGAAACTGGTGCTGTATATGTTCTTGATGTTGGAGTTGGTGTTGTTCCATCTGTTGTGTAGTAAATTGCTGCATCTTCAGTTTCTGTATTTAAAATTACTTTTTGTGCATCATCGTATTTACCACCACTTACATTTGCAATTGGCTCAATCGCTGTTTGCCTTTCTGTAATCTCTATGTCTTTTGTATAGTCGCTTTCACCTTCATCTTCAATTTCAATAGGAACTCCAGCATAGCTTAATACATTTTTCGATACTAATACTGTATATTTTTTCGGTGTAACTCCATCATCTTCAAATTCTTTAAACCCTCCAAGATATTGTGTAGCATCTGCATTAAATCTAATTCGCTTTACAAATGTATCTGATGATATAACATCACTTTGATAAACTCCATCAACCACATATCCTGTATTTTGTGCTGATACTATAAAGTCAATATTATCACATGGAACGTTTTGACCATTAACTGTTTCAAAAACCTGAACATTAAGTATATTATTTGCTTTATCATATATGGATTCGGCTTTCATATATTTTGAAAACTCAACTTCTAAACCTGATGAATCAACTGTCGCATTGACAAATTTTGGTTTTTCTAAGGAAAGAAGCCCTATATTAACTTCTGTATGCATTGGTGGAACAAGCATAGATTTTGTTAATGCTGTTTGATATTTGTTTGAACTATCACTAAACAGTACTCTCCAATTACCAACAGGAACATCCCAGCCATATTTACCGTCATTATCAGTGATTTGTGGGTTTATCTGCTCTGATGCTGTCAAAAATTCATCATTCCATGCTTCCCATTCGCCACCGTTATCAGTTTGTGCTGTTGCAGTGATTCCCTCAATTCTTTGGTTTTCTATTGCTTCAAACACATAACCTGATGGATCCATAAGGTATTCAGGATCATTTGGGTCATCCTCTTCTCCAATGTCTTTTCCTTCTAGACGAAGCTGCATAGCTATTTGTTGCAATATTCCATTACCCCAAAGATTATACTCTGCATCTATTTTTGTTGTATAAACCATATTTCCAGTTGAAACTATATAGCTCAGACATTTACCTGGCAAGGAGAAAAAGCTCGAACTATAACCTACTACGCCCATTAAGCTGCTAATGGAATGACTATCTCTTCTTGCATACTGATATTCTCTTATTTCATCATACAATCTATAACGTACTTTTGAATCTTTAATACTATCGGCAAGGGTTCGTAAATTTGCAGGATCTATGCTTGCCGGTCCTGAGAATATTTGTACTGCCGTTGCTACTCCTCCTATTACCTGCATCCCTTTTCCATAATTTCCAAGATTAGCTGTTCTATTCCGGAATCCTTCATACGCTATTTCACCAGTGTTTTGAACATATCCTACATAATCAACTTTACCAGATATATTCCTTGCAGTATCTAAATTTGTTGACTTAGCCATTATATCTGCTTTTATACTTTTTGTAACTATTGATACATTGTCTCTGCTCGCAATCAATGAATTTAATTTTGCACCTACTATAGTTTTTGTATTCTTATTAATGTTTGCATCTATGGTACCACTTTTTAGTTTATTAGCTAATCCTTCACTAAAATACATAGTTCTATTTACCCTAAAATCATATCCTGTTTCAGTAGAACTATCTTTATACAAATAATACTCTCCATCACTACCTACAGAAACTTTTCTAAAGCCTTGAGATATAAGTTGTTCAGCTGAATAACCATTAACATCTGTATAATTTACTTCTATACCTATACGTCCATCTGCAAAATCTTTGTGTGCTTTTAATGAATTTTGTGATTGATCGGTAACTACTGCTGCATTTGTATCACGATAAGCTTTTGGTATGTTTGCCGGGTCAATATTATTGATATTATTGAGAGAATCATCAAATTCTTCCTCTGTTGGTGCATTAAAACCAGTTAACAAACCAATGTTTTCCCTATCTTTAAGAGAATAAAATACGGATATATTCCCTATTTTACTACCAATTACAGCTTCCATCTTCCAATTAGAAAATCTGCCACTTGGATCATCGCTGACTAATTCTGCAGGGAATTTTGTTTTATATCCATCTTTATCTGTGTTAATTACCCAAACATTTTCAAGTTGCGAACTAACAAGTTTATTTATTCTAAAACTTACACGACTTAATCCAGAAGAGTTATATATACTAACACCGGTTGGACTGTCTCCAAGAGTATCTACAGTAAATATTTTTATTCTTGAGTCCTCAAGTGATGAATAATGAGCTATATTGCTAAATTCATAGTTGCTTATAGTAGCCTTTTTATCTCCATCTATTATTTCAGTAGTTGCCTCAGATGAAACATATTCTTCACCTTCTAGTGTTGTCATTACAGCTGCTAATTTATGAACTGAAACTTTATCAGGCGCTGTTAATGATGTTGTCAAATTGTAGCTATGTTGCTTATTAGCTGTAGTTGAACCTATTAGAATATCATTATCATATATATCTATTTTGCTTCCTGCAAAAGCCATTCCTCTGATTATTATTTCTTCAGCTGGCTTTACTATTTGTTTTGGTACAATTATACTTACTTGCGGAGTATTAACGTCACATGAAAATGATGTGCTTTTTTCATTACCATCTTTTTCAAAAGACGCATACAATAGTATTCTTGATTTTAGTTTATCAGATGTCGAATTTGCAGTAAATGTAAGTGTGCAATTACCATTTGAGTCAAATTCATATTCCGAATCTCCAAAATTTGAAGCAACACCATTTACTTTTTTATCATATACTGCTGTATAAGAGTCTCCATATGCAGTTACATAACTTAAAGTTGTGGTATTTTTAAGCAATTCACTTATTTCTACCTTTGCTTTTACATATATTTTGCCGCTGCGCCCATCTGATGATGTTGGCACAAACTTTGTTTCGAAATTCACTTCATATGGTACCAACATGTTTTTTGTAACATTAGTAGGAATAGTAATTGTACCTAAATTAAGCACTATTCCATTTTTTATTTGAACATTTTTTTTGATATAATGTGTGTTTTCTACTAACCCAAGTGATTCAAAAGTTTCAATTCTTGAAAGTCCGTTAAAATCTTTTAAATCATAGCTTGATAATAATAATACTGTATATTTACCTTCATTTAAAGTGTAGGAATCAGATGAAATTTTTCCATCAGAATCAATAAAGTATTTTTGAAGATAACCTGCCTCGTTGTACAAAGCCATAAACGAAGTAGGTGGTTCTTTTACTTTTTTAGCTATTTCTGCTGTAATTGTACCTTTTGGTATTGCTATTAAATCTACACTCCCATTTCCATATTCATCAAGCTTAACTTCATAATATTCATATTTACTAATATATCCATTTTTCATAGTAGGATATACTTTAATAGTTTGATTACTTAATTCTTTTCCTAGTTCTATTGTAGAATTATTACCACCACCTATAATAGGATTTCCTTCCATATCCGTAATTTGTACATAAGCTATGGAATCATTATTTTCTAGTTTTTGCGAATCATCAGTATTATCACCAGTTTGAAGAGGTATTGAATAAGAATTAATTTTTATCCTATTTTGATCTGCATATTTTAAACTTATATTTGCTTCTTGATTTTCCTCTTCATTTGTTGTTAATTCTTCATACTTTGTTTCATAATTTTCTTTTTGTATAGTAATTTTAGTATCAGAGTTTAGATAAACTGTAAGCTCTACCTTACCATTTTCGTCCGTTATGCCTGATGTATTATAATAAAAGCGAATTTCACCATTCATTACCACTTGATTTACATTTACTGTTGATCCTGCAACTATTCTTCCATCCATATTAATATCATTAGCTGTAATTGAAATGGTTGAAGTTTGAATATCACTTATAGTTAATTCTTCTGTATTTATTCCGCTGCTTAGAGTGATAGCTGTTGTAACCATATCAGGTGAATTATATTTTTTTAAATCAGAGTATGGTAAAACTAAATTGTAACTATTTATAACCATACCCTCATATAAGCCTGTTTTTTCTACATTTGGCCTTGCATAACTAGTATAAATATTGTCATTAACTGTATAACTATAGCTTATATAAGCATCTTGAGACAATGTACCGCCACTAACATTAAATTTAATGCTCGCTGGTTTACTTGTATCACTTATATCTATAGTTGCTTCTTCACCATACACAACATCTAATTCACCGTATTTATATGTATTTATACTATCAAACAATGAGTAATTGTAGTTACCTGGTTTTACATTGTTAAATGTAAATTCACCGTCGTTATCATTTATTGATTTTGTTTTACTACTTGCATCCGAACTGAAAATTCTAAGATATTTGCCATTGAAATCCCCTGTATTTGGCAATCCTGTAAACCTCACTGTTGATGCTACATAGTATGGTTTTTCTTCTGCCTTTAGAGCAAAATTCGAAGAAAGAGTAGGATCAATTATTTTATATTCAACAGAAACAATTTCTGCTACATCAGATGGAATAGTTTCCTCTCCTGTATAATCACCACGTTTTGTTTCAGCAAGTATTATATCATGATCTTTTTCTACACTCGAAGCATCTTTATAATGCAGCGTTGCTACACCATTAAAACCGTCTTTTCCTCTTATGGTATATTTAATTTTACTTTTATTTTCAACATAATAATTACCATCTATATATTCAGTTCTAATATCTGAACGATAGTAAGTAATATATGGTTCTTCAACAACATTAATCATTACCTCTTTATACTCAGAGTTTAACCCTAATGAGTCAACTATATAAAAATGTAATTTCTTGGCATTAGAATTATTAATGGTAATTGATTTAGAATATGTAAATAAATCGCTGTTACCTGATGTGCGTTTTAATGTATGAGTCTCAATAACATTATCCATATTATCCAGTATATCTACCATTCCAACATTGCCTACTCCGCCTTGTTGAATGTAAAGTGTATAATCAGCATATCTATTTAAAACTATCGGCTCTTCTTCAACTTTTCCCATTACTCCGCAAATAGTCGGTGCTTCTGCAAAATCAGTGCGATAATTTACTGAAACAGATGTATTGTAAACAATACTATTGTCGCCTTTAAATTCAAAATATATAGTTTTATTTCCGAATCCTTCGCTTAATGTAAAAGGAATTGAATTTTCTATAGAAGAAAAAGGTAATGTTGAAATAGATGATAAATCTTCAGTAAATCTCACTTGATTAAAACTTCCAGGTGTTATATTGATGGTAACTTGTTGTTCTAAAGTATGAGATGCACCGTCATTGATATTTACAGTTGGGTTAATAATAGTAACTACATCTTCAGCAGGTAACAGTACTGCTTCACTTAATCCGTTTATTTGCACGTCATTTTCTTTTAAATATATCTCATACCATCCACGAGCCATACTATCAGTTTGTGATGATGTAATTTGAAGTTTCTTAGAAGAAATATATTCAACATTTACTTCTCTTGGTTGTGCAGACAAACCATTTTTATTATGTTCCATAAAATACGCTTTATATGTTTTGTTGCTGCTAAATCCTACTCCTTGTAATGTTAATTCTCTATTTCCAGTTATTTTTTCTAATGCAGGAGGTACTGTAGACCCGCTAGACGATAGATATAATTCTCCAAAAGAAACATTTATTCCTAGAGTATTATCAGAATAAGCCTTAACACCAGTTCCCTCTTCATAGTATAAGCTGTTTATTTTCATTCCTTCTAACAAAGGTGCTAGATAATAAGAATAACGCAATGGCTCCGTTAAGGAAATATTAAAAATATACTCGCAATCTGAACTTTCTAAATTACAGCCAACTACATTTTCTACTATATAATCCGATATTATAGCTGAACAGCTTGTTACAGAGGATTGTAAATTTATTCCTGATACAACTACCTGAAAATCAGTTGTATTATCAGGATACAAATAACTGCCTTCATACAATTCATGTCCAATTGGTTCTATAGAAACTCCACCTACAACATCTGTTCTTTCTACCGGCACAGTATGAACTAAATTTCCACCATAGCTAAATTTTACTGATGTTGCACCACTTGGAATATCTATCTTACCTGTGGTAGTAAATACTCCACTTTTAGGCCCATCAATTTCAATTGAACTTGGTCTTAAAATGTTATTTCCATTATTGTCTGTTACAACAATTAACGATGCGTTACTCATATTTCCACTTGTTAAGGTGAATTTGTGAGCTGTTGAAGTAGTTGTACTTCCTATGTAAAATGTTGCATCATCCGCTTCTTCATATGAATTAGTCATAGCTTCTCCATGACCTTCTGATGTATCTCTTCCTGCTACTGCATTTGTTAGTTTGAATTGTCCAATACCTAATTCAGAAATAACATTAATAGGCGTACTTGTATAGTATTTTTCTCCTAAATACTCAACTTCAATATATAGTTTTTCTCCTACAGTTGGTTGGTTTGAAATTGTAAAATCTCCAATAATACATTGCTCTTCTCCACCTGTAACTACTAAATCATATTCATCCACTTGTAATGTTGCAATTAATTTAACTGTGCTAACAGGACTCCAAAAACTTGATTTTGTTCCACTATATAATTTAATAGATAGGTTTTCTTTTTGAACACTGTTATCTAAACCATATAATGTAACATCAAATGGAACCTTAGATGCGCCATCAGTTATTTCAGATGGTATTTCGTTATTGTTTAAATAAATACCCGATGGATAACAATTAAAATATGCATCGCTATTATCATAGTAATTACCTTCGCTATCTTTGAGGCGAACATAATAATTATCTGATGAGTTTAAAACACCCCCGCCATCAATTACCATTTCATAGATGTAGAGCTCATTACCTTGAGCGGTTTTACCTAAATACCATCGATCACTTTGTGATGCCACAGCAGTATATATACCATTATAAGATGATACCTCCGCTGACACCTCCCCTAAATTTTTACCTTTTGCTTCAACATAAAATACACTATCATCAGGTTTAGGATATCTACCACACCAATCAGATTTTCCACCACCATTAAATTCTGGTATTCCACTAGAGCTTGGAACAACGGAATACGCACTAGCTAACATTGGTATAAAGAAATTCTGGGTAAATATCATTGTAAAAATCAAAATCCAAGATATAACTTTTTTCTTCATTAATTATTCCTCCTTATATTTTTTAATAACACTCTCTTTCATCTTTATTCTAAAATATAAAACCCTTACGAAGTTATATTTTTTATCTTAAATTTTGTCTTTATATAACTTCATCTATAATTATACTATTTATCTTAATAAATAAAATAGCACCTGACCATTTGTCAATGACAAAAAAAATGACACAATTTGTGTCATCCTTTATTAGATTTAAATTATTAACCCTTTTAAACAAATATTCGCATAATTCTATACATTAATTTATTATGATAAATTTTTATTTTGGGATATGGATTGCATTATTATAGACTGCATGTGCTGATTCTTGAAGTGATTCTCCTACGGTAGGATGGGCATGTATTGTTGAAATAATTTCTTCCATAGTTGCCTCAAGTTTTATCGCAAGTGCACCTTCTACAATAAGTTCAGTAGCATGAGAGCCTGCCATATGTAATCCTAGTACCTCACCAGTAATCGAATCTGCAATGTATTTTACAATTCCATCTGTTTCTCCCTCTATAATCGATTTACCATTTATATACATTGGAAACATTCCAATTTTTATATCCAAACCTTTTGACCTAGCTTGTTCTTCGGTTAATCCAACGCCGGCTAATTCAGGTCTTGTATAAACACAATAAGGTACAGTTTTAAAATCTATTTTTGATTTTTTATTCATAATGGATTCTACTGCAACAATTCCTTCTGCCGATGCCACGTGTGCTAGCATTACACCACCATTGCAATCACCTATAGCATATATATTATCCACATTAGTCTGCATATTTTTATTCACTAGTATAGCATTTTTTTTTGTTCTTACACCAATGTTTTCAAGTCCTATATTTTCTATCACAGGTTTTCTACCAATGGACAAAAGGACTTTTTCTGCTAAAAATGATTTATCCCCATCATTTGAAGATGTATTAACAGACAACAATCCGGAAGCCTCTGTAATAGATTCAACTTTTGTATTAGTATATATATCGATTCCGCTTTTTATAAATTTACTTTTTAAATATTGAACTATATCTTTATCCATATTTGCAACAATGTTTGGAAGCATTTCTACAATAGTTACCTTGCATCCCATGGCACTGTATACAGCTGAAAATTCTGCTCCTATGACTCCACCTCCTATGATAACCATACTTTTAGGCACTTCATCTAAAGACAGTGCTTCGTCACTAGTTATCACTCCAGGAAGATTAACCCCTTGCAACGGAACAATTGTTGGCTTTGACCCCGTTGCTACTACTGCATAATCAAAATCAACTGTTTCTACTGCTCCATCTGAAAGTTTTACAACAATTTGATTTTGATTTAAAAAGCTACCACTTCCAATAATTTTCTTAACTTTATTATTTTTTAATAACCCATCTACTCCAGCAACAAGTTTCTTTACTATTTTTGTCTTTCTCTTTTGTAACTGTTTGTAATCAAGTTCAACATTAGATACATTTATTCCAATTTCTTTATAATCTTTTTTTATTGTTTCTAGTTGCTCTGATGTGTGAAGCAAAACCTTTGTTGGTATACAGCCTTTGTTTAAACATGTACCGCCAAAATTTTCTTTTTCAATGAGTGTTACATCTAATCCTAATTGTGCAGCGCGTATTGCTGCAACATAACCTCCTGGTCCTCCACCTAAAACTGCTAATTTCATATCTATTCCTCCCTAATACTACAATAAAAGAAGTCCCGGTTTTTCTATGTAATCCTTTAATTTAGCCATAAATTGTGCGGCTACAGCCCCATCAACAACTCTATGATCAGCAGTTAGACTTAAGTTCATCATAGGCTTAATTTTTATTTCCCCATCTATAACCTTAACCTCTTCGTTAATAGAATTAACTCCAAGTATTGCAACCTCTGGTTGATTTATAATTGGTGTAAATGATTCTATACCATACATACCAATATTGCTAATTGTAAATGTACCTCCAGATATTTCATCTTGACTTAATTCATTTGTTTTTGATTTTTGTCCTAGTATTTTTATTTCTGTAGAAATTTCTTTTAATCCCTTAACATTTGCATATTTTATAACAGGAACAATTAATCCATCAGGCAATGCAACAGCTACACCCATATTAACATAATTTCTTGTTACTATTTCATTTCCATCTATCGTACTATTTAATAATGGAAATTCTAACAAGACACTTGAAGCTATTTTTACAATAATATCAGTGTATGAAACTTTTGTATTGTCTTTTATTTCATCTCTTAATTTCTTCATTGCACTTGTATCAACCTTAATATTAAAAGTAACAGATGGAGATATTTGTTTGCTTTCAAGCATTCTCTTAGCTATAACTTTTCTCATAGTAGACATAGGCTTTCTATACTCTTGGGGATTAGCATATTTTGTTAATTCCTCACATAACTTAAATTTAATAACATCATCTTTCATAATGCGAGATTCTTTTTTTATACTGTTTATGTCTACATTTAATTGCTCTGCAACAACTGAAGCAGTAGGAGAGACTTTTTTCTTATCCTCTTTTGATTTTTCTGAATATTTCAATATATCATCTTCTGTTATGGAGCCACTAGGTCCTGTTCCTACTACAACTGAAATATCTATATTTAAATCTTGAGCAATTTTCCTTGCCCTAGGTGATATTCTTATTCTTTTACTACTTTCTAGTGAAGATAAAGGTTTAGTATTATCTTTTATTTCTTCTTTTTTTTCTTCTATTATATTTACTTCACTGCTACCTCCAGCCTTAGCTAATAAATCTGATATATCTTCATCTTCTTCACTTATAATTGCAACAGGTGCAAGAACATTTACAGTTCCTTCATCAACTAATATTTTTCTCAATATTCCAGATACTTTTGCTTCATATTCATTTGTGAGTTTATCTGTTTCAACTTCAAACAGCACGTCGCCTTTTGAAATTTTATCTCCTTCTGATTTTTTCCAACTTGTTAAAAATCCCTCTGTCATGGTTAATCCCATTTTAGGCATTACAATAAATTCTGCCATATTTATCCTCCTTAAACCTCAGTTAATTTGCTGATATCTCGAAATAATTCAGATGCCCATGCATCTGAATTATTTAAATTAAACTATAAAAAATCCATTCAACTGCGCTATTTCTAATGCTTTTACAACATCTACATGATATGGACCTCTTCTATTTATTTTAAATACAAATCTTTGACCTTTAGAAAATTCTACTTCTCTTTCACCATCAAGAGCAATAGTACCCCTTGCACTTGAAACATATTCATAGATGTCATCAAACTTAAGCAAAACAGGTTCATCTATTGAAGTAGCACTCACAACACCTGCTGCAACTGGAGCCATAATTTTTCCGTAATCTGTATTGACGGAGATACAAGCTCCAAAATCATCTTTTGGTAGAACTATTTTTTTACAACCAACAACTGCTGAAAATCCTATTGATGCTGGATGACCCCTTGTAACAAATATTTTCTCTATATTCGCCATATCCCATATTGCCTTTGAACCAACATAAACATCCTTTGAAATTACTGCATCTATTAGAGCAATATCTCTCAACTTTTCATCTTTATAAACTTCTATTCTTTTATCTCTTTGTATAAATAAGTTATTGTTATATTTTTTCGATGCAACTACTGCCGCTGCCATTCCTGCTATAGTACCCTCCAACATTACTGGATAAACATTGTTTGTTCCTGTTGAAATAGATATAAGTGGAACATCTTTAATTTTTTTCGCCACAGCCCTATTTGTTCCATCTCCACCGAGCGTTACAATGCAACCAACATGATTTTCTTCCATAAATTCAGCAGCACTTATGGTATCGTCTATACTATCTACTCTCATCATATTTATTACATTTATTTCACACTTAAGCTCATCACAAATATTAAGTTTATCCTCAACCCTATAACCCATATTATAAGAATCTGGCATCATATATACTCTATCTATACCAAGACTCTGAGCGCCTAATATAATTCTTTCTACAATATTAATTTTTTCGTTATTATCAATTACAGTAGCATGGGATACCAGTCTTCTAATATCTTTGCCCGAGGCTGGATTTGCAATTATTCCAATCGAAACCATTTTCCAACTCCTTTATAAGATATGCAGCATTAATAAGATTTTTTACTTAATAATGCCACATATTAGTTTTATATTAATTAGAACAATGATTTTACAGCTAACACTATATCTTTTTCATTTGGTAAAACATAGTTTTCCAAATCTGTTGCAAATGGTATAGGTGTATTTAAAGCACCAACTCTTTTTATAGGTGCATCACATTCATAGAAAAATTCCTCTGCAATCACAGATGCTATTTCTCCTGTATATGCACCTCTTTTTGCTTCTTCACTCACTAGTACTATTTTATGGGTTTTTTCTATTGAATGAAGTATTGTTTCTTTGTCCAAAGGATAAAGAGACCTTAAATCTATAACTTCAACATTTATTCCTTCTCTAGCTAAAATATCAGCTGCTTTTAGTGCATCATAAACTTGACGTCCATATGTAATTATAGTTGCATCTGTTCCTTCCTTTTTAACACATGCCTTACCAAAAGGAATTGGCTTAACTTCATCTTCAACTTCACTTTTCAATGAGTATAATATTTTGTTTTCAACATATATTACGGGATTTTCGTCCTCTATTGCTGTAAGCATCAATCCATATGCATCCTGAGCATTTGATGGATATACAACTTTAAGTCCAGGAACATGTGTTAACCATGCTTCTAAAGACTGTGAGTGTTGTGCTGCCGCTCCTGTACCACCACCTGCTGGAAGTCTTACAACCATTGGTAATGTAATTTTTCCACCAGTCATATACCTTAATTTCGCAGCTTGATTAACTAGTTGATCCATACCAACTGTTGCAAAGTCCATAAACATAAGCTCAGCTATAGGTCTAAGCCCACAAGCAGATGACCCTACAGCCGCTCCTATTATTACTCCTTCTGAAATAGGTGTATCTCTAACTCTCATTTCACCAAATTCATCAAACAAGCCAGCTGTAACACCAAAACAGCCACCAAACTTTCCAACATCTTCACCAAAAACAAATACTCTAGAATCTTCTAGCATTTTGGTTCTCATACCTTCTCTTATTCCTTCAGCATATGTCATTTTTCTCATCTTACTCTTCCCTCCTCAACTATATCAGTATATACATCTTCTAAGGCTGATTCTATTGAAGGCGATTTACTATTATCTGCAAATTCATTAGCATCGTTAATCATTTTGTCGACATCAGCATTCATCTTTTCTATTTCTTCTCTTGTCATGATTTCATTTTCCACTATATATTTTTCAATTCTTGGAATTGGATCTTTTTTTAACCATGCATCTAATTCTCCATTAGGCCTATAAACCGTAGGATCTCCTTCAAAATGACCTCTATGTCTATATGTTTTACACTCAACCAATGTTGGTCCTTGACCTTTTCTTGCTTTAGATACAGCCTCTCCAACAGCTTCATACACTGCAAGCACGTCATTACCATCTACAGTTACGCCTGGCATATTGTATGCAGTTGCCCTTACAGATACATCTGTTATTGCCTGATGTCTGGCCTGACTGACAGAAATACCATAACCGTTGTTTTCACATACAAATATTACTGGCAATCTCCAAACACTAGCTAAATTCAAGGCTTCATGGAATGTACTTTGATTTGTTGATGCATCTCCAAAGAAACAAATACATACTTGTTCTGTTTTATTATATTGAATAGCAAGTCCCGCTCCAACTGCAATGTTATGACCTGCTCCAACTATACCGTTTGCCCCTAAAATACCTTTAGATGCATCAGCAATATGCATTGAACCACCTTTACCTCTACCATATCCATCTTCTTTTCCGAAGAGCTCAGCCATCATATAATTTAATTCTCCACCCTTAGCTATTATGTGACCATGTCCTCTATGAGTGCTTGTGATAAAGTCATCTTCATTTAAATTAGCGCATGCACCAGTTGCAATGGCTTCCTCACCTAAATACAAATGAACAAATCCTGGAATTTTACCCTCAGCAAATTTATCCATTGCCCTTGTTTCAAATTTACGGATCTTTAACATAGTCAAATACATGTTTATTAATTGCTCGTTAGTAATTTTCAAAATATTACCTCCTATCGTATATTTTTTTATTTGATTTCTACTTTTACACATGCTATAGCAACCTCAATGGAATCATCTTTATCTCCAAAATTAGTAAAATAAAGGCCATCTGTTATCATACCACCTTTTATAACATGAACTTTTACCTTCCCTACTGGAAAACAACTTTCAACTTCGTTTGTATTTACTTCTTCAGGTCTTGAAACTGAAATAGTCACATTGATAAATACACTTTCATTAATGTTTTCTTGCGTAAATCCGCACACTTCATTTAACCCTACTAAGCAGCTTTTTGATATTGCATCTTTAGATGCTTTAATTGCAGCTTTTGTTACGTCCTGTCCGTGAAAATCTATACCCATACCAAACTCAATTATAAATCTATTCGTATTTAGCACCTCCTGAAAATTTATCAGCACTTTATCTCTAAAGTCCTAACTTTTTATCAAAATTTTAATTCTCCTTTCATATTTATTTGTCAAATATACATAAAGCATATATCGTGCCAACTTCATAAAATTAAAATATTATTAATGCTATGATTAAATTACAATGTTTTATAGAGCTTTTAAATGAATTATGATATTCAATTAATTTAAAAGCAATAAAAAAAAGTCTCAACTTGAGACTCCATTCTCATATTGAGTACACAAGTTGAGACTTTTTATTTTTCATGCCATTTTACCAATATTTTCTAAATCAATTGAATATGTTTTTATTTTTCTATAAATTGTAGCTTTACTAATATTTAAATCTTTTGCAGCTTTTTTTGCATTTCCATTATTGGCAAAAAGGGCTTGAATAATACTTTCTTTTTCTATATCTTTAAGATTATATTTATATACTTCATTGTTCGAATCTTCATCAATTTCTATAGTTTTTTTCGGTAATGAAACACTATTTATGAATTCATTATCCGACATGTAATAGGCTCTTTGAATAATGTTTTTCAGTTCCCTTACATTTCCCGTCCATTCATGATTCTTTAACATTTCTTCAAATTCAGGAGTAAACATTTTATAGATACCATCATTTTCTTCTTTAAGACTATTCAAAAAATAACTGGCAAGTTCAATGATATCATCTTTTCTTTTTCTCAAAGGGGGTATTCTTAAATTTATTACATTAAGCCTAAAATATAAGTCCTGTCTAAATGAGCCTTTAGAAACTTCATCAACCAAATTTCTATTTGTTGCAGATATTATTCTAACATCTAGGTCTCTCTCATGAGACCCTCCTATCCTAACTATTTTATTATTGTCAAGAACTCTAAGCAATTTAGGTTGTATTTCTAGTGGAACTTCCCCTATCTCATCTAAAAAAATAGTCCCACCACTTGCAAGCTCAAATTTTCCTGGACGTCCTCCCTTTATAGCACCTGTAAAAGATCCACTTTCATAACCAAAAAGTTCACTCTCAAATAATTCCTTGGGTATAGCTGAACAGTTAATTGCAATAAATGGTCCTTTTCTTCTATTGCTTTCATTATGTATTGATTGGGCGTACAATTCTTTGCCTGTTCCACTTTCCCCTTCAATTAAAACTGAACAATTAGTCTTTGAAATTTTCTTAGCAGTTTTTATTAACTCTTTCATCTTACTATCAACCGTTATAATACTATCAAACGTATAATTAGCATTGAACCCAGCTAGTCTACTTACTTCTTTTCTGACCTGTTTTGCTTCCCTCATAAACATAACTGCTCCTGTAACATCATTTCCAACTATTATAGGAGAAATATTTAAAGAACATTCTATTTTTTTACTACCAATAAAAATTGTAGTGTCTGAAAAATTCATTTTTTTCTTGTTTATGAAAATATTATGCTCAATATTTAGTTCTTTAAATATTCTACTTATTTCAATATTAAAGATATCATTTTCTTTCATATGAAAAAGATCTGGTATTTTATTGTTCATTCTAATTATTTTTAAATCTTTATCAATTACCATAATACCATCGAGTATAGAATCAAAGGTTGTATCAATAAGATGGTACGATTCAGAAATAATAAGCTGTTTTTCTATACAATTTGCGCTTGAAACTGCTATACCATACGTATGAGTTTGTACATCTTCAGCCCTTCCCGATATGTCAAAAGAACCTATTATTTCACCGTTTAGATTATGTATTGGCGCAGCGGAACAAGTCCACTGGTGATGGTATTTGCAGTAATGTTCTGCCCCTATGACTTGTACAGGCTTGTCAATTGATAAACACGTTCCTATAGCATTAGTACCTACACTTTTCTCATCCCATTTTGAACCTTCAACAAAATTTAAATTAACATGATTTTTTTCTAAGTCTTCATTGATTATTAAATCTACGATTACTCCGTTTTCATCTGTAAGCACAACACTGTAACTTGTATTTTTGACCATTTCATACACATTTTCCATGATTGGTCTTGCCAAGTTTATCAATTCTTTCTTTTTTGCTACACTTTCTTTAAGTTCATTATCCAAGACTCTCGTACCCTTACCACCTAAGTAATCAACATTCATTTTTTCACATCTGTGCCAGGATTCTAATATATCCGTATTAATTTCCTTTGAAATTTCCCCTGTATTAATGTAGGCATTCCATCTCTCTTTTATTTGATTAAGCAAAATATCATCCCCTAACTTTTATTAATACTATTAAGTATAGAAATTACAACATAAAAATCATATCATAAAAATATAACGTTTGCAATAAAAGAACTCAACATATTTCCGTCATAATCCACTTTGGCTTTTCAAGCTCCTGCATTACACCTCATTACACCTAATTAAACTCGTAATCTCATATGTTTTCTTCTAGCCATGCTCGGACTATTTTAATATCCTCATTTTCCATAAAAGGATGTTCGCTGTCTTGAGAAATTGACAATTCGCAGTCATGTGCTTTTACAAATTCTTGAATAATATCTACCGATTGCAGATTGTCTTTTGCACCATACAGTATTGAAGTTGGAGTATTCCATTTCTCAATGGGATGTTCTTTAACATATTGATAGTAGTCCCAACGCAATATATCAACAGGAGTAGGTATTTCCTTCTCATTGAACAGTCTTTCTTCCGTAACTTCGAACCAAATAAACATCTGCTTGATTAGATATTCCATATCTAACACAGGAGATTGAAAAAGACACTTTGTAAACTTTTTGTCTACATAAGTATTTAAGCTGAAATATGCTCCTAAACTACACGCAAACAAAGAAATGTTTTTCCAGTATGAAAAGGCATAATCGGCAATTGTGGAAAGGTCACTCATACCATTCCAAATATCGCAACGATAATCATTGTCTTTTCTTTCTCCGTGTTCTGGTAAATCGAAGCTGAGAGTTTGGATTCCTTTTCTATTTGCAATTTCGGCAAAATCTTCAGCATATTCTTTGGAAGACATTTTACCGTGAACATGAATATATAAATTATCTGATTTTTCACCCCAAATCATAACGGGGATGTTATCAATTTTAACGCTTTGAACTTTCATTTTAACCTCCAACTATTGAGGGCGCTAACCTCCATAGACTTTTAATAATAATTGGGCGCTTTGAATTACGCTCATAATGAACCAGATAGCCATATAGGAATTAATGCTGAAATCCATTCTGAAGCTTTGCGTCTCGTTTCAAAGCCTATGTAACCTTTATAACTGTAAATGTAATCTATTTTCCATTGGCTCACTGCTATTTGCTTTTCTTGGATGAGCTGTAGCAAGGCTGAACTATTTTCTTCCGCAGTTAATTGTTTCTTCCCAACGATATAGGCCAAATCTACAAGGGAGAGCGCATAACTCTGCGGAAACATTATGTCTGTAATATGTGGACTGATAGGCCTGCTATCCGATAAACGCTGAAACATTTTATGACGAAGCATATAGCCTATCCCTTGCATAAGAAGATTTTCAATTTTTTGATTTTCTTGCTTAACACACTCTAAATAGGTTACAAGTGCACGGACTGTTTTTCCGATTCCAATATAACATGGCGTTTTTCCAAGACATCCTCCATGTTTGCAAATACCCTTATGAGACCATAAAGTGGTTTGATTACGCTCAAAAAGCTGATATTGTTCTATCCAGCTTAAAGCTGCCTGTGCTTCTTTACTCACAGCAAGTCCAAGTCGACAATAGGCTTCCAATAACATTGCATTGTAGCAGGGGACAATTTCTTCTACTCCACCTAAACATGAAAATCCTTCTGCTGTAGCAATATAACAGTTAATATAATCTATCAGTTTTTTGGTGTAAGATAATCTTTCAACATGAGGAATTTCACTCAGTCCCATAATCCGAAACACTGCAAACAATGGATGATCTACAAAATTTTCAGTGAGCTTGCCGACTAGTTCCGATTGACTTAACAAACGGGAAATTTCATTATTATCTAAATACTCATTTTTTTCAGAAGCAATCCTTAAAATTAATGCCGTATCCACTTTTCCCCCCCCCCTTAGAAATTAATTGGTTAATAAATTATGGTAATCTATACATAATCAAAATAATCTTTGTTCTCAAATCAAAGACCAAGCATAGCCTCATGTGACGATATATTTGAAAATCAAGAATTAATCGAACTTCATTTCATTTCCAATAAAATTATTTACTTTTTCTATTAATTTGGGTTGAATTTCTGGATAAGTCCAGTTTTTAGGAAGACTGTCAAAAAATTCAATCTTTTCCATTTCAAAATCTGGTAATTCTTCAAACTTAGAAATATCAGCATAATATAACATACCAAAAGTCTCAACTTTATTTTCAATCGCACCATCATTACCACAAACCGAATATACACATACTTGTTTTATTGAGTAATCAATTGCACCAGTTTCTTCATAAAGTTCTCTTTTAGCAGTTGTTAAAATGGATTCTCTATCCTCTTTATGACCACCAGGGCATTCATAAGTATTTCTCTTCCTATGTTTGCATAATACCCATTTCCCCTGGCTTTTAGAAACAATCACAGCAAATTTCAACAAATGCTCCTCAATGCTATCATAAAAATTAACTATTATCATAATGATTTCCTCTTTTCGTGTAATAAATTCTTTTATCCGTAGCAACTCTTCATCAATTTCAATATCTTCTTTAATTCTTAATACTTTACAATCCAAATTACCAAGCCATGGAATATATTTTCATTTTTTGAGTATTCTCTTTAAGTAGGTGACATCTAACAAATTTACTATCTCAAAATTTCCTTTATAAAACACATCCCAATTATTGAAAACACAAGGCAATTCCTTTGATTTTTGCTATGGTATTAAGTTCTATGGGATACCTATATGGAGCTAGCTCCTACTTGTTTTGTATAAAGTTACTAACCTAAAGTATAAAGACATTAATTCTAGTAAAAAAGCATTCGATTTTTTGCTTCTTCGAATGCTTAACTATTTTACCATACCATTCTTATATAATTATACTTTCATTAACATCAAGAATGATTACTTCTGATGAAGAAACCTTTTTATTGAAATCTTGGGGATCAGCTTCTATAGGTTTAAATGTATTGTAATGCATAGGCACTACTTTTTTTGGTTTTATGAAATCTACTGCCTTTACGGCATCATTTATATCCATTGTATAATTGCCTCCTATAGGTAGAAAAGCAACATCTATATTCTCATCTTCTAATAGTTTCATATCATAAATTAAACCAGTATCCCCTGCATGATATACTTTTCTATCATTTATTTCAATTATAAATCCTCCTGGATTTCCCCCATATATCATTATGTCACCTTCACTTATTCCTGAACCATGAACAGCATTAGTCATTTTTACTACACCAAAATCAAATTTTGTACGTCCTCCAATATGCATGGCATGAGTTTTTACATTGAATTTACCTAGATAATTACAAATTTCTGCATTGGCTATGATTAGCGAATTATTTTTTTTTGCAATTTCAACAGCATCACCTAAATGATCGCCATGCCCATGTGTTATAAAAATATGTGTGATATTGTGCAAATCATTTACAGACAATGTACATAATGAATTACCTCTTATAAATGGATCTATTATACCTTTAAAATTATCCTTTTCCATTAATATTACTGAATGTCCTAAATAAGATAATTTCATAAATAATAACCTCCTTTTCTATATTTTTACATAAATTAAATTGTAGGATTAAACCTATTTAATTAATTTCATCATAGTTTTAAATTCTGGGGTACCTGATTCTTTTAATAAGTCAAATACTATTGTTTCTGTATTGGTAATAACTGCTCCCATTTCCCTCATAAGAGCTATTGCATTATCATAATTTTCTTTTGTTCTAGAACCTACTGCATCTTCCGCTACAAAAACATAAAAACCTTGTTTTAATAAATCTCTAACAGTTTGAAAAACACATACATGCGTTTCAGCACCTGTAATAATAACTTTTTTTCTTTTACTACTATGAATGTGTTCTAATACTTCACTTGAGCAACTAGAAAAAACCATCTTGTTAAATTTAACGGCATTTTCTAATTTTTTATCAAGCTCTTCTACTGTTTTACCCAAGCCTTTTGGATATTGTTCAGTAACTAAAATTGGAATACCCATATTTTTTGCAGCCTCTATTAAAATCACATTATTATTAATTATTTTTTCACTTTTATTTATTGCAGGCATTAATTTTTCTTGTATGTCTATTATTAATAAAATTGCCTCATTTCTATCTAAAACATATTTTTCCATATTTTCTCCTTTAGTTTGTAAATTTCCTGCCATAGCAGTTTATTAACTTTTTTATCATATATAGTTTATATTTTACCATATTATCATATTAACAGTAAAGGTAGTTTATCAAACAAATCAAATTTTATAATATATTTTTATATTAAAGTAATATATCTTGGAACTTTTTTTATCTTTATTCGTCTAATAAATAGAACAAAAATTAAAAAACTAACTAGGAGGTTACATAAATTGAAAAAATCAACTAAAATATCAGCATTAATATTGTCAATGGCAGTTTCCTTTTCTTCTATTTCAGCTTTTGGAAATGTAACAGGAAATGTCACTACTCAATATAATGATACTAATAATGCAATACCCATAAGTGCGATTAACGAAACTATTAAACCACATTCATTTTATTTATCATTTACAGGAACCGTAAAGGAAATTGATGAAACAAAAGAAGGTATAACTAAAATATTTTTGGAGGACAAGAATGGTTCACCGGCATATTTTATTTTATCTGAAAGCACTTATTATGTAGATGATGTCAAAATCGAAGTAGGTACTGACCTTATAGGATACTATGAGTCGGATAGACCAATGATTTTAATTTATCCGCCACAATACAGCATTGATATAGTTTCACCGGTTAAAGATGAAAATATAAAGGCAGATAAATTCGATGCTGATCTGTTAAGCAAAGATAAATTATTAAAATTAAATATTGCTGAAGACACTGAAATATTATGGGAAAATGATACTCAAATTAATTGGATTAAAAACCCGACTTTATCTGAAATAGAAACTGTTCTGGGCAATAGAAAACTAATAGTTTTCTATGACGTAACTACAAAAAGTATACCTGCTCAAACTACTCCAAATAAAATAATTGTATTATCTCAGCAAGAGGATGATTCTATTATTAATATTTTAGTTAATAATGAAAAAATTATTTCTCCCGTAGCTTTCATAAACCAAGATGGTGTAGCAATGGTTCCAATTCGTGCTATCTCTGAATCACTAGGATATAAAGTTACTTGGAATAATGATGAAAGAAGTGTTGAAATAGATAATGAAGTTTCTTTGAAAATTGAGCAAAACAATTACTTGAATTATGAGAAAACACAAATCGAATTAGAAACAGCTCCTGTGATAGTAAATGACCATACTTATGTTCCACTTAGCTTTTTCAAAGAAGTGCTCAATATAAAATCCGTAGATTTTATTAATAATAATATTACAATTAATTAGTAGTTAGAAAAAACCTGAATTAAAGTATAAAAGCCTAATAAATTCATTGTTAGACTTTTATACTTTTCTATTTTTAAAACTCAATAAATTTAGGAATTACTCCATTTAATGAATCAATTTCATTAAACAAAGATTTTATATCTTTCTCGTCGCCAAATAACTGTAGAATTATAATCCCGTCTACCGAGCATTGACCTTCATTCGTTTCATGAAATCCAACTCTTGTTTTTATGTTACAACCATATTTTGTGAGAATTTCTTGAAGATGTGGTGCTTTTGCATCCCTACCATTTACTTTTATTGCCATTATTGAATTCATAAAGTTATCTCCTTTTATTGTATTTTGATTTTTTAATTTATCCATATATTAATATACCCAATTATCAAATCTCATAAACCACTTATAATAAATAAAAAATCAGTTAATAAAAATTGTAATAATTTTAGTACAACTAGTATTAGCTGATTTTTTATTTAGATTTATTTAGAATTACAGTTCTTTTATTATTTTATCACCATTTATAATGCTATTTTCTTCAAATAAATTCTTCACAGAATCTTCGACATTATTTATTAAAGTAGATTTGTGGCTGTCATCAAGTTTTTTCATTTCGAAGAAAATAAATGTTCCAGTAACCACTGCAGAAGTTAAATCTGCTAAAGGACCTGCTGATACTACTCCTTCTAATCCAAAAAATCTCGGTAAAATTAATAAGGCAGGTATTAATATAAGTACTTGTCTTGATAGTGCCAGTAAAGCTGAGTGTTTTGGTTTTCCAATAGCTTGAAAGTAATTTGATGATACTATTTGGAACCCAATTATAGGGAAAAACATCATAAATCTCTTTATAGCAAATGTACCAAAAGATATAAGTTCTTTATCTTCATTGTTAAACATTGAAACAAATTGCACTGGGAACAACCTAGTAGCAAGCCATCCAGCTGTAATAATTACGGTTGCCGAAATAACTGCTAATTTATATGCTTCCTTTACTCTATCATACTTTTTAGCGCCATAATTATATCCAATAATAGGTTGAGCACCTTGGTTAATTCCGAAAACAGGCATAATCATAAGTGTAACTATACTATTAACAACACCCATGCCAGAAATAGCAATATCACCACCATAAGTTGCTAAACTAGTATTCATAATAAAATTTTGAACACTTGCTGCAAGTTGCATTGCAAAAGGTGCAGCACCTAAAGCTACTATTTTACTTACTACTGATGCTTTTAATATTAAATTTTTCCTATGAATTTTCAATAAACTCTTTCCACTTAAAAAATATCTCATTACCCAAATTGCTGAAACAGCTTGAGATGTAATTGTAGCTATTGCAGCACCTCTCATACCCCAATGAAATCCAAATATGAAAATCGGATCTAATATCGTATTTATAATAGCACCTATTAGCATTGTGTACATTGCTATCTTAGGATTGCCTTCAGCCCTTATGAAATTGTTCATACCCATTCCCATGGCTTGAAAAACAGCACCTAAAAGTATAATTTGCAAATAATCTCTAGCATATGGTAATATTTGCTCACTCGCTCCTAAAAGTTTAAGTAAAGGATTAAGCGCTATTGACCCAATAACAGTAAGACTCAATGAAATCAAAATTAGCATACTTAGGGCATTACCAAAAATACCTTCTGCTTCTTCTTTTTTGTTTTCTCCTAATCTAATTGACACTAAGGAATTTGCCCCTATTCCTATTAACATTGCAAAAGCCATCATAATCAACATGATGGGAAATGAAATTGTTATGCCAGCAATTCCTTCAGAACCAATTCCATTACCAATAAAAATTCTATCTACTACATTATATAAAGCATTAACTAACATACCAACTATTGCCGGTATGGAAAATTTCATCAATAGTTTTGATACTTTCATCTCACCTAATTGTTTTGATCTATCCATTTACTCACTCCTATTATATTTAATTTTAACTACATTATTTAAAAATATAGATTATTGCATTTCCTTTAAGTTATTTACTACACGAAATAAATAATTTCTAAAATCATTTATTTCTTCTTCAGTAAATCCTTTAACAATTGTATCCCTATATTCACTATGCATCTTTTCTAACTCTTGTAATTTGTCTATTGCTTTATTGGTAACTTTAATAATTACAGACCTCTTATCATCTGGATTATCAAACCTTTCAACCCAACCTTGATTTTCTAATCTATCAATAATACCTGAAATAGTAGGTCTATCACACTCTAATCTTTCTGCAATACTTGCGGGAGATAACCCTGAATCTAACTCTTTTTTTTGATAGTAATATAAATCTTTTAACACAGCAAATTGTCTTGTTGTTATACCAATTGCATTTAATTTATTTGAAAAATTATTTTTTGCTAACATAGACACTTTATGCAAAATATATCCAATATCTTTGTCCTTTAACATTTCCCCTCCTGAAAATAGTTAGTGCGCTAATCAAATTCAATATGATTAGTATACTAACTACTTTATCAAATGTCAACCTTTATTTTATATTTTTTTTTCGTCTGATATACCTTCTATACTTTCAAAATCTCTCCAAAAGTTTTTAATTTTAAAGTATCTAATACCACCTTTCTTTCTGTATCCCTCTTCATTATATGTGATTGGCTTATACGATTTACCTATTACAATATCATCTGCAAAATACTTTTTATAAATAGCAATTTGTTGTAGCCCATAACTACCTGTAATAGAGATATTTACCCTAAATCTACTCTTAAATGATTTTAGTTGTTTATTATATTCATTAGCTTTATTAGCTTCCACTATTAAATTGAAATCTTCAAAACTATTTTTAAATGAATACGAAAAATCATGTCTACCTAAATATGTAATATCACAATCTTCTACTATATTAAAAACACCCGCAATCTTGTCACCTACATTATGTTCAGTAACACTTATTCTCACTTCTGGATTAATTAGTGCTTCTCTATTAGTATTTATTATCCTAAAAATTATCATATCCGTATCTTTATTATATATTATTCTTTTTGAAAATTTAATTGAATCTCCTGGGTAAAACATTTTTATGGAAAGAACGGAAACCATTAAAGCAAAATACATTGTTGTTATACAAGAATGCATTATTACCAAAATTTTACCAACAAATTTAAATGGAACAAAATCTCCATAACCGATAGCTAATGAAGTAACAAATGAAAAATATACATAATCAAAAAATCCGGTCCCATTTATTAACACTTTATTTACATAATAAACAACGGCAAAGAACAAATTAATTGATAAATAGAAGCCTAATAGTTTTGCCAATACCATTATAAATTTTTGTTTTCTAATTTCACTAACCCAACCATAGTTCGATTTTATTGGATATTTTGAATTCATAATTACCCCACATTTTATTAATTTAATTATATAATTCCTCATTGTATATATTGTATGCTACAAAACTTATATTAACAAAACATTTATCAAATTTATTTACTTATACTAAAAGGTACGCATTAATTTATAACACTTCCTAAAATAATCTGCAATTTTGCTACTTTAGAAGTATCATATTGTAATGCGTACCCATAATTTTTAAAATAATTATCTTAACATATGTTTTATTATTAAATCTCTACACCATTAGACAACATATGTAATCTTGTATTACATTCTTACTTTGAAATTGTTGCAATAGATAACTCTCCATCTTGAATAAATTCAACTTTATATCCTAATTTTTCAAAATCTCTAACTTTAATCATAGTTTTAGAATCGAAAAGAATACCTGTTACCTCGATTTTTTCAGCACCTCTAACTATATAAGCTGTTTTTGTTGCATCATCCCAAGATACTTCCTCACCAAATGCTTCTCCTATATATCTAAGTGGTAAATAAATTCTTCCATCAACTATGGTATATGGTTGAATATCAAAATCTGTATTTCCTTCTAGCCTTGTAGAAGTTACCATTGCATCACTATCACCAGGATACCACTCTAAATCCATTTTTTGTATTGGGTTAATTTTATCCTCAGCTGCATCTAATAAGCCTTCTAATTTCTCTACTTCAACAATGTTGCCTACAACCTCAGTTTTTTCAATATCTTCTGGAGTTATTGTAGTTTCAGATACTAAATTACCCATTTCAGTACCTTCATATACTATTTTCATTTCAGCTTTTTCTTTATATTTTTTTCCATCTTTATATAATTCACTTTTTATCTTGCTACCATCTACCATATCAATATAGGTATCAAGCTCGCCAGAAGCTAAAAACAATGCAGCTTCATCTATAAACTCATAAAAATCTTCTCTACTTTCTTCTAATTCAGTAAACATTTCTTGTTTATCTTCCTCAGTGAACCCTTCCATCTCCATGTTAGAATATAAATTTTTCACATAAGAAACTGTTTCATCAAATACTAAGGCTTTATTTTCATATAAATATGTAACTAAATTTTGAACAAATGTCAAAGCATTTTCAGATGACAACTCTACAGAATAACCTTTAGATGTTTTTGTTATAAGCTTTGAATCAAAACCTTTAAAGGCTTTTGTTAAATAATCATAACCATTATCAGATATTTCTTTATAAGTCATATCCTTATAAACATCACCTAAATCAGTTAATAATATGTAATCAACATCCTTTAAATCATTATCGTATACTTCCTGCATAACTTTTGCTTCGCTATCACTCTCCATAATACGTGCTAATGTAATTACTTCTAATAGAGAATTTTTAGATACATAAACCTTATTATCTGCAATTTTAAAATTCATAGGATTTTCTATTCCCATATCATTTACTTTAAACAATAAATCAAATGACATATACATGGATTTTAAATCCTCTAAATTAGCTTCTCCATCTAATGTAAAATCAACATTAAACTCTTCTCCTGCCATTTCTTCCGAAACATTAATTGTTGTATTGTTTTCAAAGCTATATTCAGTAATATTTGATAAATCTTTTGTATACTTTAAATATCCTAAATCATTTACTCCGCAACCAGTCAACATAGAAATAGACATAACACCAACTAATGCTAATGAAAATAACTTTTTAATCATATAATACGCTCCCTCTACTTCTCACTACAGTGAGATGTGATTTTATAATATTTGTAATAGTATGTAAGCTTACATACTATTACAAATGTGTTAATATGATACCATAATCCATTACAGTTTTACAAGTACTATTTTCAAATTGTATACAGTATACTTGCATTAATTTCTTTCTATTCTTAATAAATGTAAGCATAAATTAACCCAACCAAGTTATAGTAATTACTTGGTTGGGTTTTTATATAAAATTTATAGGGATTCTGAATAAATTTCTCTTACTGTCTTTTCATCTGCCGTTACAGGCGAAATAGCTAGTAGACCAGCTAATCCTGGGGTATCAAAAGCTAATTTAGTTAATTGGTCTAGATGACCTTCATTAAAGCCTAAATCTTTTAATGTTTCTTTAACTCCTACACTAATTAGCCATTCTTTAACTTTATTTGCAACTTGTTCTGCAGTTGCATTTTCAAATTTCAAATCACCTAACATTGGTTTTAATACTGTATATAAAGTATTCTTTTTTACTTCATATATATGTTTAACAACCGATGGCAATAATATAGCCAAGCCTAATCCATGAGTTATATCAGATTTAACTCCACTTAATGGGTGTTCTAATGCGTGTGTAATGTGAAGTAATCCATTATCAAAAGAAGTTCCAGCAATCATTGATGCATAAGCTAGAAAATATCTTCCTTCTAAATCATTTGGATTTTTTTGAACTTTAGGTAAATTTTCTACTACTAATTTTACAGTTTCTTGTGCAAGTAATATTGCAAATGGATTTGTTACAGTAGTTGAGCAAGCCTCAACAACATGATTTATAGCATCAATGCTAACATATGTTGTTTGATTTAATGGCAATCCAACCATTAAGGCAGGATCGTCTATGGCATATAATGGATATAATGGATCTGCTGCTATTGCAGGCTTATAATTTTTCTCAGGTATACTTACTACTGAAAATCTATCAACTTCTGTACCTGTACCATGAGTTAAATTAATTGCTATAATTGGTGCTGCTTTTTCTATAGGGAATGATAAGTCACATAGTTCAGTTGCATTTTTATCTGGATATTCAATTAATGCAGCTACAATTTTTCCTGCATCAATAGGACTACCCCCACCAATAGCTATAACAGCTTTAGCTCCAAAATCTCTAGCAATCTTAGTTGCGTCATCTACATGTTTTACTTCAGGGTTAGGTGTTACTTCATCATATTGTACATAACCAATTTTATTATTATCCAGTGCTTTTACCACATAATCCCATGCTCCAGTTTTTTTATAAGCATTTTTACCTGATATAACGATAACTTTGTCTATACCTTTTTTTACTAACTCACCTGCGATAAATTCAATTTTTTCTATTGCGCCTACGCCAAGAAATGCTGTTGTTTTAACTCTAATTTCCCTTACTTCGTTTACATTAATATCGTTTTGCCACATACTAATCGCTCCTTTTATAATATTTTTTTCATATTACAATAATACATTATTTTCGTTAAATTGTAAACAATGTTTTTCTAAATAATGTTAAAATATTTTAATATTTATCATATAGTTCAATTTTTATTAGATTATGAATTATATAACATTTATCAACAATATTGCACGTCATTTTAATTAATTCTTTCTTGATTGCCTATAATGAAATATATCTACATACTATTTTGTTCTAAAATTTAAATATTATGTATGTTAAAAATATATCAAATTTATTGCTGATTTTTTAATTATTATCCTTATTTGATTATACATTATCACTCCATTTACACATCTTTTCAGAAATAAAGTCAATTAAAATAAATAATAAAAACCCAACTATAGAAATTATGATTATTCCAATATACATATCAATGTAATTAATTCTAGACCAAGCATCTATTATATAATAACCCATTCCATATTTAGTACCATATCCCTCAACAAAAAATAAAATTGCAACTGCGGTTCCTAAAGATACTCTTATACTAGTTAAAAGCTGTGGCAAAATTGCTGGCAAAGTAACATTCCACAATATTTGCAATTTATTTGCTCCCACACTTTTTATTACTTGATATAAAGTACTATCAATATTATTAACACTATCTCTAACCGAAATGATTACCTGAAAAACTATAATTAAAAACATAATTAGTATTTTAGAACCATCCCTCATGCCAAACAAGAGCATCGCTATTGGCAATAGAGCTGTTTTGGGAATAGGATAGCTGAAATAAATTAGAGGAAAAAGTATTTTGTTAGCTATTTTAGAATAAGCCATAGTAATTCCTACAGGAACTCCAATTACTAACGACAGAATAAGACCAATTGAAATTCTTCTTAAGCTATATAGTACATGGAGAAAAATATCATTAGTAAAAACAGTATCAAGATGCCTATATACATCAATAGGATTAGGGATTACATTTGTATTTAATATAATAGATGATACTAACCATATTGCATTTATTATAAGAAACCCTTGTATAAATATCTCACATTGCTTAATCAATTTTCTCATTTATATCACCTGAATTTCTAGCATCTGATTTTAGTTTTTCTCTTAAAGTTCGTTTAATAGATGTATATCCAATTTCATCTGGATATAGTATCCCGAAATAAGGATTTTTTATCTGGTATTTTATATCTCCCATATTAGTTCCCATTACTAAAATTCTACTTCCTAAATATAGAGCTTCATCAATGCTATGTGTAACTAATATGGTAGTAGGCTTATAATTCTCCCATATTTTCAAAAACAAAGATCTAGCTTCTTCTCTAGTTATTTCATCTAGTGCAGAAAAAGGTTCATCCATTAGTAATAAATCAGGTTCTAATATAAATGCTCTAGCAATAGCTACCCTTTGAATTTGACCTCCACTTAATTCTTTAGGATATCTATGGAGCAGAGGAAGAATGTCTAAAGATTTACAAATTTCTTCAATACGATTATGTGATTCATTATTTAATTCATGACGAATTTTAAGTGGTAACATGTAATTTTCCATTACAGTTTTCCATGGTAAAAGTCCACAGTTCTGAGGTATTATTCCAATTTTATGAATTTTTGAACTCAAAGCCTTTCTATTCCCATTTTGTATATAATCAATGCTTCCACTTTCAATAGATTTAATTTTAGCTAATGCATTAATTAATGTTGATTTTCCGCAACCAGAAGCTCCAACTATAACTAAAGCCTCTCCACTTTCAATTTCCACGGAGAGGTTTTTTATGACTTGTCGCATTTCATTTTTAGCTTTATAAGTTATAGATAAATTCTCTATTAAAAGCATATTACCACCATACTTCTATTGTTTTTATTCAGAATAAACATCATAAACCAATTGTTCATATTTTAATTCCAAACTGCAAAGTCCTTTGTTGCTAGCCCAAGTTATCGCGTCTTCTATCTCAGATTTAGGTGGCAATTCACTTGTCCTGAAAGGTTTTATTTCAATCTTGCCAACCATTTCATCAGGATAACCTACAGCTTTTATAACGGTTTCTTCGTAATCTCTTATATCAGTTTTATTCATGTATTCAACAGCTTCATTATATGCTTTATAAAGATTATGAATTGCTTCACCCTTTTTGTCTAAGGCAGTTTGAGAAAATGCTGATACTGCTGGATATAATCCAAATTCATTTGCACTTCCTAACAATATCGCTCCATCATTAAGGGCTAGAGTTGCAAATGGTTCTGGCATAAGCCCAAGGTCTATTTTATCATTCCTTAAAAGTTCTAACCTATCTGGTATCCTAGGAACAACTTCTTTTGTTATTTCAACATCTTCTATATTGTTATTTTTTAAGATATTGTCAAAAGTATAATCTATTAAAGTATTTTCCGAAATAGCAATACTTCTTCCTTTGATTTGACCTATATCTGTGATTCCAGTATTCTTCCCTGCAAGTAACAGATAATCTCCATCTGTTATTCCTGTTATTTTAACATCAAAATTAGCATTTTGATACATGCACACTCCTATATAATCTGTTAAAACTCCATCTAATTCACCTGCCTGAAACGCAGCGTCTCTGTCTTTAGCAGATGTAAATGTTTCTAAATTCAATTTTAAATTATATTTTTCAGATAATTTGTTTTCATTTATTAAAACATATGGAATTACATCTGATGATGACATCATTCCTATTGTAATTTCTGTTTCTTCCTGTGTAGCTGTTTCATCCGTTGATTCGTTTGGTAACTGTTTATTTGCTGTACATCCTGTAAATAATAGTGTCAAAACTAATAACATAGCATAAATTTTTAATTTCATATTTTTTACCTTTCGATTTTTATTGTTATTTATTGAATGAATGCATCCAGCATACCACATACTAGCAATACAATGCTAACTAGCTGGTTTATGCTGTACGATGCAATATTTACATTCGTTAGATTAGTTGGTGAAACAATTTTATATTCTGCTACAAATAATCCTGCTATAATTGCTAATCCAATATAATAAATTAGGTTCAACTCTGGTGATAATATACCTATAATAAGCAAACATACTAATGTTATAATATGAAATACCATTGATATAAACAAAGCATTCTTCACGCCAAACTTTGCAGGAATGGAATAAAGTCCATTCATCCTATCAAATTCATAATCTTGAGAGCCATAAATAATATCAAATCCAGCAACCCACAATGTATTAGCTACTCCCATTATCAATGGAATATAAGATATATTTCCAGTTACAGCTATCCATGCTCCTACAGGTGCACAAGCACATGTAACACCAAGTATGAGATGGCATAGAAATGTAAACCTCTTTGTATAAGAATATATCATCATTAAAAACAATGCAATTGGTGATAACAATAAACAAACTAAATTCAGCTTATATGCTCCTATTAACATTATAATGAAGCAAACTGATGTGAATATTATTACTTCAACTTTTTTAATTTCTCCTTTTGGTATTTGTCTTGTTGCAGTTCTTGGATTTCGAGAATCAATTTCTGCATCTATAACCCTGTTTATAGCATTAGCACCCGTTCTTGCTGCCATAAAACAAACAAGTATCCAAAACATTGTAGATAGCTGCGGTAACCCTTTAGCCGCCAATACCATAGAAACAGCTGCAAAGCTAAGTGAAAAAACGGTATGGGAAAACATAACAAGCTTACCATACTCCTTAATTTTATATATAATTTTAGTCAATTCCATATTCGTCCCATCTTTCGCTTACATATTGTTTAATTTCTTTTGACATTACAATATCATTCGGCCAATCTCTAGTGAGACCTTCTTCCTTCATTTTTCTTGTTGCATCAATCCCAATTTTATTATCAACTATTAACATATCTCTTTTAGCGTCAATATTGTTAAATAATTCCCACATTATAGTGGATAAATCCTTTGTGTCAGCCGCATCATCAACAGCAATTACAAATTTGTCCGGATTTATTTTAACAAATTGTTCCAAAGTTTTTTTACCCTGCCAAGGTTTATCTTTTTTAATAAACAATATTTTATATGTATTAGTTATTCCATTTTTTTGATTAGTGTCCATACTAGAAGTTGCGTCAACACCCAGTCGACTACCGTACATTGCGCTGTTTGATGAATGGTCTAAAGCATCCAATGGTCCATCTGAAAAAATTAGGTTTTCTTTAGCCACAACATTTTTCAAAACGGCATCTCGTACTTCGTTTATATTTTGAACATTCACGGTTTCATCTACCACTATAATTAATTTGGTGTACATCATTTGACCTGTACCCCAAATTGAATTCATGATTTTTTGAACACAACCTGGATACTTGTTTATCACAGATACAATTGCACAGTTGTGAAATACACCTTCAAATGGTAAATTTAAATCCATCAACTCTGGTATCAGCATTTTCAGCATAGGAAGAAAAATACGCTCAGTTGCCTTAGCCATGTAGCAGTCCTCCATTGGAGGTTTTCCTACAACAGTCGCAGGATAAATAGCATTTTTTTTATGAGTTATACAAGTAACATGAAATTTAGGATAGTAGTCAGCTAATGAATAATATCCTGTATGATCACCAAAAGGTCCTTCTAAAACAAGCTCCTCATTTGGGTCAACATATCCCTCTAATATAATTTCTGCATTACTTGGAACATATATGTCATTTGTAATACTCTTAACCATCTTGACATTAGATTTTCTAAGCCACCCAGCCAACATCATCTCATCAAGCATTTTAGGAAGTGGTGCAGTTGCAGCATATGTTATAGATGGATCACAACCTAATGCAACAGAAACAGGCATTTTTTGGTTCTTATCTTTATAGCCTTTATATATTCCTGAGCCATCTTTATGTTTGTGCCAATGCATACCAGTACTTGTTTCATCAAGTATCTGCAATCTATACATACCTACATTTTGCTGTTTGGAATTTATGTCCTTTGTAAATACTAAAGGCAATGTTATAAATTTACCAGCATCTTCTGGCCAACATTTAAGTACTGGTAATGTATTTAAGTTTACTTCTTTTTCAATTACTTGCTGGCACTTTCCTCTGAATTTACTCCTAATAGGAAATATATGTAAAAGTCTAAATAGCCGAGGCGTACTTTTAAATAATTTATTAATAGATAAGTAGTTTCCTAAATCCAAATAGTTTGCAATTTCATCACCAATATCATCTAATTTTTCCACACCCAAGCCAATGCTCATTCTATCATAACTACCCATTGCATTAATTAGAAGTGGATATTTTGAACCTTTAACATTCTTAAATAGTAAAGCAGGTCCATTAGTTTTTGAAACTCTATCTGTAATTTCTGTGATTTCCAGTTCTGATGAAACACTTATTCCTATTGATTTCAACTGACCTATAGAGTTTATTTTTTCTATGAAGGTATGTAAATCTTTATATGCCACGTAACATAAACCTCGTTATTTCTTTAAAAATTTATTTGCTAAATGTTCATTTTTTAACAACTGCTAACAAATATAAGTATATTCTAATACATCAAACTGGATTTTGCAATAATGAATTAAAAAAGCAATAAATAATTAACTCTATAAAAAAAGTTCATCCAATTAAGTGATGAACCTACTTCCATTATTAGTAAAAAATATATATTTTGATATCTACACATCATTTAATCTTCCAATAATTCATTCATAAGTTATATCAATTTCCAAATTTAACAATTGTATACAAATTATTTTTTTATACCCGTGTAAATTAATATTGAATCTCTTAAGAATTCTGCTGTCCCAGGTTGCTTTTTATCATAGTAAGCTTTAAATCTTTCATCATCTACATACATTTGAGCAAGATTGGCATGTGCTTCCTTAGTGTAATTAGGCCAAGAATAACTCAGCCATTGATGATGTAATTTAGCTACTTTTTGTGCAAGTTCACAAGATGGGTCACCAGTAGCATATGCTTCGTTTAAAGTTGCAATTACCAGATTCCCAAGCTTTTCAAGTTCTGCAAATTGTTCTTCAGTCATATTCTTTAACTTGTCATTTGATGCTTTAACTATATCTTCCCCATATTTAGCCCTAATTTCTTTCCCATACTTTTTTTCATTATCATCAACCATTTTGTTCTTGAAACCTTCAAATTTTTCTTTATCACTCATTTTAATACTCCCTCCATTATACGCTATGGTTTTTTCAACATTAGCTATTAAAATATCTAGTTGTTCTCTTTTTGCAAGGAGTTTTTCATGATGTTCCATAAGTGCATCAGTTACATTAAATGAAGGATTAATTACAATATCTTTTATTTCATCTAGGCTAACACCTAATTCTCTATAAAATAATATTTGTTGTAATTTATCAACTTCTTCTTGACCATAGATTCGATATCCTGAACTATTAATTCTTGCCGGCTTAAGAATTCCTATTTCATCATAATATCTAAGTGTTCTTGTACTAACACCTGCTAAATTGCCAAGCTTCTTTACTGTATATTCCATAGTATCTCCTCCTCACAAAATCATTCTACACCTTAACGCAACGTTAATGTCAAGAGGTTTTTAAAATTTAATCTTCCCATAATTCACTCATAAGATTATTAATTTTTTTCTTACGTTCAGTTGATTCATCTATATCAACTTCAATAGAAATTACATCGCCTTCTCTAGCATTAGTGGGAATTATTGCCTTAGGAATATTTATCATTTGTTTATTTTCTAATTCAACGACAACAAATTCTTCTTCATAACGATCAATTATTATTTTCATAACTTTTCCCTTATTTAATAATTATTTTAAATTCTATTATTAATATTATTCAATATCCATATTGTATCCATCAGATTTTATAACAATTGTCCCCGCTATATCGGTTCTATACACTTTAACGTTTGATTTGTTTAATAAATCAATTGTCTCTTTGTGAGGGTGACCATAATCATTATCTTTACCAACAGAAATTACAGCATATGTTGGTGAAACCCTTTTTAAAAATTCCTCAGATGTTGATGTGTAGCTTCCATGATGCCCTATCTTTATTACATCAGCCTTTACATCTGCAGTAAGTTCATCCTCAGATAATTTTTCAGCATCTCCCATAAACAAGAACGAATTATCCTTATACGTAATTTTTACAACAGCCGAATAATTGTTCAAATCTTCATACTTATCATTTACTGGTGCTATTATATCAATTTTCAAATCACCATTGTTTACAATATTAACCCCAGCTTTTGCTGTTTTGATTTTAAGATTTTTATTTTTTACAGCTAATAATACATCTTCAAAAGTTTTAGTAGTATGTTCGACTTTTGGCATATAGATATTTCCGATATCAAATGTACTAATCACGGTATCAAGTCCGCCAATGTGGTCTTCATGTGGATGTGTACCAACAACATAATTAATTTTATTATAGCTAAGATTTCTAATGTAATTAACTACAAATTTATCATCCGCATTATTTCCAGCATCTATTAACATGGTTTCTTTGTTAGGTAACTCTATAAAAATAGAGTCTGCTTGCCCAACATCTAAAAAATGTACAATTAACTGGTCTTTAGATGCTGCATTTTCATCGTTAGTATTTGCTGTATTTGTTGAACTACCATCTAAAGTTGAAAACCATGCTATAATTGCACATATAAAAAATGCAATAATTTTAAACCTATTCTTTTTCATTTTCCACCCTTAATATTTTCTGATAAAGTCTATATAAACTCAGATATAAATTTTTGAACAACATTCAAATCTACTTTTCTATCGACTAGAGGTTCTCCATGCGATAGAGTTGTGTTTTTTTGATGGAAAGTGTCTCTTTCCTCTTTATAGATAACACCAGTAGGTATCTTATCCTCAGATTCCATAGATTTTTGAATCGCACCTATTTTATTTGATGGATCATAATCTTCTTCTAAATGATAAACTCTACTTTTATAATATGAAAAAGTATTTACTTTGTTGAAACTAACACATGGTTGTAAAATATCAACAACAGCATAACCCTCATAAGAAATTGCTTGTTTCATAATAGACACAAGATGTTCTGTATCGCCACTAAAAGCTCTAGCAACAAAACCCGCACCTGAGGCAATAGCCAATAGTATAGGATTTAATGCAGTACTGCTATTTCCATTAGGTTGAACTCTAGTCACTTGACCTTCACTAGTTGTAGGAGATGCTTGCCCTTTTGTTAGTCCATAGATTTGATTATCATGAACAAAGTGAGTAATGTTTACATTTCTACGAATATTGTGTATAAAATGATTTCCACCCTCTCCATATGAATCACCATCACCTGAATTTACTATAACTGTTAATTTCTCATTTGCTATTTTAGCTGCTACGGCAACGGGTAATGCTCTGCCATGCAACCCATTAAAACTATTTGCACTAATATATTGAGCTGTTTTAGCCGCCTGCCCTATTCCAGAAACCATTAATACATCATAAGGGTCTTTGTCTAGTTCTTCCAATGCTGTTTTTAAGCATTTCAAAATATTAAAGTTCCCACATCCAGGACACCATGAAGTTTTATAAGTATTGAAAGTATTCATATTATTGATCCCCTCCATTCAAAATTCGTGCTACAATTTCTTCTCCAGATATTTGCCTTCCATCATATTTAAGTATACTTTTATTGCATTCAATACCAGTAAATTCTCTAATTAATCCTGCTAACTGTCCTGTTGCGTTTTGTTCAACATTGATTATATTTTTAGCTACCATGGCTTTTTCTCTCAATAATTTTTCAGGTATTGGATATATATCACCAAAAACTAGTGCTCCATATTTATTTTTTCCTGCATCATTTAGCGTATTAACCGCTTCTATAATTGCACCATATGTAGAACCCCATCCAATCAGCAGTGTTTCACACTGGTCAAAGCCAAAAAATTCAGGTTCTTGCAACTCTAATTTTAAATTTTCAAGTTTCTTCATTCTCTTATCAACCATTTTTACACGTGTTTTTGCTGATTCAGAAATCCAACCTTGTTCATCATGTTCATGGCTATCAGCTACAACAAAGTTCCTTGATTTTCCTGGAATCAATCGTGGTGATACATAGTTTTCTACATATTGATATCTTAAATAATCACCTTCGTTATCTAAAGAGGTTAATGGTAATTCCCAATTAACTTTACTTAAATCATATGGTTTTACACATGCAGATGAATCAGCCAGATATTGATCGCTTAAAACAATAACTGGAATTTGATATTTTTCTGATAAATTAAAAGCTCTAACCATTTGATAAAATGCATCTTTATGGTTTCTTAAAGAAATTACCATTCTTGGAAACTCACCTTGGGACGCTGAAATTACAAATTTCAAGTCAGATTGTTCTGTTCTAGTTGCTAATCCCGTAGCTGGTCCCGGTCTTTGAACATCAACTACAACTACAGGAATTTCTGCTATTCCTGATAACCCTAATGCTTCAACCATCAAACAAAAACCACCACCAGAAGTACCAGTCATTGAGCGTACTCCAGCAAACGATGCTCCAATAGCCATATTCATAGCCGCGATCTCATCTTCTGCCTGCTCAACTATTATTTCTGCCTCATTACTTTTTGTAGCTAAATAATCCATTATGGATGTAGCTGGAGACATAGGATAAGCAGAATAGAACTTTAATCCTGCAGCAATTGCTCCTAATGCTAATACCTTATTACCTGATATAAGCATCCAATCACTAAATTTTCCACCTTTATTTATGAACATTGAATCTACACTGTCATGTCCAACTTTTAAAGCTTTCATGTTCACTTCAACATATTTTTCTTTTGTTGAAGCTTTTATTATTTCTTCTGAATTATCCAAATTTTCATTAAAAATTTTTAAAATAGCACCAATCGCAATACTACCTGAAACACTTTTATTTCCTAGCTCCACTGCCTTTTTATTCATATCTATCTTAATCATCTTTAAATTTTCTGATTTTAAGCTTGTATCACAAAGTATAAATCCATCATCTTTTAGTTTATTATTATGTATTTCTATTGTTTCATCATTAAGTGCTATTATAACATCAACTTTATCACTATGTGAAGTTATAATTTCATTCCCAAATCTCAACAAAGAAAAATTATGACCTCCACGCACACGAGACATAAAATCCTTTGTAGAATAAACGTAATATCCTGATTTCTTAAAAAATTTCTCTAGAATGGACACCGTAGTATCTATACCTTGACCTGCCTCACCACCAATTAAAATATTATACATATAATCCTCCCTGAACTTTCTGTTCATATTATTGCTTATTCTTATTTTATGAATAAGTTAATATTAAATGTGAACGAATATTTTTATTATACCCTCCACAGCTAAATTCAAACTAAAAGATGTCAATACAATTTTAAATTATTTAAAATTGTATTGACATCTTTATACATATATATTTATTAAATTATAATCATAAATCTTTATCCCCCAGAAACAATGTGCATAAGTTTTATGCTCATACCATTATTCAAAATTTCATCCGTTAATTTATCAAAAGCAATTACCTTTTCACCAACAACTACTAAAGTCATGTTATTGATAGATTCACCTGATTCTTGCAAAGCATCATAAACAGACATTCCAATTTTATAGTTTATTTCCCTATTATTTACAGTTATCATATTTAATTAAAAATCAAACAATACTTCTAATTCATAATCATTTATATCAAATTTTGAACCAGTTGCAAATGATTTATCTTTATAGAAAAATTCCGGAAGTCTATCGTCTTCAATAGTCATTCCTGCCATTTTATTATACTGCCTTTCCGTTAGCAGAGTTTTAACACCCATAGTGGCAACTCGTGAAAAATCAGCTTCTCCCCCATACAATGAAGCTACAAGTTCCCCAAGTAATGGTAAATTATTGGCAGCATGAGCAAATGCAAACAGACACATCATACTATCTGAGAAACAAATAGCAACCTGAAGTTTATTGGATACATATGCTTGCGCAGTTCTTCCAGCATCGTCAAAAGCACGCCCCATTGTTAGACCTGCGGTATGGTCTGCACCCATAGGACTTGTTGCATATGTTATACCAGTACCCTTAGTGTTTCGTGGATCATAACCAGCTAGTGCTTGGTGCTTAACAACTGGAATTCTCTCTACCCCTAAATGTTTACCAACAGATTCACATCCATTACCTAAAAGATTTCCAAATTCAGTTCCATCTTCCATTTCTTTCAGCAATGAAATAACAGACTCAGAATCTCCCCAATTTATTTTACCCGATTCCATGCACATGGCTATTGCATTGGCTATTTCTATTGTATCTACACCTAAATTGTCACAGATACGATCCATTTGAGCAATTGCATCAAGATCAGAAATATGGCAATTCGGTCCAAAAAGAGCTATTGTTTCATACTCAAAACCAGAAGTAAGATATTTTCCATCTTTATCATTATAGCAATTTGAACATTGTATAACACATCCAGGTTGACATGGAATTTTATTTCGACCACCACGTTTAGATAAATTTGTCATAAATTTATTTACCCCAACTTCTTGATATTCAGAAAACAATCTTCCAGAGAAATTGTCAACGGGAAGTATGCCGTTTGCTCCTGTTGCTTCTATTGTTGAAATTGTACCAAAATTATGGAACGGATCTTTTTTGGCTCCTTCCGCTATCATTTTATTGAATTTTAGGCAAGATTCATTAAATTTTCCCTCATCTGCATATTCAACTTTATATTTTTCATCGGGATTCTCTATTACTATGGCTTTAAGACATTTACTCCCCATTAGTGATCCTAGGCCACCGCGTGCAGCAGCACGGCTAGGATGATTTGAATTAAATTCAGTAACCTGTATTGAAGCGCTTTTATAAAGCCTTTCACCACCAATACCTATTGATATTGTAGCAACCTTATCTCCATATCTTTCTTGGATTTTTTCAACGAAATCATAATTATTAATTCCCTTATAAATTTTTGCATCTTCTATTGACACATTACCTTTTGAATCAATACGCGCAAACCACAATCCATCTTCTTTTGGGATATTTTTAACTACTACCATTTTAATTCCCTGATTTGCTAATTGATATGCTGCATTTCCTCCAGCATTACTTTCTTTAATCCCTCCAGTTAATGGACTTTTACCTCCGATTGAAAGTCTATGAGCTGTTGTTAACTTTGTTCCAGCAAAAATAGTATTACATATAACTAGTTGATTTTCACTGCCTAAAGGATCACATGTAGGAGGAACATTCTTAATCAAATATTGAGCAATTAATGCCCTACCTCCTAACTCTTCATATTCTTTTTCCATAGGTTCTTTTTTTATTTCTAGTTTTTCCATATCAATTGATAGTTTTGACCACATAGTCATAACCCCCTTATTATTCATTAAATTAATTAAGCATCATAGGCTGATTTTATCATTTCAGCAATTCTCTTTGCTGTTATCCTATATGGTGCTATTGCCAAACCAGCATCGGCAGTTATTTTTGGAGCAACATTAACTGAATCTTCAAGAGAAATTCCTAAATCTTTTAAATTAGGAATACCAACAGATTTAATTAATTGCCTCAAGGCTTGCCGTGCAGTTGACCCTACTTCTTCATATGTTGCATTGTCCTCTACATCAGCTCCTAAGCACTCACATATCATACGTACTTTATCTAATTCTGTTTTAGCTGTATATTCAATAACTTCTGGTAAAGCTATAGCACATGCGATACCATGGGGAATGTGAAAGGCTGCACCCAATGTATGACCTATAGAATGACCTAAGTGAACAAGTGCATTAGTAAAAGCCATACCTGCAAATGTTGAAGCTAATATCATATGTTCTCTAGCCTCTAGATTAGACCCATCCTTATATGCAATTGGCAACCATTTAGCAATTGTCCTTATAGCATCTCTAGCAAGGGCATCTGAAAGTGGATTTGATTGTCCTCCCGTTAGAGATTCTACTGCATGCGCCAATGCATCAACTCCCGTTGCTGCAGTTAATTTAGGTGGTAGCCCTAACGTAAGATCAGGGTCTACAATGGCAAGTTTAGCCAAACAAACAGGGCTTACAACACTATCCTTGTTTCCTCTTGATGTGCATGTAATAACGCACATATTAGTTACCTCACTGCCAGTGCCACTTGTTGTTGGAATAAAAATCATAGGTACACCTGGTAAAAGATTTTTCTGAACACCAAAATAATTCATAATTGGAGGCTTGTTATTCATTAATACATTTATACCTTTAGCTGTATCCATAGAACTTCCACCACCAACTGCTACTATGCAATCAATGTTTTCTTTGCGAGCAATTTCCGCTGCCTCTTCAACTAGAGTATCTGGAGGATCTGGTAACACTTTGTCAAAGATAACGATTTCCATACCTGTATTTTTTATATTTTCTACAATAACATCTGCTATTCCAGCCTCCTTTAGCCCTTTATCATAAATAACAAGTGGCTTTTTACAACCAAAGCTGCGTATTTTCATACCAGTACGTAGTGAAGACCCACTACCCATGATAGTTGGAACAAATATTTCATATGATGTAATCATTCTATCTACTCCTTCCATATTAAATTTTCTATTGCTTAATTATATCAAAATAAATTTCGCCAGTATACGTTCAGCAAGCACAAAATCAGGCAAGTACTTTTGTGTAATATTCACAACAGATACATTCCTCCAACTATTATTTTTCTATTTTTTTTATATATTTTTGATTTGAAGGATGAAAAAAAATGAAATTTATAGTATAATGATTATAAATAACGTACACATGTCTCTTTCATATTCTTAATAAAGGAGAACGAAAATGCGATTCATTGAGTTAGTAAATATACTTAAAGAAAATCATGAAATTAATATTATTACGGACTCCAATTCTAATAAAATTACAGATATTAAATTAATTGACAAGAATATTTCCAAATGGGATGAAAATACTCTGTATTTAGGAAGACTTACTAATTTATGTAATAATCCTATATGTCCTATTATGCTTTTTTGTGTTGAAACTTGCCCTGATTTACCGGTTGGAAGCTGTTGTATACAAATACAAGAAAATGATTTAAATGATATATACAAAGAATCAATGGAATTAATTATTGAAGATTTGCGTATAGGTTCTACTTTATTTGAATTAGCTAAAGCTGTTATAGATAAAAAAAGCATAGTTCAAATTATTAATTCAGCTGCTAAAATCATAGGAAATGCTTTAATTCTTGTAGATTCTGGGAATAAAGTTCTAGCACATTCTACTATTTATGAAATTGCGGACCCTCTTTGGGTTAAAAATATAGAAAGAGGATATTGCTCTTTGGAATTTATGCAACAAGTTCGTTCTAATAAAGAAATGTTGGAATGGAATAGGCATGGTTGTGAAACTAAAACAATCAAATTGACAGATGATTTGCAACCAAAGCTTGTGGCCCGTATCATTCAAAATAGTCACGTTGTTGGTGCGCTAATTATGATTGAACACCATACAACAATTAATTATAGCCATCTTAAACAACTACCACTGATTGGTAATATTCTTTTTGATACTTTTAATTATGATAGCACTAAAGGATTACAAAAATCATTTAACAGTACATTTCTTTATAATTTACTTGATGAAAGAAATATGGACAATTATAATATTTTTGACATGACAAAAACAAATTTTCCTGAAAACATATATGTAATAGTAGCTCAATTTGTAAAAAAAATAGAAAACAACTATTTAAAGAGCACAATTAGCTTAAAGTTAGAAAACATTTTTCCAAATGGAAATTCCGTTCGCTATAAAAGTTACATGGCAATTCTTGTTTCCTCGATTTCAGAAAAACAAAGAGAAGAGTTAGCTTTTTTAGCTAAAAGTGAAAGTGTTAATATTGGTATCAGTTGGCCTTTTGAGGATATACTAGAATTCAAACAATTTTTTAACCAAGCGGTAACCTGTATTAAACAAGCCCATCATTTTGGAAAAACAAACCAGATATTTGATTATACATATTTCGCTTATTATGACTTATTGTACAATTACTCAGGAAAAATATCCTTGAAGGACTATATCCATCCAGCTCTAAAAATACTCAAAAATTACGATACAGATTTCTATATAACTTTAAGAACCTACTTAGAATGCAATAAAAATCTCGGTGAAACAGCAGAATTATTGTTTATTCATAGAAATACATTAAATTATAGAATAAACCGCATAAAACAATTGACTGGACTAAATCTAGAGAATAGTAATGTAATTTATTCGCTTATAGATTCTTTTAGAATTGAAGCATTTCTTGAATCAATGAAATAAAAAGGATGATAAATTCTATAGATCATAATGGCCAATTTGCAACTACGATATTAAAAATTTATCATCCATAATATTATAATTATTTAAATTAAAATATTCTAATTTCTACTCAAGTTCTTTATGATGAATCTTATTTATAATAATTTGCTTAGCCTTTTCGTGTCCATATTTGGCTTTGCCTTGAATTTCAGGAACTGGTGGCAAATCATTTTTGGGAATATGCATTTTGTGATTGCTTTCTGTTCCATGTGGTTCTTTTGGATCCGGTCTTCTCATACCAGCTTTTGCCATAATTATCACCTCTTTAATAGTTTTTCACTTTTCAAAATAGATATACCTGTTTTTTTACTTTTCAAAACTATAAATTTTTAAAAAGGTACTTTACCTGTCGTAGTATAACTTTTAGGATTTATAAAAAACAACAGGGCAGACCTTGTCGTCTGTCCTGTAAATTGAATTATTACAATTTTGCTCTTTTTACTGCGCTTTCAATTAGTGTATTTTTGTTCACTATGACTTTTTCATATTTACCTTTGCAAAATTCACCAAGGTAATCACTTCCTACAAATTCCAAATGAACTCTTTGTTTATCTACTTTTACTACTTTAATAGAAATTGATATTTTTTCTCCTATTAGTGTAGGATTATAGTGAGAAAGCTCTAAATTACGACCAACTGTAATATAATCATCTGGTAACAACTTATCTAACATTTTACATGATACATCAATAATTAAAGAAAGAAGCGACGGAGATGAAAGAAGACTGTCTATTGATGTTGAATTAGAAATATACGAATCAGCCGCTGTTGTAACTTTGTCATAAGTTATGGAAAGCCCTTCGTAAATTTTATGATTTAAATTGGAATTTATCATAATGTGACCTCCTATTAATGATATCGTTTTCAATTAATTATACCACTATATGTGATTTATTACAAGGGGCGAATTATAATATCTTTTATATTGTTTTGTTTTATTTCATCTCCATGAAGAAAAAAGAAGCAAATATTATTTATAAATCATTTGCTCCCCATTCTTCAGTTTCAAATAATATTAATTTAATTAGTAAATATTTTTCGCATTGTCCATTTTTAGTTTAAATTTATACACTAAATCCTCAAGCATTTTTGCTTGACTGCTAAGTTCTTCGCTTGTAGCTGCACTTTCTTCAGCTGTAGCAGAATTTGTTTGTACAACCGCAGAAATTTGATCTACTCCTATTGTAACCTGAGCAACTCCATCTGCTTGTTGCTTTGAAGCAGATGCAATTTTATCAATTGTAGTTACAATTTCCTGAGAACCGATAACAATTTCTTCTAGCATTTTAGCTGTTTCTTCCGCAATTTTAGTTCCACTTTCAACTGATTGAACAGAACTTTCAATTAGTGAAGTCGTATCTTTTGCTGCTTCTGCGGATTTCTGGGCTAAATTTCTAACTTCATCAGCAACTACAGCAAAACCCTTACCAGCAGCCCCAGCTCGTGCTGCTTCTACCGCGGCATTAAGTGCTAATATATTTGTTTGGAAAGCAATGTCATCTATAGTTTTAATTATTTTACTAATTTGACTTGATTTTTCACTTATATTAACCATTGCATCCATCATCTGCTTCATTTGCTCATTGCACTCATTAATGTCTGAACCTGTTTTTTCAACTATTGTATTTGCATACTGAACATTATTAGCATTTTCTTTAATTTGATCGGAAATTTCACTAATAGTTGCAGATAACTCTTGAATTGAAGATGCTTGCTCCGTTGCCCCTTGAGCTAAACCTTGTGAACCCTCAGCAACCTGTTCTGATCCACTTGCAATTTGCTGAGAAGAATCTTTAATTTGAGACAATGTAGCGTTAAGCGTATCCGAAATATTTAGCAATGAAGTTTTAATTTTATTAAACTCACCTATGTATTCATGTTTTAGTTCAAAATCAATATCTCCTTCTGCAATCTTATCTAGAATTGTCGATATTTCTTCTATATGTTTTTTATACGTTGTTAAAGTCACTCCTATTCTTTTAAACGAATCAATAAGAAGCCCTACTTCACCTGTTGATTTTGTTGTTATATTTACATTAAAATCACCATCAGCAACTTTTTGAGCACTGTCTGTTACAGCTTTAACCGGCTTAGCAATGCTATTACTAACAATGATTCCTACTATTATAGCTATAACTAAAACTATTATTATAGTAAATAGAATTAGATTAAACAAGGTATTTACAACTGCTAGCAATTTATCCTCAGATACAACCGCTACATAATTCCATCCAGTATTGTCCGAAAGTACACTTTTAACAAGATATTTTTCACCATTTAAATTAATTTTCTCAAAATTAGCATTCGTCGTTACTGCATTTACAAAATTAGAATCGTACACCTCTGAAATATTTTTAAAATTGTTCTCACTTTCATTCGGATCGGCAATTATGGTTCCATCTTTTCCAACTAACATATAATATCCATTGCTGTTTTCACTTGCTTTATTAAACAAAGATGTAAGACTATCCAAGCTCATATCCATAGCCATTACACCAATAACATTCCCAGAACTATTTTTAATTGCCTGAGATGCACCAATAATTACAATATCATCAGTTGCGTAATAATATGGAGCTCCCAAGACTGCCTCTCCACCAGCATTTACTGCATCTGGATACCAAGGACGTACTCTTGGATCAAAAGCTCCATCCAGATTACCATCTGGATATTGAATATATCCTCCATCTTTCGTACCCATATAAACATATTGATAAGATGGGTGCGTTTTTCCGAATTCTTGGAAACTTTCAAATATCTCTTTTTCTATTCCTTCACTTTGACCTGGAATCATTTTAATTTTTTGTGTATTATTGACATATGATGTAATTGTGTTATCAGATTTTTTTAACAACTTGCTATTTGCATAGTAGCTAACATTATTCAGCATATTTTCAAAAACAACATCAATATTGTCACTTACAAGAGAAAGTTGTTTATCTACAGACTTTTTTTGTTCCTCTAGGAGATTGATTTTCATTTGCGTTAAAAATATAACGCTTGCAATAGTAATAGGTACTATGGCAAACACAATTAACATAAATCCAAGTTTAAATTTTAATGATTGAAAAATATTCCTTTTCATTTTATTATCATCCTTTCCATTTGTTTTTTTATTTAATTATTTACTTGATACCCTCAGACTATAATTTCTAAACGTTTTCTTAGCACCTAAAAAAAATAATCTCAATTACAGACCATTTAAATAAAAATCATAATATCATCGTTTTCGACATAAATCAACAAATTTCTCCTATGTAAAAAAACCATTTTTTGCATTAAAAAACAGTGTGCCAGATATTATGGATACTATTTCCACATGCCTAACACACTGTTTTTATTATCTTTTTATAATATTTCAATCTCATCTCCAGGTTTTATCCAACCAGGCACTATAATTTTAGTAAATATACCTTCCCTTGGCATCACACAATCTCCCACAAGTTCCCTAATAGCACAACCAGCATGACAGTCTTTGCCTATTTGAGTTACTTCCATTGTAACTTCTCCAACTTTCATTTTAGTTCCTACGGGAAGTTCGTATAATATAACACCTTCTGTAGTAAGATTTTCTGCAAATTTTCCAGTACACAATCCTTCAACACCAACAGCCATCATTTTATCAATACTTTCTTGTCCAAGTAAACTTACCTGTCTATGCCAATTTCCTGCATGTGCATCTCCCACAAGACCATGGTCAACTTCAAAATATCCTTTTTCTATTGAAACTTTTGGTACACCTTTTGTTTCGCTTATATTAATCGCTAATACTTTAGCCATTCTTCCCTCCATTAGATTATTTTCTTTCAAAAACACCTGATTTACCACCTATTTTCCTTAGAAGCATAATGTCTGAAATTATAATTTCTTTGTCAATTGCCTTACACATATCATATATAGTTAAACCTGCTATGGTAACAGCAGTCAAAGCCTCCATTTCAACACCAGTTTGTCCTGAATTTTTGACAGTAGCAATAATTTCAACTCTATTATTTTCAAAATCAAGCTTAAAGCTAATATCGCAACCTGAGAGCATAATTGGATGGCACATAGGAATTATACTTGCTGTGCTTTTTGCACCCATTATTCCTGCAACCTGTGCAACTGAAAGAACATCACCCTTTTTCATGGTACCTTCGTTGATTCTATCTATTGTTTCTCTCTTCATATACACATAGCCTTTTGCTATAGCTTCTCTATTTGTTTCTTCTTTATCACTGACATCTACCATTTTTGCTCTACCCTGATCGTTTATATGTGTCAAATCCATTTTACCCTCCTATTTGATACATCATTTTATCAGTTTGGCTTCTCTTATCTTCTTCTAAATGATGTTCATCAGGTTTATTGTATATCGCATCTTCAATTACTTTTTTTAACATTTTTTCATCATTGAAATACGGCCTTAAGCTTATTTCATCATGGGAATGTAAACAAGGCTTTATAGAACCTGTTGATGTAAGTCTAATTCTGTTGCAGTCATTGCAAAACTTACAGCTTATAGGACTTATAAAGCCTACAGTTCCCTTTGCACCTTCTATTTTATATACTGATGCAACATTACTTTTATCTTTTATATGGATAAGCTCTTTATGTTTATCGATAATCTCATCTATTTTCATACTGCTTTTTCCGTAATATTTTAATCCTTCTCCAATTGGCATAAGTTCAATGAATCTAACTTGTATTGGCATATCTTTCGTTAAATTAATGAAACTTTCTACTTCATCATCATTTATCCCTCTCATCAATACAACATTGATTTTAACAGGTTTCAAATCAATATTTATGCATTTTTCTATCGAAGAAAAAACCTTGCTAATATCTCCACCTCTTGTAATTACCTTATACTTTTCCTTATCCAATGTATCAAGACTAATATTTACCCTATTAAGTCCAGCCTTTTTAAGTTCATCCGCTTTATCATATAACAAAATTCCATTAGTCGTCAATGAAACATCCTCAATTGATGGCAGTGATGAATTAAATTCAATAAGTTTTTCGATTCCATTTAAAATCAATGGTTCTCCACCTGTAAACCTAACCTTTTTTATACCAAGAGTTGCAAATGCACTAATCACTTTTTCTAGATTTTCGAAACGAACTATGTCATCATGTGTTTTCTTTGGTATTCCTTCTTCAGGCATACAATAAATACATCTTAAATTACATCTATCTGTTAGAGAAACTCTAAGATAATCTATTTTTCTTCCTGTTTTGTCAAGCATCCTTTTCAACTCCTAATTGGTATATTATCTCTCCTGTATCAGTATAATCATATCCACCGAGTTTTTCAAGTTTTTCTTTAAAAGCTTTTGATTTTATTGTCTCAATAAATTCTTTTACAATATCCATTTCTAGGTATTCTTCCGGTATTGCTATGTCATATTCTTCATTACAAACTGGTATAAAATCAAGATGCATCATAGTAGCTGCAGAATATACTCCGAGTCCAACATCTGCATCGCCAGCTGAAACTGCAGCTGCCACAGCTAGATGAGTGTATTCTTCTCTAAAATATCCTGATATCTTTTCTGGCGAAATATTTAGTTTTTTGAGATTATAATCTAAAAGCAACCTCGTTCCAGAACCTCTTTGTCTATTTACAAAATTTATTCCTTTTCTAGATAAATCTTCAAAATCTTTTATATTCAAAGGGTTTCCTCTTTTAACCATAAAACCCTGTATTCTTTTAACACATTTTACAAGGCATATTTTTTTGTTGGGAACATATTTTTCGATATAAGATTTATTATATTCACCTGTTTCCATGTTAAGCAAATGTATTGGTGCTATATGGGTTTCTCCATTTTTTAGAGACATAATACCTCCCATGCTTCCAACATTAGCAGATGAAAGAAAATACTTTTTATTTTTTTGATGCATGAGATCAGATGCAATATCAATTATTGGATCGTGGCTACCTATGCATACAAGAGTATTTTTAATATTCTCCTCAGAATTTAACAGCTTAACATTTACTATCGAACCTGATTCTATACCTTCTACATCTTGATCAATTTCAAGAACTCCATCAGCCTTTACCAATGACATTGTTGCTCCTGCACCTCTTGCAAGTGGTGTTGCAATATATTTATTATCTATGTAACCAAGTTTCACTCTAACAAACTCTAAATATTTAAGAGATGACATAGCTCTTTTAGTAAGTGTTGCATCAACAACTTTATCTTCCTTACTTTCAATTCCTTGCAATCCTTCTACTATTTGTTTCGCTATTTTTTCCATTACAAAATAAGCTGAAACGGGAAATCCAGGAATCCCAATGATTGGCCTATTATTTACTTTACCCATCATTACTGGTTTTCCTGGTTTTATTGCTACTCCATGAATTATTAATTCTCCAACTTCACTTATAACTTCTGAAGTAAAATCTTCTCTTCCAGCTGATGATCCTGCATTTATAAGAACCATATCACATTCGTTAGATGCTTTTATAACAGCGTTTTTTATATCATTATAATTATCTTTAACTATATTATACCTTTTTGCAATACCTCCCCAATCACTTACTTGCGAACAAAAGACTCTAGAATTAAAATCTATTATATCTCCTACTTTAAGAGATGTACCAGGTTCAACTAGCTCAGTACCAGTTGGAATTATTCCAATTGTAGGTTTTTTGTATACTTCTAAAGAATTTATACCACCTGCTATTAACGCACCTATATCAACCGATCTGATTTTATGATTAGAAGGTATTATAAGTTGATTTTCAACTATGTCCTCACCCAATGGTCTAATATTTTGCCAAGGAGTAGCACTTTGATAAATCTCAAAATGCTTTTCATCTACTTTTATTAAATCTTCAATCATAATTACACAATCATATTCTTTTGGTATAGGATCTCCAGTATCAACTACTATGTAATCAACATTTTCCTCTAAAACTAAATGATTTCTGTCGGAAGCTGTGAATGTTTTTTCACTTTTTACTGCGATACCATCCATTGCTGAAGAATTATAATGCGGTGATGAAATAATTGAAAACATAGGATTACAAGTTACCCTACCATTTGCATCCCAAGTATTAATTTTTTCTTTTTTTAAATTTAAATCTATTTTTTTTAAATATATTTCTGTTGCTTCGCTTAGTTCATAGTTTGATAAATATACATTTTGCACAAAATCACCTCTTAAAATTTGTTAACACTAACTTTTTGACCTTCTCTTAATCCTTCCTCATTCCTATCTATCCGAACATATCCCCATGCTTTAGAAAAGCCAGTTATTAATCCTGATTTCCCAAAAACAGGTCTAGCAATTATTTCTTCATTAATATTGTGCAAAGTTACTGGTAAATATTCTTCACGACCTTTTGCCTTGTGATAATTTATACCAAACTTACTGTCAATAGGGTATGAAATATCATTGTATTCCATAATTTTATCTATATAGTTTTTTACAATTGACTTGAAAATTACAGCACAAGCTAAAGGATGACCAGGAAGTCCAAATACTATTTTATTTTCAGCTTTACCAATTATCGTTGGCTTACCAGGCTTTACAGAGATACCATGCACAAGTACTTCTCCCAAAGAATTTATTACATCTACAGTATGGTCTTTTTTCCCAACTGAACTTCCACCTGACATTAAAACTATATCACACTTTGGTAAAGCATCTTTAATAGTATTTTTAAGCATGTCATAATCATCTTTAATTAAGCCGAGCTTAATTGGAATACATCCACTTTCAATTACTAATGAATAAAGCAAATATGTATTTATATCTCTTATTTGTCCTGGCTTTTTCTCATCATCACAATCAACAATTTCATCACCTGTAGATATAATACCAACTACAGGTTTTTTATAAACCTCTATAGAACTGTATCCAAGACTAGCAAGGACACCTATCTCATAGGCACGAAGTTTTGTTCCTTTCTTAATAACAACTTCATCATATTTTATATCTTCCCCAATATCTATTACATTATCTAATGGAGCAGATGTTTTCGATGCAAGGATTGTATTATCGTCAAGTTTATCAGTGTATTCAATCATAATTACAGAATCCGCACCTTTAGGTAACATCCCACCAGTTGGAACATAAAAGCATTCACCCGGAAAGCTAATTTCTTCTTGAATTTTTTGCCCCATCAAAACTTCTCCCTTGTAATCAAGTATTGATGGTATAGCTTCGCTTGCCCCAAAAACATCTCTAGAATATACTGCATAACCATCAACAGTCGACCTTCTAAAATCTGGGATATTTTCTTTTGATTTAATATCATTGTATACAATTCTTCCTGTACATTCTAAAATATTTACTGTTTCAACTTCCATTTTGTTGTGAAAATTATCACTTATTAATTTTCTTGTTTCATTTATACTTAAAACATTAAATAAGTCCATAACAGTGAACTCCTTTCTTATCTAGCGCATTCTCCTCCAGTGCCATTTAGTATTTCTATACCATGTGGCAATGCTGGCAACACAAATTCTAAGTTTTCAACTGCCGCTTTCGGACTTCCTGGAAGATTTATTATTAATGATCCATCTCTTATCCCTGCTATTGCCCTTGAAAGCATTGCTTTAGGAGTTATTGCAAGAGATTTCTGTCTCATTGCCTCACAAATTCCAGGTGCTTGTTTTTTTATAACCTTAAGTGTTGCTTCAGGTGTTATGTCTCTTTTAGAAAATCCAGTTCCACCATTTGTAAGTACTAGTTCAAGCTTAAGTTCATCACACATATAAATTAATTCTTTAATAATTATATCTATCTCATCCGGTACAACTCTATAATATTCAACTACATATTCTTTTTCATTTAGTGCCTTTTTTATTGCAGGACCTGTTCCATCTTCTCTTTCTCCTCTAGATCCCTTGTCACTAATGGTTAATATTCCTGTTCTAATCATTTGCTCACTCTCCTCTGTTTTAAGTTATTTATTTACAAAGAATACATATTAGTTTATCTTTAACTAATTAATATATACTTAAATTTTCATATTCATAAATTGCTTAACTAAATTATTTTCTGGATTTTTTAAGACTTTATCTTTCAAACCCATTTCAAGTACTTTTCCTTTATCCATAAAAAGTACATAATCTGCAATCCTACCAGCTTGATATATATCATGGGTAATAATAACTACAGTTCTTTTTTCATCAGACATGCTTTTTATCAGCACTTCTGCTTTTATAGTACTTTCAATATCCATACTAGCCGTGGGCTCATCTAAGAATGTTAATTCTGTTTCTAAAATAGCAGTTCTAAGCAAAGCAATTTTTGCCCTCTCTCCACCAGAAAGCCATTTCGATTTTTTATTTTTCAATTCACTTATATCAAAAAAAGACAAATACTTTTCCAGTCTTTTACAAATTTTATTTGTATTAAATTTTCTATATTTCAAACCGCTAACGACATTATTTAATGAAGTGTCATCAAAAAGATATGGTTTTTGCACCATTATTGAAATGTTGTTTCTTATTTTATTATTCATCAACTCTTTGTTATATAGAATGCTTCCTCCACTTATTGAATTAAGCCCTGCTATGCAATTAATCAATGTACTCTTACCACTTCCATTTGAACCAAGTATAACATATATTTTACCTTCTGCAAATTCTAAATTATCTATATCTAAAACACGCACTCCAGTATATTCTTTATATACATTTTCTAATTTCAAATTCATAGCTAATCCCTCCCCTGTAATTTATAAAGAACTGAATTTACAGTAAATGATATTAGCAATAAAACAAAACCAATGATTATAGCTTCATTAAAATTCCCCTTACCTGTTTCTAATGCAATATAAGTTGTCATAACTCTAGTATACCCTTTTATATTACCACCAACCATCATAACGGCTCCAACTTCAGAAATTGCTCTGCCAAATCCAGCAGTTATAACAGATAAAAGTTGAAACTTACATTCTTTAATTATAGTATAAAATGTATCAAATCTACCTGCCCCAAGAGAAAAACAAGTTTTCTCTACCTCTATCGCTTTTTCAGTTATAGATGATATAGTGAGACCAAAAATAATTGGGAAAACCAACATAGACTGAGCAATTATCATTGCCATTGGCGAAAACAATAATCCAAATTGTCCAAATAAACCTTTACGAGACAGAAAAATATAAACTAAGAGTCCAATTAAAACAGGCGGCAAGCTCATGAGAGTATTCGTAACTCTCATGATATATTTTTTTATTCTAAATTCATTTATCGATACTATTATCCCTAACGACAAACCCAATATAGATGAAATTAAGGTTGAGGATAAAGATACAATCAAAGACATTGTTATGACTTCAAAAATATCGTTATATAAATGGAAAAAACTTATAATAAAATCAAACATAGCTCACCTTTTACTTTTTAACTATTATTTTGCATTTGGGATAAATAATGGTTGACCATATTTTTCAACACCAAATTTAGATATTAATTCTTGTCCTTTATCAGATAATATCCAATCAATAAACTCTTGCATTTCAGCCTTTTTTATAGGATATTTATCTGGATTAACCAAAATTACACCATATTGGTTATACATTAAATCATTTTTTTCTGTTACTATAACTAGGTCAAGAGTATCCTTCATAGAAAGATATGTTGCTCTATCTGTTAATGTATATCCTTGTTTTTCACTGGCCATCTGTAAAACGGCTCCCATTCCACTTCCTGCTGAAACGTACCAGTCTCCATCTGGCGCTATACTAGCTTTTTCCCAATATGATTTTTCCTTAGTATGTGTACCTGAATCATCTCCTCTAGATATAAAGGTAGCATTATTTTCAGATAATAAAGAGAAAGCCTTTATTGGATCGTTAGCTGCATCTGTTTTTAAACCTGCTGGATCTGCTTCTGGGCCTACGATTACAAAATCATTGTACATTACATCAAATCGTTCTACTCCATAGCCTTCTTCTACAAATTTCTCTTCTTGAGCTTTTGCATGTACTAATAATCCATCAGCATCACCATTTCTACCAAGTTCTAGCGCTGCTCCTGTACCTTTGGCAACAACATTTACAGTAATTCCTGTATCATTTTTAAATTCAGGTAATAAAAAATCTAAAAGACCCGAATCCTGAGTACTTGTAGTTGTTGCTAAAATTATAGACCGTTCCTCCGCAACTGGCTCTTTTGTTGGCTGCTCAGAAGGTTTTTCCGATGGTGCAGGTTTTTCTGATTGACATGCAACAAGAGATAGCAACATCATTATTGCTAAAAGAACTACAAACAAGCTCTTCGCTTGAAAACATTTTGTTTTTTTCATAAAAAAACTCCTTTCAATACATTAATATACGAAAAGAGACATGCCAATTTAGCAATCTCCTTTCCACTGGGAGGCTCAGTTGTTTCCAACTAAACCCTAACGGCTAATATTCATAGCATACACCTTAGAAATTTTAGCTCGGAGAATAACACATTTCAAATTCTAAATCAATTTATTCATTTTGTCAATGAGGTAAATTCTTATATGAATCTTTTAAATAACACACGATACTTTTTTGAAAAGAGTTGTATTTTGCGATATTCAGTTATATAATATCACTATCATAACTCAAGGAGCATTGTCATGGACTTTTTGTTAGCAATAACTATTTTCACTCTTTCATTGATTTTTAGTGTTTTAAAAAGAATACCTACAACTATTCCCTTGTTAATTGGACTACTTTGTTTCATTTTTACAGCGCTACATAGAGGTTTTAAATTAAAGCAAATATTTAAGATGATGTCAACCGGAACGATTAAATCACTCATTGTAATTTCTATTTTATTATTAATAGGATTAATTACTGGAATTTGGAGGGCTTGTGGTACAATACCATTTTTCGTATATTATGGAACTAAAGTGATTATACCTCAATATTTTATATTGTTTGCATTTATATTATCATGCATGGTATCTTTTACTTTAGGAACAAGTTTTGGAACAGTTGGAACAATTGGTGTTGTATTAATTGTTCTAGCAAAGAGTGGAAATGTTGATTTAAATATAACCGCTGGTGCAATTTTTTCAGGTGCTTTTTTTGGAGATCGCTGTGCTCCTACTTCCTCTAGTGCAAATCTCGTTGCAACTATAACTGAAACAAATCTATACAATAATATAAAAAATATGTTTGCTACAGCACTTATACCATCTATTTTCACTATATTGATTTACATATTATTATCAAAAGACAACCCCTTAGATGTTGCTAACACATCACTTTTAAATGAAATTGAACAGCACTTTAATTTAAATCCTGTAGTAATAATACCTGCTATAATTATTTTATCACTTGCAATTTTTAAAGTTGATGTAAAAATTTCCATGTTTCTCAGTATAATTTCTGGTATTATAATTTGTATTTTTGTTCAACATATAGAGGTTGTTAACGTATTGAGATTTATGTTTATGGGATATAAATTAAACTCCGCTGGAAACCTTGCAGATATAATTTCTGGTGGTGGAATGACATCCATGTTAGGAGTTTCTTTTATAGTTTTGATTGCTTCTACTTATTCTGGAATATTCGAAGGAACTGGAATGCTAAATGGAATACAAAATTTATTAGAAAAATTAAGTAAAAAAATTAAACTATTTCCTACAATGGCTTTAACAAGTATCTTAACAAGTATATTTAGCTGTAATCAAACTTTATCTATTATGCTTTCACACCAACTAATGAATAAAATTTATAAAAATAACAATTCATCAAATAGTGAATTAGCAATTGATTTAGAAAATACTGTAGTTTTAATTTCAGAACTAATTCCATGGAATATAGCTATAGCTGTACCCATGGCAACACTATCAGTTGGAATAAAAAGTATTCCATATGCAGTATTTTTATATCTAGTTCCGCTTTTCAATTTACGAAGAAAAAAACTTAAAAGCCAAACTATGAATATATAAAACAATGGAGGAAGTATAATATTATACTTCCCCCATTATTATATTTAAATAACTGAGTTTGATTCATCTTCAAGCATAGCAATTATTTCTTGTTTTGTTAATGGTTTCAAATGTCCAAATAATGCTATTTCAAAATCTATGGCTTTCATATTTTCTATCAAGCTTGTAAGCTTATCTCTATAATAAACAGGCTCCCCGTGATGTAAGTCCTCACATATAATATCCCCTATAAAAATAATTTTTTCCTGTGGTATATAAGCTACAACACAATCGTCTGCATGTGAACTTTCTATCTTTCTAAGTTCACAGCTAATGTTTCCTAAATATATGGAAAGTCCTCTTTCGAATACTATATCAGCAGTTTTAACATGGATTTCTCCTCTGTCTTCATATTCTTTTTTAATCATGGTATCACAAAATTCTATGTCTTCTCCACTAATTAATCTATCTTGCATTGCCTCATCTGTCCATTCCCAATTACTCATCTTTTTCAAATGATTATTTGTTTCATGACATGCTATTGATACAGCATTTAATCCACACAATCCATATGTATGATCCCAATGTGAATGTGTTAATACGACATATATAGGATGTGGCAACCCCAATTTCGTAAGTTCATCTAAGAAGAGGCCAACATGTTTTTTTGAGTTTCCTGCATCAACCATTAGGGAATAATTATCTCCCTTAATATATCCTAAAATTGGTCTATCAGTTTCTTCATTATGTGGCATATAATAAACTCTATCCGTTAATTTAATAAGCATTTTATCCTCCAGTTAAATTATTATAAAATTATACTAAATAAAAATTCTAGTACAACCTACCTAGCTAACTTTATTCATATTTTATATAAAAATTAAATTCACCAATATGTTTCGAATTATATATTATACTTATATCCTTGTCAACAAAAGTGATTAAAAGAATTTTTCTTTAAATATAATCTAATATATGAGACTTGAAATTTAAAATTAAATAATATATACTACCTACAAGATATTTTAAAATACAAATAACAAAATAGGAGAATATAATTATGGAAAATTTCGTTTATTCTATACCTACCGAAATATATTTTGGTAAAGGTCAAATTAAAAATTTAGTTAGTATTATAAAAAAATATGGCAATAGAGTATTACTTGCATATGGTGGTGGAAGCATTAAAAAAATAGGATTATATGATACTATAACAGCTATGTTTAATGAAAATGACATCCCTTATATTGAGCTATCAGGTATAGAACCTAATCCAAAACTTACTTCTGTAAAAAATGGAATCGAACTTTGCAGGCAGTTTAATGCAGATATTGTTTTATCAGTTGGTGGAGGAAGCACTATAGATTGTGGAAAAGTCATCGCTGCTGGTGTAGCCTATGAAGGAGACCCTTGGGATTTAGTAGTAGATCCTAAAAAAATCAAAGAAGTATTACCAGTTGTAAGTATTCTGACTTTAGCAGCAACTGGTTCTGAAATGGATATGTTAGCTGTAATATCTAACATGGACACAAATGATAAAATTGGTGTAGGAAATATAAATATGAGACCAGTCGCATCAATTTTAGATCCTGAGTATACATATACTGTTTCAAAATATCAAACTGCAGCAGGTACAGCAGATATTATGAGTCATATTATTGAAGCTTATTTTTCTAATTCAAAAGGATACATGCAAGATAGAATGGCAGAAGGATTATTAAAAACATGTATTGAATTTGGTGTTAAAGCTATAGAAAAACCAGATGATTATGAGGCTAGAGCTAATTTAATGTGGACATCAAGCTGGGCTATTAATGGATTCTTAGCTTTAGGAAAACCGGGTGCGTGGAGCTGCCATGCTATAGAACATGAATTAAGTGCTTACTATGATATAACTCACGGGGTAGGATTGGCTATTGTTACACCTCATTGGATGAAGCGAGTATTAAATGATGAACATCTAGATAAATTTGTCGAATTCGGAACAAATGTATGGGGAATAGATTCCACATTAGATAAATACGAAATTGCTAACAAGGCAATTGAAAAAACAAGAGAATATTTTATAAGATTAGGTATTCCAACAACTTTAAGAGAAGTTGGAATTAATGAGGAAAAATTTGATATTATGGCAACAAAGTCATCCGCAAAACTATCAAATGCTTATTGTCCTCTTTCTAAAGAAGATGTATTAAATATATACAAGGCAGCTTTATAACCTAAAAGAAATAGGAGAGAATTAAAAGTCTCTCCTATTTCTAATATTATTTAAATTGATTTTCTATTTGTATAAGATTTTCCTTAATGTTTAGTCCACCTGCATATCCAACTAACTTTCCATTTGTGCCAATTACTCTATGACATGGAACTACAATGGGAAGTGGATTTTTGTTATTTGCCATTCCAACTGCACGACATGCTTTTTCATTGCCTATTGCAATAGCTATTTCTTTATATGTTTTAGTTTCTCCATATGGGATTTCTTGCAATGCTTTCCAAACACTTTTTTGAAATTCAGTTCCAATTATCTCAATTGGAAAGTCAAATGTTTTTCTTTTTCCATCGAGATACTCATTAATTTGTTTAAACGCTTTTTTTATAATCGGTGTTTCAACTAATTGTTCTTCATTTCCAAGACATTCATCCTTAAAATATATATTTGTAACTGCCTTTCCGTTTTCTGAAATTCCTATTTTTCCAATTGCTGTATCATAAAAAAACATCATTGCCACTACTCCCTTACTACTTTTTTATCAAATATGTACTTGTAACAATATTATTATACTATTGTAATTCTATAAAATCAATAAAACCTATCTTTTTCTGACAATAAAATTATCCTCTAGCAATTCCCAGTTTTGCTGAAATGGATATCCTAAAACCCAATAGCTCAACCCTCTCAAATCATAATCTTTAACTAAATCAAATTTCGCTTGTGCACTTCTTGCATCTTCAAACCATACCTCATGAGCAACTCCATTTTCGTCAGTATATTGATAAAATGGCGACTGGCTTATAACATCATATTGTATTGTAGCTTTATATTTATATGCTCTGTCAATTGCCTCTTGAACACTAAATGTTTCAGCATCACGCTCTCCGACAAGTGGAAGTGTCCAATCTCTTGCATAAATTTGAAAACCCAACAAAATTTTGTCTCTAGGAATAACTGTTAAAGCATACTCTAGTACCTTCTCCATTTCATTTATAGGAGATATAGCCCTTGGTGGACCTCCCCTCCAACCCCATTCATATGTCATCAATATGACAAAATCAGCAAATTTGCCATGCGCTGCATAGTCGTGAGCCTCGTAGAGAAGACCTACTTGATTTGCACTTTTTTTTGGTGCTAATGCTGTAGAAACAAAAAATCCTTCCTTGTGCATTCTATCAACAGTACTATTCAAAAACCTATTATATGCTTCTCTGTCAGCAGGAAGAACATTTTCAAAATCAATATTCAATCCTTTATAACCTTTTTCATTCATAATATTTATTAAATTCGTCTGAAGTGTTTGAATGATTCTAGGATTATTAAGTACCACGTGTGCAAGATTTTCTCCTTTTGATGTTACACTAAAATTAGTAATTGTCATCATTGGAACAACGTTTTTTTCTATAGCTGTTTTAATTGCAGCCATATCATCTATTCCTTGTAATCCTCCATCTTCTTTTATTAGATAAGCAAAAGGACTTAGATATGTTAAATTATCTCCAACTTCTTCAACTATTGGTATAGCATCTTTACCTAAAATATAAATGTAGCCATTTACATCAATTATTGGTTTTTCTTTTTGTGGTATTGTTATTTTAGTTCCAGGATATAAAAAATTTGGATTTGTAATATTGTTAGTTTTCATTATATTTTCTACAGATACACCATATTTTTTAGCAATTTCCCACAGTACATCACCATATCTTATTGTATATATAGTGTCATCGGTTGGTATTATTAATGATTGCCCAACTAATAATTTGTCTGGATTTTGCAAATTATTAACCTCTACTATCCTATCTACACTAGTATTATAATATTTTGCAATTTTCCACAATATATCTCCCCAATTAACAACATGTATAACCATAGTCCCCTCCTACTTTTTATAATATAAATATATTCAGAAGTTCAACCATAATGATTAAAATAGGTAAATAAGTAAAAAAATGGTGGTACTTGAGTACCACCCTCTATATTATTCCTATAATTTTGCAATATCTTTCCTATATTCCATTTTCTCAAACTTTATTTTTTTTATATTTTCATAAACTTTATTTCTTGCTTCTTCTATTGTATTTCCTATAGCGGTTACTGCTAAAGCTCTTCCACCATCTGTAAAGATTTTTCCGTCTGATAATTTAGTTCCACCATGAAATACTATAATGTCATCGTCAACTAAATCAAGTCCCGTTATTTCCTTACCTTTTTCATATTTATCCGGATAACCGCCAGAAGCTAACACAACTGTAGTGCTATGCATTTCTGTCCATTGTAAATCATTTGATGTTAGAGTTCCATCAATCGTTTTTTCCATAACCAAGCACAAATCAGACTCTAGTCTAGGCAAAACAACCTCTGTTTCAGGATCCCCAAATCTAGTATTATATTCAAGAACCTTTGCTTCATCACCAGTTATCATAAGCCCAATAAATAAAACTCCTCTAAAGTCCATCTTCTCTTCTAAAAAACCATTGAGTGTTGTATCAAGAATATTTTCTTTAATATACTTTTTCAGAGACTCTGTATAAATTGGATTTGGTGAAAAACAACCCATACCGCCAGTGTTAAGACCCAAATCATTATCATATGCTTTTTTATAATCTCTTGCACTTTCCATAGGTATTATATCCTTGCCATTTACAAAACAAAGCAAAGAAGTTTCTGTTCCATTTAAAAATTCTTCAACTACCACAGTATTACCCGCTTCACCAAATTGCTTATCCCTCATAATACTATTTATAGCGTCTTTTGCTTCATTTATAGTTTGACATATGAGAACGCCTTTTCCAGCGGCCAGCCCATCTGCTTTAACTACGACTGGAATATTGAAACCTTGCAAACCATCTAAAGCTTTTTGCAGGTCTACATATGTTTCATATTTAGCTGTTGGAATATTATACTTTTTCATGAAATCTTTAGAGTATGATTTACTTCCTTCTAGCCTAGCGCCTTTTTTATTTGGTCCAAAAGCCTTTATTCCTTTTTCCATAAGCATATCTACTAGACCAGCTACTAAAGGACCCTCGGGACCAACCACTACCATATCTATATTATTATCTACTGAAAAACAAGTAATTTTTTCTATATCTTCTACATTAATATTTACACATTCTGCTATTTGAGATATTCCAGCATTACCAGGAGCACAATATAATTTAGTTACTTTTTCACTTTGATTAAGCTTCCAACATATTGTATGCTCTCTTGCACCGCCTCCGACAACAAGTATCTTCATTGTTAGCTCCTCTTATTATGAATTTTAATGTTTAAAGTGCCTCATGTCCGTCATCAACATCGACATATTATGTTTATCACATGCTTCTATGGATTTTATATCATTCATTGAACCGCCTGGCTGTATTATAGCGGTTATGCCAGCTTCTGCTGCAGCCTCTACGCTATCTGGAAATGGGAAATATGCATCGGACCCTAAGCATGCACCTTTAAGACTATCAGTTCCCAAATATTCAATCGCATGTTCTATTGCCTGTTTACATGCCCAGATACGATTTACTTGCCCAGGTCCAATACCAATTGATTGTCCATTCTTAACAATTGTTATGGCATTAGATTTTGTGTGCTTAACAATTTTCCAAGCCATTATTAAATCTTTCATTTCAGCTTCTGTTGGCTGTTTTTTTGTAACAGTTTTTAATTGACCATCATCTGGTAACAGCTTAGAATCAATTGTTTGAATTAATATACCACCAGCAATTTTTTTAAGATCATATGAATTTTCATCTTGTTTTGTCAATATATTTTCTATTTTTAATAGTCTTATATTTTTCTTAGATTTTAATATTTGTAATGCTTCATCACTATACGAAGGAGCTACTACTATCTCAATAAATATTTTATTTATTTCTTCTGCCGTTCTTTTATCTATTTCTCTATTTGCAACTACTATTCCTCCAAATATTGAAGTAGGGTCTGCTGAATAAGCTTTTATATACGCATCATAAATACTATCAGCCGTACCAACTCCGCATGGATTTGAATGCTTGCATCCAACTACTGTAGGTTCATCAAATTCTTTTAATAATTCAAGAGCTCCATTTGTATCATTTATATTATTAAACGATAATTCTTTACCATGTAGTTGTTCAGCTGATGTAAGAAGTCCTTTACTATTGATAACTTCCTTATAAAACGCAGCCTTTTGATGTGGATTTTCACCATATCTCATATCTTGAACTTTTTCAAAAGTCATAGTAAATGTTTCAGGTAAATTGAAATCTTGTCTTTCTTTTTTCATATATGAAGCAATGAGTGAATCGTAATGAGCAGTATGTTCAAAAACCTTTGAGCATAAATAAAATTTAGTATCTAATGATACTTCTTTACTGTTCTCTATTTCTTCAATTACCTTATCATAGTCTTTTGGATCAACTACTACTGCCACATCTTGATAGTTCTTAGCGGCGGAACGAAGCATTGTAGGTCCACCTATATCAATGTTTTCTATAGCTGTTTGTCTATCAACAGATTCTTTAAGTACGGTTTGTTTAAATGGATATAAATTAACAACAACAATATCAATTGTATCAATGTTTAAATCACTAAGCTGTTTCATATGCTCTTCATTTGAACGTATTGCCAATAAACCTGCATGAATGTTTGGATGAAGTGTTTTAACTCTACCATCTAAGCACTCAGGAAAACCTGTTACTTCTGATATGCCTATTACTTTTATACCAGCATCTTTCAATACTTTAGATGTTCCACCTGTAGATATGATATCTACTCCTAATCCTGCTAGTTTTTGTGCAAACTCTACTATTCCTGTTTTATCAGAAACACTAATTAAAGCCCTCATTATTATTCCTCCATGTTTATTTTAACTTTTCTATCTATTATTTCTATTTTACCATCGCAATAATATTTAACTGCTAGTGGTAAAATTTTATGTTCTATTTTTAGAATTTTTTTCTGCAATGATTCTGCACTGTCACTATACTCAACTCTTACTGTTTCTTGAAGTATAATTGGTCCTGTGTCTGCAGTTTCATCAACAAAATGAACTGTTGCACCACTTATTTTAACACCATAGTTTATTGCCGCTTCATGTACCTTGATTCCATAATGTCCTTTTCCACAAAATGATGGTATCAATGATGGATGTATGTTAATTATTTTATTATTATACTCCTCGATGAATTTTGAAGTCAATATTTTCAAATACCCAGCTAAAACTACTAAATCAACATTGCGACTTTTCAACTCTTTGATTAAAGCCTTATCATATTGTTCCATATTTTCAAATTCTTTTGGTTGGACAAAAACAGCATCTATACCATGCTGTCTCGCCCGTTCTAATCCATATGCATTCTTTTTGTTTGAAATAACCACTTCAATTTTTCCATTAATATTGCCTAATTTAATGTTATCTATTATAGACTGTAAATTCGAACCAGAACCAGATACTAGAACTCCAATTTTTACTTGTGGCATATTTTGAGCTCCCCTTCTCTTCTCTCAGTTTTGCCTATAATAACAGGTTTCTCACCTTTGTCATTAAGGTAAGATATCACTTTTTCTGCAATATCAGCTCCAACTGCCATAACCATGCCAATTCCCATATTAAACGTTGAATACATCTCGTCAACATCAATATTTCCTTCTTTTTGCATAAGTTCGAATATTGGCAACACATTTATATCTTTGGTATCTATATTTGCTGTTATACCTTCAGGAAACATTCTAGGAATATTTTCATAGAAACCACCACCAGTAATATTTGACATTCCTTTAATTTCGAATTTTGAAATAAGATCAAGTATTAATTCTGGATAAATTCTAGTTGGTACCATTAATGCTTCACCTAACGTTGAACCAAGTTCTTCTACATATTCATTAACATCATAATTCTTATGTTCAAAAAAGACTTTTCTTACTAAAGAATAACCATTACTATGAATTCCACTAGATGGTATTCCTATAAGAATATCCCCTTCCACAATACTGCTACCATCAATTATTTTCTTTTTATCAACTATACCAACACAAAATCCTGCTATATCATATTCCCCTTCACTATAAAGACCTGGCATCTCAGCAGTTTCACCGCCTATTAGCGCCGCACCTGCTTTGATGCATCCATTTGCAACACCTTTAACAATATCCGATGCTTTTTTAGGGTCTAATTTACCTGTAGCTATATAATCTAAGAAAAATAAAGGTTTTGCGCCTTGACATATTACGTCATTAACACACATGGCAACAGCATCTTCACCTATTGTATCATGAATATCTGTCTTAAAAGCAATCATAAGTTTTGTTCCTACTCCATCTGTTCCTGACACTAAAACAGGTTCATCATATTCATTTTTATCTATGGCAAACAAGCCACCAAAACCACCTATATCAGATACTACACCTTTAGTATAAGTTTTTTTTACATAATTTTTTATTAATTTTACTGTTTCATATCCTGCATGTATATCTACTCCGGAATCCTTATATGTTAATTTATCAGACATAATTTGCTCCTTTTGCTTATTTGCTTTATTACTTATTTAAAATTAGGTACTTCCATTGGATAATCTCCATTCAAACAGGCCAAACAAAAACCGTGTTGTGAACTTGTAGCTTCTTTCAAACCGTCTAGGCTAAGATACGCAATACTGTCAGCCTTAATAAATTCCTTTATTTCATCAATAGTTTTTGTTGCCCCTATTAAATAACTTCTAAAAGGCGTATCAATACCAAAGAAACATGAATGAGTTACTGGTGGTGATGCAATTCTAACATGTACTTCCTTAGCACCTGCATCTCTAACCATTTGCGCTAACTGCCTAATTGTAGTACCTCTTACGATACTATCATCAATCATTACTACTACTTTATCTTTGACAATTTCTTTGAGGACACTTAGTTTTGTTTTAACACCTTGTTCTCTAAGTTCTTGTTTAGGTTCTATAAAAGTTCTTTTCGCATATCTGTTTTTTATTAGCCCTAAACCAAATGGTATTCCTAATTCTTGTGCATAGCCTATAGCGGCAGGCGTCCCTGAATCAGGTACTGAAAATACTAAATCTGCTTTTATAGGAGCTTCTTTAGCTAAATTTTTTCCTGCATTAAATCTCGCTTGATAAACATTTATACCATCAATATTACTATCTGGTCTAGCAAAATATACATATTCAAATATACATGATTTTTTTTGAGCATATTTTGTACTTTTTATACTTTGTACTCCATCTTCATTAATTATTACTATTTCTCCTGGTTCGATATCTCTTATGAATTCCCCACCCATAGCATTTATTGCACAACTTTCTGAGGCAAGTATATATCCATCTGGTCTTTTTCCTAAGCATAAAGGTCTAAGACCAAAATGATCTCTAACACCTATTAACTCTTTTTCAGTCATTATTACAAAGGCAAACGCACCCTTAATAATTTCCATTACATTTTTAATAGATTTTAATATATCTCCATTAAAGTTTCTCGCAAGCATGTTAGCTACAACTTCTGTATCAGTTGAAGTTTGAAATATAACCCCGCTATCTTCAAGTAGTTCTCGCATAGAATCTGCATTAACTAAATTTCCATTGTGAGCCAAAGCAAGAGAACCCTTTTTGTACCTAACCACTAATGGCTGGGCATTTTCAACCTGGCTATCTCCACATGTAGAATATCTAACATGTCCAATAGCAATTCCACCTGATAACCTTTCAATTACATCATCAGTTAATACATCTGATACAAGTCCCATATTTTTATGATATTCAATTTTGCCGCCTGTATTTATTGCAATACCAGCACTCTCTTGTCCTCTATGCTGAAGTGCAAACAATCCATAATATATTAATTGTGATGTTATTTCTGGGCTTTCTGAAAAAACCCCAACAACACCACATTCTTCATGTAGTTTGTCGTCATCTAGTAATTTTCCGTACATGGTTTCTCCTATCTTTCTATTTTTTACTTATTCTATTTAGAACTTCTTGATACACTTCTTCTACTCCGCCCATATCTCTTCTGAATCTATCTTTATCAAGCTTTTTATTAGTTTCTGCGTCCCATAATCTACATGTATCTGGTGATATTTCATCTGCTAAAATCACTTGTCCGTCATATAAACCAAATTCAAGTTTAAAATCTATTAACTTAATATTTTTCTCTAAGAAAAACTTAGATAAAATTTCATTTACTTTTAATGCATATTTTTTTACTGTATCTAGTTGTTCTCTAGTAGCAAATTCCATAGCATATATATGATAATCATTTATCATTGGATCACCTAAATCATCATTCTTATAACTAAATTCAAGAACAGTTTCCTTCATAGGAATGCCCTCTTCAATGCCAAGCCTTTGAGCCAATGAACCTGCTGAAACATTTCTAACTATAACCTCAAGTGGCAATATTGTAACTGCTTTTACAAGAGATTCTCTATCACTTAATAACTCTATCTGATGTGTTGGTATTCCATTTTCTTCAAGAAGTGAAAATAAAGCTGCTGACATTTTGTTATTAACTACGCCTTTACCTATTATAGTTCCTTTTTTGACTCCATTAAATGCAGTAGCATCATCTTTGTAATCTACGATATATTGTTTGTCATTATTAGTTTTATAAACTTTTTTTGCTTTTCCTTCATATAACATTTCTAATTTTTCCATTATGCTTCCTCCAAAATTTAAATTTATTTGTTATTTATTTTTTCATTTAATTTTCTATCTTTTTCAACAACCTTTTGAGCCATTTGTTCTTTGTATTCTTTAAATTTATTTCTAAGTTCAGGATATTTAACAGACAATATCTGAACAGCTAAAAGGGCTGCATTTTCTGCACTATTTATTGCAACAGTTGCAACCGGAACCCCTGGAGGCATTTGAACTATGGCTAACAACGCATCCATTCCATCAAGTTCTGATGCTTTTATTGGCAATCCTATTACAGGAAGTGGTGTACAACCTGCTAACACACCTGGTAAATGTGCTGCCTTACCTGCTGCACCAATTATTAGCTCATATCCATTTTCTTCTGCATTTCTTGCAAATTCAAGTGCTGTAAAAGGTGTTCTGTGAGCTGATATAACCCTTACATCAACTTCAACTTTAAAATCGTTTAAAATCTTAAGTCCCTTTTCAACTACTGGAAAGTCTGAGTCGCTTCCCATTACAATTGCTATCTTCATACTTCCTCCTCCATTTAATTAAAATTTATTATCTAAAATATTTAACACCTGACTCAAATATATATTGGTCTTTATTTCCTTGTAGATTTAAATATAAATCTTTATCTAATCTTTCAGAATGGCCCATTTTACCTAAAATCTTTCCATCTGGGCTAGTAATACCTTCAACCGACTCTATTGAACCATTTGGATTATATAGACCGTCATATGTTGGATTATTGCTTTCATCAACATATTGAGTTGCTATTTGACCATTTTCTTTTAACTTATTTATCCAAAATTCATTAGCAACAAATCTTCCTTCACCATGAGACAATGGCATGTAATGTACATCTTCTAAATTGCATCCATCTAGCCAAGGTGAAAGATTTGAAACAACTTTAGTCTTTGCAAATGTTGATATGTGCCTTGCAATGTAGTTATATGTTAAAGTTGGATAATCTTCTTTTATATCTACTATTTCACCAAATGGCACAAGACCTAACTTTATTAAGGCTTGGAACCCATTACAAATTCCAATTATTAAGCCATCTCTGTTTTTCAGCAAATCCATAACTGCATCTTTTAGTATTTCATTTCTAAATACTGAAGCTATAAATTTACCAGAACCCTCTGGTTCATCTCCAGCACTAAATCCACCAGGAAATGCAATAATTTGAGATTTTTTAATTATTTTATCCATTTCTTTTATTGAGTCTTCAACATCACTTGGATTTAAATTTTTAAATACAAATAATTCTGTATCAGCCCCGGCTCTTTCAAAAGCTCGTTTTGTGTCGAATTCACAGTTAGTCCCAGGAAATACTGGTATGAACACCTTAGGTTTTGCAATTTTTAACGAAGATTTAATTTTATTTCCCAAACTATAACTGTACGGCTTAATTTGACCTTCTGCATCTTTTTTAATAGGATATATATTATTTAATGGCTGTATCCAAGACTTAGTCATTTCATCTATTTTTATAGTAAATGAGCCATTTATAACTATTTCTTTTTCCTCTGTTGTTTTTCCAATATGAATAAACTCTAAATTACTAATTTCATTTATATCTTTTACTTCAAGTATTATATCTCCATAGTTAGAAGCAAAAAGTCCATTAGAATCTATTAACAACCCCGTTGCTCCACTTTCTGTTTTTTCATAAAGTGTTTTAAATCCAATTTCATTACCAAATGTCATTTTGCTTATAGAACCTGCTAATCCACCATATCCAACAGTATGAGCACTTAATATATTGCCTGATTTTATAGCTTCATGTATTGCATCATATTTCTTCTTCATATCTTCAAAGTCAGGAATATCTAAAGAATTCTTTTTTAATTTTATTAATACTACATCGCTATTTATTTTTTTAAATTCAGGCGAAATAATATTTTTTATATCTGATACTGCTACTGCAAAGCTAACAAGGGTTGGAGGAACATTAATATCCATGAAAGTTCCAGACATGCTGTCCTTTCCCCCTATTGCTGGAATTTCAAGCTCATGCTGAACTTTAAATGCTCCAAGTAAAGCACTAAGTGGTTTACCCCATTTTTCAGGATCTTTATATAATTTTTCAAAATACTCTTGTAAAGTTAATCTCACTCTTTTATAATTTCCACCCATAGCTACTACTTTAGCTACAGAATGTATAACCGCATACATGGCTCCATGATATGGACTCAATTTTGAGAGATATGGGTCTAATCCATGACTCATTATTGTGCACGTATTTGTTATACCGCTCTGAACAGGTATCTTAGCAACCATTCCCTCTGATGGTGTCAACTGGGTTTTTCCTCCAAATGGCATCAAAACTGTTCCTGCACCTACTGTAGAATCAAATCTCTCCACCAACCCTTTTTGACATGCGACGTTTAAATCTTTGAGATTTTCTATCCACATATCTTCTAAGTTATTGGATTTAAATTTCCTTGTTAAGTTTTGATTTAATCCAATATTTTTAGGTTCTATTATTGTTGCACTTATTTTTTGTTTAATTCCATTTGTATCTAAAAAATCTCTACTTATATCTAATATTGTTTCACCCTTCCAGTTCATCCTAAGTCTTCTATCATCAGTTACTACTGCTACAACTGTTGATTCAAGATTTTCTTCATGTGCATACATATTAAATTTTTCTACATCACATGGACTAACTACAACAGCCATTCTTTCCTGTGACTCTGAAATTGCTAGTTCTGTACCATCTAATCCTTCATATTTTTTTGGTACTAAATCTAAATTAATATTAAGCCCATCTGCTAATTCACCAATAGCTACAGACACACCACCAGCACCAAAATCATTGCATTTTTTTATTAATTTACTAACTTCCTTGTTTCTAAACAACCTCTGTATTTTTCTTTCAGTAGGGGCATTACCCTTTTGAACTTCTGAACCACATATTGATATAGACTGTTCTGTATGCTCTTTAGAAGACCCTGTAGCACCACCGCAGCCATCTCTGCCAGTTCTACCACCTACTAGAATAATTACATCATCTTTTATAGGTGCTTCTCTTCTTACATTTTCCAAAGGAGCTGCAGCTATAACTGCTCCAATTTCCATTCTCTTTGCTACATAGTCAGGATGGTAAATTTCAACTACATGACCAGTTGATAATCCAATTTGGTTTCCATATGAACTATAACCAGCTGCTGCTTCTGTAGAAATTTTTCTTTGTGGAAGTTTTCCTATTAATGTATCTTCAATATTTTGTCTTGGGTCACCACTTCCGGTAACTCTCATAGCTTGATATACATATGAACGTCCTGAAAGAGGGTCTCTTATAGCTCCTCCTAAACAGGTCGCAGCTCCACCAAATGGTTCTATTTCCGTAGGATGATTATGCGTTTCATTTTTAAACATTACTAACCATTTTTCGTTCTTATTATCAATCTCTACATCTACAACTATGCTACATGCATTAATTTCATCGGAAATCTCTAAATCATCAAGCATTCCTTTTTTTCTCAATTCTTTTGCCGCAATTGTAGCTATATCCATAAGACAAATATCTTTATCTTTTTCTCTGTCTCCATACGAATAACTCCTACTATTTAGGTACTCATTGTACGTATTTTCAATTTCTTCTGAAATATTTCCTTTTTCAAAATTAATATTTTCAACAACAGTAGAAAAAGTTGTATGTCTACAATGATCAGACCAGTAAGTATCTATAACTTTAATTTCTGTTACTGTAGGATTTCTTTTTTCAGTTGCTTTAAAATATTCTTGACAAAACAACAAGTCTTCGGTGCTCATAGCTAAACCCATATAAGATTTATAATCTTCTAACTCTTCAAATGTTTTATTTATGAAATTATCAACAATTTCTACTTGGGATGGTTCTGGATAAGTTTCTTCTAGTGTTAAAGGTTTTTCAAGACTTGACTCTCTAGAGTCAACCGGATTTATATAATATTTTTTTATTTTTTCAAATTCATAATTAGATAAATTACCTTCAAGAATTATTACTTTTGCATATTTAACAGGTGGTTTTTCTTTACCTGTTACAATTTGAATGCATTGTGATGCTGAATCAGCTCTTTGATCATATTGTCCTGGTAAATACTCAACTGCAAAAACTTTATTTTCTTCTATATTAATTTTTTCTTTATATAGAATATCTTGATTAGGCTCAGAAAAAACAATTAATAAAGCTTTTTCATAATCTTCATCAGTTATGTGTGATACATCATATCTATTTAAAATTCTAATATTTTCCAAATGGTCCAACTTAAGATTTTCTTTAAAATTGTTTAGTAGATTAATAGCTTCTGTATTAAATCCATTCTTTTTTTCTACAAACACCCTTTTAACATTAAAATTCATAATTGGTTCCTTTCTTTTAAAAATTTAATAGTTCATTTATGTTTATGATATCAAATAACAAAATGCTTGTCAATATTTTTCTCTATGTTTTTTATATATTATTAGTTTATAGTTCGCCTCATACCGAACTTTATGTTTGTGTATTATTTTTATAGTTCGTTTTATTCAAATTCTTATATTAGCCTTATATTTTCATTTATATTTTTTAACTACTTTTACTAATCATCAAAAATAGGGGAACAATAATATAAAAATTTGCATAAAATATTAAATCGCAAATAAATATATTTGAAAAATATTTATACCTTTTCAAATAGTAAAGCAAGGAGGCTATAATGTGTGTGGAATAGTTGGATGGATAAATACAAATAGTAATATATCTGACAATATTGGCATCATGGAAAAGATGACAGATAAACTCGTAAGGAGGGGACCAGATAACAGTGATTACTACAAATCAGATAACGTATTATTTGGTCACAGAAGATTAATAATCGTGGACCCCGAAGGCGGAGCACAACCTATGATTAGATATAAAGGAGAAAGAAAATATGTAATTGTTTATAATGGAGAATTATATAATACGGATGAGGTTAGAGAAAAGCTTAAGCTTAATGGATATAAATTCGAGTCATATTCAGATACTGAGGTCTTAATAAACTCATATATTGAATGGGGAAGCGACTGTGTTCATCATATCAATGGTATATCATGCGTTTGGTGTTTGGGACCAAACTAACAAGTCATTGTTTTTAGCAAGAGATCCCCTAGGTGTAAAACCATTGTTTTATAGTTTTAAAAACAATAACTTTTTATTTGCTTCTCAAATTAAAGCTTTGCTAGCACATCCATTAGTAGAACCAATTATAGGTCAAGAAGGAATAATGGAAATATTAGGACTAGGTCCTGCCCGTTCATTAGGTAATGGAGTATTCGATGATATAAATGAAATTCCACCTGCTCACCATTTATTATACAAAGATGGAGTTTGTAAAATAACTGAATATTGGAAACTAGAAGCTATTCAAAATAACGAGAGCTTTGAGCAGACTAAAGAGACTACAAAAAATCTTCTAATAGATGCTGTAGAAAGACAATTAGTGTCCGATGTTCCTCTTTGTACATTTTTATCAGGTGGTCTTGATTCAAGTGCTATCTCTGTAATATCAGCAAATTATTACAATAAACATGGGCGAGGAAAATTAGACACCTTCTCTATTGACTACAAAGACAATGACAAATATTTCAAGTCAAATCTATTCCAACCAACATCTGATCAAGTATTTGCAGAAAAGATGTCAGAATATATCGGTAGTAATCATCATACCGTTATTCTTGATAATTTTAAATTAACGGAATCATTAACAGATGCTGTAAGAGCAAATGACTTACCAGGAATGGCTGATATTGATTCCTCTCTATTATTATTTTGCAAGGAAATAAAGAAAAATTCAACAGTAGCACTTTCAGGTGAATGTGCAGATGAAATTTTTGGAGGATATCCATGGTTTACTCGTTCAGAAGATATCAATGCAAATACATTTCCATGGTCTAAATCAACTAAAGAACGTAAAAACATACTAAGTAAAAACCTATACAATTTACCTTTAGAGGAATATGTGTCTCAAAGATATAGTGACACAATTAAGCAAGTTCCAAAGCTAAAAGGAGAATCAAAGGAAGAATCAAGGATGAGAGAACTCTTTTATTTAAATATAAAATGGTTTATGATGACATTACTTAACAGAAAAGATAGGATGAGTATGTGGAACAGTTTAGAAGTTAGGGTTCCATTTGCTGATTATAGACTAGTAGAATACTGTTTTAACATACCGAATGAATATAAATTTTATAAAGGACGAGAAAAAGGATTGTTAAGAGAAGCTTTAAGAGGAATCTTGCCCGAGGAAATTATCGAAAGGAAAAAAAGTCCGTATCCCAAAACTCATCATATTGATTATACAAATGCAGTTCAAAATTTAGCTACAAAAATTTTAGATAACAAAAATGCTCCAATATTTGAATTAATTGAACGCAATAATATAAAAGAAATTGTAGATACTGGCGGAAAATCTTTTAAAGTTCCATGGTATGGACAGTTAATGACAGGCCCTCAGTTAATAGCATATTTTATCCAAATAAATACTTGGCTAGAAGAATATAATGTAACCATCAAGAATTAATTAGATTTACAAATAAAAAATCGCTGGATATCCAACGATTTTTTATTTGTTATTTACCATTGAGCATGGTGAGATTTATTATTTCATTCTCTATTTCTATAATATTATTATTAATTTTATTCAGTGAATCTAAGTTTATATCTTTTTTCAAATTACCTTCAGTTAATTTCAACGCATTTTCAAATAACCTTCGCAGTTCTTCTACATCCTTAGTAAGTTCCTTTATTTGTTCTTCATTTGCCTTTTCAATAATTTTTTTTACTTCAGATGTCAATCCATCAAGCTTAGTAGTTTTATCAGAATCATTAACCTTAATCTCATTTACATGTTCAAATGGTTTAATATCATATATTACATTGTATTCTGGAACAATACAGTTTAATCCAAGCTCAGTTGTTACAGATTTTGCGAAATCTATTTTTGATTCTAATTCGCCATGAACTATAAATACATTTTTAGGTTTTTCTTTAAACCCTCTGAGCCATTTCATCAATGCTGGTTTATCTGCATGACCTGAAAATCCCTCAACATTACATATCTCTGCATTAATATGTATTTCCTCACCTAGAATTTTTACATCCTTTTCTCCATCAACAATTCTTCTTCCGAGAGTACCTTCAGCTTGGTATCCAACAAAAACAATGCTACATTCTTTTTTCCATAAATTGTGTTTCAGGTGATGTTTAATTCTACCTGCATCACACATTCCACTTGCTGAAATTATAATTTTAGGTTCATCAGAAAAGTTTAAAGCTCTTGATTCATCTGCACTTTGAGTAAAATGAAGATTTTCGAATTCTAATGGGTTATCTCCACCCAAAATATAATTTCTTGCTTCTTCGTCAAAAACTAAAGCATTTGCTTTGAATATTTCAGTAGCCTTTGTAGCAAGAGGACTATCTATATAAACAGGAATCTTTTTAAGTTCATTTTCCTTTCCACCATTTTCGCTCATTTTTTTATCGTAATATTTATTTAACTCATATATTATTTCCTGAGTTCTACCTACTGCAAACGATGGAATAATTACACTTCCACCTCTTCTTACAGTCTTTAAAATAACTTCAATTAGTTCCTCTGTTCTTTGTTCCATATTTTCATGAATTCTATTTCCATAAGTTGATTCTATTATTACATAATCTGCACTATCTATAATTGTAGGGTCTTTTAACAATGGCTTTTCATCCATTCCTAAATCACCTGAATAAACAAGTTTTATTGTTTCATTATCTTCTTTAAACCACATCTCAATAATTGAAGAGCCTAATATATGACCTGCATCATTGATTTTTACTGTCAAATCATCACCAATAGTTATAACTTGTTCATAAAATATTGGCTTAAAATACTTTAAGCTCTCTATTGCATCACTTTGTGTATACATAGGTTCTACAAGTTTTTTTCCAGAACGTTTTGACTTTCTATTTTTCCATTCTGCTTCCGTTTCTTGAATATGAGCGCTATCAACTAACATTATCTGGCATAAATCATATGTAGGCTTTGAACAATATATTTCGCCCTTAAATCCATTTTTAACAAGTAACGGAATTCTACCACTATGATCAATGTGACTATGACTCAAGAATAAATAATCGATTTCTCCAGGATTTACTTCTAACACCTCTTCATTTAAATCTTCATCTTTTCCTTGAAACATTCCGCAATCTAACAATATTTTTTTGTCTTTAAACTGGATCAAATGACAAGAACCTGTAACACCTTTTACTGCACCTAAAAATCTTATATTCATATAACGACCCCATTTCTTTATTTTATATTATTACTAATATATTTTTTATACCACATTAAGATTTATTTAAACTTAACATAAAAAATAATTTACAAAAAAGATGAACCCTTGTTATAGAATTCATCTTAATTACTTTAATTTTTTTAATTTAAACTAGTATTCAAAAACTAATTAGCTCTCCATTTGTCTTGATAAAAAGATACATGCAGTTTTAACCAGTTTTTCTTCTATTTCACTCATTTTAGCGTTTTTTTCTTTCGAAAGTAACATTACTGAACCTATTGGGTCACCATGTACTAATATTGGAGCAATTACTTGACTTGTATAGTTGTCAGGATTGAATTCATTAGCTGTTATTCTAATTGGCTTTGTATTACCTGTAGCAGAATACACTTCTCTGCTTTCAATTATTTTTTCAAGTTCAGGACTCAATCTTTTTTCGGTATAATCTTTTTTAGAACTACCTGAAACTGCAATCACACCATCTCTATCAGTTATTATAGCTATATGTCTAGTTGTTTCAAAAAGCGATTCAACATATTCTCCCGCAAACTCAGTTAATTCTCCTATTGGAGAATATTTTTTAAGTATAATTTCTCCCTCTCTATCAGTAAATATTTCAAGAGGATCTCCTTCTCTTATTCTCAAGGTTCTTCTTATTTCTTTAGGGATTACTACTCTGCCCAAATCATCAATTCTTCTGACAATTCCCGTTGCTTTCATATTATCGTTCCTCCAATTACAATATTTTTATCTTTATATGACATTTCTTTTAATAGTTAGTATTATTTGCACTTTAATGAATATTATCCCCAAATATTTTAGGATATATCTGGTAAAACTTTGTCATATTTTATATTATATATTAATAACTAAAGAATAGCAATAATTTTTTACTAGATTTAACATTTATTTATTTTTTTTCAATAATTGCATTGTTTTTCAAGTTTTCAACTAAATCATTATATTTATTTGTTTTATACGTTTCTGTCAAAGTATCTTTAGAATTATCAAATGTCACTGTATCATCTGTTTTCTTATCTGTTACTTTAATAATATGATAACCAAATAGTGATTTTACTGGATCACTTACATCCCCAACATTCATAGAAAATGCAGCTTCTGAGAATTCTTTAACCATACTTCCATATGAGAAGAAATCTAAATCCCCACCGTTATCTTTACTTCCATCAAGTGACACTTCTTTTGCAACATCTTCAAAAGCTTCACCTTTGTTTAATCTATCTTTAACAGCTTTAGCTTCATCTTCTGTATTTACTAATATGTGACTAGCTCTAACCTGTTGACCCATTTTTGTATCTTCATATACTTTCTTCAACTCTTCATCAGTTGGAACCGCATTTTCAATATTTTTTTGTAAGTATTGATTAATTATATATTCCTTCTTAATAGCTTCTGTTAAGTACTCTTCTGTCATTTCATTTGTTTCTAAAAAAGTTTTATACTCTTCATCTGTATTGAAATATCCTTTATAAACATCTAATTCTTTTTTAAGCTCTTCATCTGACATAGAAAAACCATCTTTTTCAGCTGCATCTATTAGAAGCAGCTCTAATATCATATTTTCCATTATTGCTTCATCTTTATAATAATCACCAAAAGTTTTTCCATTTGCCATTGGAGTATCCCAAGCACCCTCACCATACTGAGTTTCTACCATTTTTTTATATGATGCTAATGTCTCATCAAAATCTTTTTGCATAATAGCCTTTCCATTAACCACAGCTAAAACACCTTCTTGATTAATTAAATCTGATTTACCAGCATCATTTTTTGAACATGCTGTTACAGCTAAAGCAATACAAAATACCAAAGTTAAACTAACTACATTTTTAAATTTCTTCATTTTTTTCCTCCTTGGCAGGTTTTCTCAACTCTGCTTTATAATTGTACAATTTTTCAAATATATTTTCAAGATCCTCAAGTACTTTTATTTGCTCTGGAGAATCTAAGCGATATTTAATAATAGGTTCTTTTGATACATCAAATTTTATATTATCTTTAAAGTTATCTATTAAAAAACCTATTAAACTTGAATTAAGATCACTATTTAAGTTTAATTCTATATTTACTGTATTTCCAATTTGTGTAATTGATTTAATATTTAATTTTTTACACAAGGACTTTATATATGATATTTTAAGCAAATTATTTACTTGCTTTGGAGGTGTTCCAAATCTATCAATAATTTCTTCAGTTATATCAAAAATATCTTCTTTACTAGAAGTTGCAGCAATTTTTTTGTATATTTCTATTTTTTGCTCTTCATTCTCTATATAATTTGATGGTATATATCCATCTACACTTAAATCAACAGTTGTTTCTATCTCTTCTTCTAATTTACCTGAACCTTGCAATTCTCTTACAGCCCTATCTAAAAACTTGACATACAAATCATATCCAATAGCAAGCATGTGCCCATGTTGTTCTGCTCCAAGAATATTTCCACAGCCCCTAATTTCTAAATCCCTCATTGCAATTTTAAATCCTGACCCAAAATCAGTAAATTCTCTTATAGCCTTTAGCCTTTTATCAGCTACCTCTGAGAGCATTTTATCTCTTTCATATGTTAGATAGGCAAATGATATTTTATTAGATCTACCTATTCTACCTCTTAATTGGTATAATTGTGATAATCCTAAATGATCTGCATTATCTATAATTAAGGTATTTACATTAGGGATATCCATACCGGTTTCTATTATAGTGGTACAAACAAGTATGTCATATTCTCTTTTTACAAAATCAAGCATTACATTTTCAAGATGCCTTTCACCCATTTGTCCATGTCCAACAGCTATTCTTGCATCTGGTAATAGCTTTTGTAGCTTTGATGCGGCACTTTCTATGTCGATTACTTTATTATGAACATAGTATACCTGTCCGCCTCTAGACAATTCCTTTTCTATTGCATCTTTTATTATGCCTTCATTATACTCTATTACATATGTTTGTATAGGAAGTCTATCTCCTGGTGGTTCTGATATGATACTCATATCTCTAACACCAATCATTGACATATGCAATGTTCTAGGTATAGGTGTTGCTGATAACGTCAATACATCTATATTTGTTTTAAGTTGCTTAATAGATTCTTTATGTTTTACTCCAAATCTTTGTTCTTCATCAATTATTAAAAGCCCTAAATCTTTAAATTTTAAATCTTTCGACAATATTTTATGAGTTCCTATAACTATATCGATTAATCCCTTATTTAAATCATTTATTATTTTAGCTTGTTGATAGGGTGTTCTAAATCTACTAAGCATTTCAATTTTTATTGGATAGCCTCTAAACCTTTCAACAATATTTGTATAGTGTTGTTGAGCTAATATTGTTGTTGGAACAAGAACAGCAACTTGCTTTGAATCCATTATAGCTTTAAAAGCGGCTCTCATAGCAACTTCGGTTTTACCAAAACCAACATCGCCACAAAGCAACCTATCCATAGATGTAGATTTTTCCATATCCTTTTTAATTTCTTTGATACACCTAAGCTGGTCGTTTGTTTCTTGAAAAGGAAATTTATATTCAAACTCCTTTTGCCACTCAGAATCTGGTGAAAACGGATATCCCTTTATTACTTTTCTTTCTGCATACAATTTTACTAACTCATTAGCCATATTTTCTATGGCAGCTTTTGTACGTTCTTTTGTCTTGACCCAATCTTGAGTTCCCATTTTATTAAGCTTAGGTTTTTCTGAATCTGCACCTATATATTTTTGTATAAGTGACATCTGGTCAACTGGAACGTAAAGTTTATCTTCACCTTTGTATTTTATACACAAATAATCTTTTTTAATGTTTTGAACATCAATTTTTTCTATACCGACATATTGTCCTATACCATGATGCTCATGTACTACATAGTCTCCTACCTTTAAGTCACTAAAAATACTAATTTTCGAACCGTTTGTTTTTTTCTTTCTCTTAGTCTTTTTACTGACAGACCCAAAAATTTCATTTTCAGTTAATACAAGAATTTTATTATCATAGTACTCAAATCCCTTTTTTAACTCACCATGAAGTATTGCTACCTGCCCACTCTCAATAGATTCACCTGTACCACTTGATAAAATTGTGCTACATTCATAATCATTTAAAAGATTATGAAGCTTATTACATCCTTCTTTACTACTTAAAACTATTGCAACTTTATAGCCTTTATACTTATATCTATTTAAATCACGAGATAAATCCTCAAGCTTGCCATAGTAAGATGCTGCTTCTTTAAATAAAAATTGAACTGATTCATCAGTTTCGATAGTTTTATTTAATTTTCCATTAATTGAGATATAGTTTTTTTCTAGTATCTTTGTTTTTATTTCACTAGCATTAAAGTAAACATCGCTTTGCTTTGAAAAAATTTCTCCTTTTTCAAATAGTTCACTATATTTTACTTCAAAACTCTCACTTTGAATTTTAATTTCTTCAAATACTCGTTCAGGTTCATCTATTAATATAATAAAATCATCATCAAAATAATCTAATACACTTACGAAAGAATCCTTTATAAATGGAACTAATAAATCTGAATTTTCAAAATTCAGTCCTTCTTGAAGCTTATCTTTATAACTATTTAATAAATTCTTAAGTTTTTTACCTATCTCCTTAGAATTAGGCAAGTCCGCAACCTTTTTGATTCTTTTATCATAGTCCTTTTCTACTTCATCAAGTATTTTACTTATTTCAGCATTTTCAAATATTAAATCGCTACATGGTATGATTTTTACAGATTTTTGATTTTTTATTGACCTCTGCGTTTTTAAATCAATTATTCTTATGGAATCTATTTCATCATCAAAAAATTCAATTCTACATGGATTTACTTCTGACGGGGAATAAATATCAATAATCCCACCTCTAACAGAAAACTGTCCTACTCCTTCAACTGAATCTACTCTTTCATACTTTAACTTTATTAAATTATTTTTTAACTGATTTAGGTCGTAACATTTTCCATACTTTAATTCTATTATATTTTCCTTAAATCTATCTTTAGCCATTACTCTTGTTATAATAGAGTTAACAGATGCAGTCATAATCATTTTTTTAGACGAAAGAATTTTATCAATTGTATTCGTCCTCTTATGTTCAATGTCTTTACTAAGTGCATCAACATTGTACAAAATAAACTCCTTGGGGAGAAGTCTTTCTGCATCTTTGGTATATGATTTCAACATTTCCTCATATTTTTTTGATTTCGATTCATTATTTGTTAATATTAGTACTTTACTAACCGTGCTATCTACCAAATTACATGCCAAATAAGCCAGTCCTTCTTCATTAATACCTTGAACAAGCTGGGTCTTTCTTTTTTTAATATTATCCTTAATAACATTAAATTTTTCTGTTTTTTGAAATTGCGTAAATAAAATTTTATCCATTTTTACCTTTATTTGAGACATTTAACTTCTCATCTACATTTATTTTACTTAATACTTAATATCTAGCCATATTTTATGTTATACAAATCTATTTATTCTTAACAAAAAAATTCAACTAAAATTATACTTCCTAATAAACAAAAAAGTTATATCCACTAATAGTGTATTATTTGATTATTGTTTTAATGTTGAATTTTTGCATTGAACTATCTAAACTTTTTAAAACTATTTCTTCAACAGCTTCAGAAGCTAGTTTAATTGTATTATCAATTATTTCTCTTTCTTCTTTATTAAACCTTTGAAGAACATAATCTGCAAGGTCCATATCAGGATTTCGTCCAATTCCTATCCTCACACGTGGGAATTTATCACTCTGAAGCTGATATATAATTGACTTCATCCCATTATGTGTTCCCGAACTTCCATGAGGACGTATTCGTAATGTTCCTGTAGCTATATCTATATCATCATATACAACTATAAGATTCTCGATTGGAATCTTATAAAAATTTACTATTTCAGCTATTGCTATTCCACTTCTATTCATATAAGTAACCGGTTTAACAAGCATAACCTTTTCTCCGTTTATATTAATATCACCATAAACGGAATTAAATTTCAATTTATTTAAATTTACGTTATACTTTTGTGCTAGATAGTCAATTGTATCAAACCCAACATTGTGCCTTGTACCAGCATACTCTTTTCCTGGATTTCCTAGTCCTGCAATTATATACATGTTAAATTTTTACCTCTTTTCAACTTTTACCAATAATTGTTGTCTTTATTAAAATCTATCTTTTCCTAACCCTTTTTTATTTACTTGTCTAGACCTTGCTATTGCTAAATCGCCTGTTTCAACAGTTTTTGTTATTGTTGAACCACAAGCTACATAGCCCCCATCATTTATGTTAACTGGAGCTACCAGATTAGAATTACTGCCTATGAAAGCACCATCTCCTACTATAGTTTTATGTTTGTTTTTACCATCATAATTTACAAATACAACTCCGCATCCTATATTGACATTCTTACCCACTTCAGCATCACCTATGTATGACAAATGCGATGATTTTGAATTATCTCCTATTATGGACTTTTTAACTTCTACAAAATCCCCTATTTTTACATTTTTCCCAAGTTTTGTACCAGGTCTCAGATAAGCAAAAGGGCCAACAGTTGTATTGTCATCTACATATGATTCTATAATTTTCGAGTTCTCAATATTGACATAATCTTTAATTATGGAATTTATTATTCTTGAATTAGGTCCTATAATACAATGATTACCTATTATTGAACCGCTTTCTAATATAACACCTGGATATACAACTGTATCATTTCCAATTACCACACTGTCCTCAATATATGTATGTTCTGGATCAATGAATGTAACTCCTAAAAGCATATGTCTTTTATTAATTCTCTGTTGCATAATCCGATTTACTTCTGATAGCTGTACTCTATCATTAACTGCTTTTATCTCAGATTCATCTTCAAGTATATATCCACCAATTTTGTATTGTTCATTATTCAAAATCTTGATTGTATCTGTAAGATAGTATTCATTTTGAGAATTGTTTGTATCTATTTTTTCTAATGCCATTTTTAACATGCCACCATTAAAACAATAAATTCCAGTATTTATTTCTTTTATAGTTTTTATTTGATCCGTAGCATCTTTTTCTTCAACTATACCCGATATAGTCATATCTTCTTTTCTAACTATTCTACCATAACCCTTAGGATTATCCAATATAGCTGTTAAGACTGAAGCTTCATATCCTTTATACTTATGAAACTGAATAAAACCCTCTAATGTCTCTTTTGTTATCAAAGGTCCATCCCCACAGAGAATCAGAACTGTGTCTTCATCACTAATATGGCCGTTAGCAGACATTACTGCAAATCCTGTTCCATATGGAAGACCTTCTCCAATAGGTTGTTCTACTGTATAAACTCCATAATTATCTATGCTTTCTTTAACCTTATCTTTGCCATGACCTAAGATCACAACATTTTTTTCTATACCTGATTTATCAGCAGCTTCTATTACATATTTTATCATTTCTTTACCACAAACTTTATGTAAGGTTTTTGGAATATCCGATTTCATTCTCGTACCTTCTCCAGCCGCCAAAATTATTGAAATATCCATTTAATATATCTCCTTATAATTATAATCACCAGTTATTATACATCATATTATGAACTTCTTCAAGAAATAAAACATGCAAAGCACAAAAATAGGGTCTTAAATAAGACCCTGAAACTGTTGATGTTTACCAACAGTTATTTGTTACAGTGGCACCGCTTGTTCTTCTAATTCACTTTCCTCTGTAAGTTTTTCTTCATAAGCCTTGAATACTGCTTCTGCAACAAGATTCCTTGTATCAGAATTAATTGGGTGAGCAATATCCTTGAATTCTCCATCCGGCATTTTTCTACTAGGCATTGCTATGAACAGACCATTTTGTCCTTCGATAATTTTTATATCATGTACTACAAAACAATCCTCAAAAGTTACCGAAACGATTGCCTTCATCTTGCCTTCTGAGTTTATTTTTCTAACTCTTACGTCCGTTATCTGCATGTTGTCACCACCTTCCCCCGAAAAAATTATGTCCAATTAAATGTATTATACTACATCTTCCAAATAATTGCAAAAAAACATTTTCATTTTTTACAAAAAAATTATGAATTTATTTTAACAATTTTAAATTTGGCTCAATTTCAATAATTTCATCCTTATCATTGAACTTTTTCAGCACCATTAACGATAAGTAATTATCTACAAGTTTCTTTTCTGGCTCCATTGTTTCAATAACTACTGCAGTTCCTACAACCTGTGCATTAAATTCCCTCATCATATCAGCCATACCCTTTGCAGTTCCTCCACCCTTCATAAAGTCATCCACTAGTAAGACCTTACAGTTTTCTTTTAAAGATCTACGTGATAGAGACATAGTTTGAATATTATTTGATGAGCCAGAAACATAATTTATACTAACAGTAGCTCCCTCTGTTACTTTATTATTTCTCCTAATAACAGCAACAGGTACATTTAACTTCTGTGCAGTTAAAATAGCTACAGGTATGCCTTTTGTTTCAACAGTTACCACATAATCTATTTTTACACCACTAAATTCTGATGATATTATTTTTGCTATATTAGAAACAACGTTTGGATTATTAAATAAATCTGTCATGTAAATAAATCTTCCTGCAACAATTCTATTTTTTTGTGAAAATAAATCACAAAGACCGATTAATATATCTTCTTTCTCTTTTTTTCCTAAAAGAGGTATAAATACTGCTCCTCCCGATGCACCTGCAATAGTCTCTATTTTACCACATTCGATATCTTCAACCAATTCTTTAACTATTGAAATATCTTCACTTATAGTTGATTTAGCAGCATTAAATATTTCGCAAAAGTAATTATATGAAAAAATATAATTCGGCTTTTCAGCGAAAATTTTCATCAATGCTCCAATTCTTTGATTTCTTTTGTATTTTTTCAACTTTTACCCCTCATTACGTACATTTTATATAAATTATATAGCATTAGTTCGTATTTTACAATTGTTATTTAATAAAATTACTTAAAAACTATTTTGTAAATTATATTATTTATTTTACTTGTCCGCCTGCAAATAATATTGATTTATTGGCAAGTACTTCTATAGGATTAATGTAATTTCCTTCAAACTTATAAATAAAATCAGCCGATGATAATTCTGTACATCCTAACAAAATAGCTGTGGCACCCATTTCTTTAAGTTCTTCAGCTGCTTCTAGCAAAAGTCTCGGTCCTTCTTCAATCTTTGAACTCTTAATTACATCATATATAAAACTCATAACATTTTTTTGTGTCTTATTTGGTACAATAGTCTTAATTCCTTTTTTTGAAAAAGAGTTTTCGTATATCTTAGATTTTATAGTTCCATCTGTAGCTAACATACCGACAACTACGTCTTTACCATATTTATCATATGTATAATTTACTGTTTCATCCACCATATTTACCATTGGAATATTAATATTAGATAATATTTTATCAATAAAAAAATGAGCAGTGTTACATGGCATTATTAAAAAATCAGCACCACAAGATTCTAAATGTTTTGCAGAAATAACCATTTCTCTTAATGGATCTTCTACACCATTCAGTATTGCTTTTGTCCTATCTGGAATATTAGTATTGCTGTCAATCAATACATGTATATGATCTTGATCTTTTTGTGCTTTTGTATTTAATACAATTCTTTCAAATAAGTGGGCTGTGGCAAGAGGCCCCATGCCTCCGATAATTCCTATAGTTTTCATTTTACACCTCAAAGATTTTTTGAATATTTTACCTATTACTAATTATACCATAAAATATATTACAAGCAACAAAATTTGTTTCAACAAAAAAGAACAAGCTTACTTATTAAGCCTGCCCATTTTATATTTTATACTTTTAACATAACTCTAAATAATTCAGACCATCTTCCGGTACCAACATTATTATTCTAGGTGACTCACCATATTTACCAATAATAAATAACGTATAGTACATATTAGGTACGAAATCAATAGTTGGTACTGTTAATATATTTTTATCCGAATTTGTTTCTTTTAAATGCAGTATGTACCTTCCTGTAGGCAATGCTACATTTTCAGTAGCATCTCCATATTTAACTCCAGAAAACAATATAGTTCCATCATCTGTAATTAAATCCAGCGGAGGAGAATCCGAGCCTGCATTAATTATTTTTACAGCTGCCATATTATTCATATTGTAAGGTTCTTTATGTTCGGGTATCATATAAATACTTAAATTAGGTATGTCTGACATTTCGCCTGATAGCACTCCAGTATAAGCTAAATTTCTATCAATTGTTATGTTTGTTTCAAAAATAGCACCTTCTTTTCCTCCAGAAGGAACTGCACTTACAATATAATTTCCAGGCATAAATTGCATATATCGAGAAAAATCTCCATGCTTCAAGTTAGATGCTATAAGCATTTCATTTACATACACATCTAAAGCAGGTGCTCCAGATATAGCATTTAAAATTCTAAAATAAGATTTTACACAACGACATTTACTATTTCTGTCTATACTCTGGCTATTTAAAAATCTACTATAATCGTATATCTGATTTTGGTTATTCAGATATCTTGCATCATACATAAATTCACCCCATTTCTTTATGATAATAGTATATGAATTTAAATATGAAATGTTCTGTAACGAAATTATTTATATGAATTCATCAGGAAAATCTATATATTTAATCAATAAATCTACAAATTTTTCTATATATTTTTTATCTTCATTGTCGAATCTGTTGATTATTGGACTGTCTATATCAAGAACACCTATAATTTTATTACCTTTTATAATAGGCACAACTATTTCCGAATTAGATTCGCTGTCACATGCTATATGACCTGGAAAATCATGTACATTCATTACTAGTTGAGTAGATTTTGTTGCAATTGATGTTCCACAAACTCCCTTGCCTATTTCAATATGTGTGCAGGCTGGTTTCCCTTGAAAAGGTCCTAAAACTAATTCATCATTTTTATACAGATAAAAACCTGCCCAATTAATTTTTTCTAAAAGCAGCCACAGAAGTGCAGAAGCATTAGAAAGATTTGCTAACCAATCCTGCTCTTCACATATTAATCCTGTAAGTTTCATATTCAGATAATTATAAAATTTATCTTTAGTTTCAAAATTTATTTTTTCTATCGCCTTCATAAATCCTCCCAAATATTGAGTAGATGAACAAAATTATTTAACAACTATATTAAATATTTTTCCAGGTACATAAATTTCCTTAACTACAGTTTTACCTTCAACATATTTATATATATTTTCATCTTCCATGGCTACTTTCTTTGCAGCTTCCACATCAGCATCTTTGGAAACAGAAATTTTTCCTCTAACTTTACCACTTATTTGAACTGGAAGTTCTATTACATCGTCAATAGTTTTCTCTTCGTCCCAGGTTGGCCATTCTGCCTTATTAAGCATTCCACCAAATCCTTGAATTTCCCATATTTCTTCAGTTATATGCGGTGCAACTGGATTTAGCAATGTTATAAAATCTTTTAATTCATCCCTAGTAATAAATTTATCATTATAGAAATCATTAACAGCACTCATCATAGCTGCAATAGCAGTATTATATTTCATAGCTTCAAAATCTTCGCTAACCTTTTTAATTGTTTTGTGCATCAATGAAGTATGTTGCTTTGAATAGCCAATATCATCAATCAAAAATTCTTGTAGCTTCCATACCCTGTCTAAAAATCTTTTACAACCTTTTACGCTTGAATCTGACCATATAGCATATTTTTCATAGTCACCTATAAACATTGTATAAGTTCTTAAAGTATCTGCTCCAAATTCATTTATAATATCGTTAGGATTTACAACATTTCCTCTTGATTTAGACATTTTTTCGCCATCTCCACCAAGAACTAAACCTTGTGCTGTTCGTTTCGCATATGGCTCTTTAAATGGTACCACACCTATATCGTAAAGGAATCTATGCCAGAATCTAGAATAAATTAAGTGTCTAGTAACATGTTCCATTCCGCCATTGTACCAATCAATTGGTCCCCAATAATCAAAGTTTTCCTTAGATGCAATTGCATCATGATTATTTGGATCCATGTATCTTAAGAAATACCAAGATGAACCAGCCCATTGTGGCATTGTATCAGTTTCTCTTTTTGCTTCCTCTCCACATACAGGACATTTTACATTAACCCATTCTGGGATATTTGCTAGTGGTGATTCTCCGGTTTCTGTTGGTTTATAATTATCAACTACTGGCAAAGTAACAGGTAAATCTTCTTCAGGAACAGGAACCATTCCACATTTTTTGCAGTGGATTATTGGAATAGGCTCTCCCCAATATCTTTGTCTGTTAAATGCCCAGTCCTTCATTTTATAATTTGTTTTTCTTTCACCAATTTTATTTTCTTGTAAATAGTCAATCATTTTATCAATAGCTTCTTTGACTCTCATGCCATTTATGAAACCAGAATTAACCATTATACCATCATTTACATCAGTAAAAGCTTCATTTTGTACATCTCCACCTTCAATAACTTCGATAATAGGAATATTAAATTTCTTAGCAAATTCCCAGTCTCTTGTGTCATGTGCTGGAACTGCCATTATTGCTCCTGTTCCATAACCCATCATTACATAATCAGCAACCCAAACAGGAACAGTTTCTCCAGAAACAGGATTAACCGCAGATAATCCTTTTATTTCAACGCCTGTTTTATCTTTTGCAAGTTGAACTCTCTCAAATTCAGTTTTCTTTTTAGATTGTACTTGATAATCTTTTATTTCTTCTAAATTTTCAATTTGAGATGCATATTTTTCTAAATATGGATGTTCTGGTGCTATAACCATGAATGTAACTCCATAAAGTGTATCAGGTCTTGTAGTAAATACTCTTAAGAAATCACTAGTATCTTTTAGTTTAAAGTCAACTTCTGCACCATATGAACGTCCTATCCAATTTTCTTGTTCAGTTCTGATTCTAGGTAAGAAATCAACTTCATCTAATCCATCTAACAATTTATCAGCATATTCTCTTATTTTTAAGAACCATACATCTTTTTCAAGCTGTACTACCTCGTCTCCACACCTATCACATACTCCGTCCTGTGATTCTTCATTAGCAAGTACTACCTTACATTTATTACAGAAATTAACGTATGATTTATCTTTAAATGCTAAACCGTGTTTAAACATTTGTAAGAATATCCACTGAGTCCACTTGAAATAATTAGGATCAGTAGTATCTACAGTTCTTGACCAGTCAAAAGAATATCCAGCAGCTTTTAACTGAGATGTAAATACTTTAATATTATCATCTGTTACTTTTCTTGGGTGTTTTCCTGTTTGTATTGCATAATTCTCAGTAGGCAAACCAAATGCATCCCAACCAATTGGAAACAATACGTTAAATCCTTCCAACCTTCTTTTTCTTGAAATTACTTCAAGAGATGTATATGCTCTAATATGTCCAACGTGTAATCCTACACCAGAAGGATACGGAAATTCTACTAATGCATAAAATTTCTTCTTATCACTATTACTAAGTGCCTTAAATGTTTCGTTTTTTTCCCATATATCCTGCCATTTTTTTTCAACAGCTTGTGGATTGTATGATTTCATAAATTTTTCCTCCAATAATTTTTATATCATTAAATATTTTAGTTGTTTCAAAACAAAAAAGCCCTCTCCCATAATGGGGCGAAAGCTTTCCGCGGTACCACCCAAATTAGGCATTTACACGCCTCACTCTTTATGTTAACGACCTATGCCGTTTGAAACTACTTTATTCGCCTCAAATACTCCTAGATGAGTTCAATTTCCACAAATACCATCTCGCACCACCCGACAGCTCTCTTTAAATATGCTAAAACCTACTACTTCCAATCATTGTATACATATTAACTTATTTTAGTGTATTATATCAGAATAGTATTTGTTATGCAACAAAAAAAATATACAAAAGACTATATTGTTTTAACAAATATTATTTCTTTATATAGACACTACTTCTTTTTCTTATTTTCAAATACATATATATTAATTGTACATTCTACCATTCTACTACTATTTCATCTTAATTATATAAGTTAAATTAGAGCCACTTCTACAATTTTTCAAAACATCTTTTAAATCTTTATTTTTCATTGCCATGTTTAAAATTACCAGTAACCTTTGCCATAATCAATTGTTTTTCCTTTGGATCTGCGCTTTCTATACGTGATAAGAACTTTTTACTATCCTTTTCTTTTAGAATTACTATCTGTTTTCCTTGCCAAAATATAAAAACTTTATTATCCTTTGTAATCTTGTACGAAAATGGTTGTTCATCTAATTTATTTCTTTTATCTATTTCTTTCAATTTTCTATTCCTCCAATTTTCTTCAACTTAATAAATAATAAAATAACTAGTTCCCTTTTAGTAGTTTCATACTATGCAGTTTCGAATGCTATAACACTATTATATACCATAAAAATTATATTTTTACCATAATTTACTCATATATTAATAAGTATCCAGGTCGTCTTTCTATTAATTTCTAATAATGTCCTGTAACTGGTTTATCTTTTGTCCTATGCTTACGACTTGTATCATATTCCTGCCAATATACTCTTTTTAAATTTAATCTCGTTCTTGCATCTTTTTGCTCCGCAGGATATCCAACATATACTATACCAAGAGGTATAACATGCTCAGGAATATTAAGTATCTTTTTTGCAATTTTTACATTGCTCTCTATAGGATATACACCTATCCAAACTGAACCTAGTCCAATACTTGTGGCAGCAATTAAAATATTCTCTATTGCTGCACTACAATCTTGAACCCACATTTCTTTACCTGGTCCTTTAAATGCTAGTTCCATATTCCCACACACAACAATAGCAACGGGTGCATTATACCTAGCAAAATTGAATTTATCTTTTAATATTGAAAGCTTACCATTATCGTCAATAACTATAAACTCCCACGGCTGACAATTTGCCGCTGTTGGTGCTGCTGAAGCAGCTTCCAATAAAGTAATGATAGTATCTTCATCTATTTTCTTATCCAAATAGTTTCGTATACTTCTTCTTTTATATATTGTTTCAATTGCATCCATATTGGCTCCTTGTATTAATAATTTTTTACTTTGCTCAAAACTATAAACTTGTTATAAACTCCATGTCATTAAATACTCAATTTCATTTGTTTCATTGTTTTGTTTTTGTTGTTCTATTTTAAATCCATGTTTCTTGTAAAAGTTTATCGCTTTTATATTTTTAGCATAAACGTCAAGTTTTAGAACAGGACATTCTTGTTTACATTTTTCAAGCAATTTACGTCCTATTCCATTAAAATGATATTTATTTGAAACAAATAAGCCAGCAATATATGATTTATCCAAAATACCTATAAAACCCTTTATTTCATCATTGTCTTCATATACAAAAACATTTGCTTCTGGTAAAGCATTTTTAACAAAATCATATTTCGACGCCCAATAATCTTCTAAAATAAAATCATGAGCGTTAATATTCTCTTCAAGCCAAATTTTCATTATTTCATCTATTTTTGATGTATCTAGTTTTTTTATCATTGATCTTTACCTCTATAAAAATTTTCAATCTTTACTATTCTTTTATTTGTATATGAATTGATCACAACAACATATTACCATTATTTTCATAATATTGCAAACCCCTATTTCTTAATAACAAAATTATTGATAAAGGCATAAGATTATGCTATTATGGACAGGATAAATGGAATGATTTAATAAATTTAATTTTTGTATTGGAGTAATTTAATGGGAACAATAACTTTATTTCTTACATCTATTGGTCTATCAATGGATGCATGTGCTGTTTCAATTTCAAATGGAATGTGCTTTACAAATATTCACAAAAAACAAATTATATACACTGCCATTGCTTTTGGATTTTTTCAAGCATTCATGCCTGTTCTTGGATATATGGTAGGACAAACATTTAGTGATTTGATTTCTTTCTTAGATCATTGGATTGCACTTGTTTTGTTAAGTATAATTGGTGGTAAAATGATTGTTGAAGCATTAAAAGAACTTAAATATCCTGAAGCTTGCCTAACAACAACAAAAATCCTTACTCTTAAAACATTATTTTTGCAATCAATTGCTACAAGCATAGATGCCCTAGCAGTTGGAATTAGCTTTGCAGTTATGCAAGTAAACATATTATATGCATCTCTTTCTATAGGAATCATCACATTTATATGTTCTCTTGCTGGTTCATATCTAGGCAAGAGATTCGGTCAAATGTTTAAACAAAAAGCTGAAGTCTTTGGTGGCTCTATTTTAATTATTATAGGAATAAAAATCTTTATAGAACATACATTGCTATAAAAAGGTAGCTACGCAGAATGAACCGACCCTTAAAAGTTATTTCATCTAATTACTCTGCTTTTAGCTTAACATCCTCACTGAATTAGCTTATGGTATTAATATTTCAAA